>CAYMGE010000099.1:0-22144 GCA_964389925.1 uncultured Ardenticatenaceae bacterium
CTCAGCCTCGCTCTTCCTTTCGTGACGCTGTTTCTCTTATTTGAATGGTATTGGGGCTAAACGAGAACGTGCTTGGCCTGATGCAAAAGTATTGGAAGGAAGATATGGTCTGGGAAGGCCCCGCTGGGGTTGGGACGATGAATGGCATTGACGAGTTTGAAAACGTCTATCGCGCACCGTTTATTAAAGCGTTTCCAGACAAAAATGCGACTGATATTGTGCGAATTGCAGAAGGGGATTGGGTTGCCGGGACAGGTTTTCAGGACACAACGTTTGCGAAAGATTGGCTCGGATTGAAAGCAAGTGGAAAGAAAATCCGAATGCGTTACATGGATTTTTGGCGCGTTGAGGTAAACGAAGAGACGGGCGAACGTAAGTTGGCAGAGAACTTGGTTTTGATCGATATTCTGGGCGTAATCGAACAGTGTGGCTATGACATTGAAAAAGTGCTGAAATTTATTGGCTCAAAGCCGCCCGAATTTTTTGAGGATGTGTAAAGTCACGTTGATAGACATCCATACCTGAAATTATTCGGGAACAAAATCAAGATAATAAAAGTCACGAGTTGGTGCGTCACTTGACTGCACCAACAGCCGCACCCCCGTTTTCGGGTCGTAAAGTCCGATCTCAATTAGCCCCGTTCCTTCAGTTACATACTCATCGACGATATACTCGCCGGCAACCCAGCGTGCCGTTGCATAATCGCCGCGCGGAATGCGGTCGAGTTGCCAGACGCAGCAAGTTCCATCTGGGTTGAGAATGTGAACAAAGGCAGTGTAGTCATTCTGGGGTGGGGCGATGGCTTGCCAAACGAGACGAATGGTATCGGCCGTGATGGTATAACCAGTGAGACGGATATTTTCGCCGAACATGGCATCGGCCGAAATCTCAAAGCCCGGCTGCTCAAATTCACGCACAGTCGACAACACTGTGACTTCATCTAGCTCAATCGTAAAAACGCTCTCATCACCGCGATAGACAGTTAGTTGAAGTGGTCGTTGCCCAGTGGCGAAATCGGCCGAGATCAGCGGGTCAATGCGGTCGATTGTCATGCGCGGTGTTTGCCACGATGCAAACGGAGATTGACCGCGCGCGGGCTGACCCTGATAGATCGTTGTGTTTCCAAGCGTGATTTGATAGTTGAGGTCTGGGAGGGGGGTGTCGGCCGACCAAATAATCGTCAGAGGCAGCCTCGTTCCCGCTTCAATCTCCTTTGTCCCAACCTGACTGTCAGCCAACATGAGACCATCTACAACTGGAGTCCCGACCTCAACAACCGTTCCGCGATTGCCCGCAAGCAGCACATCCTCAACCTGCAAAACACTTCCCGCAAACTGCCCCTCTTTATTGACCAACGGCAATCGCTCTATCCCCGCAAACAGCCCGATCTCCAAATTAAACTGTGCGTTTGGCATTCCGGCGGGCAGGTCAAACGTGACATCTTGCACAATCACCTCTCCAACTTCCCACTGTGCTGAAGGGTACGCATTTGCTTCTGCTTGCGCCCAACGATAGCCCGTCTCATCCAAAATATGCACAAATGGCGTGTAATCCTGCGACGGTTTGCCAATGACTTGCCAAAATAGCCGCACAGTCGGTGTTGATGTTTCTGCATCCAAAAATGTGTAGCCGTTGAGACGAATCACGTCGCTAAAATTGGCAGTTAATGGCACAGCTACGGGAAAGGCGGCGATCTCGTTCAAACGATAAACCGTGTAAAGCGGAGCGCCATCGGTCGTGGCAGCGTGCGCGATGGGCTGCCCAGATGCCATGTGCGATGGGGCGGGGCTGCTATGCGGATAGGCAATCAGCGCTTCATGCGATGGTATCACGATAGCATCGCTCTCAAGCACCCACTTGATCTCATCATATCGCTCACTCGTAAAAGCTAACGTCGGATGCTGATAGTGCAGCGACGAGACGTAAATTGGCTCATCGCGGCTGTCGATAAATGCGGCTAACGCGACGAGATCGCCATCTGATTCGTAAAAATTGTCGGTGCGTGTTCCCCAATTTGTAAAATAGGTGCGGAAGGAGATAGTGAACAGTAGGCAGTAGACGGCGAATAAGATGGCTGCCTGCCTCAAGCTCATCATTTCTGAAAAGCTGAATAGCCACTTTTTGAGCGACACCGATGCAAATCCAATTGGAAACAAAATAAACGGAAACAGGCCAATCGCCCGTAGATTGCTAGGCACGATTTCGTCAAGTGCGAGCGCGGTTGGCAAAATCATGATGAGAGGCGTGGTGAGAATAAAAAGAGCAAGCGCACGTTGTTCACTTGTCTGTGCCTTGATCGTTTGCCAGATCAGTTGGAGCGTGCCGATTAGGAAAAGTGGGGCGAGATAGGGGGGGAATATCGGCCGACCCGGCACATTAAACCGCATGTACGGATCCCCTTGCCATATCACCATCGACAAACTGCGCCAATAGCTATTTACATAGTCTGCAAACGTATATTCACCTGCGACCTGCCCGATACGCACCCAAAATGTTTCTGGGTGGCTGCTCCAAAACAACCCCAATGGAGCCAGCACAATTGCCGCAATGCCAACGGTGATCCCAATCGGCCGCCACCATTTTCGCAATAATGGTAAAAACAAAACACCCAACAAAAGCGGAAACAAGCGTGCTGCCAAATAAGTATAAGCGGTCAATCCCAATGCAATGCCCGAAAAAATAAGCCATCTGTTGTTATATCGAGAGTCGTTCATCCCTCTCAAGAATGCCGCGACTGTCACCGTCTGCAAAAGCGGCTGCATGATGGCGCGAAATCCCATACGGCTGAAAATGAGATGTGGGAAGCTGATGGCGAGGAGCGCGGCCGTGATGAGGCCGAGCGAGGAAACAAGGACTCGGTTCTTTTTTTCGATTTCGCGGCCGAGCCAATAAACGGCGGCGACGGTCAAAGTTCCCGCAAATGCGCTCGTTAGGCGCAGCGAGAAGATTGACTCACCGATCAGTCGCATGATGCTGGCGGCCGCGTAGAAAAAGAGAACTTCTTTGCCCGTGTAGCTGGTGATGAAAATCGGCCGATACCCATCAAACGCAATGCCGGCCGCTAGCGTCCCATTTGCCGCCTCGTCATAGTGCAAGCCGGGTGGCAACTCCACCAACCGATGTACGCGCAGCCAAAATGCCGCCAACAAAATCACAACTAAAACCAACTGACGCTTAGACATTGCCCCAATTTTAGCGGATGAGGTTAGAATTCAACCATGCACCACCGTTTGCAGACGACCTTCAGACTGATTGCTATTTGGCTGACCGCGTGCTTGCCGCTTCTGCGCGGTCATCTCCCATGGCGTGGCGATGGCGTTTTACATGTCTATCGGTTGGCACATCTGCAACGTGCTGTTGTGAATGGTGATTTTTACCCACGTTGGCTGCCTGACTTGGCACTCGGATATGGCTTTCCACTCTTCAACTATTATGCGCCATTGAGTTATTATGTTGCCTTGCCGTTTACGTGGATCAGTTCACCACAAACAGCCATTCGCATCTCTTACATTCTGGCGATTTGTTTGACGGGGTTCACCGTTTACAAATGGTCAGAGCGTGTCTGGCAAAACAGAATCGCTGCGCTTCTTTCCTCTGCCATAGCCGTTTACTCGCCCTACATTCTCTACAACGTGCATGAACGCGGCGCGTATGCCGAAGCGTGGGGGATTGCCTTCATAGCAGCCAATTTTTGCAGCGTCGATGCGCTTATTCGAAACCCAACCCGTCGCAATTGGCTGCTCACCACACTCTCTGTCGCTGGCCTGCTTCTTATTCACAACATCTCAGCCCTGATCGCTGCGCCAATGCTCGTTATTTATGTGGTTGCAACGTTTCGCAACCGCGTCTCCGTTTTCATTCTCGTCGTCAGTTCAGCCTTGTGTGGTCTTGGCTTGGCAACCTTTTTTTGGCTACCGGCATTGCTTGAGCAAAACTTGGTGCAAATCGGCCGCCTAACCCAAGACCCCGCCCTCGACTTCCGCAATCACTTCCTAACCCTCAGCACGCTATTTGCGCTGCCACAATCGGCCGATTCCACCCAAGTCAACCCGACAATCTCTTTCGGAATTAGTTTGCCTGCATCTATTCTTGCGTGTTTCTCAACGCGATCATTTCCGCGCAGGCGAGAATCCATTCTACTGCTCTCACTGGCCATCGCTTTGACTCTCATAACGTTGCCACTCGCACAACCTGTTTGGGAAACCCTCCCCCTCGTCTCATTCATCCAATTCCCATGGCGACTGCTCGGCATCATCTCGCTACTTCTAGCCATTCTCGCTGGTGGTCTATTCACAACCCTTTCCCCTAGCCGCGCGAACATCATGTTGGCACCTATTCTGTTATATGGCTTATTCTGGCTCTTTCCAGCCCGTTTGCAGAGACCGCTTGATTTATCGGCCGCCGGCTCCATCCAATATGAGTTGGCGACGGGCGCATTGGGGACAACTTCTTCGGCCGACTATCTGCCCACCGCAGTCAAAACAATTCCGCCCCCAACCAATCGCCGCCTCACAACCACATCTGATGCCCAAATCGAGGAGACGATGCACTATCTCGGCACGGCTGCTGTGATTTCGCACAGTTTTGATTGGGTGATAGAGTATGAGCAATTTTACTTTCTCGGATGGGAGGCGACGTTAGACGGAGACCCTTTAACATTATTTCCAGCGGCCGAGCGCGGGCTGGTCTCGGCCGAAATTCCCGCCGGAACCCACACGCTCGGCCTTCACTGGCGCAGTACACCCATCCGCCGCACGGCAGAAATCATTTCGCTCCTCTCCGCAATTATTGCCATCGTTCTGGCTCTAAGGATCAAAACGACAAACATTCAATCACCACTAACCGTCATAAAAGGTCATCGAGGTTTTGTTCTTGTTGCAGTTGTGATAGCTCTCACAAAAACAGTCATTCTCAATAATACAAATAACCTCTGGCATAACCCGCGTTTTGATGGACGGGAGGTGCGTGACGCGGATTTTTCGGCCGATCACAACTTCCAAGATGCGCTCATTCTGCGAGCTTATGATCTTCCATCGTCACCCATCCCCACCGATCAGCCAATCCCCCTCACGCTCTATCTGCAAGCCGCAACACCTATCGCGTTCAATCCCGCGATTTCTATCCACCTCGTCGACGAACAAGGCCGATTCTTTGGGCAGAGCGATCAGTATCGTCCCGCCAATTTTCCAATAAATCGCTGGCAACCCAATGAGTATGCGCTTGACTCACATAAGCTTTTGCCGCTCGAACTGACTCCGCCCGGCACATACGCGCTGCGCTTGTTTGTTCTCAATGACCAGACGGGCGCACGCCTCAACGTTCTCAACGCCGCAGGACAGCCTGTGGGAAATCACATTGATCTTGGCACAGTTGTACTTGAACGGGGCGAGCTCAACTTTTTTAGCTTGCGCGAGTGGTTGGGGCAATCGGCCGAAATCGCCCTAGATATGGAAGGTTCGCTCCCCTCCGCTCAGGTTGGGGACACCATCCCAATTACCCTATTTTGGGGAGCCGTCAGCATCGCCCCCCAGCAACAACCAACCCAATTTGAACTACGGGATGAGGCAGGAAATTTAGTCGCCGCACAGCCATTTCACCCTCTAAACCCTGAATTTCCTTTGACCGCCATGCGTGAGGCAGAACGTTGGCGCGATCCACAAACGTTCCGCGTGCCGCCAACCGATCAGCAGGGTGAACCGCTTGCCTCTGGCAACTACACGCTCTCTGTCGCCATCGGCGAGACAAACATTTCGTTACGTGGACTGCTCAACGTCACCGCGCCAAATCGCTCATTTGACATCCCGCCCATGCAGCACAGCGTCAATACCACTTTCGATGATGCCGTGACGCTGCTAGGTTATGATTTATCGGCCGAAACACTCACACTTTATTGGCAAGCGCAGCGCGAATTCGTGACCGGTTACAAGCGGTTTGTCCATTATCTCGATGCGGATGGCATGATTTTGGCGCAAGATGATGCAGTGCCGGGCAGGGCGACGACGGGGTGGATGTCGGCCGAAATCATCACGGACACCATCTCTCACGCACTTCCCGAAAACGCCACCCATCTCGCTATCGGTCTCTACGATCCTCAAACAACCACTCGCCTAGCCGACCCCCTCATCCTATCACTTGGCGTGGAATAGATGGAGTTTGATCGCGGCTACATCAACCCCTACTTCGTCACCGATAGCGACTCGATGCAATGGTCACTGACATTACTTTTGAGTTTCTTGCAGGAGCGTGTCGAATTCGGATGCAGCAACAGCCAATGCCCCACGCGGTTCGATCAGGCTGAACATTGCCCATTGTTCGTCATGTTCAAACCCATCAATGAACCAACAGAGAGCCGCGATTTGTGGTTCGGCATTGACGACGGCATAGGCGTTTGTGAGCCAGCCAGCAGGGTAGTTTTCGGCCGGAACGCTGCCGCCGAGTGGGTCAAGCGTGTTTGTGGCGTTGATGTAGACGGGCATGCCGCGTGTCTGCTCATAGTGATTGATGATGGCGAGCCAATCTTCATAGATGCGAAAACCCATTTGGGCATTGGGAAATTCGGCCGAACTCACCCGTTCCAATGGCTCCAACGCGCCCAATTCACCGACACGTCCAAACGCCTGAACCGCAAATCCATCGGGAGCTGTCCCCGCAATGCCCTGTGTTGCCTTCATTACGGCACTTTGATTGATGTAGTGAACAAGCGAATTCATGTAATTGAGCCAAGGCGCGTCGATCTCGTTGACGATTGCGCCATTTTGGTCGGTGTTCCATGGGCTGATGGGGCCGACGATGATGCGTGCCTGTGCATTTTCACGACGAGCCACTTCGATAGCATTATTGCTGAGGGTTGGGTCGATGCCGTAGCCGTTGAAGACACGTGCATACCATTCGGCCGAAACGATCTGTTCGGGTGCTTGTGAATTGCCACCTGCCGTATTGAAGTTGCTGCCAATGATAAACCCATAGACGTTTGCCAGCCGCGCATCGCGGGTTAGCCGTTGCAAAAAGCGCAAGTATTCATCGAGCGCAACCTCATTTTCTGCTGGTGGAATGCTTTGCCCTTGTCCATATTCAACCCGCACCAAGACACGCAGATTTTTCTCGTGGGCGATACGAACCCGATGTGCCAAATCATCGACACCCCAAAATTCCTCTTCGGCAAGCTGAGTATAGGTGATTTCCACATCCCATCCCTGTCGGCCGTGCCAATCACGGTCACGATTGGCGAGAACAACACCGAGTTTTGTTGGGGCATTGGTGGCAGGCGCATCGAGAACTGTGGGTTGCGTTTGTAGGGTTGTCCACTGTTGACACCCTGTTGGGCAGTTGTGATAAAGCGTCAGCGTATCGAGTGAGACATCTGGGGGCAGCAGCCAACGCCATACCCACAAGCCTGTCTCGTCTTGTTCGCCGTGATCGATTGGTGAATGCGTCGTTTCGGCCGATTCCAACAAAACGTGCGTATAGGCTGTCACATCTCGCGCAGTCACAATTGTGCCAGCTTCATTTGTCTCAAATGTCACACGCGGATATGCCTGCACACCATCGACACTTTCAGGCAAATACGCCACACGCCCGTTGATAGGTAGCAGCCAGTAAATGAGGCTGCCAATGAGGATTAGGAAGATGGGAATTAGGCGTTTGTTCATGCTGTGTGATCTTCAGTTTTCTTGTCACTTTGTTTCTTTTGGCAATGTGATAGAGACCCGCGTCCCTTTGCGCTCGCCTGTCGTCTCGCTGTCTATTTCGAGAATGCCATTGTGTTGACGAACGATTTCTTGGACGATGGCAAGTCCGAGACCGCTGCCGGGCTGTTGGCGGTCGGCACGGTAAAACTGCTCGGTGATGCGTGCAAGGTGGTGCGCGGCGATGCCATTTCCCGTGTCCGCGACAGTACAGAGGATTGATTCGGCCGATTCACGCAACGTCACAGTAACATGATCTCCCGCCAAGCAGTATTTGAGGGCATTGTCAAGCAGGTTGACGAGCATCTGTTTGAGCTTATCGTCGTCGCCAAAAACATAGAGCGCAACTTCATCAGATACAAACGTGATCCGATTGTCCTGCCGTTCAGCCAGCAAAATCATCTCGGCAATCGCCTCTTCGGCCACCAAAATCATGTCAACGAGGCGTTTGTCTTGCAGTGTCGTTGCTCTGAGTCGGCCGAGTTCTAAGCTGTTTTGCACCAAATGGGTCAATCGAAGAGCCTGTTGCTGCACAACGTCGAGCGATTCGGCTTTGATTTCGGCCGAAGTTGTCTCTCGTCGCACCAATTCCAAATGGGATAGCATCGATGTCATCGGTGTGCGTAACTCATGAGCGATGGTCGTCCAAAGCGCCTGTACTTCGTTTTCTTGCCGTCGCTGTGCGCTCACATCACGCAAAATCAACAGCCGGTGTGACCCAAACCGCCCTGTCCATACGTCGAGCGTTTGCGATTCGACCGACAGGCTAAAGCGTTGGGCGACCGAACGACGTTCGATTTGTTCATACAATAGCTGAATGCCGACGCTGTTTTGCGCCTCCTCATTGCCTAAATTGAGCAACATGCGTGCCTGCCGATTCTCAAACAGCAGTCGATTTAGCGATGACAGCAAAACCACACCATAAGGCGACGAATTCCAAACGGCGCGAAATTCCTTATCAAAGAGCGGGCGGCGACGTGCGGCACGCCAAATGAGCCATCCTAGCAGCATGACCAGCACAAGGAGCGCGTAAATAGTAGGCTTAAGTGGGAGAGTGAGCATGGCAGCTAACTGGGACAAATCATGCGATAGCCAAAGCCGCGCACGGTCATGAGCAGCGTCGGTTCTTTCGGATTGACCTCAATCTTGCCACGCAGACGCTGGATGTGGGTGTCGATGGTGCGGGTGGTGACTTCGGCCGAATTATATCCCCAAACTTGACGTAGGATTGTTTGTCGGCCGAAAACCTGCCCCTGATGACTCATAAACAGAGAAAGCAGGTCAAATTCTGTGCTTGTGAGCGCAACTGGTTCACCATTGCACTCCACAACCCCATCATCAGGCCACAAAACAAGCCCCCCGCACGTCAGCTTTTTCGATAGCGTTTTGCCGCTCAAGCGCAACAGCGCACGCACTTGTGCCAGTAGCTCTCGTGGATCATATGGCTTTGTGAAGTAAGCATCCGCACCCAAATCAAGACCAATCACGCGATTCTGCGCCCCGTCTTTTGCCGTCAACATCAATATCGGAATGTAATGGGGTAAGTCGCGCACCGCTTGGCTAACACGATAACCGTCGATGTCGGGCAGCATCAGATCGAGAATGATCAGGTCTGGAGTATCAACTAACCTGTCAAGAGCTGCTTGTCCTGTGTTGGCAATCAGCGTGCGATACCCCTCTTGCCTAAAATAGTGATCGAGCGCAGTTGTGATAGTTGGCTCGTCATCAACGAGCAGAATTGTTAGCATAGGTCAACTTTCAATAAAGTCCATATGGACGTATGTCCCCATCATTATCCCTCAGGTGCATTCTAAAGCGGAATGGTCATCAAGTCGTAATCGAACGACTTGATGACCATTCGCTTTAATCTGCGGGTTGTTTAGGGAAAATACAATTTTTCAAATGCACATCCTGAGATTGGCAGATTATAAACGGCTCACCAACTATTCCCATGGATATGCCCATACTGGCATTTCTATTGACATTGAATTGATAGGAGTGTTTCGCCAATGGATGTCCATCGCCAACATATCTCGCACGATCTGAGGCGTGGTATCGACGAACTGCACAAATTCATGCTGACTAAGCATAGTTAGTTTCGCAGCAGGTACAATGAGGCGTATCCCCATATAACCACGAATGTCCGAAGGGGGTTGGGTATTTGCCACATCATCTACAATGATTTCAGGTTCAAAGCCTTTGTAAAGCTCGGCTAGGGCCGCCAAATCTTTTGTAAGTAACGAGCCTGATTCCCTTCGATAAGCCGCAAACGGAATGCCGTCCGCTGCTCCATATCCAACAATCCCACTTTGCAATAGTTCTGCATTAATTGCATACAAAATGCTATTTGCCTCTTCTAGAGAGAGAGGGCGATTGAATAGAACAAGCGCATCAATCGACGCATCTGGCTGTTTTGTTTGTATCAAGATTGATAACTGCTTCTCTGCTACTGCGAGGTATTCTTCCGAGAATGCAGAGGGATTATCGGGTTGATAATCTGGTTTGATTCGCACCCGAATACCGATGTCTGTCCATTTTTGTGAGCCAGTGTCAAAACTTTCGTCAATTTCAACCGAATAGTCGAAGCTGTTTTCTGAGTAACGCATGTTTGATACATCGGCCATAACTCTAGGGCCGATAGCAAACCACGCCCCTATCATTGTTGCAAGAAAAATTCCAATTGCCATGATCTTTTTGTTTTGTGTTGTCATAATAGCCTCCGTGCTACTTTGCTTATCTTCATTTACGCTTTTTCTGATGATTATGGGTTACTACCGCCATCCGTGTATCCAGAAGTGTAAATTTGCTTCCCCATCCAGTGATCACTACATCCCCAACACGTCCAACTTGCATTAGTTTCGCCATTGTATCCAGCTGTGTAAAGGATATTTGCATGCGCTTGTGCCTGATAATAGACATTACTGCTAATGTTGCTTTCCTTTAACCAAAAGGTTAAACGCTCGTGTTCCCCCCAGTCACACTCGTCATCGGTATCAAAACCATCAATCCAATCACCACCTGCTTCGATGACATCAAAAGGCTCTAGCCGATTACAATGGTTATCATGAGCAGGATCATAGAATTCGAGTTCTATTCTCCGATTATTTGTTGGAATGGGATTTGCGCTCCACATGAAAGTGGGTTTCCATATAACTGTATCGGTTTGTTTTTCCCAGTTTTGATAGCCCCAATCGGGAGAGTTAGGCCAAGTTGTAGATGTTGCCCAATTACCAGCGGCGCTGACACCTTGATAAAGGATTAATACAACAAGTAGTAATACTATAAAACCGCTGATCATTTTAATGTTCTTTCCAATCTGATCTCTCATAAGTGTTCTCCGTGTAATTCAACTTTAGGTAGAGAATAACAGCCTTATGTCACAGCAATGTGTCAGTTGTGTCACAGTTGTGTCACAGTTTCTGAATGAATGAGCGGTGCTATGCTTAAACGATGTGGCAAAAAAGCCTTGCAAAGAGCTTGCAAGGCTTTAGAGTGAATTGTTGTCAGACAGGTCTATTTCGGAATAAAGATCGAGAATGATCAAGTGTGGGGTAGGTCGAGGGCTGCTCGTCCTGTGTTGGCAATCAGCGTGCGATACCCCTCTTGCCTAAAATAGTGATCGAGCGCAGTTGTGATAGTTGGCTCGTCATCGACGATCAAAATGGTCGGCATAGGTCAACTTTCAAATTGAACCAATTGACAATGTAACATTGTAATTGACTTAGAATAATAACACCCCCACAGAAGCTAAATATAGGAATCCACTGTGTTCGATAATCTGTGTATTGTTGCCAATACGCTGGCTCTTGTATCAGTTCATGTCCCCATCCAGAAATTAGGAAGGCTGGCATAAGCCAAATAGGCAACCAAAATGGCATTAAAAGATTTGAGATAATATAAATAAGTGACACTTTGGAAATGTCTTCTACGCATCGCAGCACGCTCAGATACAATAACCCAGAATACAAAATAAGTACACCCAAAAGCACATCAGCTCCACCGTTTGCCAATAATTCATAAACATCACGTTGCCAATTTCCAACTGGCGGCAATGCATTTTGTGACTCAAAAGGCAGCAAGATGATACGAAAAAGTGGTCGCAACAAGACTACTAAAAAAAGATAACTGCCAAAGGTAGCCAAGCTGAAACCTAATTGCTCAAATTGATAATGCTTCAACTGTTTGTGCTTATGATTTTGTTTCATTCTCTTGTTGTGCAAAATAGCCGTTATTCTGAATAACAACTATTTTGCATAAGCTAAAATCTCAAACTGTATACAACTTACTCAGTTATTTGGCGTAAGAAATACGGTATTTTTAATATGGTCTTTGCCCGCTGCCGAAGCTGCTGAACCTCCTATGCATATCTTTACATGATTAAATGAGTGAGCGAAAGAGTTTAAGTCGCCGCCATATGCCCCATGGAAAACTGAATAGACCCATGAGCTGTCAGTTGTCCAGCGTAAGCCATCTGGATTGCTACTGTAATTCATTTCAAAATAGAATACCCAATCTTCGTCTGGCTGATACCAGAAATCATGTTCACAATGATCATCACGATAATAGAAGCTCGCATATGGCTCATGAGACCAGAATGTTGCTCGATTTTCAATTGGTTGCCTCCATAGAGATGGGTTGTTACTATATCGTGAATAATCTGAATGCTTGTTATCTAAGTCTGTCGGATTTTTTCCTTCGTTGATTGCCTTGTATTTGGCACGTTCACGCTGCCACTCATCTATATCTACTCCCCCTGTCTCTGCAACCAAAATTGAAACCCGTTCAAAAACTTGAGACTCAGTTTCAATCTTTTGAAAGAATTTCTCAGCTTGTGCAACAGAGATTTCTTCTTGATGGGCTAAAATAACAAATGACTTTAAGTCGCTATCGTTCAACGCTTCCACAGGTTTAGCGAGAATCTCTTCAATGGGTGTTTGAGCAATAAGCACCTCATTTTTAGCAAATACGCTCAACGCTGTTGCCATAATACCGACGACAAGCAATGCTGCCACAACTACTTTTTGTGCAATTCTTTTCATCATTTCGTTCCTAGTGTGAGTACATTTATTTTGTTTACACTAACAAATGTAATACGCTTTAAATCTCTAAAGTCTAATTCAAAAGAGAGCCTAAACTTTGAGAAGTTTTACAATTTGACTTTCTACACAGGATGATAGAGGATGAATGTCACAGGTATGTGTCAGTTGTGTCACAGTTGTGTCACAGTTTCTGAATGAATGAGCGGTGCTATGCTTAAACGATGTGGCAAAAAAGCCTTGCAAGTTCTTTGCAAGGCTTTGAAGTGAATGCTATTGTTGTCAGACAGGTCTATTTCGGAATAAAGATCGAGAATGATCAAGTGTGGGGTAGGTCGAGGGCGGCTTGTCCTGTGTTGGCAATCAGCGTGTGATAGCCCTCTTGTCTAAAATAGTGGTCAAGCGCGGTTGTGATGGTTGGCTCGTCATCGACGATCAAAATGGTCGGCATAAGACAACTTTCAATAGGGTCAGTAGCCTATTCATTATATCTAACGGGGTGGAAAAATAGAAACCAGGCGCACATTGCGAGCGTAGTCCAAAAGACATGATCGCCAAGTCGCGCAGGTTGACACAACTCTTGGCAAATTACCCATCTAGTATGAGACGGAGTAGTAGATATAGTTTTCTGCATCAAGCAAGTCTATTTGACTTGGAAGAATATTATCTAAACGATAGTTCATAAATATCCCATTTTGAATTTTGGCCTGTGTAATATCTCCATCCGACCAAACCACATTTATTTTAGCTAATCTCAAATCACTTGCTAACTTGCCATATGCGATCGATATTTCTTCACTATTGCCTCCAATAAGACCACTTATTTGAAGCTTCTTGTCTGTATTGCCTTTGTTCTGACAACCTAAAGTGCTGCCAGACTGCGCTCTCCACCCTTTACTAAACTGAGCAATGTAAGCTATGCTCAAACATTCACCATTAGTCGGAGAAGGATGGCTATAAATAATTATTTTACTATCCCCAACCTCTTCTTGATATTTTACTTCAGACTCTGAAAGCATGGTGTAGCTGAGAAATATAGGAGAGTCGACAAGTGATTGAAGCGGTGTTTCATAATATCTCTTACAGCCAGTAAGCAGACTGATCATGATCAATGTTAGCATGACCAGTAAATGGAAATTGCTTTTGTAAAACATACTGCAACCGGTATGAGCGAAAATTTGGAGCCAACTAATATAGATGGCTCCAAAAGTTTCCAATTAGATCACCAAATGGAATTCCTGAGTGAAATCAAGCATTATCGATTGAAATTTAAGGATGAGTGAATTCCTGCCCATGAACCAGCGACTTCCCACTGTCCATTTCCAATACAAAGTTTTACAGTGTTCTGACCAGTATTACCCATTCCATTCACTCCACCATCACGCCACTGATAATAAGCTATCATTGAGGCAACATTCCATTGATATGTACCGCTAGAAGACCAAACCCTTGACGAGTCTGGATCAGTCATGGATGGAGAAAAATGGAATTTAACAACCTTGTCAATATCTGGGTCGTTATCGCATTCGTATGCGTTTTCTGTATATCCAAAGGGGCGTCTATTATCTCCATAAATGCCTGACGCGGTTAACTCAATAGGCTGTTTCCACGGAATACCACTACGTGTTTCAGAAACTCTGACTTAAATGGTAAAAAATAATTTAGCATTTTTATTGATTTGCTGTAATCGTCTTGGAGATAATAGGTGTAATCGGCCGAATTCCAATTCCACCGACACAACGAACTTGATAGTACGTCGTATAGCTTCCAAAGTTGGGTGGCAGTCTAACCTGACCAACTGGGATCGTGACAGTTTCATTCCCATCTATTGCAAAAGGCATTGCTGGCCAAAAGTGTGGATAATGTGTGGTTGGATTTTGCGGATTCTCTAAAGGAGAGGTGTCATCAGTTGAACTTGCCCATGTTAAATGACAATCACGTAAACGCCAATCTGTGAGATTTTCGATTACAAATTCACCATCCGATAATTCATCAGGCTGAAAACCTTCTGTTCGTAGGCTAACCTTAATTGCAGGGGTCGTAATTCGACTTTTTACGAAAAGGATAGATACGGAAAAGATGATAAGACCAACAATTAAGAGAAAAACGTTCGTATTTTTCAGCTTGGACATCGTAGACTCCATAACATCGAAAGCAAATATTGAATCGCAATTCTTCTTCATAGAGACTTTATTGCTATAAAGCTATCGTATCAACACGATAGCTTTAACAGTCTTTGTCGTTGAAACGCTAAGGAACCAATCTAACTAACTTGAGGGCATTGGCTAAACCTGATGTATATAGTCCACATGAGTCTGCTAATCCTCCACCAACTAACAATCTGTGAACGTGTGCACCATTGTTATCGTGCCAAAATCTACCAGCTAATTGGGTTCCAGAAGATGTATTAGAAACAATGCAGCTTCCAGCAGGCGTTCTATGGTCTAGATAGAGACCTGGATAGGGTTGTCCTGATGGTTGACCCACCAAGCTAGTTCGATAAAAATTAACTACTATGTCACACTGCGAACCAGACTCGCAACCGTTGGGTTCATTACTCATACCGTTTGAGACATATTGACCGTTAGTAGTTCCAATAACCGTGCCATATGGTGCATAGGTTGGACCAGGCCGTCTATAAATGTTGGAGAAGTTGTTTGGATCAGGGATGTAGAAATATGTGCATTGAGTTTGCCACCAACCACAGGATGATCTTGTAGAGTTAGAGGTCATAGTTTTCTGAGCTTCTTCAAGATCATCAAAAAACGTTTCATCTACCCCCTCACAACTAAAAAGCGAGAGATTATGCTTTTCAATGGTTTCCAACAATGCCTTGATACGAATAACTTCCTCTTGGCTTAAATGATCAAAAACATCTGCTGAAATTGCTATCGGAGCAATTTGTGAGGCAATAGTTTTAACGAAGACTGTTTCATGTTCTGAAATTTCGACTTTTTCAAGAAGTTTATCATCTTCAAAGGCTACCTCACCTGCCAAAAGTAATAGGCTGTAAAACCTTTCAGCAGGAAAAGCAGATACATTAGAAGAGTTTGACTCGTCAGTTGCGCCATCCTCTTCAAAGATAGAGGGGAGATCTTCTTTATTTTTATACATGTCAATTGATGCATTCAGTTTGTAGATGAAACTCAATAATATGCGAGGCTTATCTCCGTTTAGAGAAGCTATCTCGCTAATCACGGCGACATTTTCTTCTGATGCTCCTTGATAGTATAAGTATGTGATCGCCAAATTCATCAGTGATTTTCTCTCTTCAACGTCTACCTCAGCGGCCGAAATCTGGCGTGGAACAGTGACTATAGATGCCAGTATGAGTGTAAACATTAAAAGCAGAAATGTTGTCTTTCGTGTGAAGGGGTGATTTTCCATGTGATTTCTCCAAAAGCTGGAAGGTGAATACTTACTCACATTCTCAACTTTTTTATATTTGCAACATTCAGTTAATGTGTTTATGAATGAAATAATATCAACCGAATGTCACAGCAATATGTCGGTTGTGTCACAGTTGTGTCACAGTTTTCTGGTATGGAAAAATAGAAACCACACGCACATTGCGAGCGTAAACCAGAAAGAGATGATGGCTAAGTCGCGCAGCCAGTTCCAGCTACCAGACGGCACAATGCGGTCTATGTCGAGTTGCACACCATTATCTGGCAAATAATTCCAGAGAAATAGCATTCCTGCTGCTCCAAATGCGACAACAATAGGCACGTAAATCAAACCTGTGATTGCCAATACATGAGGTTGTGGGCCGAGAATACAGCCTTAAAAAGATGGAAACAAAAGCGCGTGCGGAATCCCATACATGCCGAAATAAAGGGAACCATGAATCAATGCAAAAATCGGTATCGCTCGCTGTTGCCCCCCTATCCATGCCGTCATAACAATCATCACTGAAAAAATGTAACACACCGCCTTTAGCAAATCTGTGTCGAGCGAATGATAGGGGGCATATTCCACTTTTTTAGTCCAGCCTGTCAGCAAAAGCGAGAAGCCAAACACGAGAGCCGCAAGGAGCGGCATCCACGTCACAATTGTAATGACGGTGCGATTTGCATTGGAGTGAATCGTCTCAATCACCCATGCAATCATCCAGATGGCGATCACGATTCCATAAATCAGCAGAGCCGCGTCACCCAGCACGCGCCCTCCAACACGCAATGGCACAGTGGCGATAGAGAACAGCGTCACGCAGACTGCAAACAGAATTAACAGTTTGATTCCATTTAGCTTCATACGCTGTTTTTCGATTGTGAATGATTCCCTCTTGTGAATTGGCAAGATTTTCATAGAAAGTTCATTAGTGGTTTGTTTTGCAAGTTTCCACGTTTTGCGTCGCTTGCGGCGCGGTCAATCTAACGAGTTAACTCACGAATTTAGCGAATAAACCAATTAGTGACGCAGAGGGAGAGATCGGATTAGCATCTCATTTATCAGAAGTTGCTTCAATAAAATGCAAGTCAAAAACCGTCTGATTCCGCGATTGGGTTTGCACAACTAAAATATCTGGTTCGTCTTCACCAATTTTGATTACATCATGATAAGTTCCTATGGTGAATCTTTCCCAACCCATGTTCAAGCGGGCAAACTTACCCTCAAAAAATTCCGATGGTTCATCCGCGACAAGCAACCGATCTCCCTGTAACTCATCGGGAATGGATGACACAGGTTGTACACCAGCCGTCGGAGTGAATTTATACAAACTTCCCCAACGACATGATGCTTGATAGTAAAAATCTTCGTCTGACCAACCCAACAAATTATAGGGACAGGCTTGTCTCTGCCTGAGCGACCGTTTTCTCAGCTCCTTAAAGTAGCTCTCGTATGTGTTAGCTGGTTCCGTAATCCAAGTTACATCTGCTACAGATGTAAAATCTGTGCCATAAGGTATATTGTAAAGGTTGTATGAAGGTAGCGTAATGGCGATGAATAGCAACGGCCATACGATTAAAATGGCAACAATTCCACGGTAGATAGCCTTTGGGTAAGTTGAGAAGTGCTTGCTCAAACGCCATAGTACAATGATTTGAGGTACAACAAACAGCATACCGAGAGCGATATAGCTGGGAAGCGTATCCCCTATCTCAACCCATATTGATCGAACTGCATTTAGCAACGGACTCCTTGTGCAAAAACGGTCTCCAATAAAATAAAAACAAGGACGTAATAGCAGGAGTGATAACAAACAAGATAACCACGCTACAAATACTATGTGATGGAATGGAGAAAACTTTTTTTTCATAGAAAAACGTGCTTATCTTCCTTATTTATGCAAGAAGATAAGCAACGACAACTAACTATTCTAGAATCAAAACAAGATTAATAATTGAGCCACACAATTTTCAATGCAGCAGCTAAATCATTCCCATTCCCATTATAGAGACCGCAGCTAGCAGACGTTCCCCCTCCAATGAGTACTTGCTTTACATGCTGGTTTGGTCCATGTGGATCACGATCGGCTGGAAATGGTTCAGATTGATTAACTCCTGCATAGTTTACTACACAGTTTCCAGCTGGCGTTCGTCCGTCAAGATATACCCCACGGAACGGTGAACTAGCTGGATTACCATACCGTGACGTTGGAAGGAAAGCGACAGCTTGATCGCAACGTTGCCATTCACATCCTCCACCAACTTTCTCTGTCAGCCCTTGGTTAACATACCAACCATTTATGGAGCCGTCCTCATATGCTCCTGTATTACTGGGACGCTTATATATTTCGGGAAAGTCGTTCTGTACAAACTCATTGCATGATACATATCCTCCCAAGCATGATGCTCTGGTAGACGGTTCAATCAGCGACCCTTGTTGTGACCGTTCTTTTTCAATTGTCTCAAGATCGCTTTTGAACAACTCTACGTCTTCTGCTACTGCAAACAATGGAAGATTGTACTTACCGTATGCATCTAAGATTGATTCAGCTAAAGTAATCTCTCCGTTAGACAAAAGCTCTTCTACGGTAGGTGCTTCTACTAATTCCTGTAGTTTTTGATACGCAATCTCATAATATACTAGCTGTGTACCAGAGAGGTTAGCAGATTGCTTCTGTTCACCAGAGAAAACGTCAGTAATGACGTCTTCCACTAGCAAATAATGGTCATCTCGCGTAATTGCATTTTCAAAGGAAGAGACTGCATCTTCACTGCTCAAAGGTTCTTCAAGTGCGCTAGGTGATTTGATTTGTAGTGCATAATCCTCTGATATATGACCTAAGATAGCGAGCATATGAAGGAATTCGCGCTCATCATTTTCAGACAAAGCCCAGATTTGTTGCATAATGGTATCATCACCATACTCGATGGGTTTATACAGATAGTTGCTGACCAAAGTTAAAAGAAACTCCTGATCAACTTCAGTTGACACCTCTGCCTTTACAGATTTGACACCATTTACGTGGTTGACAAAAAATACTGACCCTATAAGGATCAACCCCAGAAATAATAAAGGGATTTTGCGAATAATAGTTGTTGTGAACATTAATAGCTCCTAGACTATGTTGTTGTTTTCAACGCTCAATGTGCTGAAATGTTAGCTTCAACCTAAGTTTATTGAACGAATGTCACAGCAATGTGTCAACTGTGTCACAGTTGTGTCACAAGTTTTGAGTGAGCGGTGCTATGCTTAAACGATGTGGCAAAAAAGCCTTGCAAAGAGCTTGCAAGGCTTTGAAGTGAACGCAATTGTTATTCGACAGGGTTATTGTGGAGAACGAAGATCGAGAATGCCTAATTCTGCGAGAGAGTAAGCCAGTTGCGGCCGATGAACCTCAGCGAAGCCATCTGCTAAAACTTTGCGTCTCATTAACCATGATACGTCGGCATTGATGAGATTATCGGCTGTCAACATGCTTTCGACGATGAGCGTCGTTACATCAACTAAGAACACGTCACTATCGGCACTCATGCTTTGAATTTGTTCACCGGTCGCGTTTACGTTGAGCGAAACCCAACCAACAAAGCGAATCTCTTTGGCAGCACTCTCAGCAACACCCTCCAATGTCATATCAAACATGTCACCTGGAATCAAATTACCATCGGCTGGCGCACCATAAATCGTATGAATGTCGCCATTGAGCGGAATATCGTTCTCCCCACTGACAGCGTACATTGTGTAGCTGTTTACATCTAGCCCATATTGCTCAACAAAATTGACAAAGCTATCTTCATTAAGTGGATGGGCAAAGGTGACTTCCGTGGCAATGGTAGTAACGTTTAATTCGGATAGCTTTTCGATCTGCTGTTGGTTGAATTCGACATAGCTTTCGATAGCCTCAACTGAGTCACGAGCGTAGTCAATACGAGCCACCGCCTCTTCATACGCATTATCGATTCCCACACCAAAGTAGATGCTGTTGTCTGCTTCATATTGTTCCGCAACGATTGTTTCATCGATAACAGGGCTGGATAGAACAGAGCTCGTTACAAACAGTGCAGCAAGTAGTCCGACGATGACGAGAATGCCACTGACATACAACGTGAGATTTTTCTTCATTGTTACTTTATTCATTTTGATCTCCATTTATAGTTGGCAACATTAACAGCCGTTTGCGCCTGGGGCGTATACGTTACTGGAGTTAACACAGATCTTCCCATGATACGAAGGTGTTCCTCCCCAATTGATCCAGTAACTGTCCACCGTGATTTCACCCGTGCCAACATTATTATTTGTGTCTTTGAATAAGTGTTGGAAGTAGTAGTTTGTCCCAGTCGCTATTGTTCCATCAATATGGGCTCTCCACTCATTGTCATCTCCGGACCAGCAAGTGCGCTTCGTTGTAAAGCGATATTGTGGTAGATTCGACCATGACCATCCAATCAGTCCGACACGTATGTTGCCACAATTATTGGAGTTGGTTGCAAAGGCATGATATACCATTGCAGGATGACCAGAACCATTGCCTTGATATGTATTCCAGCGAACATAATCATCACCCGCTCGAATATATCGTGAGCCATTATTCCACTCTACCTGCGCCCGATGAAATCCATGATCAGCATCCCATGTTTGATTGCCACCCGCATAGCTTACACTTGTTGTCCATGCATCTGCACGAAATGTTAGAAGGAGCCATGCGACTGCAAATACACTCATTATGATGAATACCCTCATAGTATTCAGATTTGTCTTGTCGTTGAAAACTTTTAGCATCGTGTTTCTCCATTAAGTTGAGGGAAGGTTTGTAATTATGGATATTGTAAGATTTCTGTGTCACAGCAATGTGTCAGTTGTGTCACAGTTGTGTCACAGTTTCCGAATGAGTGGTGCTATGCTTAAACGATGTGGCAAAAAAGCCTTGCAAAGAAGTTGCAAGGCTTTGAAGTGAATGCTATTGTTGTCAGACAGGGTTATTTTGGAGAATGAAGATTAAGAATGATCAGGTCTGGGGGCATTAACCAATTTGTCGAGGGCGGCTTGTCCTGTGTTGGCAATCAGCGTGCGATACCCCTCTTGCCTAAAATAGTGATCGAGCGCAGTTGTGATAGTTGGCTCGTCATCGACGATCAAAATGGTCGGCATAGGTCAACTTTCAAATTGAACCAATTGACAATGTAACATTGTAATTGACTTAGAATCTCGAGCGTTGTGTTTTTGCTTCTTGACATTGGATACATTTTCGGCATATGCGTTTTCGGGACAAAATCCTACTCAAATCACCAATTGTTGTGTGACACAATCGAATTCCACAATGTATTTTCACATCGATGCCCACTTTAACGGCACAAAAACGCCGTTTTTTCGCAACGCACGGTTTTCACGACTTGTCAAGGACTAAATTCACAACACTCGAGTTAGAATAATGATTCCCCCGCAGAAGCTAAACATAGGAATCCATTGCGATTGACCATGATTCGGTGTGTTTGCTTGATTTGCATAATTTGGATGTTATCTTGTCCAAATCAGTAAGATAAAAACTCCCATAATATAGCTGATCAACCATGCAATTCCTTGTACACTGATTTGAGTAGGTAGCCCCATTGTTAACTGGTCGATAATCAGTTGAGAGATGAAGAATAGGCTGTTAACGACAGAAGCAAGCACCAAAATTAACGGTATTCGTGTAGGTCGCTGCCAGCTAGCACTCAGTGGAATGATCACGAAGGGTAAAGCAAAGACAGCGGCCGATACAAGGCGACTAGTGGGTAGAGTATAAGCGATTAGAGCCAAGACAGTCAAAACACCTCGTCTCCACAACGACAATTCAGCGTTGAATGTAGCTGGAACATTCAATGAAATTTGCCACCTCTCAAGTAATACGGTGAACCATATCACTAACACAAACCATGTTGCGACAAAAATTATAATACTCAATGGTGTAAGTGCCTGTGTAACGCGCTGCTTTGTTAGTATGATCGTATCTTCCCAAAAAATGGGGGTAGTCAAAGCGAGGGAAGTAGTCTACCATAG
>CAYMGE010000100.1:0-21914 GCA_964389925.1 uncultured Ardenticatenaceae bacterium
TGCCGCTTGGACTGCTGCCAATTTGAAGCCGCCATCTAAGACTGCCACCTCATCCGGTTGCACCCCTCCCTTGTCCAATCCTATTGTTGCCAATGCCCCATGCGCCGACCCTCGATTCGACAAGAATGCCCCACTTGCTATCGCACACATCAGGTGTAATAGGGCTAGATTTGTGCCGACTGGCATCGTCTTTACTAAATATTCAAATACGGGTAACATTTGAACCATTGCGGTGTCCTCGTTCAACTTTTTGTTTTTATCGAACTCTATTTTGGACTAGATGCCGCTTTTTTCAACCCCCCACTTACCTTAAACAAGAGGGGTAACAAGATGATTGTAATTGCAATAATACGCCTGATTATCCTTCTTCCCATCCTGTTTTTAGGGATGGTGCTAATGTGGGTGGGTGGCTTACTTCCCATAAAAATTGGCGGCGCGAACTTGGCACAGTGGGTCGCGTTGTTTTCCGCGCGACTGTTCAACCACGTTATGAATGTGCAAGTTGAGGTGACAGAGCGTGCGCGACTGCGGAAACACGTTGGGTTTATCTTCCCGACACATGACACTTATCTGGACACTGTGCTGATAGTCAGTGCCACGCCTGTGCGCTTTTTGGCTGCGATTGAGGTCAAGAAAATTCCATTTATCGGCCGAATGGGAACCGCCCTCGGTGTCACGTACATGGAACGGCGTGACAAAAACGACCGCGCCCGCGTGCGCCAACAACTGCGTGGTGAAACATCTTACCCACCCATCGTCATCTACCCAGAAGGAATGCTCGATGGCAAACCGGGCATCGCGCCATTCCGCTATGGCGCATTTGAGCTGGCACAAGAAGCGCAAAAACCCTATCTGCTGGTGGCTATCGTTTATGACTCTTTCTGGAAATTGAAGTGGAAGGATGAGACAATCTATCATGTGCTGTGGCGACATGCGCGGACGTGGAAAACAAAGGCGAAAGTGATCATTTTAGATGAAATGATGCCAACAGCGAATGATGATCCAAAGTTATTGGCAAAATCGGCCGAGCGAACTATCATCCGCGCACTTGCAAACAGCGACTATCCCGATTACGCCAGCGTTCATGAAGACGATGAGCCTGTCAAACCTGACAGTAGCTGGGAAAATGACCCGAAGGCATGATGAGCGGGAAATAGATTACGACGATCACCATTAAAACTAGTAGACGCTACGCGGTTGTGAAATCGAGAAAATGTTAAAGTCTCGATTGTTTATTACTTCGCCACCATACCACTTCGCCCCTTCGTCTAACCAGTTAAGAAGACATTTTGAACTCTCAATCAACCCGACCCCTAGAAACCCCACAGCGTGTCCTTATCATCGGTGCATCATCGGGCATCGGCCGCGCACTTGCCACACAATACGCGAAAAGCGGCGCACGTGTGGCCGCGCTAGCACGTCGTATGGAAGCCCTTGAGACGCTTTCGGCCGACTATCCGACCGTTCAACCTTACCCGCATGATGTCACCAATTTTGCGGCCGTTCCCGACCTTTTCCAGAAAATTTGCAGCGGTCTAGGCGGTCTTGACATCATTGTTTACGTCGCTGGCATTCAGCCCCCTGTCGCCGAAAATGAGTTTAACTTTGAAAAAGACCGCGCCATGATCGAAACCAATCTGCTCGGCGCGATGGCGTGGCTCAATCAGGCAGCTTTGCGCTTTGAGCGTGCTGGCAGCGGCAACATCGTTGGCATTTCGTCCGTCGCGGGAGATCGGGGTCGCGCTGCCTTTCCCGGCTATCACACAAGCAAGGGTGGCCTCAGCATCTATCTTGAATCGCTCCGCAATCGCGTCGCTAAAAAGGGCGTGACGGTGACGACGATCAAGCCCGGTTTTGTACAAACGCGACTGCTCGAAAATGCCGCAAAAACATTCTGGGTCATCACACCTGACGATGCGGCACGCCAAATCCGTGAGGCCGTTGCCAAAGGTAGGCAGGTCGTCTACACACCGGCACGTTGGCGGTATGTAATGTTAATTATTCAGCATATTCCGTCCTTCATTTTCAGACGGTTACGTATTTGAGATGACAACACGCGCCAGCAGCGCACCCCGAAGGTGTGACAGGATGTGATGCAATTTCATCCTTCATCCTTAACTAAAGAGGAGTTACAAGTTGCAAGTTGCATTGACAGATGGAAAGTTAGAGAAGGTCATGCCGTGGGGCAAGGCGAGTGCGACGATGGGCTGGGTTTTTCGGCCGACAGACACGGCAGAACTTGCCAACATTTTCACATTCGCACGTCAAAAAGAATTGTCCGTCGGGTTACGTGGGGGCGGCAACAGCTATGGCGATGCAGCCTGCAATGAAAGTAACATCGTTCTCGATTTGACGCGCATGACGCGCATTTTAGCGTGGGATGCGACAACGGGTGTTGTAACGGCCGAACCCGGTGTACGGCTGCGCGACCTCTGGGAATATGTGCTGCCAGATGGTTGGTGGCCGCCAGTTTGCACAGGCACGATGCACGTCACGATTGGTGGCGCGGCTGCCATGAACGTGCATGGCAAAAATGCCTATAAAGCTGGCACAATTGGCAATCACATTCTTGAATTTGAGTTCCTGCTGCCCAACGGTGAAACGATCACGTGTAGTCGCAGCAAAAATGAGGATATATTTTACGCTGCAATCGGTGGCTTTGGGGTGCTGGGCTGCTTCACGTCGGTCACGTTACAGATGAAGCGCGTCTATTCGGGTTTACTCAACGTCTCAGTGGTCAATTGTGGCAGCTTGGGCGACATGTTTGCCGAATTTGAGCGACTGATGCCGACCAGCGATTACCTCGTCGGCTGGGTCGATACAACAGCTCAAGGCGTGGCGACGGGACGCGGTGAGATCCATGTTGGCAACTATTTGCCACCCAATGAAGACCCCTACCCCGAACAAACGTTACGGCTCGATGCACAACATTTGAGCGACACGCTATTTGGTATCGTGCCGCGTTCCGCGATGTGGCGGTTTATGCGGCCGTTTTTCAATCAAACAGGTGTGCCATTTGTCAATAGGGCAAAGTATTGGTCGAGTTGGCTCAAAGATGGCGACAGTTATCAGCAACCACACGCGCAGTTTCACTTTTTGCTCAACTATTTTCCGGGCTGGGAGAAAGCGGCCGGCGTAAAGGGGCTGATTCAATATCAGCCGTTTGTGCCGTTTGATAAGGCTGAAATCGCCTTTCGCCGCATTTTGCAGATCAGCCAACAGCGTAAACTCGCGCCCTATCTTGGCGTTCTCAAACGCCATCGCCCCGATCCGTTCCTCATGACGCATGGGCTAGACGGCTACTCCTTTGCGCTCGACTATCAGGTGACAGACAGCAATCGGCAAGCAGTCGTTGAACTCTGCCAATCGCTCGACGCGCTCGTTTTGGATGCCGGCGGCCGCTTTTATCCCGCAAAAGATAGCGTGTTGCGTCCAGAGGTGGCACGAGCCTATTTGGGAGATGAGGTGATTCAACGCTTTCGGCTATTGAAGCAACGCTGTGATCCTGATAACGTGTTACAAACAAATTTCTGGCGACGTGTTTTTCCTGAAAGGACGATGCAATGATCAAGATTTTTACGACGGGTGGCACAATTGATAAAATTTACTTTGACGCAAAAAGCAGCTTTGAGGTGGGGGCACCGCAGATTGGGCATTTGTTAGATGATGCAAACGTGGTGTTTGAGTATGAGGTTCGGCCGATTATGCAAAAGGACAGCCTTGACCTCACCGATGAAGATCGCGCCTTAATCGTGGAAACAATCATGGGCGATGCGTGCGACAAAGTTCTCATCACACATGGAACAGACACGATGGTGGACACAGCCCGTGCGCTGGGCGATGTCGGTGGCAAAACGATTGTGTTAGTCGGGTCAATGCAGCCTGCCCGCTTTCGCGTCACGGACGCTATTTTCAACATTGGCTATGCCATTGCCGCACTACAGCTTTTGCCCGCCGGTGTCTATGTCGCCATGAATGGTCAGATTTTCGATCCGCTAAAAACGCGCAAAAATGTGGATGAAAATCGCTTTGAGCAACTGCCTCTTCGCACCAAAAAGGAATGAACATAATCGGATTTAAGTCTTCTTTCATCCTTCATCCAAAGGAGTTTTTACAAATGAAAAAGCCGTACAATCCCAAAAACAATATCCGCATCGTCACCGCTGCCAGCCTGTTTGATGGACATGATGCCGCGATCAACGTCATGCGCCGCATCTTGCAAAGTAGCGGCGTTGAGGTCATCCATTTGGGACATGATCGCTCCGTCCAGCAAATTGTCAATACAGCTATTCAAGAGAATGCACAGGCGATTGCAATCACATCCTATCAAGGGGGTCACATCGAGTTTTTCAAATACGCTTACGATTTGCTGCGCGACAATGGCGCACCGCAAATCAAGCTGTTTGGTGGTGGCGGTGGTACAATTTTGCCGGAAGAACTCGATGAACTGCATTCATATGGGATTGATCGGCTTTATTCGCCAGATGACGGTCGAGCGATGGGGTTGCAAGGCATGATTAACGATTTGCTCGAACAAGCTGATTTTCGCACGGGCGAACTCGGCGATGACATGGCGTTGTGGGTCAATCGTGCTATTGGCAATGCCTCTCGCCCTGTTGGTCACATTGCAACGCTTACCAAGCAGATCGATGCCCTTGCACTTGGCAAAGTGATCTCGGCCGTTGAAAATGGTGCATTGTCATCGGCCGATATTCCAACCCCTCACCTATCAAACACCCCCATCTTAGGCGTTACCGGCACCGGCGGCGCGGGCAAATCGTCTTTGGTTGATGAACTCGTGCGCCGCTTCTTGCTCGATTTTCCCGACAAGCAGCTTGCCATCGTCAGCGTTGATCCGACAAAGCGGCGCACGGGGGGCGCACTGCTCGGTGACCGTATCCGCATGAACAGCGTCTACAATGAGCGCGTCTACATGCGCTCGGTCGCCACGCGCCAGAGTAACCTCGCCGTCAGTCAAAGTCTGCCAACCGTGATCGAGTTGCTCAAAGCAGCCCCTTTTGATCTTGTTATCTTAGAGACATCAGGAATTGGTCAATCTGATACAGCCATCGTCGATCTATCCGACGTATCGCTTTACGTGATGACCCCTGAGTTTGGCGCGGCTTCGCAGCTTGAGAAGATCGACATGCTCGACTTTGCCGACGTTGTGGCGATCAACAAGTTCGACAAACGGGGCGCACAGGATGCACTGCGCGACGTGAAGAAGCAAATTCAGCGCAATCGTGGGCTGTGGGATGCAGATGCTGACGATATCAAAGCGTTTGGCACAATTGCGAGCCAATTCAACGATCCCGGCACGAATCAGCTTTATCGCGCTGTGATGCAAACGATTGCAGAAGCGACAAATTCTGCTCTGCGCTCTAACCTAGATTTGTCGGGCGGTGATTCGGAGAAAATTTATATCATTCCGCCGCGACGGGTGCGTTATCTATCCGAGATTGCGGAGACGATTCGTGCGTATGACGAGCGCGTTCTCGATCAGGCGCGTATCGCTAATGAGCGGCAGAGTTTGTTGAAGGCGGCCGAACTAATCCAAAACAATCAATCCCTCAACACGCTGGCACAAAACAAACAAGAAGAACTCGACAAAGCAAGCCTAGACATCTTGCGAAGCTGGGATGAGCTACAGCGACGCTATCGAGAGGAAACGTTTACATATCAGGTGCGCGGTCGTGATATTCGCGTGGAGACACATACAACCTCTCTTTCGGGCAACCAAATTCCGCGCATTGGTGTGCCAAAATTTAGCGCAGACGGCGACAAGCTGCGCTGGGCAATGCAGGAGAATTACCCCGGTTACTTTCCATTTACGGCGGGAGTCTATCCGTTTAAGCGTTCGGCCGAAGACCCAACCCGCATGTTTGCCGGCGAGGGCAGCCCTGAACGGACAAACCGCCGCTTCCACTATGTCTCGCTCGGAATGCCAGCCAAACGGCTCTCAACCGCCTTTGATTCAGTCACGCTCTACGGCAATGATCCCGCCCCACGCCCTGACATCTATGGCAAGGTTGGCAACTCTGGCGTGAGCATTCCAACGCTGGACGACGCAAAAAAGCTATACAGCGGCTTCAATCTCTGCGACCGCAACACCAGCGTCAGCATGACGATCAATGGCCCAGCCGCGACAATCCTCGCCTTCTTCTTAAATGCTGCCATCGATCAGCAGTGTGAGCTTTATATCCGCGCAAATGGTCTTGAGGCACAGGTCGAAACGATTTTGCGGGGAAAATATGATGAGACCGGCACAGCGCGTCCCCGTTATCATGGGGAGTTACCAAAAGGCAATGATGGATTGGGGCTGTTATTGCTGGGGGTGACGGGAGATGAGGTTTTGTCGGCCGACATCTACGAGCGTATCAAAGCCGAAACGCTGTCCAAAGTGCGCGGAACGGTGCAGGCCGACATCTTGAAGGAGGATCAGGCACAAAACACGTGTATCTTCTCGACGGAATTTTCGCTGCGGATCATGGGGGATGTGCAGCAATACTTTATCGACCACAACGTGCGAAACTTTTACTCTGTCTCGATTTCTGGCTATCACATGGCGGAAGCGGGGGCAAACCCGATTTCGCAACTCGCCTTCACGCTGGCGAATGGGTTCACGTTCCTCGAATACTACGCCTCGCGCGGCATGGACATCGACAAGTTTGCGCCCAACTTTTCATTCTTTTTCTCAAATGGGCTGGATGCAGAGTATGCGGTTATCGGCCGAGTTGCCCGCCGCATCTGGGCAAAAGCGTTAAAGCTCAAATACGGCACAGGCGAACGCGCTCAAAAGCTCAAATACCACATCCAGACATCGGGACGCTCGCTCCACGCCCAAGAGATTGGCTTTAACGACATTCGCACGACGCTGCAAGCCCTCTACGCCATCTACGATAACACCAATTCGCTGCACACCAACGCCTATGACGAGGCAATTACGACCCCTACAGAAGAATCTGTGCGCCGTGCAATGGCAATCCAGTTGATTATTAACCGTGAGTTGGGGTTAGCAAAGAATGAAAATCCAATGCAGGGGTCTTTTATCATTGAGGAGCTGACTGATCTGGTTGAGGAAGCCGTGTTGCGAGAGTTTGATCGGCTGACAGAACGGGGTGGCGTGCTGGGCGCGATGGAAACGATGTATCAGCGCAGCAAAATTCAGCAGGAATCCCTCTATTACGAGCGACTGAAACACAGCGGTGATATGCCCATCATCGGCGTGAACACTTTCCTCTCTGCTGATGGTTCCCCGACCGTCACGCCCAATGAGGTCATTCGCGCAACGGATGCAGAAAAGCAGCGACAGATCACAAATTTACATGTCTTTCAAGACGTAAATGAAGAAAAGTCACAAGCACAGTTAGCACAATTACAGCAGCTTGCCGTGCAGAATGAGAATCTGTTTGATGGCTTGATAGAGACCGTGAAAGTCAGCTCATTGGGGCAGATCACAGATGCGCTATTTGAGGTAGGTGGACAGTATCGACGCAATATGTAATTTGCGGGCAAACTACCAATCATACTTTTGACAAAGGGAAATTTTTATGATCCGTACAATCATAGCTGATGATTACGCACTGATTCGGCAGGGGATTGTTTCACTGCTCTCCGAAGTCGATGATATTGAGGTGGTTGGTGAGGCCGAGAATGGGGAAGAAACCCTGATATTACTACACACAAAAAACCCCGACGTGGCCGTTGTGGATGTTTCTATGCCAAAGCTGACAGGGATCGATGTGGTTGAGAAGCTCAACAAGGCGATCCCAATCGTCATCATTTCATCTCACGATGATGAAAAGTTAGTTCAAAAGACCATTCAGGCAGGTGCTTATGGGTTTGTGGTCAAAGATGCTGCGACCGAAGAACTGCTGCTGGCGATTCGTTCAGCCAGCAAAGGCCACACATTTATCAGTCCGCGTATATCACAGTCGATCATAGAAACTTGTTTCCCAAAGCGCACTGCCAACATTGACAAACAGCGCCTTACGCCGCGTGAGCATGAAATTCTAAATTTAGTGACGGAGGGGAACACAAATGCACAAATCGCGCAAAAGTTGAAAATCAGCATTAAAACAGTTGAGAAACATCGCAGTCGCTGTATGAGAAAACTTGGTGTCAATGATCTACCCGCACTAATTCAAGAGGCAGTGCGTCAGAAGCTCGTGATCATTGACGATCAAATCTGACTATCGCCCCACTTCCCAAGCGAGATGCTGCAATTCGGGCGCGATGAGCTTCTCCCAAGCTAACCGGACGGCTTTGGGTGACCCCGGCGTGGAAATGATGACAGTACCCTGATAGACTCCTGCGGTTGCGCGTGAGAGCATGGCGGCCGAGCCAACCTGCTCCCAGCTTAACATGCGAAATAGCTCGCCGAAACCGGGCAACGTCTTTTCTAGCTTGCGTGATAGGGCATCATAGGTGCGGTCACGTTTTGAGATTCCCGTGCCACCATTGAACAGCACAATCTGCACGCCTAGCCCAACCATCTCCTCAAGTGCCTCAACGACCTGCACAGGCTCATCTTTGACTAGCCGATAGCCAGCGACGCGATGTCCTAGCTGCGTAATTGTCGGTCGAAGATAATGATAGTTTGTATCTGTTTCATGCGTGCGGCTGTCGCTGACGGTGACAATGCCAAATGAGACAACCTTCTGCTGCTCGGCCGCCCACTGTCGATGTTGTTCACTGCTACTTTTTTGACTCATATCTTTTGAGTTTACCCGTAAAACAAAAAACCGCCCATAACAACTGTTACCGACGGTCTCTTATATCTGTTTCGACAAAATATATCGCTATTTCTTTTCGCGGTATACGACATGACGACGCAAGTATGGATCGTATTTTTTCAACTCCATACGGCTTGGATCATTGCGCCGATTTTTAGAGGTGATGTACATGTGGCCACTTTCGGTACTCATCATGCGAATGACGATCCGTGCGCCTTTTTTGCTCTTTGCCATTAGATTTGCTCCAATTCGTCTGTGAATAAGTCAACGACAAATTGTAACAATTTCTCAGGCCAAAGAAAAATGTGCATGTGCGAGTTTCGCGTTCACTAAGTAAACATCTACACTAAGAACGAGGCTCCTGTGAGTAACCCCGTTTTTGGTTTCTATTCTTCAACTTCGATTCTCAACTCGCCTACATCCGTCGTTTCCCCTTCGGCGACAGGTGTGAATTCTGAACCGAAGCCAAAATCAGTTGTCATCTTTGCCCAGCTATCGCTCGTTTCGACCACGATGAGATAGTTTCCAACGGGAATGTCCTCAAAGACAAATGCGCCATCCGCATCGGTGACTGTTTGGAAGGAGAGGGGTTGTCCGTCACAAGGCGTGTCACCATCGAAGCGACTGTAGATTGCCTCAACGCATAGCTCAACACGTGACTCCGCGACAGGTGCGTCGTTTTCCGTAACAGTGCCAACTAGTCCACCATTTGCTTTGTCAACGTGGGATGGTAACGCTGGGCCACCGCCAACAATGGCAATTGAATCGACCGAATTGTTCATCAAATCACTGCTATCCATATCATAGATAGTCCATTCAGAACCGTTCCAGATGTTAAGGCCATACTCCGTGCCAACCCATAGGCGGCCTGAATCATCACTTGCGAGTGACTCGATGGCATCTGAACTAATGTTGTCGTTGGCTCGGTCAATGCGTGTCGTCGTCGCCCCATTGAAAATGAGAATGCCGTCGTCAAACGTGCCAACCCATTTGCCGCCATCGGCCGTCGCTATGATATTCTCTGGCGTAATATGACCCGGACTTTCAACCTCAATCCACGCACCGTCTTCAAGATAAAGCAAGCCGTTGCTATGGGCAGCCCAGACCGTTCCGTTTGCATCGAGCGTCATGTCTGCAAAGAAATATCTATCACCCAGTCCATCTGCTTCCGTGTAGGTTGTCCATGTACTGCCGTCATAGCTGGCAATGGAGGCAGATGTCAAGACCCAGACGGTTCCATCGGCCGAGATTTCAACCGCATACACGAGCGTCTCGCCGCCGAGAACATCATCAGATGAAAATGTCGTCCACGCACTGCCGTCAAAGTAGGAAATCCCTCTAAAATGGGCGACCCAAATACCACCGTTTGCGTCGCAAGCGAGATCATCGGGAGATGAAACGCCCCAGCCGTCGTTGTACTCTTGCCATGCACTCCCATCATAGCGCGACAATCCGCTGGTATGTCCCATCAAAATCGCGCCATTACACGCCGTCATTGCTGTGACGTAATCACTGCCGATTTGTGAGTTGTCTTCTGTAATCTGCTGCCATGTGCCATCAGCGAGCAAGCAGGTTAACCCATCGCCACGTGCGCTAAAACAGGCCATGCCGGGTTCACCATCGCCAACGACAACGGCTGTTGCAGGTTGCTCATTGCTCTGTGTTTGCCCCTCATCTGTTGCATCGTCATCGGCCGATGTGTCATCCGTTGTCGCCTCATCCTCCAGGCGACTCTCTTCCACGCTGACAACTGGCTCGAAAAATTCGACCGTTCGAGCAACTGCGTCAAAGGTTTCAGCCAGCATCTCCCACGCCTCATCACCGCCTAAGCCAAATAAAATGGCGGCTTGGTTCTCTTGGTCGATGACAACGACACGCCCAGCAAGCGATTCCCCATCTTCCTCATGGGCAAAATCGACGTAGAATGCGTCGCCGGCCGCGCCTTCAAATGGCTGTGGTTCGCCAACTTCATTGAAGTCAGTGAGCGACTCACTCAGGTCTGTGCGGATTGTTTCAAACGTTTCGTCTTCCTGATACAGAGAGCCGCTGACCAAAAACGCGCCATCTTGCGGGGTGGTTGCGTCGGGTGGGGCGATCTCGGCCGATTCCCCAAAAATCTGCACGCTATATCCCTCTGGTATGTTCACAGACACACCCGCCTCATCAATCTGGACTAATTCTGGCAATGCGATCCCTGCTGGTTCAGGCTCATCTGTTGGCTCAGGTTCAGCAGTCGGTTCAGGCTCGTCTGTTGGCTCAGGTTCAGCAGTCGGCTCAGGCTCGTCCGTTGGTTCAGGTTCAGCAGTCGGCTCAGGCTCGTCCGTTGGCTCAGGTTCAGCAGTCGGCTCCACTGGTTTTGTTGGCTCCTCTGTCGCCACAGGGGCTTCTGTCGCGGCCGCAGGCTCATCCCCACCACCACATGCAACCAAGAGGGCAGCTATTAACAAGAGCATCAATATATATTTTATTTTCATTCAATAATTCCTTTTGAACAGTTTATTGTACATTTTGTCGCATCTGCCTATATTAACCCGTTTGAATCATTTTTTACGGCATAAATTAGATACATTATTGGCAATGTGCCTGACCTACATCTTGACCCCACCGCCCATCAAACCTTTCACTAGATATTGCCGCGCAAATAGATAAAGGACAATTGATGGCACGCTGTAGAAGACAGCGAGGGCGGTCAACATACCAAAATCCGCATTGCCTCGACTGTCGAAGGCGCGAAATAGCCCCATGGCGATTGGGAATTTATCAGGGGAGCGCAGCAAGACAAGCGGAATGAGAAAGTCACCCCATGCGCCTAGAAAGGCAAATAGACCAACTACCGCGACCCCCGGCCCCATCAGCGGAAAGACGATGCGAACAAGCGCGGAGAAGCGACTGCACCCGTCAAGCCATGCCGACTCCTCTAGTTGAATCGGGATGCTGTCCACAAACCCCTTCATAATCCAGAGCGAAATGGGTAGTTGCATTGCGGTGAACAGTAGGATTGCGCCGCTAAATTTGTTGATGAGGTTGAGGAAGACGGCAATGCTGAAGATGGGGACAATAACGGCCGCAATCGGCATGACACGAGCGAGCAAAAGGATATACATAAACGCCGTTTTGCCGCGAAAGTGAACGCGAGAGAGCGGATAGGCAGCCAGCGTGGAGAGGATAACGGTGGCGATCATCGTACCAAAGGCGAGGATAAAGCTATTGGTTAGCCAGAGATAGATGTCACCCTCAGCAAAAAGCTCGGTGTAGTTGGCGGTCGTGACAGGGCTAGGGAGATTCCAGCCAGTTGTCGGCGTACCGTCGATGGACGAGAGCAGCAGCCACGACAGTGGCGCGGCGAAGAAAAGAAAAATGATGGCGTAGAAAAGAAATCGGCCGAAGCGACTCAGTAAAATCATGGGGAGGAAGTGGCAACGCTTCTACTCATTTATGTCCACTTTCAAAAAGCGCAAATAGAAGAGTGCCAGCACCAAGTTGATGACGAGCATAACGGTTGAGGCGGCCGAGCCATAGCCAATATCGCGGAACTGGAAGGCGTTGCGATAGATGTAGACACCCATCACCTCACTGCGGAAAAGCGGCCCTCCATTCGTCAACGCATAAACGAGGCCAAATACGGCAAATGTCCCCATCGTCAGTAAAATGATGTCGAGCAGAATGGTGTAACGGATCATTGGGACGGTGATGAGGCGGAATTTTTGCCAACCGGATGCGCCATCGACTTCGGCCGCGTCAATAACTTCCCCCGGAATCGTCTCTAGGGCGGAAGAAAAGAGCAGCATACTGAACGCCGTTCCACGCCAGATATTGGCGATGATGATGGCGAGCAGTGGCATGTCGATTAGCCAACGAATACCCGTAAATCCGGCCGCGATGAGCAGTTGATTGACCGCCCCCGCCCGTGCGCTAAACATGCTTGCCCAAATATACGCCGCCACGATTTCTGGCACAACCCACGCCAGCAGCACGCTCCCGCCAATTAGGCTGCGCGTCACGATATTGGCGCGGCGCAACAAAACGGCGAGTGCCAGCCCGATAAAGAACTGCCCGATTAAGGCCGAAAAAAGAACAAAGATAAAGCTGATTTCGAGCGAGTTCCAAAACTGCTTGTCGGCGATGAGGCGCACATAGTTGGCAATGCCGATAAATTCAGGGTTTTGGGCAGCGGGGCCGATGAGACTCTGATTGGTGAAGCTGACAATGATCGCCCAAACTGTTGGGACGATCACAAAGACGACGACAACCAACAACGCTGGCAGCATAAACAGCAGCAGCGAGAGTTCAGTGAGACGATGACGGCTAACGAGACTATTTTTGGGTGGCTGGGAAGGCGAATCCCGTCTGTTTGATCGTGGGCGATTTGAGGGTCTATCTGTGGGGATTAGACGGGCTGGCTGTAAAGTGTTTCGATTGCTAATCATAACGAGAGGTTCCACCTTTCAGGAAGGTGGAACCTCTGGAATTAAGGTGTTACGCGCTTCACTTTGTCCGCGCCTAATAGCCCTTCAACGGCCGCGGCAAACTCTTGCATTGCAACGTCGGCCGTCGCCTGCCCCAACATAATTTTGTCCGTCGCAAGCTGAATCTGCTCTGAGACAAGTGCATAATCTGGGTCAGCGGGGCGGAATGATTGATAAGGCAAAACGGCTTCTCCCAGTTCGACATAGAATGCTTCATCTGATGGTGCATCCGAGCGGGCAGGAATTGACCCCATCGCGTTTGTGTAGCGCGAAATTGAGTCTGCACTGGTCATAAACTGAATAAATTCCCATGCGAGTTCTGGGTTTTGAGAACCTTTTGCCATTGACCAACCCCAACCACCACCAACACCGATAAAGTCGCGTCCACCGAGTGCTGTGCCGGGGGTTTGGGCTGGCATTGGCGCCCAACCGACAACCTCATCACGATTTGCCATCCCCCAAGCACCTTCTGGCGCGTAGAGTCCCCAGAAGAAACTTTCGCCGATAAATAGTCCCACTTGCCCATTCGGGAATCCTTCCTGCAAGTACGGCACCCATGGCTCAGGCTCCATAAAGATGTCTGCGTTTGAGAGGCCGTTTACAAAAACGTTCTCGTAAAACTTGAGCGAGTTGAGTAACTCTGGGCTTTCGACAACCCATTTGCGATCGGCCGTATCGAGCAGCGTGCCACCCGCGCCATGTAGCAACATCAGCACACCGCTGATCGTGGTCGCCTCACCCCAAACTGACCCCGATTGGATCATCATCGGATAGGGAATATCTGTCATGTCGCGCAGTTGCGTCGCCGCACCGAGAACATCATCCCATGAGGTGGGGTTCCATGGGACTGGCAAACCAGCTTGTGCAAATAGGTCAGTGCGATAGTAGATGAGGCGCGTATCGGTGTCGTACATGACGGCATAAGTGCTGCCATTATAACGCGGCATCTCTTGCATTCCGGCTGGGAAATTTGCCCAGCCTTCCCATGCAGCGAGACGATCATCGAGTGGTTGCAGGTAATCGGCCGAAACAAACTCCGGAATCCCCTCCGCGCTCAATGACAGCACATCGGGGCCGACTCCCGCACTAAAGTCAAGTAAAACTTGGTCGTAATACCCATCTGTTGGCTGGTTGGTTTGAATTGTCACCAATACACCTTCACCGGCCTTCTTGGCAATAAAGCTATCGATGATTTGTTGCATCGCCTCTTGCCGATTGTCGCCGGGAAAGGAAACGGTCAACGTCTGTTGAGCTGTCGCGGCAGGCTGCTCAACGACGGGTTCTACGTTTGCTTCGCCGCCTGTCTCCGCCGTCGGCAAAGCGACCCGCACGGGGGGTAGTTCTGGCTCTGGCGCACCGCACGCGGTGATGATGACTGCCAACAAAGATGCAAACAACCACAAAAATCGAATTTTCATATTCTTCTCCTCACGCTCTCAAAAGCGCATGTTTTAACTGCTAATGTCTCAGCATGTCAACATAAGGCGTAATTCCTTACATTTTAATCACTTCATGAGGCGGTTTATATCCATTTCTTGTGTGGTGTCAACAATTGGCGGACAATCGTTCTGTGAAATTCAGTAACGAGGACGAAAAATGGAAAACCACACGACGACATTGACCCCAGAAGATATTGCATTTTATGCAGAAAATGGCTATTGGATCGCACCAAAATTGTTCTCAGACGAAGAGTTGGCGGCTTTTCGAGAGAATCATGCTCAAGTAGTGCATGGCAAATACAACACGCTTTTCACCCCGCCCGGACGCATTGGCTGGGAGCCTGAGCCGATCACGTCGCTTGTCAAAATCGACTATGCGTACATGGCGAACAGCATGTTGGCAAAGTTGGTATTGAGTGAGAGAATCGGCCGAATTGCCGCCCAACTCGCGCAAGTCTCCGGAATTCGCCTCTGGCACGATCAGCTTTTGCACAAACCGCCACAAAAAGGCAAGCAGGCGAACGCCGTCGGCTGGCATCAGGATTATCACTATTGGCAATGCTCTGATGCGTCGAACATGCTGACCGCGTGGATCGCGCTCGTCGATGTCGATGAGCAAAATGGTTGCGTCGAGATGGTTCCGGGCAGCCACCAATGGGGACTGTTGGGCGCGAGCGACTTCTTCGCGCAAGACTTAGATGCACTTCAACAACAAATTGAGTCTGTTTCAGGCAAACCGTTTGAGACGGTTCCCATGATCCTAAAGGCGGGACAGGTCAGTTTCCATCACTGTTTGACGATTCATGGCAGTCGGCCGAATCAGACAGACTCGCCACGTGTCTCGATGGTCGCCCACATGATGCCGGATGGCACACGCTATCGTGCTGGCACGGCGGCCGATGCCCACTACAACGTCGGTCTTCTCAGCGGCAAAGATGGCGATCCGTTTGCCGGTCCCCACTTCCCCGTCATCTATGGCGAGGGGTCGCGCAACGCTTGGGCGACTGGATGATGAGCGTCGTTAGATTGGCTTAAACTGTTCAAACGTTTCTTGGCAATCAAGACATGTCCAAATAGCGCGGCAGAGGGTTGAGCCAAAGCTATTCTGCAAGGTTGTATTTTTGGAATCACAATGGGGGCAGGCGATCACGTCGAAAAAGGTCATGACGATATTACCATCGTGTTGACGTGGTGGGGCGAGACCGAACGCTTTGAGTTTGCGCTTGCCTTCGGCCGATATCCAGTCGGTCGTCCATGCAGGAGCCAGCACTGTCTGCACGTCTACCGAGTCGAACCCCTCCTCACGTAGCTTGTCCCTAATGTCATTTGTCATTACGTTCAGCGCAGGACACCCTGAAAACGTCGGCGTAATCGTCACTGTTACCCCGTCATCTCCCACCTGTACATCTCGCACAATCCCCAACTCCACCACCGAGATCGCGGGGATTTCGGGGTCTTTGACGGCTTCTAGTAGTTCCCAAATCTGCTCGGCCGATACCATCGCTAAAACCCAGCCTGATCGCTCGATGGATAGTGTGGACGCTTCTTCTCTCGAACCCCCTGCACGCCCGCCATCATATCCTCAGAGAAAAAGCCCAGCATCTCCAACGCCAGCGAATGGTCAAAAATTGGGCTGGCTTGCAAAAGCCACTGATTGAGGGCGCGTTTTGTGAATTTAATCGCGTGGCGTGGGCCTGTGGCGATGTCTGTTGCTACGCTCATCGCCTTATCCAGCAACTCCTCCTGCGGCACGCATAAGCTCACCAATCCCATGCGCTCCGCCTCTTTGCCGCTCACAAAATCGCTCGTCATCAGATAGTATTTTGACTTCGCCATCCCGCACAACAGAGGCCAGATGATCGCGGCGTGATCGCCGGCTGCGACACCCATACGCACATGCCCGTCTGCCAAACGAGCATTGTCGGCCGCAATACTAATATCCGCCAACAACGCAATCACCAAGCCTGCCCCCACCGCTGCCCCATTGATCGCCGTGATAATTGGCGTGTCACAGTGCAGCATGTTGTAGACGAGATCACGTGCCTCATTCAAAATGCGAATGATTTCGTCGTAGTTGCGATACGCATTTTCGACCATGCCCAGATCGCCACCGGCCGAGAATGCGCGTCCTGCGCCCGTGATGACAACGGCATGAACGGTCGGGTCAGCATCGACCGTTTTCCATAGCTCGACAAACTCAGTATGCAGGCGACGGTCGGCCGCATTCAAAACCTCTGGGCGATTGAGCGTACACCAGAGAATGTTGGGATCGCGTTTCTCAAAGAGGACGTGTTGATAATCTTCGTAGCGCATCATTTACCTTGAAAGTTGGGGGCGCGTTTTTCATAGAAGGCGGCGACTCCTTCGCGGTAATCGGCCGAATGCCCCACGACGTTCTGCAACTCAGCAAATGTTGAGGAGAGAGATTGATTGAGCAAACGTTTTGTCAAACCAAGCCCCGCGCCTGTCAACAAAATGCAGCGAATCGTGTCATCCATCGCGGCACGTTCACACACAGCGACGATTTCGTTGGAAACCTGCGTGTTGAGTGCGTTGTACTTTTCAGGGCGATTGAGCGTTACCTCAAGGACTCCGCCAGTTTGCTCAACTAAAATTGTTTCATCGTTCATTTTTTTACCAACTCGCATTGGGATCAGCGCGTGCAACCATCTGCATTTCAGCCAACAAGGTGTCCAAATATGCTGTGTGTTCCATCCGCGATAGCTCTAGCATCTGGCTGTCAGGAATGTTTAATTCGGATTCTTCAAGATGAGGGATGACGATTTGCGTCCAACGCGGCAAAAGCTGTGCCATATCAGGAATGATTTTATCTGAGATCAGTGTGTCGTCGGTTGGGAGTGGCGCAAATAGTTGCGCTGTGTAAGGCCAAAGCTGGTCGAGCGCACGCTGCATTCGGCCGTTCGCCTCCCTCGACCCCAACCCCAGCCGCGCGACCCAAACGTGTGTATGGCGCAAATGGTACAACTCTTCTTTGCGAATTTTCCCCGCCGCATCGGCAAGCGGCTGATAACGACTGCTGATTAGTTCAGCGTAGAGAACGTGCTGATAGGCATCGTAGAGATATTGGCGCAAAATCGTGAACGCCCAGTCCCCTTTGGGCAGTTCGACGAGTTGGGCGTTGCGGAAATCGGCCGCATCCCGAAAAAATGCCAACTGGTCGCCTGTCTGACCAGTCAGGCTTTCCACCATATCGTAATAAAGCATCGCCTGACCGAGTTCGTCCTGCGCCAAGTTTGCCAGCGCAATATCTTCTTCCAAAATTGGGGCATATCCGATCCAATCACCGTTGCGATGTGCCAAGATCAGGCCATCATCGGCGAAGGCAATCAGACGTTCTACAAGCGCGTTGCTCATTGCTTCCGTCCTTTGCGAACCTTACCGACAAATCCGTATTGGGATTGCTGCTTATAGGTTTTGGTTGCAGCGGGGGCAAACCAGCTTTCGATGTCATCATCGTCACTGCGTGCGATTGCACAGTCGGGGACAACGAGCCATGTCCAGACCGTTTTTTTGTCGTTGAATGTGCGAATGGCGGTTTGGATGGCGATCTCGGCCGATTCCGCCTCAACCTCCCCCACCCAATCGACAAACGTCATCGACCGCCGCTGACTCGTCTTGCGAAAAACATGCCAGCTTTCTTTTGTGCCATCGGCAAGCGGCGGCTCAAAATCGGCGAGTTCCTCCTGCGTCAGATCGACGACGCTCTCTGCGGGCGCGACCCAGAGGCTGTGGACTTTCGGCCGACGGGCAAACACCGACCGCGCCTCCAGCAACGCCGTCTCCGCATCCCCCGCATGAACAGAGCCAACCATCTGGTGTGGCTTGCGTGCCGTATCTTGCTTAAAAACAATCCAACGCTTTATAGAAAATTTCGTGTCCGTTTGCATCGTTCGCGCACCGCTTCAAGCTAAACCAGTGCTAATTCACGCTGCCGCTCCGCAAACCCAACGGCAGCCTCACGTACCCACGCCCCATCATCGTAAGCCGTTTGTCGCGCCGCGAGCCGTTTCGCATTGAGTGGCCCATCCCCCTTTACAACACGCCAAAACTCATCCCAATCGATCTCTCCAAAAACCCAGTGTCCAGTTACCTCGTCGTAACGCAAATCGGGGTCAGGAACCGTCAAGCCGATGGCGTGCAATTCAGGAACTGTCTCATCGACAAATTCTTGACGCAGCTCATCATTTGTTTTCGTCTTGATGCCCCATTTGACGAGTTGCGGGGTATTTTTCGACTCGCCATCATGGGGGCCAAACATCATCAGCGTCGGCCACCACCAGCGGTTGAGTGAATCCTGTACCTGCTCTTTTTGTGCTGGTGTTCCCTCTGTCGCATATTGGACGATCATCTCTTTGCCCTGCTTAAAATGAAACGTCTCCTCCGAACAAATTCGTACCATCGCACGCGAGTAGGGGCCATAAGAGCATTGTGCCAGCATCGTCTGATTTTTGATGGCTGCACCATCGACCAGCCAGCCGATCATGCCGACATCCGCCCAACTATCGGCCGAATAGTTGAAGACACTGGCATATTTGGCACGCCCTTCGAGCAATGCGCGAGTCATTTCATCCCGCGTGATGCCGAGTGATTCGGCCGCATGATACAAATACTGCCCATGCCCGGCCTCATCCTGCACCTTCGCCATCAGCACCAATTTGCGATGTAGTGATGGCGCGTGTGGAATCCATTTGCCTTCTGGCAACATCCCGACAATCTCGCTATGTGCATGTTGCGAAATCATGCGAATTAACTGCTTACGATATGCCTCTGGCATCCAATCACCCGCTTCAATTTTCTCACCGCGTTTAATGCGTGCTTCAAATACGCTCTCTTTTGCGTCACTCATCGCAGTATCCTCGTGCTAAAATCCTCAACCATCATCAATGGTATAGTAGCATATCGTTCCAATCTAAACCAAAATTGTACCCATCGTTGACATAACGTATCGTATTATTACAATATCTGAGCTAAAAGAAACATTTACGGAGAATATCATGGAAACCTTGCTGAATTCAACGCCCATCGAACAACTGCTTCATCCTGCCTACGATTGGGAGCAGATCGCCTATCTTGCGCTGGCCTCTCGTGCAATGGACGAGATGGAGGAGCGCGAAGGGTTTGTCAAATATCAGTTTTCAGCAAGCGGGCATGAGTTATCGCAGCTCTTGCTTAGTCAACAGCTTACGCATTGCTTTGATGGCGTTAGCGCATACTATCGTTCTCGGCCGCTCATGTTGGGGCTAGGGATGACGATTGAAGAGGGGTTTGCGGCGGGATTGGCAAAAGCGGGTAGTGCAACAGATGGGCGCGATGTCGGTGTCGTCTACAACATGCCCAATCGTGCAGGGGCGACCGTTCTGCCCATGGTTGGTGATGTCGGCGGACAGTACACGCCGTCAATTGGCTGGGCGCAGGCGATTCGCTATCGTGTGGAAACGTTGGGGGAATCTGAAAAAGCGGACAGCATTTCGGTCGTGCATGGCGGTGATGGCTCGACGGCGAGCAACGGCTTTTGGTCGGCATTGAACATTGCGACGACGCTCAAGCTGCCCGTTTTATTTTTTATCGAGGACAACGGGTATGCGATTTCGGTTAAGAGTCCACTGCAAAATCCGGGCGCGAATATCGCTGATAATTTGGCGGCGTATGGCAATTTGCGGATTTGGCAGGGGGATGGCTGTGATCCGGCTGAATCGGCCGACATCATCCAAACCGCCGTCAACTATGTTCGCACAGGCAACGGCTCTGCTTTTGTGCGCCTAACAGTTCCGCGTCTTTCAGGACATTCGAGTGCAGATAATCAAAACTATAAATCTGACGAAGAAACCGCCGCTGAATGGGAGAGCGATCCGATTGCAGCACTGCAAAATTACCTCGTACCAACATTGATGAGCGCGGATGAATGGGAAGCGTTGGTTGAAAAAGTTGAGCGAGATGTCGAAACAGCACGCGATGAGGCAATGACGCGCTCTGAACCTGATGTTAATCGCATCACCGAGCATACATGGCACGATGCCACAAATCCCACCCAAGTTGGTGGCATGGCGGCCGAAGGCATCACCTTCCCCACCACTAGCCCCCTACCAAACCCACCGACTCCACGCCGCATCAACATGCTCGACGCGATTCGCCAAACACTCGACTACGAGTTATCAATCAATGATCGTGCTGTCATTTTTGGCGAAGATGTCGGGTTTAAGGGAGGCGTTCACGCGGCGACATTGGGCTTGCAGAAAAAATTTAGCGATGCGCGGGTGTTTGATACGAGTTTGTCGGAGGAAGGGATTATCGGCCGAGCCGTCGGCATGGCAATTGCTGGTCTCATGCCCATCCCCGAAATCCAATTCCGCAAATACGCCGATCCTGCAACCGAACAGATCAACAACGCTGGAACGATTCGCTGGCGTTCCGCCAATCGCTTTGCCGCGCCGATGGTCGTCCGCATTCCGGGCGGCTATCGCAAGATCGGCGACCCATGGCACAGCGTCACGAGCGAAGTGACCTTTGCCCATCAGCCCGGATGGAAGTTTGCCGCGCCCTCCAATGCAGAAGATGCCGTCGGGCTATTACGCACTGCCCTGCGCTGCAATGACCCCGTCATCTTTTTTGAACACCGCGCTATGCTCGATGCAGCGTGGGCGCGACGACCCTACCCCGGCGATGACTTTGCCCTCCCCTTTGGCAAAGCAAAAGTGACAAAACGCGGCAATCTGCTCACCGTCGTGACGTGGGGCGCAATGGTCGAACGCTGTGAGACCGCCGTCCAGAACCTCAACGCCGATGTGGAGATTATCGATCTTCGCACCATCATTCCGTGGGATCAGGTGCTTGTGCTTGAGTCGGTTCGCAAAACGTCAAAATGCGTGATCGTGCATGAGGATATTGGTGTGGGTGGCTTTGGGGCGGAAATTGCGGCCGTTATCGCACAAGAGGCATTTATGGATTTGGATGCGCCAATTGTGCGCGTGACGGCTCCCTCAACGATTGTGCCGTACAGCCAAACGTTGATGGCGGGCGTGATTCCGACGGTTGAGCGGATTCAGGCGGCGATTGCGGAGCAGCTTGCTTTTTAGGAGAGTGTTGCAGAAAGAAAAGTTGCGGAAAACCCAGATGACGATTAAATCAAAGGGGAAATTAAAAACAAAACACCGCAACTTATGAGTCTAACATATAATTTGCGTAAATCTCATTTGAGACTATATAGGTCTCCTAAATGATTTGTGGGTCAGGAGAGTACCAAGCGTGTTTCTCGG
>CAYMGE010000101.1:0-21773 GCA_964389925.1 uncultured Ardenticatenaceae bacterium
GTATCGCTGCCGCTCTTTGGAATTTCACCCTCAGTTATTAAGGAACAACTCTAATGGTGGCAGCAAATCCAGCCAGAGCAAAGACATTGAAAAAGCCAGGCAAATGATTCAAGAACTGGAGTGAATTATGGCTCTTAAAACCAAACCTTTTGATGTTGCGGAACATTTGGGTGTAGACCTTCATGGGCGGGTGAAACGAGGGGAAGGAGCGCGTAGAGGGCGTGGTAGCTGTGGTGCAACCAGACGAATCAAAACGATGTCGTCGGGATAACGCTTGTCGATTCGTCGTACCAACTGTAGGTGATCTGCGTCATGATCGACCACTTGCCCCTTGTAAATTGCCACATGTTCGTTTAGATATTGCAAAACCAATTGTGGATGCTGTTCCCCACTCTAGGACTTTTTCCATTGAGTAATTTATCTGATTTTATGCACTGGTTGGGTAGATAGGAATGAGTGCGTAAGTTCGTGAGGTTATTTTCTCAACTCAGCTATTTTGTGACAGAATTGACAGCGGGCATCATCTACGATTCCAAAAAGGCACGCCTGTTTCTCTTGTTTAAGGTAAGTGGAGGGTTGAAAAAAACGGCATCTAGTCCAAAATAGAGTTCGACAAAAACAAAAAGTTGAACGAGGACACCGCAATGGTTCAAATGTTACCTGTATTTGAATATTTAGTAAAGACGATGCCAGTCGGCACAAATCTAGCCCTATTACACCTGATGTGTGCGATAGCAAGTGGGGCATTCTTGTCGAATCGAGGGTCGGTGCATGGGGCATTGGCAACAATAGGATTGGACAAGGGAGGAGTCCAACGCGGGTGGCGAGTGCTAAGGTACGGAGTGTGGTCAATAGAGGATTGAGCTTAACCGATAGTTCTTGGAGCTTCTTCTTTTCCTTTTCCCCTGACAGGTCTTTCGTAGACCCTCACGAAGGTAGTTTATTTTGAGTGCATTTCAAATCATAATTGCTCCATCGGCCGAATAACTAAATCCAGCGCATACTCGACCATCTCCTCCAACGAGCACGCTTCCTGATTCTCCAACCACCATTTGGTCAAATTGAGCATCGATGTGGCGAAATGATAGCCGACCAACTCGTTTGGAACGTCTGCTGCCATAAATAGCTGTTTGCTATCTTGATAAGCGTGTTCCATCAAAGGCTTGAGAAGTGTCATAGATTTCGGGCTGTTGAAAATCGCTAGAAATAAGCGTCTATTCTCCATTGCAACACGAAACACATAACGTGTATTTTCCACAACAGCGTTATGTTGTGTCGAAGGCAACGCAACCTCTCGAAACGCCTCCAGAAAGTTATCAATGATTGTTTGCAGCAACGTTTCGATGCTGTCGTAATGCCGAAAAAATGTCTTGTAACCAACCTGCGCCTTGCGTGTGACATCACGAATAGTGATATTGGCAAAGTCTTGCTCATTTGCCAACACTAAAAAGGCTTCTTGTAGGAGTCGTCGTGTGCGCTTCACACGTAAATCGTTCTCGTTCATACAACCAATTATACGCCGTATTGACGCACAAGCACACTTATGATACATTGTGTGTCACAAATATGACCCATCTAGGGTCGTAAAACACGAAAGAGGAGCAAAGTTATGAATAAGCCTGTTTTGACCGTTTTTTCACCCCGTCTCTTTTTATGGATTAGCTTTATGATGGCAATCTCTTTGAGCGTCGCGTGCCAAGAGTCTGCGGAGACGACCATATCGGATGGTGAGGGCAGTCACGCCATGACAAGCATCAGTCACCGACCTGAGACGGATATACCCAGCCCGATTACGCTCGATCCAAGTCGAGGGCAAGAGATCGGAACCGTTTTTGAGGCGTTCCTCAGTCCACATCAAGAAGGCGGCGAGGAGGAGGATACGCCAGCCATTGTTCCAGATGTATTCAAATCAACACAACCGTCTGTGCCACGCAACGAGCGCAATTCTCGCGGACATGGTGTTTTGTCGTTCACAAAAGATTTGAGTCGCGCATACGTCCATGTTGCCATCGAAAATGTGGCTCCTGAAGAAATTGTCATGTTCCACATCCACTGTGGTAAGCCCGGTCAACTTGGGCCGATCATTGTCAATTTTGCACTGGCGGGCAACCTCCAACAATATTGGGAGGACGGCGTGTTAACGTTAGAAATCACAAACGAGGACATTGAGGCTGTCAATGAACATGCAACTGGCGTTGTCGGTGCGTTGACTGATGGGTGTCCCATCACCCTGCTCGTGCCGACGGATAAGGTGAAAACAATTGCGGGAATGGAAACAATTGCGAGAGAAGGAGAGCTATATTTTAACCTGCACACGGCGGGGCAAACCTTTTTTGGCGATATTCGTGGGCAGCTACACATGGTTGAGCAATAGCCGCCGCTGGCCTCCTTTTTTTGATTAGGCAGGCAGTTAACATCAGTGAGTGCGCCAACGCAACCACATGAAGAAACTCACCAAGACCAACAGCCAAAAGATTGAATAGCGGTTGTTCGGCCGATACATCCAATCGGACTGTGATGTCCTGCGCTATCGTACTAACGTGTCGCTATATCTTGAAGCAGGAAAATCTCCCCATCGGCAATAGTCACTGTATCATCAAAGGCCGTGTAGCGGATGCCATTGTCTTGCCATTGCAACTTGATGTGATGGTTGCCAGCGGAGATGGGAATGCGTGTGGTGATCGGTTTGGGGGTGTAGAAATCGGCCGAATCGACCCCCTCTTCCCAGACAGCAACACCATCGACAAATAGTGTCACGGCGACTTGAGGGTTGGGGTGTTTCGGCCGATTCATCACCCCATTCAAGCCCACCATCACTACATCAATCCGCGCCTCTCCCGCTGGCACAAACGGCACGCCTGTCAACCAAACCTGCCCGGCCAACACAAACGCCAGCAGCACAAACGTCACGATCAAATTGCGCGGCGTGAGCCAATCGAACATGGCTCGTTGCTCAAGAAATGATTCTTTCTCATCCACATCATTCAACACTGTCAGCGGAATCACGCTTGCAAACTCATCGGGCGGCAACCATGCCGCCGTAATCGGGTCACTGTCGTGCTGCTTCCGCAGACGCGGCACGCGCTCATGTGTCACCCGCTGCTCCTGCCATAAATTCCCCATCCGATTGACACAATCAAACGGCGGACACCCCACGACCTGTACCTCCGCCACACCAAGTGCTAATGCCTTTGGCAAAATATGCGGCGGGATCGCGCCCGTGCAGGAGAATGGAACGAGGTTGCCGCGAATGGCAACCTCGTTCCGAAGCATCGAAGCGTGTCTTTCACACGTTAAGATCAGCTTGTGATCGGCTGGCACATCCATCGCGTCAATCGCCGCTTCCACGCGCTGCCATGCGTCATCGACAGGCGCATTCCCCAACGCCATCGCCTCAAACATATCACATGACCCGACACAAATTCCGCACCCGACGCACTTCGCAGGATCGACCACCGCTAACAACTTGAACGGCGTATCGTCGTTGCGCTCAATCATTTCCAGCGCGTTGTAGGGGCAATCTTGGGCGCATTTTGTACAACCTGTACATTTCCCCGCCTCAATTCGCACCGTCAGTGCATTGTCGCCGCGTTTCCAAAATGGCAGCGCAACGCCCCACAACAGCACGCCGCCAACGATGATCCAGATCAGCGTGCCGTCGAAAGGGATGAAAAATAGGAAGAGGGGATCGATGTTGACGCGGTTAGCGAGTTGGGTGAAGGAGAGGGGTTCGGCCGATCCAATCGGCAGCAACAATCCCATCACCAGCAGCACAATTCCTGCACCACCCATCCAAATCAGCTCTGGCAACCAGCGCGGTTGCTTCAAATGGCGCACGTGCAGCCAGATAAACGCACCGCTGATGACGAACAGCAAAACGTGAATCCCCAACATCAGCCCCATGATCCACCAGCTATTGTCAGTCAGATGTGCTTCTGTCAGAATAGGTGACAATCCGCCCCACATCCGCGTCATGCTCTCAACGATCAACTGCGCCTGTTCATCCCATACCAGCAGATACCCCGTTACCCCCGCCAGCCACAAAATGATGACGAGCAAAATCCCCGTCGCCCACGCCAGCGCACGCGGCCCCCGAAAGCGACGCATAAACAGCATTCGTAGTGCGTGCAGAAAAATTGTGACTGCCAATGCACCCGATGCGTAGCGGTGAATCGCCCGTGCGATACGGGCCAAGAATGTGCCTTCGATGCGCGTTTGGACGGCGAGATAGGACGCTTCAAACCCATATTGATAGAACAGGTAGATGTAGACTCCTGTGAGAGCGACGACGATTAAGAGGAAGATAGAAATGCTGCCCGTATGGTAGAACGGGTTGAGTTGGCGATTGCCAATTAAGCGGTTGGCGGGGCGTTCAACCGTCAGCGCAATGCGTTCGAGCGTGCGTGACCAACGGGGGCGGGGTGGTTGAGTTGAGGACATAAGCAAAATTTGAACCCATCACGCAACCTACCGTAGGGGCTAGGCAAATGGCATACAGCTTCTAGCGGCTCAAAATTCAACGCCATTTGTCTCGCCCCTTTGCTGTTTTGCATAGAATGGGCGAGATAAACGGCGTTGTCTTGTTGCCTCGTTGGAGTGGGAAGCCGTTTTCCTAGCCCCTACGATTCGTGCGTTATCGCATGACGAGTGCGGACGATGATTCATCCGTAAGCGCATAAACCCCACGCACGCCGCGCCAGAAAAAGTAGCCAAAGAGCAGCGCGATGGGGAGGCCGATCAACGCTTTTTCGTCTACCCACAACACCATTTTTGTCGTGAAGTAGTAGACAATCAGAACAACGGCGGCGAAGCGGCTGTGCTGCTGCATCGACCAGATCAGAGCGAGCATGAGTGGAAAATGTAGCCAGTTGAGCAGTGACACATGGGCGAATCCTGCGCCTGTCGCATAGATCAGGGTGAGGATTGCGTCGAGACCAATGGTGAGCCAACCTGCGATAGCGGCATCGCGGACGGCGCGGGTTGCTTCTTTTTCTGTCATGATGAAAAAGATGTTCCATGTTTTGAAAACATGGAATATCTGGAGGAGTTAGCCTTCCACAATTAGAAGACCTTGCATCGACGGATAGTGTGCGGCAATGGTGCAGATGACGGTGTAGGTTCCTGCGGCGGGTGCGGTGAATGTGCCGCTGGTGGAGTCACCACCTTGCACTTCGCCGATGTCGTAAAGGAGTAAGCCCTCGACATCTTCTGGTGCATTGATCGCATCGGGCAGTTCAGCATCCCCTTTGACGATAGCCCAGTTGTGTTCGAGAACGCCGGCATTTTCGGCCGAAACCCGCACCCGCGCTCCCGCAGCAACTGTCCACGTCGGCGGATTGGCGATGTTATCATTCTCCTCACTGAAATAGATGTCGTTCATCAAGACAGTGATCGACTGAGCAGACGCGCCGCCATCATCAGCATCGCCCCCGCTATCATCGCCACCACAGCCAACGATCAACAACACACCCATTAAAATCAAGACTAGAGAGAGTAGAATCTTTTTCATTTTGTTTTCCTTGTAAGAATCGTGGTGCGTGGTGCGTAATTTTGAACACGCACCACGTACCACGCATCACACATTTACCACAATTTGAACCCTGGCGAACTCAAATTGATGTTCACAATCATGTCGTACAGCACTGGCCCATACGCCAGCAAGATCAATGCAATCGTGACCGTCACCCATGGCCGCCAGCGGTCGAGCCATGCAGGGGGAACGTGGTCGGGGTCGAGTGGTTCAGCAACGGGCATCTCAATCGGTTCTGTGAGCTTTTTCTTTGAGAAGGCGGTGCCGAACATGTTGGTATAGAACATCAAGCCGCTGACTCCGAGAATAATGCCGCCGATGGCTGCTTCAATCATGAGGGGTTGCCAATCGGCCGAAGCATACGGCGCAGACCCCAACATCGACCGACGTGGCACACCCCAGTTCAAGCCAATTGTGTGCAACCCGTTCGACATCAAAATCATCCCGGCAAACCACGTCCACGACTGCCACAGTGCCAGCTTGCGGCTGAATAGCTGGTTGCCCGTCAACTTGGGGATCAGCCAGTAGGCGATACCAAAGAAGGAGAGCGTCGTTGCCGATCCAACTGTTAGATGGAAGTGACCGGGAACCCACATCGTGTTGTGGATGACGAGATTGAGGTTGTAGGAGGCGTTGGTCAACCCGCCGATACCGCCAAAGACAAACAGAATCATCGCCAAATTTTGCGCGACATAGCTGGGATCGCGCCATGGCAGAGCGCGAATCCAGCCAAGTAACCCTGTGCCACCATTGGCGCGTCCTGCCGTTTCAAGCGACGCACAGACAGTAAACGCTGTCAACACGCTGGGGATGAAAAGCATCCACGTAATGACCGCATGAACCACTTTCCAACCCGCAGGAACGCCGGGATCGACAAATTGATGATGCAAGCCGACGGGAATCGACAGCGCGAGAAAGAGCCAGAAAACGAGCCGCGCTGCATCTTCGCTAAACAGCTTGCCGCCCGCCTGTTTGGGAATCATGAAGTACCATGAGACGTAGGCTGGGAGCAGCCAAAAGTAGACAATGGGATGACCCGTGAACCAGAACAGCGTCCGCGCAAGCTGTGGGTCGGTTGCCTCGACCAAGTTGAGCGACCATGGAATGAGCAAACCGAGCATTTCACCCGCAATACCGATGGTAGCGATGTGCCACATCACCATATTGATGAGCAGGCCAAACGCGATCAGGGGCGTGCGCTTGTCGGGATTTTCGCGTCGCCATGCGCGATACGTTTGGATGTAGCTCCACGTATGCACCCATGTGCTGACGACGACGAGCGTGAGGCCGATGTAGAACAGCGGGTGCGCCTTGAGCGGCGGGTAGAACGTGAACAGCACTGTCGCAAGGTCGCGCAGAATGGGATAGGCCGCCATCAGCAAGCCGCCAATGCCGAGATAGGTGGCGATGCGGTTGATGGTCGGGTTGACGAGTGGTTTGTTCAAGCTGCGCGGGATGGCGAAGGTTGAAAAACCAACGATAAAGAAGGTCGTCCAGACAAGGACGTTCATCACGCCGTGAATGGTCAACCCTTGATAGTAGCTTTGCAGCCCAATCGCACGCAGCGGCTTGTACCAGTTGATGCCGATATGTTCGAGCTTTTGCAATGGCCCCATTGAGCCGCCGATAAAGAGTGCTGCCATCGCTACGGTGAGACTAATTCCCGCGAGGCGGTCAGATTTGGCGAAGCTGATTTCGGCCGAATCCTCCCCAACTAAATGTTCAGGTCGTGCAGCAAGTGACATAAGTTACCTCCAGAGTGGCAGCAGAAGCGTCACAACAAGGACGACCGCCAAGTAGATGTTTGATGTATGGAACAGTTTGAGCGCGGTCGCCTTGACGGGATTCGCCAAAAGCTGTGCCGTGCGCCAAATGAACAAGAGCGAAATTGCGCCAACGGGGATCAGGTAGATTGGGTCAAACATAGGCCATATCCCAATCGCCAAACCTGCCACGACGGTCAGATAGGTGTGCAGGGCTGTCCAGCGTGCGGCTGTATTGGCTGAAACGAGTGATGGTAGCATGGGGAAACCTGCTTTGGCATAGTCGTCTTTATAAGCGAGAGCCAACGCCCAAAAATGCACGGGTGTCCAGACAAACAGCAGCAGTGAGAGCAGCAGAACGAGTGGCGTATTCCATGCCCCCATCGCTGCGCCACCTGCGAGAACGGCACAGCTTCCCGCCGCGCCGCCAATCACGATGTTGAGGCTGGTGCGCGGCTTGAGCCAGATGGTGTAGACACCTGCGTAGATGATTGCGCCCGACAAAATCCAGAACGCAAACCCTGCATTGCCCAGCGTGTAGGCGAGCAGCGTGGCGAGAACGACCATGCTCGACGCGATCCACAAGACGATTTGTGGATATTCGATTTTGGCGAGGGGGAGCGGCCGATTGCGTGTGCGGTGCATGTTTTTGTCGATTTCGCGCTCAAGATATTGGTTGATGCCACTTGCACCGGCCGCCGCCAGCGTGCCGCACATGGTCAGCAACAACCATGCGCCGAATGTGTTTGTGCCGCCCGCGATCAGGCCAAGTGCCGCGCCGCCGAATGCTGCCAGCAGCAACAGGGAGACAATGCGGATTTTGAAGAGGACGAAGGCGGTTCGGCCGATTTCTCTCAAGTCTGCCCAAATTTGAGAACCGTGTTTCGGGAAATCCAATTCCCGAAACATCATGTCTGTGTGTTTAGACATCTCATTCCTCCACAATCAGTTCACCATACATGATGTGATGGGCAGAACCGCAAAATTCGTAACAGACGAAGTTGTAGGTGCCGGGTTCGTCAAATGTCGCTGTCAATTTGGAGACTTGACCGGGCAGCACCATAAAGCTCAAATTGGTATTGTCGAGCTTAAAACCGTGCTGAATATCACGGCTTGTGACATAGAATGTCACCGTCGAGCCGACGGGAAAGACGAGTGGCGGTTGCCCCTGCCCCGTTGAGCCGGGCGAGAATTTCCATGCCTCTGCCAAGATGTACGCCTCATATTTGCCCGGTGCGATCTCACGGATGCGCTCCTCAACGGGGTCACCAAATGGACTTACGCCCGGCGTGGCGACAGTACGTGGATCGACGACTAGCTCTGGTTCAGGCAGCTTGATCCCGTTTGCCACGCCGCCAATTGCCAGCGCAAGCGCAAACACAATCAACAGCGTGACTGTGAAAAGAACATAGTTGCGTTCACTGCGATCTACGTGCATCAGTAGGTTGCCCCCCTTGCGATCATCGTCAGATAGACGCTGCCCCAGAGCGCGACGAGTAGCACGATGAAAATAATCATCATAACAACGGTTCCTTGTGGTGTTTTGTAGCGGTCTTTTTGGTTGCGTTTCATAGGTAGAAGGGGCTAGTGGCTGGTGGCTAGTGGCTAGTGAAAACCAGCGACTAGCGACTAGCATCTAGCAACTATTTTTCTGCTGTGGCAGACTGAATTTCGGCCGAAACCGTCCGCATCTCCTCATTCTCAAACGTCAGGTCAATCGCAAAGGCTGACCCTTCGTCAAATTCGGCTTTTTTGCCCATGCACATGATGTGCAGTCCACCGGGCTTGAGTTCAACTGTCTCACCCGCTTGTAGGTCGATTTTGTCGATGTGACGCATCCCCATCGTGCCGTCCTCGTTTGTATACCCTTCGTGCAGTTCTGTCATCACGCACGCCTCAGAATCGGCCGCGACCAGCGCATCGTCCGCGCCCGTCTCGTTGGTCAGCGTCAAATAGAACGCCCCATTTTCAACCGCCGCTGGCGACGACCGCCCCCACGCATTCCTGACGACGATTTCGCCGCTTTCCGTGCCACAGGCGATCAAGGTTGACAACAGCATTAGCAAAATTAACTTTTTCATTGTGTAGAACCTGTCAAAAATTATCGTAGGGGGCTAGGTAAACGGCTCATGCCCTTCAACGAAGCTCAATGTAAACGCCGTTTATCTCGCCCCTATTCCACAAATTACGCAATCAGGGCGAGACAAACGGCATCAACATCATGGCAACAATAGGTTGCACACCGTTTGCCTAGCCCCTACGGTTACTCTCGCGCCAGTCGTTTTAGATCGGGCGTTATATCTTCCGACACAATCCCAAATGGATAGACCGTTCGCAGTTGCCCTTTTTTATCCAAGACGGCAACGGTCGCGGTATGGTCAACGAAGTAGTTTTCGCGGTCTTCAATCGTTACCTTTTCCCAGCGCACGCCCAACGGTGCGGTTGCTAGAACAAGTTCGTCTTCTGTTCCTGTCAGGCCGAGATGGTCGGGGTCGAAATGCCCCATGTAGGCGGCGAGTTTGTCCGCGTCACGCTCAGGATCGACGGAGACAAAGACGACCTGCACATCATTCTGCAAACGTGTTGGCAACTCGTCGCGTGCGTTCGTCAACACGGCCAGTGTGATCGGGCAAACGTCGGGGCAGCTTGTGTAGCCATAGGACAACAGCACCACCTTGTCACGCAGATCAAAGAGCGAGACACGCTCACCATCCTGATCCGTCAACGTGAAGTTCGGCACGGCAATCGGCCGTGCCAGCGGGAACCCGTGCAGTGGCTTCGGCCGCAACACAAACAGCCACATAATCACGCCCAGCAAGAAGACCAGCGAAGCGGCTAGGAGGTAGTTTGGGAAGCGAGAGGGGGTTGGTTTTTGGAGTGGAATGTCCATTTTCTGGTGCGTAGTGCGTGGTGCGTGATGCGTGTAAAATTTCTTTTACGCACCACGTACCACGCACCACGTATCACTTCGGGTAACAGGCAAACAGATGCGCGGCTTCATATCCTAATCGGCCGATTCCCGCACTATTCTCCTTCTCCGCCAGCAGCAGCCCGATGTCGCGCTGCAAAATGGCGAGGTCTGGCTGGGCGGTGTGGTATCGCGCACGCATTTGTCCGAGCGTATCGACCAACACCCAGCGTGGCGCAAACTGTCCATCCTCTGTGTAGTAGAGATCAAAGCCGCCACCGACCACCGCTTTCATCGTTGCAGGGCTGGCTGTTAGGAGTGTCCAAGCGGCCGGTGGCGGCTCACCTGCGAGAACAAACGTAACTGGTGTGACGCGCTCATCCATGTCGTCCACAACGTCCGCGATTTGTGTCAATGTTTGTTCGCATTCGTCGCAGTTGGTCGCCGTGAAGCTGTAGAGTGTCAGCTTGCCGCGCTGTGTTTCGCTGTCCACGATGTTGCCGTGCTGATCGGTGAGCCGATAGCCGGGCGCAGGGGCGAGACGGGGCAGAACCGTGATCGGCTGGATGAGGTTGAAGGTGAAAATGCCTATCCCCATCAGCACGAATATCGCCGTGAGTGTGTCGATAAATCGGCCGATTCTGCGCGTCGGAGCCGCCGCCACGGTCATCATCAGAGCATCGCCGCCAAATTTTCCATGTAGATTATCCAGCCAAACATCGCGCCCGTAATGAGCAGAATGAGCAAGCTGAAAAACATGGTGAAAAGCACGAGGTTGCTATCGCCTGAACGTGTGGGGGTGTCAATTTGATACATAGTTAAGTTCCTTTTTTGATTCAAACGTAATGCCTTTTTTTACGTTTCACGCTTTACATCCAGAAGTGTAATGCCATCCCCATGTCACAACGGGTGTCATTTGTCATGTGACAACCGTGACAGTTATCACCTCTTTGGCTTCGTCGTCCACCTATTAAAACGCAATCTAATATGGCTTTCAGCCAACATCCTAGCGGGACGCGGCGGGTGTTGACCAAACGGGGGTAGACAAACCCATCGTTTGACCGTGTTTTATTCGGCCGAAATCCCCTACCATTCTCACCATGAGAAGGATGTGGATGACGCTTGCTCTTTTACTGCTAGTCGGTTGCGGTCTGACGACTGCCCCATTGCCAACCCCCTCGCTCCCGCCTGTGCAGACAGTTTATGATAGCCAAACGGTCGAGTTGATCGTGCCGTTTGCGGCGGGGGGCGGGACGGATACGTGGGCGCGAACGCTTGCTCCGATGCTGCAACAGGAGTTGGGGCGCAACGTGCGCGTGACCGTCACCAATCGACCGGGCGCGTCGGGCATTTCTGGCACAAATGCGTTTGCCGCCAACCACGACCAAAACACGATTTTGGTGTCGAGTGGCTCCGTTTTCTTTCCCTATTTGTTGGGGGATCGCACAGTGGCGTATGATTTTAATGACTTCGTGCCGATTTTGGGGTCGTCGGTGGGCGGGGTTGTGTATGTTTCGGCCGATCTCGGCATCAATTCCGTCACCGACCTATGCGAGGGCGAACACGATTTGCGCTACTCTGGAATTTCGGCAACAGGCTCCGATGTCGTCTCGCTGCTAACGTATGAACTGCTCAACCTCGACATCGACGCAACGTTTGGTCTTGACAGCAAGGGGGCAGCTCGCGCTGCCATCGAACAGGGGTTGGCGACGATAGATTACCAAACCAGCCCCGGCTATCTCGCCAGCGTTCAGCCACTCGTCGATACAGGCCGCGCCATTCCACTCTACTCATTCGGTATTCTCGACAGTCAAGGCGACGTGATGCGTGATCCCGCCTTTCCCAACTTAATAACGATCAAGGACGCATATCGCGCCTGTTTTGGCAGCGACCCAAGCGGGGTGGCCTGGGACGTATACAAGGCGACGTTAGCGGCGGGCTTCTCCATCCAAAAAATCATGTGGATGCACAGCGATGCACCAGAGGAGGCGATTGCAACGCTGCGACAAGCGGCCGAAGCCGCCGTCAACAATCCAGACCAAGTTGTTGCCGCACAAAATCTACTCGGAGACTATAATTTCTTTGTCGGGCATGAAGCCCAAGTGACGTTCGCCGCCGCATCTAGCCTTACGCCAGAAGAGATTAGTTGGTTGAAGGCGTTGTTGCAGGAGAAGTATGGCGTGCGGTTTTGATTTAGTCGCTAGTGGCTAGTGGCTAGTTGGAATTGTATTTCACTAGCCGCTAGCCACTACTTCCTAGCCACTTTCTATGAGTATCCGTTCCAAACTCTACTTCCTCATCCTCCTCTTCGGCGTTGCGCTGCTGATCAACCTCATCGTGCTGGGCTTTCTGGTTCGCACGGCGACGACTTCGTTGACGACGGCAAACGTGGCGTTGCAGCAGCAAAGCACGGCGGTTCAGATGCAGGCGCAGTTGCGGGATGCAGAGGCGGCACTGTATCGCTATGAGATTGAGGGGGAGGCGGGGTTTGCGACGCGCTTTCGGGATCAACTAAATCTATTTGAGGCAGAGGTTGAGAATTACGCCAAACTTGCCGCCACACCAGACGAATTGCAATGGCTGGGTCAACTGCGGATGGCTCATGATGACGCACAAACGTTTGGCGAAACGCTGATCGAGCAGCGCAACTTGCAGACAACCGATTTACACGCGATTGAGGCAATTCGGACACGGGCAGCCTCATTGCTGACAGGCGTCGTTGCGGAGCCGAATGACGTGGTGGCGCAACGTGTGCTGGAGGGGATGGCGTTGAATTTGCGTGAGGCGCCACTGGCGTTGCGTGCATATCTCGACACGCCGCGTGAAATCGACCGCGTGCGCTTTGTCGATAGCGTTTCGACGTTTCGCTCATATCATGCTCAGTTTACGGGGGATGGGGGATTATCGGCCGAACTCGCCCAATCCATCGACGACCTCGAACAGATCGGAACCCAAATGATTAGCCGCCGCGTTCAGCATAAAGCGGATTACGCCAACTTCGCGCTGCTGCTCTTCCAAACAGGGCAGGGCATTATCGTCGATGAAATTCAGCCGCAAGCCACCGCCAGTGTTGCCCAAGCCGAAACAGTGCTAAATCGCGCCATTCGTCTCAGTCTTGGAATTATCTTCGCCACCATTGTTGTCACCTCCATTGTTTTCTTGTCGGTTATCTTCCCACTCGTCCAGCGCATGAACAGCAGCATCTTGGCACTGGTGCGCGGCGCGGATGCGGTGACGGAAGGGGAGTATGAGACCAACGTTTCCGTCGGAGGGGAGGATGAATTTCAGCGATTGGCAACGGCGTTTAACAACATGACCGACGACTTGGCAGCGCGTGAACTGCGCTTGCGCGAACTGCTCAATAAGCTGTCTCTAGTTCAGGAGGAGGAGCGGCGGCTCGTCGGGCTAGACTTGCACGACGGGCTGACCCAGATGTTGCTTAGTGCCAACATGCACCTCAATGCGTTTGCATCAAAGTTCCACAATGGAAATGGCGCGAATGGGGAGGCACAGCTAGAGCGAGGGCGGACACGCTTGCAGGAGGCGATCAACGAGGCGCGTTGGGTCGTCTCGGAGCTGCGGCCGACTGATTTAGAAGATTATGGCCTCATCGATGGGTTAGCGCAGTACGTTCATAAAGTCGCGGCGGCGCAACAGTGGGAGGTGGGGTTTTCGGCCGATTTACAAGACTATGAATTGACCCCATCGGCCGAAACAGTCATCTTCCGCATCGTGCAGGAGGCGTTGAGCAACGCTCGCAAATACGCTGCAACGCAGCGCATCAAGGTGCGGCTCGACATGGCGGGAGACGACATTCGCCTGACCATCAAAGATTGGGGCAAGGGGTTCGATACCACGCAACTGATCGACACGGCGGAACATCTCGGCGTTCTCGGTATGGCGGAGCGGGCAGAGTTGGTGCATGGTCACTTTGCGATTGAGAGTGAGTTAAACGCTGGCACAACAATTTCCGTAACGATTCCGCTGGGGGTTAATTTGAGGGGATCGGCCGATGAGCCGTTACCTCTGCTGATCGGTGTCAATGATCATATGACGTGATACGTGATGCGTGAAGAAATTGGCATCTTCACGCACTACGCACCACGCTATAATCCCCCCATGACCCACCCAATCACCACCCTCATCGTTGATGACCACCAAATGGTACGCGAGGGACTTCGCAGTATGCTGGAAGTGCCTGACATCGAGATCGTCGGAGAAGCCAGCGGCGGCGAACAGGCGATAAAGCAGGTTATTGCTCTATCGCCCGATGTCGTTCTGCTCGATATTCGGATGCCGGGCATGGATGGCCTCGCGGCGTTGGCGAGAATCAAGCAAGTGCGCCCCACAACGCGAGTCGTCATGGTCACGACCTATCGCAATACCTCCTATCTTCTGCAAGCACTCGCAAAAGGGGCAGCGGGGTTTATCTTGAAGGATATTCCCCAAGAGGATTTGCTGGCAACGATACGAGCGGTTGCGGGCGGCACATCGCAGGTCGATCAGTCGTTTCTCGAAAGCGTGTTGCGCGATCTTAACCGGTCGCAAATTCAGCAAGATATTGCGGTTGGGCTGGCTGAACCGTTGACCCCGCGCGAAATGGACGTGCTGCGCTTGATGGTCGAGGGGCTGACCAATCAAGCGATTGCCAAAACGCTCGTTCTCAGCCCCAGCACGGTCAAGAGCTATGTGCAGACAGTGTTTAAGAAGCTCGACGTATCGGACAGAACACTGGCGGCGGTCAAGGCAATACGGTTGGGGCTGGTGCGCTGAAAGCAAAAAAACTGATAACGACGGCGAAGATGATTATCGGGTTGCCGATTGCGTTAATTTCTGGTTTTCTGGGCGGCCGCTTTGATCGCGTCGTAAAGAATGGTTTCGACTATTTGGCAAAACTACCCGAAATGGAAACAATAGCTGTATGCAAAAGTCGCTGATTCAGTGCAACAACTTGACGAAACATTTTACGCTAGGCGAGGGCGAGGTCATCGCGTTGCAAGGGTTGGATTTGACCATGCAGCGTGGCGAGATGATCGGGATCGTCGGGGTGAGCGGGAGCGGAAAATCGACGTTGATGAACGTGTTGGGGGGGCTGATTCGGCCGACCTCCGGCTCCGTTCACGTCAACAACCACAACCTCCAAACCCTCTCCAAGCGTGCGCTCGACCGCTATCGCCGTGAAGAAGTCGGCTTTATCTGGCAACAGAGCGCACGCAACCTGATCCCGTACCTCTCCGCGCTGGAAAATGTCATCTACCCGATGACACTGGCGGGGCGAAAACAAAAGCGTGAACGGGCAATACAGCTGCTAAAACAGGTTGGACTAGGCGAGCGGATGAATCATCACATTTCGTCGCTGTCGGGCGGCGAGCAGCAGCGCGTGGCGATTGCGGTTGCGCTGGCGAATGAGCCGTCGATTCTGCTGGCGGATGAGCCGACGGGCGAACTTGACACGGCGACCGCACTCGACGTATTTGCGCTGTTTCATGTGTTGAATGCGGCGGGATTGACCATTTTGATCGTCAGTCATGATCCGACGATTGCGCGGCATGTGGATCGGGTTGTGGGGATTCGGGACGGGCGGCTGGCGGTGGAGATGCGCGTTGGGGCAGAGGACGAAGTTGAAGAGCTGACCGTGATGGACGCGCAGGGGCGAATTCAAATTCCGAGCGAGGTACGTAACGCGCTGGGGCTGTCGGAGCGCGTGCAGCTTGAAGTTGTGGAAGAAGGTGTACTGATTCGTAGGGGAAATTAAGCCAGAGCGGATGTGTGCCAGTCGCTTCGGGCATAATGCGACTCAAATCTTGACTAAAGTGTCGTTGAAATGGAGGTTCAGTTTCTTCAGGGGGAGCAGGAGTTGATGAAATTGTTACGTTGAGACTCAATCTCACACTATAGTTGTCGTAGGGTAATATCGGATATACACTTTCAGATGCTATCCGATATGGTTTTGTGAGATAACTTATGCTTGATGAACGCCTCCTGACACGCCTTGATCGTAAAAAAAGCGACCTCGACGCGCTGCGTCCGCTGCCTGTCGCGGCCGTTCGGCGACTCAACGAACAGATCAATACAGAATGGACTTACCACTCGAACGCGATTGAGGGCAACACGCTGACGTTGCAGGAAACGCGCCTTATTTTAGAGACGGGCATCACGATTGGTGGGAAGAGCCTGCGCGAACATTTCGAGGTGGTGAATCACCGAAAGGCAATAGAGTACGTCGAGTCGCTTGTGACGCAACGGCAGCCAGTGTCGGCATTTCAGGTACGTCAAATTCACCAGCTTGTCTTGACCCAAATTGATGACGACAGTGCGGGACAGTATCGTACCTTACCCAACTTTCGCAATTTCGCTATTGCCCCTTAAAGATAAGAAATCCCTGTTAGCTCTTCCGACTTTTCCCAAAAGCGTTTCAGTAAGTCAGCATCATTCACCGCATTATTGACCTTTTGCTCTGCTGGATAGCCGCGCATTCGCATTGTTTTCGGACCATAGAAAACGCCACCTTTTGCATCGGGAGCCGTCGATGCTTTTAGCTGGGGTAGCACGCCCATCTCGATGTCGTGCGCCATGAATCGGCCGAAAATCGCATACAGCATCCGCTCACCAAGCGGCGCATTTGACTGCTGCAAACTGTTCTCTTGCAAATTTGTCATCACAAGACCAGGGTGTGACGAATTGGCAATCGTGTCATATCCGGCCGCTTTGAGCCGTTTGTTTAGCTCCACTGAAAAGACCGCGTTGGCAAGTTTGCTCTGCCCATAAGCACCCCAGCGGCTGTAACTTTTCTCCCCCATGAAGTCATCCAAGTTAATGCGACCACCAAACGCTGCGCTACTAGACGTGTTGTGAATACGTGCGTTGGGCGTGCTGGTCAAAACATCGATCAATAGCCCCGTCAGCGCAAAGTGACCCAAGTGATTTACGCCGATTTGCGTCTCAAATCCGTCTTCCGTCTCCGTGCGTGGAATTGCCATCACGCCCGCGTTGTTCAACAGCAGGTCGAGACGATCATATTTCGCCTTGAATGCGTCTGCGAATGCGCGGACAGAGTTGAGGCTTGCGTTGTCTAACGGCATCACGTCTAGCTTCGCGCTTGGCACTTCACGAAGAACTTCCGCTTTCGCCTTTTCCGCCTTGCTCATGTTACGGCACGCCATAACAACAGTCGCCCCTTTCGCGGCAATTGCCTTTGTTGATTCAAGCCCCAAACCACTGTTTGCGCCTGTAATAATCACCACTTTTCCATCCATATTTGGGATGTCGTTTTTAGTCCATTTGTTACTCATTACATTATCCTTGTATATTATGTTTGCTCGACCTTTTCAAGCTCGACCTTTTCAAGCCCGACCATTTCACGGCTCAATGCAACTAATTTTCGAGCCGTATCCATATCTTTCGCATGTGGATTGGGCGACACCAGCGGCCAGCCGCCGTCTTTTGTTCCCGGATCACGGTAGAGGACGCTGCTTTGACTGTAATATGCGCCTGAATGTTGCGGCGCATCATCCGAGAGCAAGCAGTGTAGCGATGTTTGGGCTGACTCTTCATTGCTATCGGTCATGCGGAATGTGTTGGCAATCGGCCGAATTGCCCCCAAAAGCAAATTCATCGGAAAGCCTGCGCCTGAACCAAAGTTTGACCTTGCCCAACCAGGATGGACTGAAAATGCGGAGACATCTGTGCCTGCCAATCTTTCCGCCAACGCCTTGGCATACAAATTGACAGCGACCTTTGCCTCAGAATAGGCTGCCATATTGTTGTATTTGCGGCTTTTGTAGTTGAGATCGTCTAGGTGAACTTTCGGCCGATTCTTCGGGCTTCCCGCATGAACCACCGATGACAACAACACAATTCTCGACGGTGCGCTCTGCTTCAAACGCTCAAGCAGCAACTCCGTCAACAGAAAATGCCCAAAATAACTAACCGCCATTGTTAGTTCAAAGCCATCTTTGGTGAATGCAGGTGCGCTATTCATGTTTGCCATGCCAGCGTTACACACCAACCCGTCGAGCCTATCGTATTTTTGCAAAAATTTGTTGGCAAATTCCCTCACCGATTGCAGTTCGGCAAGATCAACCTTCATCACCTCATAGCTGCCTTTCAGCCCACCGAAGCTCTGCGCCGCCTCTTCACCAGCGGTGGGGCGACGACATGCCATCACGACATGACCCCCCTGCTTGACTAACTGCCGCGTCGTCTCAAGCCCAACACCAGAATTGGCTCCTGTAACGATATACACATTTCCGCTCACGTCTTTTGCAGCGGTCTTTTCGTCAATTTTCAAGATTTTTCTAGCCATAATTTTCATTGCAATATCGAACAGCACCAGTTGTACAGTTCAGCATCATCGCTTGCGAACGTCCAATAGGCTGCCAACCACGGCAGCCCCCGTTCGTAGTAGTTAAAAAGATTACGTTCACGTAACCATGCAAACGCAATTGCCCGATCTTCGGCCGTCACAGTCGGCGTGATGCGTGGTGTAGCCAAATGCGCCGCCGCGACCAGCGCGTTCATGCGTCGGTCGCCAATGATCGACGAATAGCCAAAGTCGATGACGGCATTCAGGCGGTCGCCGTTTGCCATCGCGTTGCCCGCGAAGTAGTCGAGGTGGATGAAGGCAGGTGGTTCAGCAAGCTCACCAAGCGCGTTGGCGAACGGGGTTCCGTCAAGATGGTTTAGCGGGGAGGAGGCCAAACTGCGGTTGGCGCGTTCGGTGAGGTACACTTGCCATGATTGGGTTTGGATTGCGTCTTTTCGGCCGATCTCGCCCAAATAATTCCGCTCAATTTGAATCTCACCAACTCGCCACGCCGCGTCCATGTACTGCTCGACCAAGCCACGGCGCACGTCTCCCGTTGCACGCGAAAGCGCGGTTAGGAGAGACGTACCAAGAATGCGTTTTTCGATAGTGTAAACTCGGCCGAAAATCTCCCCCTGCTCCAACACGACAGGCGTTTCAAACGGCAAATGCACCGCGCCGTCCGCGATTTCTGTCAATAACGCCGTTCGTGCTGTGACATCTTCGGCCGATGCCCCGTCCCGAAACAGCCGCACAATGTGTGCGTCATCGAGCGCGTAAACTTGCGCCTCGCCGCCTTCGCCGAGTAGTTGAGCGTGGTTGGGGTTGAATGAAGTCAGGCGGTTATTGTGCATTATTTTGCCTTACTAAAATTCAAACGCCCCAACCGCCGCTTCACATCCTTCCCAATTCACCCGAATATTTTCGGGGTCATACAACGCCGCTTCGGGGGTCAATGATGCGGGAAACCCCGTCCACCCTTCGGGGCCATAAAAGTCGCCCGACGCTGCTACGGGGTCAGCGCAGGCGCGGATGATGCCGAGTGCGCCATCTTCGGCCGATTGTGCATTCGCCATAATCGGGCTGTCCATGCTCATTCCACCCGTTTCAGAGGTCGTGAGCTGTAAATTTGTCATGGCAAGCCCTGGATGCGCCACGAGTGACTTCACATTGTCGATGCCGTGCGCCTCCAGCTTTTGCTTCAACCCATACGTGAACGAGCAATTCGCCAATTTCGTTTGCTGATACCGCTTCCAGCGTGGCCCTGAAAAGCTGCTGTTCTCTTCATCCGTTCCGTTGCCGCCCAAGTCGCCGCCATTTTTGCCAAAATACTTGCTCTCCAAATCTGGCCCTCGCCGCGCACCCGACGAATGATTGACGACACGCGCCTCATCGCTTTTCTTCATCAGCGGGAGTAACTCTTTTGTCAGCAAGAAATGCGAAATGCAGTTTGTTTGCATCTGCACATCGTAGCCGTCTTTCGTCGCGTAATCTTCCAACGCCATCACGCCCGCGTTGTTGCACAGCACATCAACGACATCATAGTTCGCCTTGATCTCGTCTATCGCCTGTCGCACGCTGGCGAAATCTTGCAAATCACACGTAATCGCGTCAAATGTTGCGGCTGGCACATCTTGGCGCAACGTTTCCAGCGATGATATAGCGCGACTGCTGGCGCGATTGAGCAACACCACGGTCGCCCCCAATTTCGCCATTTCTCGCGCACAGATGTAGCCTGTCCCCGTCGTTGTCCCAGTAATTAACACGACTTTTCCCGTCATGTCTTGCGTGTGGTTTCTGATTACCGTGTCTAAATGTAGTGTTTTGATTGTTGTCACAGTTTGAATCCTCTCTACTAAGTTTGTGAATTTGAGTGAAATTTTCTACGCCTTTGATTTTGTCACAAAGCGATAGAGCGTTCAGTCACTTTGTGACAAAAGATATTTTAGCTGGTCACACCAGCCCAAAAAACCTCAAAAGAGCGGGTGATGTGTTTGGTGAGTGGCATGTCGGTCAAATTGTGGGCGGTCGCGTAGCTGACGGCGGCGTTGAGTTGGGAGATGATTAGGAGACCAAGGTATTCGGCCGAAATTCCCTTATAAGTACCACTTTCTATCGCCTCATCGGTCAACGTTTTTGCAAATGCCCAATCCCCCATTGAGCGTTGTTGCGCCTCTTGACTGATTAAATCAGACAATTTCATCTGTTGAAGAAGCTGATAACGAATCTGGTGACGCACACCCCAATCAATGTAACGAAACCAAATATGTTCAGCCCGTGCCTTAATCGACGCATGCTCTGGATAGTCGGCCGCAATATGCCGCATTTGTTCCTGCCGCAATTGCAAATACACCTGATCGATCAGTGCGTCTTTCGACTCAAAGTAGTTGAACAATGTCCCCGTGGACACTTTTGCGTGCTTTGTGATCTTTGATGTTGGTGTGTTCCAAAACCCTTTGTTTGCAAACAGGTCAATGGAAGCCTCAATAATCTGAGTGCGTTTGTTGCTCATGTTGCACGATAATAGCACAAACTGAGTGTTCAGTCGATCTCATTGAAAGCGGTTTCGTGGGAGTCACGCCACTGTTTAGATTTGGTATCAAAGCGTTGGCAGAAGCGGTCAATTTTGACAAGCAGGGTGCAATCCAAAAGTATGATCGCTAAATCTAACGACCAGAGATAAGTTGGGCGCGAAGAAAAAGAAAACACTCAGCCATGTCAAGGTGTTACGCTATAGCTGGGCAAATTTGAAATTGACCTCGTCCAAGCCTCTTGTTTTGTCGCGGTTCTCATCGCGCAACTCCCTGACAGATTTTGTGCGTCATATCCAGAACAGGTCTGGCTCACGCCGCGCAAACGCCACCAAATTTGTAACTGTTCATACTCATTTCGCTGTTGCATAAATCGTATGATGTCACCGTCACTGCATCAATGAGCAAACCGCCAGCATTGTTGCTGACACAACAAAAAAGCGGATGTGTCGTTTACCTTCTTCAACTCTGCGGCAGTCCCAACTCATACATGCCGTTTAATCCTCCGAGCAACAGCGCGATGATTTGGTTGGACATCTCCTCTATGGGAGGCTCTTGTTCTTTGCGACTCCAATGGAGGCCCGCACCAAAAATCGTCCAGCTAACAGCCGCCGCCATCGCTTCTGAATTTGGCTGTGCGGCTGATTCAGCCGCCTGCAACTGTTCAATCCACTGCAAAACGACAGCAATTCCCGCAGGTAGGGTAAGGTGGCAAAGCTGAGACCATAAGAGGATT
>CAYMGE010000102.1:0-20704 GCA_964389925.1 uncultured Ardenticatenaceae bacterium
TTGCGGCGACGGTGGATGAAGCAGGTACTTATAGCGTGTTGCACACTTTTGCACATGTTTAAGGTAGCAGGAACCGCAACCTCAAAAACGCGAGCGGAACGGGGCTTGAACTCGTTTGCGGCTCGTGTTTTTATTTCTGGAGAGTTACGATGAATTTACAGGGTATTTCAAATGGACTTGGCGACGTTGTGAAGGCAGTTAGCCCACATATAGTGCGCGTTGAGGCACGACGGCGATTGCCGGCAAGTGGGGTAGTGTTGGGGGAAGGGTTGATTGCGACGGCGCATCACGTCGTTCGCAAGGAGAAAGGAATTACAATTGGTCTGGAGGGTGGAGAGACGACATCGGCCGACCTGCTCGGCCGAGACCCCACTACAGACTTGGCCATTTTGAAAACAGATACGACGTTGGCAAAGTTTCCACTAGCAGAAGCGGTGGGAGATGTGGGCAATTTGGTGCTGACTCTCGGCCGACCCGGACAAAATGTACGTGCCTCCTTTGGCATCATCGGCGCACGAGGCGGTCAATGGCAAACCGGCATGGGTGGCACAATCGACCACTACATCGAGAACGACTTGGTCATGTATCCGGGCTTTTCTGGTGGCGCACTTGTCAACGCGGCGGGTGAGATGATCGGCATCAACACATCCGCGCTTGTGCGTGGGGCAAGCCTGACAGTTCCTGTCGTCACCGTTGTGCGTGTCGCAGAGATGATCGTCCAGCATGGTGGGGTGCGACGTGGCTATCTTGGCATTAGCACACAGACAGCAAAATTACCAAACAGCTTGCAAGAGCAGCTAGGACAGACAACCGGGTTGCTGATCGTTTCAGTCGAGAGCGGTAGCCCAGCTGACGATGCAGGGCTTGTATTGGGCGATACAATTGTTGCCTTCGTCAATAGCCCTGTTCGCAACCATGATGATCTTTTAGCCAATCTATCAGGTGACCGCATTGGCAAGAAATCGGCCGTCTCAATTCTACGCGGTGGTGCATTACAGTCAGTTGACGTAACGCTCGGCGAAAGAAAATAACGATTGCTGCAATGCCCTTGCCCTGAATCCACGCTACAATCCCTAGCTGACAATAGGAAATGCTATGCAGCTAGGGAACACACAAATACAGTTTGAACAACAAAAAGATGACCGACTTAAAGTCGAGTGGCCTGTCAAGCGCAACGTCGCCGCGATTGTGATTTATACTGTCTTGGTGGCGGTGTGGTTTGGCGCGTTGGTGATCTTTATCTATCTGCTATTCAACCCGCCCAGCCCGCGTGGCATTGATGCGCTGCCGACCTCGATCAGCATCGTTTGGTTTATTGGCGTGCTGCTATGGCTGTATATTTGGATTCGTTATATCGGCCGACAAGTCCTCCGCTGGTGGCAATTCTATCTCGCCAACCGCGAACTCCTCTTTATCGACCCAAACACGCTCGTGATCCGTCGCCCCGTCTCACTACTCGGTCTGACCGATGCGTATGATCGCCGTTACGCCTCCCATTTCTCGCTCAATGAACAGTACGAAATGATTGGCTTTCAATATGGCAACGTGCGGCGCGTTCTATTTGGGCAAACGCTCTCACTTCAATCACGCGAATCATTGGTGCGATTTCTAAACAATCGTTTTTTTCCACATCTGGATGACGATGATGACGATGACGATTAGCCTTACAATTGAAGCAGCATGTGAACTTCAACCCCATCACGGTGTGTTTCAAGAAAGCCTGCATTCCGATAGAGAGCTAAGGCACTTTGCCAGCTTTCATTTGTCTCGACAAGCAGCGTATGGCAATTTGCCTGATGCGCTGTTTTGATGAGGTGGTTGGTCATTTGGCGGCCGAAGCCCCGCCCTCGCCACGTCTCCCCAACCGACACCCGCACAATCCGCCCCACTTGCGCCTCTTCAAACCACAATGCGCCCGTCGCCACGATGTCACCCTGTATCTCCCCAACAAAGAAACAATGTCCGGCTTGACAGTAGGTTGTCCAAATGTCATCTAAATCGGGATTCGCAGTCTCGTCAAGCCAGCCCCAGCGTTCAATCATGCCTGAGAGAATGCGGGCGCGAGCAATAGCGGTTTCTTGGGGGGTAATCGGCCGAATTTGCATACAACTATCTCCAAATCCTACCGTATAGCATAGTGAAGCTACTAACGGCATATTTATGCCTTTACTTTGGAGAATTCTTATGAAAGAGACTCGCACCTTTTCTAGTCAACTCATCGCTGGCGGCACGATCATCATGATCGGTGTTCTATTGTTGCTGGATCAAATCGACCTGATCGACTTTGGTGACATTTTCCAATTTTTCCCGCTCGTTTTTATTGGGTTGGCAGCTTGGCAACTTTGGCAAAACGGCAGACAACATGCAACTGGCCCTCTGATCTCGATAGCCATTTTTGGTTTCTTGCAGCTTGCAATCCTAGATATTGTCGATTGGGATATTTTTGGAAAGCTATGGCCACTGTTTTTAATTGGTGTTGGTGCATCGATTTTGTTGCGACAGCGCAACGGGGGCGGCATGTCCTTCTCCACCGATAAGATGGTAACAGATACTCATTTTGATATTTTTGCCATGTTTGGCGGTGGTGGGCGACAGGTGACATCTCAATCGTTTGTGGGTGGCAATGCAACTGTGATATTTGGTGGGGCCGAGATCGATCTGCATCAAATACAGGTCGAGGACAAACCAGCGATTATCAACGTCTTTGCGATGTTTGGCGGTGTCGTCATCAAAGCGTCAAACGACACGCTGATCGCAAACAACACGTTTGCCATGTTTGGTGGAACGGGTGATGAGCGCAAACAGCGCAAGGCTTTGGCTGGTGAGAGACCTGATGTTGTCGTCAAAGGAACGGTGATGTTTGGCGGGATCTCGATTGAGAATTAGGCCGATTGTAGTTGATATGTCAACTATATTTTTGGTTTCACGAATATAGCTGACAGTGCAACAAAACGTCTTCTTTGGAAACGAAAAAGCAACCCTTGTTTGGGGTTGCTTTCGGAGAAATATCCCACTATTTCCCATTTGAGCCGCACATTAGCACAAATCTTGATGGGGATTATAGTTGCAGTTGCAACTATCTTCTAGGGACAAATTGTAAAGACGTTTACAGGAACCTTTGTGCAGTTTGCACGAATCGGCCGAGATTTCCACCCATGCTCAAGCTCATATCAGCTCTGCATAGGCTTTTTTGACCTCTTCTCCAATAATGCGAATCCCCTCGGCAACTTCGGCCGCCTCGCCTGCGTAGTTTAATCGAAGGCACTCATGGCGATGTCGCCACCCATCGTCAGCGAGTCCCGGAAAGAAGTAGTGCCCCGGCACAATGAGGACACCGCGTTGCTTAAGGCGGCTGTAGAGTTCGGCCGATGCGATCGGTATATCCTTAAACCAAAGCCAAAGAAAGATTGCCCCTTCTGATTTGTGAATATAGTAATTTGTTCCCTCTAGTGCGTCATGCAGCAATCTTTGCGCGTACTCTGAGCGTTGCTGATAGTGGGGGCGCACGATGTTATGGCTCATATCGAGAATTTGACGTGAGCGCACCGCATCGACCACCAATTCAGCACCAAAACCGCCCGGTGCCAGCGTCAACACAGCACTCATCCCCATCATGGCCTCAATGATGCGCTCGTGGGCAATGACGATGCCCGTCCGCAAGCCGGGCAGACCGAGCTTAGAGAGCGATAAACACATGATGATGTGTGGCTCCCAAGTTGGCTTTGCATCGGTGAAGATGATGCTGGGAAATGGTGTCCCATAAGCATTGTCAACAATCAGCGGGATGTTGTGATGCTTGGCAAGAGCTGATAATCGACTAATCTCATCCTCTGTCAACACATTGCCGGTTGGATTGGTCGGCCGAGACACACAAATCGCCCCAACCGATTCATCAACTTCAAGCGCATCAAAATCGACAAAATACTTAAACGTGCGGTCTGGAGAAATCTCGATTTGGGGTTTGAAAGAGATGAATGAGTCGGTCGATAATCCCACATCCTCATAGCCAATATACTCGGGCGCAAGGGGTAACAGGATACGCTTATGCTGACCGTTCCCAAAGTCACCGCTCAACATATTAAATAGAAAAAAGAACGCCGACTGACTACCATTGGTAAAAGCGATGTTGCGTTCACTAATTTGCCAGCCATATTCGGCTTGGAAAAAGTTGACCAGCTCACGTCGCAGAGCCGTGTTGCCAGCAGGACCATCATAATTACCAATCACTCGCTCAAACGCATCTCCATCCAACATCCGCAACATGCGGTCACGAAAAATTGCTTGGATAGCTGGAATTTGGCTGGGATTACCACCCCCCATCATGATGCTGTCGCCAGCCACAACCGCTTTACCGAGATCATCCATTAAATGCAAAATGCCGATATCGCCGACAAATTTTCGGCCGAAATTTGATAATTCAAACATAGACACCTCAAAAATCATTAAGTTTATTGACGCAACATGTGCTAAACTGGCTCGCTCTCGTTAATACAGCCCAAAGTAAATTATGACAGGAGTTAGTTTACGATGTGGTTGATTATGTTTGAGAAATAGCGGGATACATTAAAGAATATCAGATCGACCATAAGTCAAGCATCACATTAAAACGAATACAAGCTGATTTCTATTTGAAAGATGCCATGTGATTTATAAACAAAAACAGGTCGAGTTATTAGAACTCGGCCTGTCTTTTGTATTGGTAGCCCCGACCAAAACATTTTGTCGCTGTTAGGTAACCCCTTGAGGGGCTACCAATACATTCGCTTGTACAAGCGGATGTACAGTTTATCAACTCTATTTTTTATAAGAAATCAACCAATAGTACTATGGTTCATGTGGCGAGGCCGAGAATGTCACCCACTGCTGCTGCATGACGCGCGCCCTGACGGATTGCGGCCGCTACCATTTCCACACCGATGTTGGCGACCCAGTCAAACGGAGCGTCGATGGTTCCCGTCGAAATACCATAGGCTGTATCACCGTCGTGCGTTGTGTGAATCGGCCGAATTGCCATCGCCATGCCATCATGCGCCCGTTGTGCCAACCGATGACACTGCACCTTCGTCAATTTTGCATTGGTCGCCACAACAACAAGTGTCGTGTTGGTGATATTGGTTGCTGACCGACTGCGAAACAGCCGAAAGGGATTATCAGACACGCGAAATGACCCATCCGCGTTGATTGACCCCGCTAACACAGAACCGTCTTCTGCCACAACATCACCAACCGCATTGACGACCGCCCCTGCAAAAACGACAAGCTCACCTTCTTGATGGCTTGCCATGCCAAATCCGCCTTTCATAAAGCCCGGAAATCCGCCCCACTTGCCAACCGTCACACCTGCCCCTGCCCCAACATTGCCTTGTAGAGGATTATTTTCAATCGCTGCCTCGCACGCGGCATAGCCCATTTCCGCATCGGGCAGTGTCTGTCCCATGTTGAAAAACAGATCGTAGACAACGGCAGTTGGGACAAGCGGGATTTTGCGTATTGGGGTGACGTGACCGATGTCGCGTTCAGCTAGCCAGCGCATGACACCATCGGCCGAGGCCATCCCAAACGCACTGCCACCTGTTAGGACGACTGCATTGATATCGGCCGTTGGCTTCGTCGGCTGCAAGAGTGCTGCTTCACGGCTGCCCGGTGCAGGCCCACGCACATCAACGCTTGCTACCGTTCCCTCTGGACAGAGAAAAACCGTACATCCTGTATTGTCACGCATCGCATGACCAATCTTCAAACCTACTGAATTGATCATTTAGCCACTCACATCCACTAAACGCTTGTGCATCTCGTCCAGCCAATAACGCGCATCGGGATCATCTTCTTTTGATTGCCGCGCCAATTCAAACCACTGAGCCGCAATTGCCCACTCCTTACGATCTTTATAGATCAGGCCTATGTTATAGGCCACGTTAGGAGCTTCGGGATCAAACTCAAGCGCGGTGCGAAACGCGGCAATCGCTTTAAGCTGATCTATACCTTTTGCCAGCACAGGATTGCCCAAATAAGCTGCCCCTAAATTTGTCCACAGCATCGCGTTATTCGGTTCTTGCTCACGCAACAGTTCCAAGATCGGGATTGCTAGGCTGAACTTCTTATTCATAATGTAGGCCGCACTTAGATTGAGACCCGCATCAAAATTATCTGGCTCTTGCTTATAAGCCTTTGCAAGTGGATCAACTGCCTGAATATGTTTACCTTGCTGCAAGAGACGTGTCCCGCGTCGAACGAGGTTTTGGGTTGTTGAATTACTCATCTGTACTCACCCTCTACTTCAAATAGGAAGCAGAAAATTCTTATCTCGTGTTACGCACCGTTTGATAGAGGCCTTTGAATGGTCAATGCAGAACGGAGAACGAAGAATTGTGAATAACCCTTCTTCATTCACCATTGACTATTGTCCGTTCTCCATTGACCATTACTCTCTGTTCATATACCCCTTGATTAATCGAGCTGCGTAATATGGTTGCTTTGTCTATAAGTCAACTATAACACGCCCATCGAAGTGCGAACAACTAATGATAAGCAGAGGCGCAGCGCGCTGCACTCCTATTCACATGACTCGAAAATCCTAGAAGGATATAGATTTGGGTATAGACCATTGACCCAACCGATGTAAGACGGGGTGTAAGGCGTATCTTCGTGCAGTAAGAATAAAAATGTCTCATGATGTTATGAGGCAAAATCGCAAATAGGAGATTCTAAAGTGATTCATTCCTCCATGCCGAAAAAGGCATCTCGCTTATTCACCCTGCTTGGTCTATCCCTTGCAGCACTTCTCATCGTAGCAGCCGTCTTGATGAGCAGCAACTCCGCAGCCGCTTCCAGTCACCGTGAAGCACCCGCCATCTCAAAAGATGCGTTCGCAGATAACACCGATACTTACGTTTGGATTCCGCAAGGTCAAACTGATAACATCGTTTTAGCGGCCTCTTGGATTCCATTTGAAGGGCCAGAAGGTGGGCCAAACTACTTTGAATGGGACGATAGCGCATATTACGACATCTACGTTGACACCGATGGTGATGCGTCCCCAGATATCACTTATACGCTGCGCTCAACAACAGAGCCACCAACAACGACCACTTTCCTCTACAACACAGGCCCTATCGAATCGCCAACCAGCGCAAACTGGCATCGCGCTCAGACATATGATTTAACCGAAACACGTGCTGACGGTACGGTTACCGTGCTGTGTGATGATTGTGCGGCTCCACCTGTTAACATTGGTTCCAAATCAACACCTGACTACGAATCATTGGTACAACAAGCTACCTACATGAACGATGGTGTCAAAATGTTTGCTGGCCCAACGGATGACGCATTCTTCGTTGACCTACAAGTATTTGACTTGCTCACATTGCGTGGACAAGGTGCATCGCCAGTCAATGGCAACTTCATCGGATACGAAACAGGTACAAATACGCCTGTTGACTCACTTGCTGGGTTTAATGTTCACTCACTCGTCATTGAAGCACCAATCAGCCGTTTGGTCGCTAGTGACACAGTACTTGGTGTTTGGTCTACCACTCGCCGCGATGCAGTGCGGACTTTTGGTGCTTTAGGCGCACAAACAACATCTGGTGATCCTGTTCAAGTCTCGCGTCTTGGTATGCCACTTGTCAACGAAGTTGTTATTCCACTGGGTGCAAAGGACATTTTTAATAGCCTTCCACCATCGGCCGACTTAAGCGTTTATGCCGCACCAGATACCAGCCCATTTGCTGGCCTATTGCAAAACTCAGTCGAAAATCCAGAGGTTGGTCGTTTGCTATGCGCCCTTTATGGCGTGCCAATGCCACAAGAAGGCGGCCCAGCTTGTAATACCGCTTTCGACCCAGCCAATGCAGGCGGTGCAGGCTCTGGTCGTGGCGACATCTTCCAAATCTTCCTGACCGGTATAGAAATCCAAGATGGTAAAGATTTCACTGTAACGGTTGCCAGTGGAGACCAAGTTAACATCAATGACTTAATCGGTCCCGGTGAAACGTTCAACTTGAACAAGCCAGCTACCGTTCAACCAGCCGAAATGATTCGCATCAATACAGCTGTTAAGGGAGACCTCTGTAGCCCATCACCACACCGTCTTGGTGTGTTCGGTGGTGACGCTTGTGGCTATCCAAATGGTCGTCGCCTCACAGATGACACTGTAGAAATCTCACTACTTGCAGTTGCTGGCGCGGCTTATGAGTTGTTGGATGATGAAGATGATAGCTTTACATTTCTAGCTGACCCACTAATTGGCATCTTGACCGATGGCATTGATGAAAACGATGTTCCACTGCATGGCGTAAGCGCAAGCCGTGATATGGCGACATTCCCTTACTTTGCGAATGCACAGTCAGGTCAATCACACATTCATACAAACGGTGGCGCACAGAACACAACCGTACAGCTCGGCTCAATGTTCGGTGGCAATTCTGCAATGCCAGTCCTTGAGATCGGCCTCGCGCTCTTGGTCTTGACCGGCTTTGTGATGGTTGTCTACACGCGTCGTTATCGTCAAAATTAATCTGCTCGATTCTCGTAATCGCTAAGAAAAGCCGCCCAAATTGGGCGGCTTTTTTATTGTCGATGAGGTACTACCTTTTGAGAATGTCTCAATTTGTTATGCACGACGATGGAAAATGTAAAAGACGAGCGTTCCCAATATGCCACCAAAGAGCGTCGTTGCCAAACTGCGTGATGCGTCGGGGAGGTTGGTGAAAAGCTCGGCGCCGGGCAAGTTGAGCGAGACGTAGTTGTAGAGGATCAGGGCTGCAACTATGCCCCAGAGGAAGAGGCGCATTTGGTCGATCAGATGGGGGAGAAGATTTCGGCCGATTCCCCCCGTCATGATGCCCACAATCAACAACCCCGCAAATAAACTGAGCAGCGTTTGTCCTTCTGTGACAGAAATCGTGATAGCCGGCTCTGGCGGAGGTGGTGGGGTCAGTGTGGGGGAGGGGGTTGCCGTTGGATCTGGCGTGGGGGTATCAGTCGGGGTGGGCGTATTTGTTGGCAGTGGTGTTTCGGTCGGCTCTAGGGTTGGCGTTGCGACGGAGATTTCATTTCCAACGATGTTGACTTCATCCGAGATCAACGCATCCCCAGCACTTGCCTGAATACGAATACGCCCTGTAAATGCCTCCGGCAATGTGAAAATATAGCTGGCGATTCCATTGACTGTCCCACGCGCACCCAGAACGTTTAGTTGGCTTTCTGAAAAATCTTGCTGTACAAATTGAACCTGTGTGCCATCTGGAACAATGTTGCCATTTCGATCTAAGATCATGCCTGTCTGAATCAGCAAACTCTCGCGCCCTTCCAAATTAATTGGCTCTTCACTAGAAGGTGATGTGACCGTGCCATCCTGAACGACGTTGAGCGTAATGCGTTGGCTCGGATCAGGCTGTGTGACAACAAACAGATCATAGCCGACACCGCGAATGGTGACAGGAGAACGGCCGGAGGGGGTGATGTCTTGGAATAACGTCTGGACAGCAGCATTAACAAATGAGTCAATGTAGCTAAACACACCATAGTAGGCTGTCAGCTTCAGAATCTCAGTTGCGTCGAGATAGTAGGGTGCACCAAAAGCAAAGGCAACCACGCGATTCTCCTCGCTTCCAGACCGTTGAGCAAGAAAACGGTGAACCGCTTCATACGCGCCATCCCCTTGCTCATCAAGCATGTTAAAGATGATCCAATCGGCATCATGTAACACTTGGTCAATCCGATAGGCGGCCGGTGGTGTGACGGTCGCGGTGGGTGTGGGGGCAACGAATGGAGTTGCTGTCGTTTCGGGTTCTAGTGTCTCGGTTGGAACCGCTGTCGGCGTGCTAAACGTGACAGGTTGACCCTCAAAAGCCAAGAAATCAGCCAAGTCGTCAAACGAAAAGCTGCTGACAAGCGTGGGGTCAATTTGATTAGCGGCATCAGGCCCATAAAGGGCGATCATCCGCGCGGCAAATTCGGACTGATCGATCAGTGGCTGGTCGGGGCAGTCGCCACATTGCGTAACAGTCTGGTCATCGGTAAAGATGACAATGCGCTCCCCGATAGCCGGTGGGGCGACGAGATCGGCCGTTGTGCTAGGCGAGATTAGCGAAATTGCGCTGGCAGGGAGGTTGACGAGACTTTCGGTTGAGTCATTTATCTCTATAGACAGAGTTGGGATGATTTTGTCGGCCGAAAACTCAAACCCATACAACGCACCTTTCAAGGCCAAAAGTCGCTTAACGGATGTGTCAACCTGCTGCTGAAAAGCGGGTTCGCTGCGATAGCGTTCGACAAACCACGTGATCGTATCGCGGATATTCTCAGCCTGCTGTTCAATATCACCATTAAGCGCAAACTGATTGACATAAAGCAGATCGTTGCCGGCAGCAAATGCGTCTTTGGCAATCTGTCGATGGGGGAACTCTTCGCTAGATTCGTTGTAAAAACGCCGCATGGCGGGGGAGCCTAGTTCGGCCGAGATAACCACCCCACCCCCATCACGCCACGCTGATAGCTGCGGCAGTGCAAATAGTTCGGCTTGGGCTTCCAACGAAATCGAAACGGGGGGTGTTGTGCTGCGGATATTGCCATCAAACCCTTGATAGCGGATATTCGCGGTTAGCAGACCATCAATTGAATCAGTGATTGGCTCTGTTACGGCAAAGACTGGCAGTAAGTCAAAGGCAGCTAGTTGTTCGGGCGACTTACGCACCGTGGCAATCTCTGTGTCGCTGCCACCATTGCCGGGAAATTCGCGGCCGATGACCGCAAGCTGTTTGTTGCTGCCTTCCTTCAATCCAGCAATGTATGCCTTTGCCAAAACACCAACCCAATAAGGATCACCGCCAAACGTGTATGTGCCTAGATTTCCTGTATCGTCGAGCGAATCAACGACGTTCATGGAGGGGCCAAACAGCATGTTGATGCCGAGAGCTGACAGATCGCGCCCTGCGGTCATGCCGGCCGCCTGTGCCAACTGTGGATTCCACGTTGCGCCAAGTGCCATTTCACTAGGCTGTGCTGTCACACCATTCAACAGCGCGTTGTCAAAATAACCACTCTCTCCTTGTGTCACAGCCACAAAAAGAGGCAGCGGGGCGCGTGGCACAGGCAGCACTTCATCTAAAAATTGTACACCCTCATTGCTATTTTCAATTGAGGTAGGCTGTGTGGTTGTGGAAAGGGCTAGGTTTTGTAGCTCCGTCACTAGATTTGTGACTTGCTCAACTGTCTCACCATTGACCGCCGTGATATTGCCGTTCTCGCGCTCTAAGGCGACACCGCCAACGTGGTAGTTCAGGATTAGATCGGCAATCGCGGAATCCGCGAGTGAGAGATCGGTAGAGGGTAGAACAGTATCACCTTGAAATGTAACAAGAAAAAGCTGTCCAATGCGTTCTTCAATTGTGAGACAGTTGAAAAGGGACTCGGCCGACTCAATCACCTCTGGACAATCTGATTCCTCTTGTGCAAAAGATGCAGACGCGCCAAAATTGCTGCACAAAACAAGAACAGCAAGGAGAGTGCCAAAAAAACGGCGGAGAAGTTGCGGCGTTAACTTCACAATCTATAATTTTGGGAACTATGGATGGACGCAATACGTCAATCCCCCAACAGTTACATTGTACACATTCCCGTCTACATTTCACAATCTTTATTGGAGAACCTTTTGAAACTAATCGCACTTTACACACGTCCCACAGATGTCGCTGCTTTTGAGGCCGACTATGCACAACATATTGAGCTTGTGAAACAGATTCCCGGCTTACAAGAAACACGTCTCACTCGTTTTACACGTACCTTACAGGGTAATAGCTACTATCTAATGGCGGAGATGATCTTTCCTGATGAGGAGACATTCAAAACGGCGTTGCGAAGCCCAGAAATGAACGTGACGGCCAAGGATGCAAATCGCTTTGCGGCCGATTTATTGACACTGCTAATTGCAAAAGAGGCGTAACAAGATGATTTGGAATGAACAATTTGAAACAATGGAACGCAACTCGCTAGAGACGCTGCAAAGCGAGCGACTCGCAAAATTAGCAGCGTATGTCTACGAACGTGTCCCTTTCTATAAACGTCAATTTGACCAGCATAGCGTTTTGCCCAGTGACATCAAAGACATAAGCGACCTATCCAAGCTGCCCTTCACCGTTAAAAATGATTTGCGCGACAACTATCCCTTTGATCTATTCGCCGTGCCGATGAGTGAAGTCCTGCGCGTTCACGCCTCTTCCGGCACAACGGGCAAGCCGACTGTTGTTGGCTATACGAAGGATGACCTGCATACTTGGGCAGAAGTAGTGGCACGCTGTTTTGCACTCAGTGGCGCACGCCCCGGCGATATGTTCCAAAATGCCTATGGCTATGGGCTGTTTACGGGAGGATTGGGGATGCACTATGGGGCAGAGCTGATGGGGCTGACGACCATTCCTGTTTCGGGTGGCAATACGGCGCGGCAAATGTTGCTGTTGCAGGACTTCCAAACGGATATTATGGCCTGTACGCCGTCTTATGCGTTGACGCTGGCAGATGCGTTAGTCAATGCGGGGGTTGATGTCGAACAACTCAAGGTACGCTCGTTCATTTTGGGGGCGGAGCCTTGGTCGGCCGAAATGCGAACCGAAATCGAGGCTGTCCTGCACGCCGATGCGGTCAATATCTACGGCTTGAGCGAAATCATCGGGCCGGGTGTCTCTAACGAATGTGTTGAAGCGAAAGACGGCTTGCACATTATGGAAGATCACTTCCTGCCCGAAATCATCGAGCCGCAAACCGGTAAGGTACTGCCTGCTGGCTCAGTTGGCGAACTTGTTCTGACAACGCTGACGAAACAGGCGTTGCCGTTGATTCGTTATCGCACGGGTGATCTTTGCTCGCTCAACTACGATGCGTGTATTTGCGGCCGCACGCATGTCCGTATGAGCGGCGTGTTAGGACGCGCAGACGATATGCTCGTCATTCGCGGTGTGAACGTTTTCCCCAGCCAAATCGAAGCCGCTTTGATTGGTTTAGAAGAACTCTCACCACACTATCGTTTAATCATTAGGCGAGAAGATCGGCTTGATTCAATCGAAGTGCAACCAGAGGTGACGGAAGCATATTTTGGCAGCGTTGGCAATCTCATCGAAGAGCAGCTTGCAGGCCGTGTCAAACAGATTTTGCGCGATGCGTTAGGACTTAGCACAACGGTGACCTTGATCGCGCCGGGGACAGCACCGCGTAGTCAAGGCGGGAAAATTAAGCGCGTTGAAGATAGGCGGTCAATCTAAACCCGACGATCAATGGTGCAGGCCTGTTCGTGCATAAAATTAGCGAGTGAGACGCGCACTGTCCCGCCAAACGTGCATGATGTGCAGCGCGTTGGGGTCGGACATCAGCCAATGGGCAAACGCATCGTGTGGCAAGTCACGTCGCCAAGTTTGGTAGAGATTGTTGGGCAAATTTTTGTAGAACAGCGCGAGGACAACCGGCTGATCAGCGTCTAGCACCCAACTGTAGTAGACCGAAGTCAGCACGCCGGGCAACGAGCCATTTTTGTAGCCGATCATCTGATAGCGTTCTCGATTGGAAGCAAATGCGTCGTAAGGCCATTCGAGCGCGTCGCGTATCTGGCGATTGGTGCTGGGGGAGCCAATGTTGCCCCTCACGATTTGCGCCATGAGTTGGGCGTATGCCTGCGCCGTGCCACGTGTCTCTAACTGGCGGACGAACGCCGTTTGTGTGGTGATTGATGGGGTGCGTCGCTGTTGCCAATAGCTTGCGGCGATGGCGCGATAACTGGGGTTGGTCAAGTAGCGATCTGTGCGTCCCGCTACCTCTTGCCCATAGCGGGTGCCATCGGCCGACAACTCCTCAATTGTCGCTCCGCCGCTTTGACCATCACCCATGATGAGAAATCGGCCGATAAACGAGCAGGGCGCACTCTGTTGCGTCATTCCCAAATCGATCACCGCCTGTTCTAGCGTCGCCTGTCCCAGCAAATGATGCAGATAGTCAGTCGCACTATTTGAACTATAGCGAATCATCATCGAGACGACATCAGCGACCGTCAACGGCTGCTCGCCAAAGGCCGCAAGGGCGCGACGATGGGAGTTTAGATCAGAGCGCGGGAGATAGAACTGTTCCAAATCAGCTTCTGTGACAGGCTGCTGCGGGTCGAGTGCGCCAGCGTCTACCTGATTGGCATACGCCACCAACTGAATGAGCTTGCTGACTGAGGCGAGCGGCATCGGCCGATCTGCGTTGTGATAAAACCCAATCCCCTCATATCCCAGCCGATAGACGACCAGACTCACATCATCAGGATGGCTGAAAAAACGTTCAACTGCGGGAAGCGCGTCGGCCGGGATCAGTTCATCACTGAGTAGAGGCATTTGCCACTCAGTAGTTGGGGCTTCACTTTCCTCCACAAGCGTTGGCAGTATCACGCCGCACGGGGTCACAGAAGCGGGTAATGCGGTGGGCGGCGCGACGAATGTTTGTGGCGTGTAAGTTGGAAGGAGGGCGACAGTTGGGGTCGCGCTCGGCTCAATGATAGCAGTTGGAACGCTTGGCGTGGCTTGTTGGGTTGGACTCGGTGAGCGGGTTATCGTTGGGTGAGTCGGTGACTGTTCGCAAGCCAGCAGGACAAACAGGTAGAGTAACATGCCAATCTTTTTCATTTCGATTCCACCCACATTGCACAACTATTTGTGTCGGCGTCCTGCCTACTCACATCCCTTCGCGCTTCTGTTTGCATATTCGTTCTAATACTCGATGAGTTAGCGCGAATATGCCTCAATAAACGCCTCTTCCATGTAATAACCGCTTTGCGCCAGTGATGTCACTGCGCCCTCTGCCGTCAAGGTCCCCTTGATCCAAATCGGTTCGTAGCTATCCTCACTCTTGATGCCCTGTCCAGGGGCCGTCTTTACTAAAACAGTTTGGTTGACGGGTGGTGGCGGTGTGTGGATGCACGCACCGAAATAAGGGACGAGTAAAAACTCGGTAATGAGATCCCCATCGTATTCAAGTGGGGCGATAAAGCCGGGCAGCTTGACCATTTTTCCGGCGATCTCCTCATTGATGGGTGCGTTGTTGAACTCTTTTTGCATTTCAGCATAGAGTTCGGACGCTTCGGCCGAGCCATCTTCAATTAGAGCGAGCTGGGGTGCATATTTCTCCATGATCGAATCAGCCGTATAGCCCGCCGGAATGAGCGCATCCCACATAATCACCGTGTAAAGAGATTCATCTGTTGAAGTGACGGCCGGCGTAGTGGGCGTTGGTTCAACAACGGTCTCAAGCGGTGATGCAGAAATCTCTTCCATCACATCATCCCATTCATCGAGTGACGCACCATATTCAACCACCTGCGTCACAACAACGGTCGATTCGATTGCGACCGGCTCTGGGAGGGCAGATGCTGGCAGTGGGGCTGTGTTAGTGCAACCAACCAGCAGCAAATAAAGCGTTAATAGCAGGCAAGTGTATCTATTTTGTTTTGTCATTTTTAACCTCAAATAATCAAACTTTGATCGCCAAGCCATCTTGCAAAGAGCGTCTGTACGCAATAATGCCCGGTACTAGGCTAATCAGAATTCCCAGCAAGAGAATAAGCATGATCAAGAGCCATTGTTGTGCGTCTAGTGCGGTCACTGCAATGCTGATGCCAAACTCTTGAAGCAGGATTGACCGGCCGACAAGCAAGAGCAAATAGAGGACACCAATACCGACGAGACAGCCAGCAAAGACGATAGAAAATGTTTCCAGCATGAACAACAGAACGATATGGTAAGGATGTGCGCCGACAGCACGCAGAATCGCCATTTCGCGGCGACGTTCGTTGAGCGTCGAGAGCAGCGTCGTCAACATGCCTAGCAAGCCGGCGACTAAAACGAAGCCTGAAACGACGAGTAGCACCTGTTCAAATACCGCAATTGTCTGCCATAGCTCGGTCAATGTGGCACCGGGAATGATTGCCAACAATGGTTCCTCATCATATTCGGTGATAGCTCGTTGGAGACGAAACGTGTGGATACGATCCTCGAGACCGATCATAAAGGCGGTAATCGTCTTGGGCGTTAAATCCATTTTGCGGGCTTGCTCGGCCGAAAGTTGCAACTGCGACCGTCCGCCCCCTTGCCAGTCGATATGGATCGCCTCGATCCCTTCCAGCGAAACATGCACGGTGCGGTCGAGCGGCGTGCCTGTTTTCGCCAGCACGCCGACGACGATAAATGGCTTGTCCGCATGATCTGCAAAATCGGCCGAGACCAACCCATGCGAGATAATCAGTTCATCACCCACCACATAGCCCAACGATTGCGCGACCTCTGCGCCCAGCACGGCATCATAAACGTCCGCAAATGGCACACCTTGTGAAAATATCAGACTTTGCGCCTGCCCGTAGCGATAGTGGGTGAAGTAGTCGCTGTTGGTTCCCATTACGCGATACCCTTGATGGGAGTCGCCCAGCGAGATAGGGATCGACCACGCGACCTGATCGTAGTCAGCAATCTCTTCGTAGGTTTCCCAAGAGACGTTGTTTGTCGCGTTGCCGATGCGAAAAACGCTGTACAGCAGTAGGTTGACAGGGCCGCTACGCGCGCCGACAATCAGATCTGTTTGCGAAATGGTGTTGATAAAGCTGTTTTTGGCTTCCTTGCGGATTTTGTCTACACCGAGCAGCAAAGTCACGCTGATTGCGATTGACAGAACGGTTAGAAGTAAGCTGCTTCGCCTGTACCAAGCACTTTTTAGCACAATCGTTAAGAGCGTTTTCATCCCGTTCCCCTCGCTTCGTTGAGCGCGTCTAAATCAACCACCCGCTCAAACCGTTTGGCGATTTCTCGATCATGGCTGACAAAGATAAGCGTGCTGTTTTGCTCCTCTACTTCTTGAAACAACAGATCGAGAAAGCGGTCACGGTTGTCAGCGTCTAGCGCAGACGTTGGCTCGTCGGCAATAATGATTTCAGGATTGCCGATCAAGGCGCGGGCAACAGCGGTGCGCTGCTGTTGCCCGACGCTCAACTTGCTAACCGATCTGTCTAGCAGCGATTTTGGCAGGTTGAGGCGTGTCAGCAAACGGATCGCGGCCTGACGCGGATCACCCGCATTGGCCTGTTTGCGACGCGAAAAGCCACACGCCAGCTGCACGTTGTCAGCCAGCGACAGATAGGGCAGCAGATTAAACTGCTGAAAAATGACACCGAGATGATCGGCTCGGAATTGATCGCGTTGGGTATTACTTAGTTGTTCTAAGGCGGTTCCCAGCACAATGACTGAGCCGCTCGTCGGCCGATTGATCCCCGTCAATAGGTTGAGCAATGTCGTTTTGCCGCTCCCACTTGCACCTTGCGCAAATAGATGTGTTCCCTGCTCAACCGTCAAGCTTGGGATATTCAGCAAATCGACGGTTTGACCCGGCCAGCGGAAACACATATTTTGTAGTTGAACAATCGGCTCACTCATAGCATCACTCAAATGACAAGGCTGTGTTGTCGCTGGTCAGCGTATCGGCCGACTGCTGCGTATCAGTCACCCACTGCACTTGCAAATCCTCAAAGTTGGGAAATTCACTGAATAGCCCTGCGAGGTCTAGCGTCGTTAGTTCATCAGGCTGCTGGCACTCAACAGAATAGGCTGCCTCAATATCGGAATGGGTTTCCTCATCCGCATGATCTTCATCAGCGTGGTCTTCATCACCATGCTCTTCGTCTTCTTTGGAAAACTCGGTATCGACATCGGCCGAAACAAGCCCACACTCCGCCGCTGGACTAAACGCCAAAAATGTTCCCGCTTCCAAAAACGCAACGCTTTCGTCAGCAAACGCGATTTCGTCATCACTTGACGGCGCATATTCAAACCCCAGCACATTATAGGCTGGTGTATCCAGATCGATGGCAAGTTGATTATCTATCCACGCAATGGTTAGCTCGGCCGCGCCATGTTCGTGTGCATCATGTTCGCGGTGAGAACCTTCGTGGTCTTCATCGCCATGTTCTTCGTCGGCATGATCCTCGTCAGCGTGTTCTTCGTCAGCGTGTTCTTCGTCTTCGTGGTCTTCGTGTTCAGTCGCTGTGTCGTTTGTTGCGGCCGAGTCCGACGCATCGGGCGCACAGCCAACAAACGCAAGTGACAACATCAATAAAAGTAACAGAATATATTTAAGCATTTCAATCTCCAATCGTACAAATGAAAAGATACGATCTCATCTTATAACGAGATCAGTTCGGTCAGTTATTGGCAAACGGCAATAGTAGAAAATCATGGTATGACTTTCTGCTAGAATATATGCCTTTGGAACAGGGGTGTTGATTAGAGGAGATTGGGTGGTGGGGTTATGACTGTGGGGAAAACGGCCGCAACAGTGATGTAGGAGGTATCCCATGCGAATGAGAGCGTCCCTTGTGGTTCTGTGACTGCTGAAGTGGTGTTACTATAAAAGCCAAGTAGCAGCGTCAGCACAGCATCAATGTTGAGTGAACAGAGAAACGGACTCTCGCTCTCAACATGTTCCTCATGCTCGTGGTCAAACGGCATTTGGTAGAAAGTAGGGACGGCTACGTGTGTGTGAGGTCTGGATTGTGTATCGAGACCAAACCAGTGGTCGATAAACGGGCTGTAGAGATACAACACAACGCCAGCAACAAAAAAAAGATGGAGCCAAATTGATGACTGGTGGCGAGAAGTGATAGCCTGTTTGTTCATGACTTAGTGAAATATATAAACATTAAATCGCTTTGTCAATCAAGGAACAACGCATCACGACTACCCACCGCGCACTCAGATAACTTCTATTTAAACGAATTGCTGGCGTTTTAGATTTAGAAACCGTAGATTTCGTGACGTAGCGGAGTCAGTTTTTTGTCATAACCCACCTGCTCTAAATACTCATCGAACATATCGAAGTCCATTTGCTGCTTTTGGTCAGAGAGTGCAACCGCGGGGTGGGGGTGAACTTCGACCATAATGCCATCTGCACCAGCAGCGAGACCCGCTTTTGTGAGTGGCACGAGCAGATCACGTCGGCCGCCCGAATGCGTCGCATCAACTACAACAGGCAAGTGTGTCTCAATTTTTGCAAGCGCAACCGCGCTGATGTCGAGTGTGTTGCGCGTGTACTTTTCATATGTGCGGATGCCGCGTTCACAGAGGATAACGTTGGGATTGCCGCCGCTGAGGATGTATTCGGCCGCATAAATCCACTCTTCAATCGTCCCCGCCAGACCGCGTTTGAGCAACACAGGGCGATCGGTCTTCCCAACTTCTTTTAACAGAGAGAAATTCTGACTATTCCGCGCCCCAATTTGCAGTACATCAACATAATCGAGACACAGCTCAACATCACGTGCATCCATCACTTCGGCAACAAACTTGAGATTATGTTCGTTGCACGCTTCACGCGCCCACTTGAGGGCTTCTTCACCGATCCCCTGAAAACTGTAGGGGCTGGTACGCGGCTTAAATGCACCGCCCCGCATGAGGCGCACGCCACGGCTTGCCACCAGTGCCGCTGTGACTTCCATCTGCTCTGGCGACTCAATCGCGCAGGGGCCCGCAATCAGCACAGGCGAATGTCCTGCGCCAATCGGCACATCGCCCACCATCACAACCGTATCTTCGCGCCCAATGCGACTTGTGAGCAACTTTGGTTTTTCCGCGTTGATGCTTGTCTCCATGCTCGCCTGAAAGATCGACTTGAAGAGACTCTTGACTGTTGCATCATCAAAAGGGCCTTCATTGAGATCGGTCAACGCTTGCAGCATCTCCAATTCGCGCTTGGGATCGTATTGTGAGCTACCCATACCGGTTTGTAAGCGGCCGATTTGCCGCGCCAGATCAGCCCGTTCGTTAAGCATTCTCAACAGGTCAGCATTGATCACATCAATCTGTCCACGCAGTGCCTGAATTTTTTTCTGTGGCATAATTTTTTCCTTTCACTCTTTTTCATAGACGAGGAAAAGAGCTAAGGTAACTCTTTTTCCGCATCATCTTTCTGTTCAAACGAGAATAGTAACATATTTTTCCACCTGCCGATATTGTATAGAGTCTCTGACATTTCGTTGCGATGGTTAACGCAATGCGTTGATGAGGGCGCGATGTTCGATAGAGCCAGCGTTGGCTGTCCGCAATGCGTTGCTGAATTCGGGGGGCAAGGCATAGTTGTGGGCGGTGACATAGTGGTAGATCAGGTTGGGGGCGGCGTAGATTTCTTCTGAGCCGATGATGCGAATTTCGGCCGAACCCAGCACAACCTCCTCCCCGCCAATCGCCACCGTCACCCGCTCATTACACAACGGGCAGCGACGCGGCTGCGGAGTCTCGCAAACTGCCCAATGCGGATCACAAAATTGCAGCAACTTTCCCAACGTTTTGTGTGTCGTTTTCCCTGTCTCAAAGCGTTGACCACGCTGCAAAAATCCGACCGCCAACGGATTCATCCCAAATCGTTCCTCATCATAACAACCTTTGTATTCGTCCAAATTTTCGATGTAACGTTTTGTTCTTGCCATATTCGCTGGTTCTCTCTATTACTATAACGAGACTTTGATTTACGCTCTTGTAGACAAATAGGTGAAAAAGAAGAAAGAGAAAGAAAAAGACCTGTCTTTACCTCTTTCTCTTTTTCTTCCTTCTTTCTACTTCACCTTGTTTCCCAGATGAGCGTTGATTTAATCCCAATACCATTCAAATAAGAGAAACAGCGTCACGAAAGGAAGAGCGAGGCTGAG
>CAYMGE010000103.1:0-11043 GCA_964389925.1 uncultured Ardenticatenaceae bacterium
CCTTGACGATCTGCTTTCCGCTCATTTGTCAAGCACTAAATTCACAACACTGGAGCAGCTACAGAAATGCCAACTATTTTCGGACAACAAAATTCCCAATTACTAGCGTATCCAAATCACTGTTGCCAAATGTGCTAAGGGCATTGGCGGGGGTGTTGACGATTGGTTCGCCGCGTAGATTGAAGCTGGTGTTGATTAGAATTGGCATGCCTGTTGCTTGTCCGAATTGGTGGACGAGATCGTAGTAGCGTGCGTTTAGGTCACGGTTGATGGCTTGCAAGCGACCTGTGCCGAGATGGTTGACGGAGGGGACTTTTGCGCCTTGTGTGGGCTTGAAGGGCTGGACGGTTAGCATGTAGCGTGCCAGCGGATTTTGTGGATCGTCTGCGTCGAACCAATCGGCGACCGATTCTTCGGTAATGACGGGGGCAAAGGGGCGGAATGGTTCGCGGAATTTGATCTTTGTGTTGACGATCTCTTTCATCTCGGCCCGACGCGGATCCGCGATGATGCTGCGATTGCCCAGCGCACGTGGCCCCCATTCAAAGCGTCCCTGATGCCAAGCGATCACCTTGCCCTGCAAAATGTCGTCCACAATACGCTCAGTCAGTTTGCTTTCGTCGTCAATGCGTTCAAAGCTACGCTTGCTGCTGCGGATCGCGCTGTGGATTTCTGAGTCATTATAGCTCGCGCCGAAATAGCTGTGCGTTTGGACAAACTTGCGCGGTTTGCCGAATAGGATGTGATAAGCGTATAGGGCAGCTCCCAATGCGCCGCCGCTATCTCCTGCGGCCGGTTGAATGAAGATGTTCTCAAAAGGAGATTCGCGCAACAATCGGCCGTTCGCCTTACTATTCAACGCCACCCCACCCGCCATACAGACATTGCTCAATCCCGTCTCCACATGAAGCGAGTGCAGCAGCTTGATGAGCGTCTCTTCCGTGACGCGCTGGATGCTGGCAGCGATGTCGGCATAGTATTGATTTTGTTTGACTTGGGGATCGTTTGCGCTCAATTCGGAATTCGTTTTTGCCGTGAAAAAGCTATCGCTATGGGTGCGCGGTTCGCCAAATAGCTTGATGAACTTGTCACTAAACGTGCGGTTATGTGAATGATGGAAGTCAAAATAGTCCATGTCCATCCAGAAGGAGCCGTCATCGTAGACATGGAATAGTTGGGCGATTTTGTCCACGTAGTTTGGGTCGCCATAGGGGGACATGCCCATCACCTTGTATTCGCCGTTGTTGACGCGGAAGCCGAGAAAGGCGGTGAAGGCGGAGTAGAGCAGGCCGAGTGAGTGAGGGAACCGCTGTTCGTGGGTCAATTTGAGCAGATTTTGGGAGCCATCGGTGAAGCTGCCCGACGCGATGCCCTTTGCCATCGTTGTCCATTCGCCCACGCCGTCAACGGTCAGGATGGCGGCATTTTCGTAGGGGGATGTGAAGAATGAACTGGCGGCATGAGAGAGGTGGTGATCGATGAAGAGGACTTTTTCGGCCGAAACCCCCACCCCCTCCGCCAAATGACTCTTCACCCACAACTTGTCCCCCAACCACGCGATCATCGCCTCGCCAAACACGCGCCACGAGCGCGGAAACGTCACCAATTGCGAGCGCAAAATTCGCTCAAATTTGAGCAATGGCTTCTCGTAAAAGACGACGTAATCTAAATCTTGTGCCGTGATGCCAGCCGTTTTGAGACAAAATTCGACAGCGTGTTTGGGAAAGCTCGCGTCGTGCTTTTTGCGGGAGAAGCGTTCTTCTTCGGCCGCTGCGATCAGATCACCATCGACAAGCAAGGCCGCAGCCGCATCGTGGTAGAAACAGGAGATACCAAGTATGTTCATAAAGAGTAAAAAGTAGGGCTAAAATCTGTTTAACCTACAGGACGCTTAACCCTGTTCCCGCGCCTGCTCCAGCGTCGTCGTCACATCCTCCCACGCTGACCACGCCGACTGAGGCGGTTTCTGCTTCATCGCAAGCGGGTCACCAGCGACGCGAGAAATAAGACCAAATGGCAGAACGACAATAAAGTAGAAAAAGCCCATCAGCAGCCGACCCTGCACATTGCCCATGCGCTCCCCATAAGTCGCCCAGCTACGTTTGAAGCGTTGCCACATTGACAATTTCTGTTGGACAATGCGCTCTTTAGCATGTTCGGGCAGTTCTGACGCTGGCAAACGAACAGGCTCGTCATTGTTGACAGCGCGTCGTGCAAGCGTCACCAATATGCCAAATCCGATCCCCACAATGAGCGCAAGCAGCAGAGATAGCCAACGGTTAAATTGCGCCTCCTGCCCAAAAACGACTGCCCACACACCGACCACGCCCAACAAATCCCACAAAGACGGCTCATACGGCCGACCACGCAACGTAATCACGCAACCTGTCGAATAGCCAACCATCGAAACCAATATCAAACCTAGTGTGTGCATGGGAAGGATGAAGGATGAAGGATGAGGGATGAAAGTTGGTCTTTCAGCCTGTCATTTTCATTCCTGTTCAGCTAGAACAACGTGTAGATAAACGGCGCAAACGTCGATGAAACGGTCGCCAGAATCAGCAGTGCGCCTACGATCAGCAACATCGTAATCATCGGCATTAGCCACCATAATTTGCGTTTTTTCAAAAATTTGAACAGTTCACTGATAATTCCAGCGCGTGATTTTGTTTTGTCTAACATGATGTGTAGTGCAAGTTGCAAGAACGAGTTTATCTTTGTTCTAAAAATTGTTCAATTTCGTCAGCCACTAGCTGATTGCCGGCTTGATTCCAGTGGGGGTCGGCGTAGTGAAATAGTTCGCCTTGTTCGAGCAGTTGGCTGAAGAAGATTGGCGTGAGGTTGAGAAAGTTTAGGTTGTTTTCGGCCGAAAAATCCTCAACCAACCGCATCTGATCGCGGTAAATCTCACTGAACCGATCATAACTCAAATACTGTGGTTCCCAAGCAAGTGACCCATTTTCGTCCAACGTCACAGTCACCGTGCGTTCCAATACATTATTGACATCCGCTTCATCCCAAATGCGCGACCAATAGACATGCTCTTTACTCGGAATGTAGACGAGCAAAAATTCAGACCCCTGCGCTTCAACCACCTGTTTGATATGCAACAACGCATCGCTGACGGCTAACCATTCGTTCGACTGCTGCAACGTCGCGTAATCGACGCTCAATGGCAACAGGTGAATATCTTTGAGAACGGTATCGACCTTTTCTTTAGACGTATCGACTGCGACAGGGTAACGATAGCGAACAGGCTCAGTTGGCTCCTCATTTCCCCCAACTTTATCCCACAAATAGCCCACAAGGTGAAACGTCACCATACGCTGATGCCACGCCACATCCTGCATATCATACGCTTTCCAACTCAAGCCGCTCGCCTGTTTCTCCAGATATTGCTGCACGTTGATCAGATCGTTGCCCTCAAAGTACATCAGAATGACCCAATCGGGATTCTTGTCTAGGCCAAATTTTTCGACGGCTGCTACCTCGTTCAACGTCGTCCAACTGGGCGCACCGAGCGTCAAAATATCTTTGCCCGTCTGGTCTGCAAGTAGTTCGATCCATGTCTGCGGCGCAGAACGCACGGTAAATGAATCGCCCGTCACCACGATGTCATATTCGTCTTGCCACTCATACTGGCTGTTGGGGAAGCCCATTTCGTCCGTTTCCAGCACATACCAAAAGGGATCGCTGCGCTCGGATGGTCGTGTTTCTGCGCCGACATCACTCAGATATGGGTTGGCGGGATCCCAGTAACCTTCGATTTTCAGGCCGGGTTCATAGCGATAGGCAATTTCAATCGGCTCATCATATTGGAAATAGGGCTGGCAAATGTAGTTGCCAATGATGAAGTCACGAGCGCACACTTCGAGCGGAATGAGTTGATAGAGTTGGCGCAAACCAATTTCAAGCACAGCGACGCTGCCAATGACGGTCAGTAAGATAGGGATAAAGATATTTGCAATGCGAGAAAGACGTTTTCGATTCGGCATGAAATGGTTCCCAGCACAAGCGGGAATGACAGGTCTAAGCATGAACTCAAATTTGGATAGTTGCTTAGATTGGTGATTTTACTAGATGGTTATTTTGATGCACGCCGTTGGAAGGCGCGTAGGGCTTCCATTAAGAAATGCTCGTCGGGACGGGCATCCCATGAGTAAATGACGCACGTGCCAGCAAAACGATCATGAATGCCGCGCCGCTGATCGTCAATTAGAATCCAACCAAACCCAAGCAAAAAGGGAAAAACAGAAAAGCTGTAGCCAACTAAGCGGCGTAGGGCAATAAACCACGTCATCATCTCGCCATCAGTACGGACGATTCGCACACCCATTTGCGCTTTGCCCGGCGTTTGGCCTGTGTGTGACCAGAAAAATAGCAGATAGAAGAGAGAGAATGAAACTGTGAAGAGGAGGCCGATGAAGGGAGCGGCCGTTTCTAAGGTGGTGGCAATCGGCCGAATCCACTCCCCGTACCCCTGATCAGCACAGGGCAGATTGATCTCCGTCACGCAATCAAACCCAAACGTGTTTAATACGAGCCGCGTTGCAAGCAAGGATAAAAACACGATTAGGGCAATAATGCCGACATCTATGACAGTGGCAAAAAGCCGACTAAAAAACCCCGCATACTGCCCGATCTGGCTGCGCGTGTAGTCTGGGATTGTCATGAATCGGATGCGTCTCCATGCAGGTCATCGCTATGCACATAGCGGGCGCGAGACCTGATCTCTTCAGACGGTGCAGAAAGCGTGCTGCGTGCGGGGCGACGCAAAACGCGGCGCACAATGCTTTCAGCCAACATGTCAAGCGTCACAGAGCGTTCGCGTACCTCCTCAGCCAGCTCTGAAGTCAAGCCGATACTTTGGTTGGAAACCAATTTGCGGATTGGTTCAGGATTTTCGACAAAATTCTCAACGATATCTTTTGAAAGGTTTTGGACATGTGGATTTTCTTGCAACTGATCAACTTGACTATTGACGAGGCGATCCACATGTTCATTATCAGTCAGATATTGCAGAATTTCATCTATCGTTCCGCCCGTCATGCGCCGCGAGAGTTGGCGGGCGTTTTGTTCCTGCAAACGCCCTTCTACAATCAGGCGGTTGAGGCTGTCGAAGCGATCTGCCAACAGCGATTCCCCTGCCTGCACCCACCAACTCTCGCGCATGACACCATAGACACGCCCCGCAACTGCTGTTGCACGACTTAAGCGTTTGCGCGTGCGGCGTTGAGATTCAAACATCGCGCCGATGAGGAGATAGCGTAGTTTGTCGCGTGAGGTTTCATCGGCCGATCCCGCCGAAATATCCGCCCCATCCGCTATCTCAGCCTCCCACTGTTTGAGCTTAACAAGTAGCTCATCGACCCCTTCCAGCCCCAAACCGAGCGCGAGGCGCGTCAACATTTCGACGTTATTATGGGATTGCGGGACGCGGTGCGCTTCGCCTTCGACGATGAGAGGGGTGCGTGATTCGGTCATCATGTTACCATTCAGGATACCAAATGGGCTGCAAGTCGAGTTCAAAGTTTGGCAGGAAAGGGTCAGAGATGCTGGTGGGGCTTTGATGGACTTGTGGGGGGTGGTTCGGCCGATAGACCGTCACCTGCTGTCGTTCAGGATCGATCAACCAACCCAACTGCACACCATTGACCATATACTTTTTCATTTTTCGCTGTAACGGTTTTAGCCGATCACTGTATGAACGCAACTCGATCACAAAATCGGGAGCAAGTGGCAGGAATTTTTTGCGTTGCACGGCCGTCAACTGATTATATCTTTGCTTTTTCACCCATGAGGCATCAGGTGAATAGGTGGAGCCATCTGCTAGATCAAAACCCGTAGAGGAGTCAAAGGCGATACCATTACCTTCTATCTGCGCCCAAACATAAAGCATCGCTGTCAAGTAGGCATTAAAATTGCCTGTTTCTCCGCCTGCTGGCATATTCATAATTACTTCTCCTGTTGCGTCACGCTCGATCCGATAATCTCGATTGCGTTGGCAGAACTCGAAAAATTCTGCGTCTGTCATCGCGTCCAGTGGTTTCCATTGCAGTGTGGCGAAGTCGGGCATTTCAATGACGTTTAACATAGTGATTGCATTATGCACGGTTGGTTTATGCAGGTCAACAGTGAATCTATTTTGGTCAAAATGCGACCATGTGCGAATCTGTTTGGCTCACGTTTGTCAACTGAATTGATCTATCAGACAACTGTAACAATGACATATTTTGTCATCAGTGATTCGGGAGGCTCCGTATGGAATAATATCTATATCCACAAATATAACCAAAGTGACACTCCTAAATACATGATTTTGTTGAGTGTAAGGACAAACAGATGACTATGCAGCAAGAAATAGTTGATAATGTGAGAGAGAATCGGCCGAATGCGACCTTAACTGAGAATCAAGTGGATAACCTCCACTATATTGCCGCGATTACAACTGCTTTAATCATTGCATTGATGATTCAGTTTGGTGTTGTAAGTAGCGCAGTCGGCTTCGTAATTAGCTGTTTGGCTTGGGGGATAATGCGTCATCATATTCGTCACCTTGTTGGTGAAAATGAATGGATGCTCGTTTCAAGCAAACGCCCAAACAAAGTTTTGGCAATTGTAACGAGCGGAATTTATTGGTTACCATTTAACTGTAAAACAACGAGAGTGACCAAACAACCTATTTTCACCAAATTGTCCATTGACGGATTTGCCCGCAATCGTCAACCTGTCCGAATTCGCTTGGAGGTATTGGTCAAAGTTCGGGATAATATCGCTAAGTCGTCTCAGGATGTAAAACGCAATCTTGCCTATCACTCTGCAAACATTCAACAACTTGTAAGGTGGGTGTCAACGACCCCAATTGTTGAGCTGCTTGAAAAATAATATCTGTTTAGTAATGTTTTGATATGGTCATTTTACACGTTTGCCTTTATGAACATTGAATGTCGTCTACTCGTTCCTAACTACAGTAGAGTTAACAATTCATTATAGCACATACGAGCCAAAGCAGACGATGAATTACGCAACCGCAAACTCTCCCAAACGACGCAGCGTGGGAGATTGCCACGCCGCGACAATATCAGATATACTGCCATCAGTCAGACATAAAAACGAGCGATGTGACCAGAAAATGCAGAAAGATTTCGACAGATGGAATACGAGGAAAAAGAAGATTAACGCTTCAAACACCACTAAATTTCCCAAGCGGCGAGAAATTTGGTGGTGCAGTATTGGGGTTAACGTAGGAATTGAAACGGATGGGAAAAGCAAATTCTCGACACGACCTGTGCTGATTCTCAAGAAATACAACAGGAATCAATTACTGGTTGTTCCACTCAGCACCCAGATCAAGCCTTCTAACACCCCTTATCGCTACAACTTCACACACAACAATAAGCAGCAATGTGCTTTGCTCTCTCAGATTCGCGTGATCGACACCAAGAGAATTGGCAATCGTATCGGCCGCATTCCCTCGAACTTATTTGACGAAATTGTAGAGGCCATCAAAGACACGTTTTAGCCTGAATACAAAAAGCCCCCTGTAAAAGGGGCTTTTTATTCATCCCCCGAAGGGGAATCAGTGCCTATTGGCAATATGTACTTTACATCGTACAAGTTAGGATAAAAATGTCAATCAATAAGTCGTAAGTTCCCCAATCATCTACTGCCCTAGCCCGTGAGTTTCGATTGAATCCAGATTTTGCCGTCGATAATGTCGGCGTGGACGAGCGTTCCGTAGAGGCGACGGGAGCCGTTCCAGCCGACGGTCATCATCTGATAGCGGTCGGTGTCGTAGATCGGCCGACGCTCCACGTCCTCGCTTTCATATTTGAACTGGCTGATGATCTTCACCAGAAGTTGACGATAGCGGTTTAATTTTTCCATTGTACGGTAAGGAACGACTAAGCAGGGACAGGAACAGGAGCTGAGTTCTGCACGGGGAGAAGCGTCACAAGCCACTCTGTCAACTGTGCTTCAAGCTCGGCCGTGCAGGTTGCAACGTGTTGTTTTTGCGCGGGGTTGAGAAATGCAGCGGTCTGTAACGCCCGTGCCAACTGCAATGCGCGACGGGGACTCCCCGCTTTTGCCCATAGCGAGATTTCTTGTAGTCGCTGCACAAACTCATAGCCGTGTTTGTCATTGGCTTGCGCCAGCAGAAAACGGCCTTCAAGAATGCACGTTGACCGTGCGTTCTCAAGCTCTTGCCGATGAGAAGGGAACCCTTGAATGTCAATCCCGTTGATGTGATTGGGTGTCATCATCGTTGCTCCGAATCTCTCAAAAGGTATTCATGTAATGCGTCACGGAGGCGCATCACTATTTTCTGAGACGGCCTACGCAACGGCAAAATCACCCAAACGCTGCGAAGTCGGGGATTGCTATGCCAAGACAGCATCCGACTTTGTCGGCACGCGATGCTCCACAAGCTCATTGGCACTCCCCACCTTGGGTCTTGAATATTGACTATTTAGCTTAAATTGTGACTGATGTACTATGGTATACGTAATGAGAAATTATCAAGCGAAATATCTTTGTTACCAATTCCAATAATGAGCGAGCCACGCACAGCAGTTCCATAAATAACTCTTGAATGGGCTAAACCATTGTTATAAATGGAGTAATTATTTCCAATTTTCTCAATGCGAAGTCGTCCACTTTTACCTAGATCATCTTCTGCTCTTGTGACCTCTTTCCATTGATCGTTTTTAAATTCTTCCCAAATGATACCATCGCGCTGTACTCTCAATCGCAACTCTTGTCCGAATACAACTAAAATAACATCTCGAGCGAAGAATTTAAGAGTGTAATCAAACTCGATAATCATATCTTGTAAATTTGTCTCATTAAGCGCAAGGAAGAGCTGCTCACCTGTAGTTGTCAATCTCCCCTCGGTCACGACTGCATTAGCACTCAAGACCTCCCACTCAGAGCGAAGACCTTGATCAAAATTGTCAGAAAACGGAAGGGCGATCAAAGGGGTAGGCACAGGGATAGTCGTTGGAACCTCAGTTGGGTATGGTGTTGCACTAGGGGTAAATATGATGATCGTAGAGGGTACTGATGTTTGAGTTGGCAGTAGGGCTGCATTTAGTGCATTAGCTGTTTCTGCTAAATGTATACGGTTTGCCTCTAATGCTAAATGCGTTGCTTCGATCTCGTTCGCAGAAGCTTTAACCGCATTTTCAGTCTGCAATAATTGAATCTCAGTTATTACAGGTTGCCTCTGTGCAGCAAGTTTAGCTTCATTACATCCTGCTAAAAATAAAAATATCAAAAATAATGCAAGAGAATATCTGTTCATTTATATTCTAGATTGGCGTTCGCATAAATTTAGAGCAAGTTTGGCGGCTTTCACAATTGCCTAGACCAAACATCGCTATGTGTAGGGGGTCACTTGTTATATTATCCCTATCTAGCTGCCTCAAAAGTTACGCGAATGGCAAGCTATAGGTGACAAACTTATTTCGTCACAAGTTCCCGAACTTTCACTACCGTCCAGTTTTTAACAAAGGGAGGAAAGGGTAAAGAACGACTATCATAACAGATGTAGTTGTATCTTTCCAAATTTTCGAAGGGAGACGTTTGTTCGCATAACAATTCCCCGCACATGTGGTGGCTCAAACAGGAGTCTAGCGCACATGCGGCACTAGACGAAGTGTTCAACCGCATATTTTTGGGAAGATACTACTATACAATCTAACATAGAGACATGTCCCACTCCAAAAAATACACCAATCCCCCAAGACTAGCCACAGACTAGCCACTCTCGGCCGAAACTACCCACCAACTACCCATCGGCTAGTGGAATCGGCCGATCCCCTCCCCTAAAATTAGCGTTTATGCCGAAAGAGAAAGAATAAGGTCATGATGAAGCAACCATGACCCTAGTGCTATTAACGATGTGAGCGGTGCCTGTTACGATCTAGCGAACGTAACGCAGGGTACACGAGAAAAGCAAAGCTGATTGAAGGCGGAACCTCTATTCGCCGCTCACTTGCAAAGGTAGGAACATGACAAACCGACGAACGCTGAAAGGATTAATTGGACTCGCACTGCTAATTGTGTTGGGGGTAACGATACGCTCGGTATCGGCCGACCAAGACCCCATCCAACGCGCATGGGAACTCGCAGGGCAGAGCGGTCGCTATGACCACAAGACGATTGTTGAACAGACAACATACCCCGCGCCGCGTGTCGCCAACGCGGGGCGCGACCCCAAAGTGAACCGCTTGGGGCTAGGCGGCACGGCCGATGCAGAAGCCGATGTTGTTGGGATGACGCTGTGGCAAGATGCTAGCTTTGACCCCAACACGGGGATCGAGATGCAGATTGTAAACGGTCGCTCTTATGTGCGGCGCAGCCCGACAGCCGAATGGGAAGAGATCGGCAACGTCAGCGATCAGGTCGCGCCCAACGGCGACCCGCTCGTTTGGTTCAACGCGATGACCAATGTTGAACAGCAGGAGACGCGCACCATTCCGTTTGACGCGGGCGGCAGCGTGACGTTGACGCGCTACTCGTTTGACGTGGACGGCCTTGCGTTTGGCAAGTATATGGGCGATCTGCTCTATCAACGCGCTGCGCTCGAAACGCCGTTGCCACGTGGCGTTCGCGCCCAAATCCCAGAGTCGTACCGCAAAATGACGGGAACGGGCAGCTTGTGGATCGATGCGGACGGGTTGCCGTCGCGCATGACGCTCGATTTGGATTATGGCGAGCAGGAAAATGGGGAGCGGGTTTCGGCCGAAATCCAGACCGACTTCTCCAACTTCAACCGCGAAAATCTGTTCAGCGTGCCATTCTTTGGCAACCCGCAACAGTGGCTCGTCATCAACGCCGATGCGATGATCGCTGGCGCAGAACGGACGGCGATTTTGTCCGCTGGCCTCGCGCTTTTCCTCCTCACCGTGCTGTTGGTTGCACGCTACCACAACCGCCGCGCCTTCTATATCGGCTACGTCTCGCTGATCATCTTTAGCATGGTTTTCCTGCCCGTCATCGACGGCGCAATCGCCTACGCCTTCACCGAGTACCGCGACG
>CAYMGE010000103.1:11143-17973 GCA_964389925.1 uncultured Ardenticatenaceae bacterium
TTCCTGCCCGTCATCGACGGCGCAATCGCCTACGCCTTCACCGAGTACCGCGACGAACGCGAAGCGGAACACGCCGCCCGCGTTGCGGAGGCGGAGCGGCAGGCGAAGCAGCGGGAGGTGGTGTATGGAGATGGGAACGGTGTGGAAGAGACGTATTCCGTAATCAGTAATCCGAATTCACCGATCAATGACGGATTACCGATTACCGATTACGGATTACCGATTACCAAAGCAATTACAGACACAGGAGACGACTCCGATAACGACGGCCTCAGCGACGAGGACGAAGACGCATGGGGGACATGCGCCTACGCGGGTGCGCCAACCAATTGTGATGACGTGCTTGACCCGACCGATAGCGATGCGGATGGGTTGACCGATGGGCAGGAGGTCAACACGACGAACACCGACCCGATCTTGAGCGATAGCGACCTAGACGGCATTTCCGACTATCTCGAAGTGACGGCGTTTACCTTTGGCGGCGTGGAATATCAGTTTGACGCGAACGACACCGATAGCAACAGCGACGGGTTGACCGACGGCGAAGAGTGTCTCGTTTGGGTCGATGGGTCGCCCGATTACGACGACACCGCCAGTTGTCCCGACACCGATGGGGACGGCGTGCCAGATGCGTTTGACGACGACAACGACGGTGACGGCGTGCTTGATTTGGCGGATATTTCCCCCAACACCTACGTCACCGAAACGTACAGCAATGACAATCCACTTGAGTTGAGCATCGACAATTTGCAAGTCGATCAGCCTGTGATTGTGCAGCTTGATTTTCGGCCGACCACCGACCAAAACCTAACCCTCTCAGGCCACGTTCTCGACTGGCCTTCCAACGACACCGAAGGGCAGATTCAGCGACGACTCGACACGACGTTTGCCGACACGGAAAACACCGACGCGCTGAGTACCGATGAGAACGCCGCCAACGGCGACATTCGCCTCATCCCGATGGTCGAAATCCAAATGCCGTACAGCGATGGGCATTACAGCAACCTGCCGATCACGACGACCGCGCCCGCCAATCGCGTCTTGGGCGATGCGGCCGATACGTGGATCGATGACACCGAGCTAGACGGGTATGGCATCACAATTTCGGATGGGGACGTGGACAGTGGGTTGTTGGCGACCTATTTGCCGCTCACCAGCGTGACCGATGCGAACAGCGACACCGTGCAGGCGTACAGCGCGATCATGTACTATCAGCCGTCGCAGGGGACAAACGACATCGTGGATTGGGGGGAAGCTCATCAATATCGGGTCGTCTGGCTGGTGCAGATGTTGACCGATCAATGTGTCGATGAAGATGCGGACGAAGACACCTGTGAGCGCGAAGACGTTCTCGACATCATCCACGTCTATCACGAGGAGTGGCAGTTGACGGGGCTTTCGATCAGTGAAGAACACGGTGTTGAAACGGCCGTTTTGTACGAAGACCCCACCCAAGATGATGATCTTGACAGCCCCAGCCTGCTCACGGCGGCGGCGTGGAATTTGTCGAGTACGTTTGTCAACGGGTACGACTGCGATTTGGAGGACGGCGAAACGTGTACGTCCGACGGTATCCGCGACGTGACGCTCTCTGACCTAGACAGCACGATTGACGTTTGGACAGGCGGGGATGATTATCTCGTCAGCACCTACCACACGGGCATCCACCGCGATCAGGCTGGCGTGCTATTTTCGGCCGATACCAGCACTATCCTCGAAGACACATTTACCCCCTACGCCGACCAAACCGACCCGTCGCTGCTCTACTTGCAGGAAATCACCTATCGCTCGGTGGCATTGGTCGATTATGGATCGGCCGATGGTGCGCTCACCTTTGACTTTGACGGCGTGTCCGAAGTGGTCAGTGCGGCGATGACGCTCTCGACCTACACATATAGCGACGGGTGGGACATCTACGATTGGGAAGATTACATCACCCTCATGCAGTGGCAGTTGGCGCAAGATGACGACTACTTCACGCTGGCTGGCTCCGACAGCGAAGATGAGTTGGAAGGGAAGCTGATTTGGGTGCGTCTCTTCTACTCCGCCCTCTACAGCGGACTTGGCGATGTCGTTGAGGTCGATGGGGAGTCGATCTACGTCTATATTCCCGACGATCCGCTCGGTCTCGATTACGATGTGATCACCTCCTATCAGCTAACGGGTCAGTCGGTCTCCTACATTTTGGTACTGACCGCCAACCTGTTTACATTTAGTCTGAGTACGCTTGCCAATGATGCCGCTTTTTATACGCAGATAGCGATTGCCAAAGCGGGTGGGACATCGGCCGCGACCAGCAAATACAACGCGCTGGCTCTATCGATCAATCGCGCCAATCTGTATGGCAACCTCATGTTGGGGATCGCGCTTGCCGCGTTCGTCATGGGGGTCGCCTTTTTGGTTCTCGGACTGCTCACAGACAATGATTTGGCGTTGCGCGTGAGTCAGATATTTATCCAGTTTGCCAACCTGCTCTTTATCGTGCAGTTTGCGCTCAAGATATTGAACATCATGAACGCGATTGCGGGGATCAGCGATACGGCGTTGGCGGTCGCGCTTGTGACGGGCTTATCTAATAAGCTCGCCATGACGATGATTCTCGCTGTCGTCGTCACCTTCCTCGTCGCAGTCGGGCTAGTTGTCTACTACTTGGTCAAGTATTGGGGTCGCTTTGATACGCATGAGGCGAATTTGGCACTTTCCCACATCATCGCGTCGATTATCGTCATGACGATCAGCTTGGTCGTGATCGTGGCGATCTTTGCGCTGATCGCGGCCGCCGCGTTTGCCGCATTCGCCGTCGGGCTTGTCCTGCTGGCCGTGCTGGTCATCTTTATCATCGTCGAGATAATTTTGCTTCTGTTGGGCGAAAAGACGCTGACGGAGCGGTTTACAACATGGTTGGCCGATGCGCTTTACGGGACAAAGGACATCATCAAAAACATGAATTCCAGCGACCGCATCGACCTCAACATCGACGATTTGGTCTACGGGAATGATGACATCGGGCTGACGACCGCTAACACGATTAGCTACACCATCAGCTTGACAAACACGACGCGCACCAATCAGGGCATTGGCAAGGCGCGACAGGCGACCTTTGCCTACGCGCTGACGCAGGACGAGGAGACGACGACACATGATGACCTCGACCTGAAAGATATGTACGACGAGTGGGAAGAGGTAGACGACGATGAGCTACAGATGACGCGCACCGTCAGCTTGGATGAGGCGATCAGCTTGGCAAGCGTCGGATCGGGGATCAATAAGTCGCTTGACGGGCATCTCTACCTGATCGAAGGGTACGAGATTCCCTATTTGGGCTGTTGGAAGGTGGTCGATGAATGCACCATCTACGCGACCGATGGCTCAAGCCCGATCAACATGGGCGAGAGCATGGTCTACGACATCTTGCCAGCAACCGTCACCGAGTTTTCTGTCTTTACGCCGGGTGAGGATGCGCGTTCGGCCGATAACGATTGGAACCGCAACGGTACGATCAGCTTCCCCGCGCAAAACGATCAGGACAACGATGGGCTTTTGAGCATCGCACAGGGCGGGACGGACGTGAACGATCTTTCGGCCGATTCCGACGAAGACTTCCTCACCGACAGCTACGAACAACTCGTGCTGGGAACCGACCCCGAAGACGCAGACTCCGACGACGACGGCTTGACCGACTACGAGGAAAGCCTCTACTTCACCGACCCCGAAGACGCAGACTCCGACGACGACGGCTTGACCGACTACACGGAGGTCGTTGAGGGATGGCTGGTGGCAATTGGCACGGCTGGGGATGGCACGCCCATCACAACCCGCGTATGGTCTGATCCGTGGTCGGCCGATATTGACGGGGACTCCCTCACCGACCTACAAGAGTACATCTTTGGCTTCAACCCATACATCGCCACCGATCCCTCGGTGATCGAAAACCTGATCCAATTTGGCAACATGTCGGTGGATGAGACGGAGCAAGCTGTTTTGTGGCTGCAAATGGACGAGAACAGCGGCATGACTATCTTTAACGATAGCTCTGGCGAACGCCGCACCGCCTACTGCGCCGACGACGCGACCTGTCCGATGGCAGCGGCCGATGGACGCTACGACACCGCCCTGAGCTTCGACGGCACGGACGACTACCTGACCGTCACCGACGGCGACAGCATCGACTTTGCCGACGGCGATTTCACGATTACGGCGTGGGTCTATCGCACACGCGGCGGCTTCCAGTCGATCATCAGTCAGGAGAACGACGGCGACGAAAGCTGGGAATTTGGGTTTGCGGGCAATAGGCCGCGCTTTGTCTTCAACAGTGAGAGCCGCTTCTGGGTCGTCGCGGGTGGCACGGTGACGGCAAATAATTGGCATCACATCGCCGTGACGCGCAACAGCGTGGACGAAACGGTGCAGATTTATGTCGATGGTGAGTTGACCGACTCAGATAGCAACATGACGGGCAGCTTGAGTTCAACCGCGCCGCTGCTGATCGGCAAGACGGAAAGCGTCTCAGGCTCAAACGAGTATCAGGGGTCGATAGACGATTTGCTGGTGTATGAGCGGGTGTTATCGGCCGATGAAGTCGCCGCCGTCATGAACGGGCGCATCAACAGCAACGATCTCTACGTGCAGCCCGGTCAGGAACTCACCTACAGCGCAAGCGTCACCAACACGTCGGGAACGAATTACGCCTACGGTCATCTCGTCGGCGAAAGCAGCTACGTCGAACCCGAAATCGCCGCGCCGCTGATGGTAATGAACTTTGAAAAGAGCGAGTGGGTCACTGAGTTTGTCAACGACACGGGCGACAGCACTGTGCCGACCTGTATTCCAGATGTCAACTGCCCGACGCTGGGCATTGATGGGCCGACAGCGTATGGCAACAGCCAATCGGCCGTTCAGTTTGAAGATGCCAGCACGTTTATCACGCTGCCGACGATTGGCAGTACCGACGAAGCCGCGCTTGCGTTCTGGCTGCGCGTCGATGCGCTGCCTGCCAGCGGTGAACGCGCCGCGATCATCGAAACAGACCGCGACGGCAACGCGCTCAACCTCTATCTCGACGACGCGGGCAAGCTCGTTTTGAGCCTTGATGGGGGCGCGACGGACGTGTTCACGGGCAACTACAACTTCGCCAACAACCTCGACACATGGGTGCATGTCGGCTTTAACATCCACGATACCTACATCAACCTGTTCATCGACGGCAGTCAAAATGGCGATAGCATCACCTACACCTCCAACGGTGTCTTTGACATCGGGTACGGCACGCTCGGCAACAGCGCGGACGGCACGCAGCCGTTTACGGGCGCGTTTGACGAACTGTTCTACCAAAGCACCACCGCCGCCAACGATGACTTTAGCCGCATTCGCACGGGCGGTTACGCCGTCGATTACGATGGCTCAAACCGTCCCGACATCTACCGCGACGTGGTGTTCCGCTTCAATGAAATCGGTGCGACGGTGCTGCGAAATTTGGTCAACGACACGACGATGATCGAGTGTGCCGCGTCGGACGCTTGCCCGACACGCGACGACAGCGGCGCGAAAGGGTCAGCCATTGCGTTTGACGGCACAAACGGCATCACGCTCAATGAAAAATTGCGCTTGCAGGGGGATTACACCTTTGCACTGTGGGCGAAGACGAGCAGTTACGCCGATCAGGAACTGTTCTACGTGACCGACGCGGAGACGGATGCGAACGTCGTGCGCTTCTTCATGAGCAGCGGCTTCCCGCATTACTACCATTACTACGCGACGAACGGCGCGGTTGCAGATCGCATCGGCTCGCGCATGGACGGCGGCGAGTGGCGACATTTCGCCTTTGTGCTGAACGGCACGCAGTTAGACCTGTACGTGGACGGTCAAAAAGAGGGCAACTCATCCCAACAGGTCGCCCCGCACAACGGGACAGAGGTGCAGATCACGTTTGCCAAAAACATCGTGTTGAGCGATCTCGATCCGTATGTCGGGTCGATAGATGAGTTTATCTACATCCCCGAAGCGGTTGACGAGGTGGGCGTGCAGGCGTTGATGAACAGCACGTGGCCGGCGATTGACGTTCCTGATGAGTTTGTGACGTTTTCGGCCGATCCTTACACCAACGTCAACGTCAGCGGCACAGCGACCGTCAGCGATGATGCGTCCGACGGTCTCTACACCATCGAGCAAGAGGTCGAGGCCGCCCTCGCGCTGCAAAACGAGTCGGTCACGATTCCCGTTGTCGATACGCACAGCACGCTCATCGATCTCTACCTGCCGTTTGAAGAGGTGCCGGGCGCAACCGTCTTTGAAAATATCGGCAAGGAAAACGACTATGCGTGTAGCGGAACCGAATGTCCGACGGCTGGCTTGCGCGGCATCATCGACCGCGCCGCCTACTTCGACGGCATTGACGACGGCATCGTTGTGCAGGACACGCGCAACACGCGCTCTCGCCAAAATGAAAGCGTCACCTACGCCGTGTGGGTCAAGGGTGAGCGCGGCACGCTGTTCGACACTGACTCGCTGGCGTATGACGGGCTAGAGGCGGACTTCAACGGCCTCGACATCATGGTGGACGACAACGTGGCTGGCGGCGGCTCGTATCGCAGCACCTCACTCAGCTACACCATCCCGCAAAACATCTGGACGCATGTCGTCTTCACCTTTGAAGATGACAACGATCCCGATCAGCTCGACGAGAATGGGATTGCGAAGGTGTACATCAACGGCGAATTGGTCGATGAGACGACGTACTATCGGGACGGCAACAGCGTTTTGAACAAGAGCGAAACACCGACAATCGGCCGAACCCAAAACTACACCGACTTCTACAAAGGGTATCTCGACGA
>CAYMGE010000103.1:18073-20221 GCA_964389925.1 uncultured Ardenticatenaceae bacterium
CGACAATCGGCCGAACCCAAAACTACACCGACTTCTACAAAGGGTATCTCGACGACTTCCGCATCTACGACGGCGTGGTTCTGAGCGATGATGAAATCCTCGCGCTCTACGAGCAGTCCGCCCCCGTCATGCGCTTCGAGTTTGACGAGGAGAGCGACGCGGCGCACTACATCGACAGCATCGGCGGCTTAGTCGGATACCCATCTGAAACAACCGCGACGGTGGACGGCGCAGACGTGTCGGCCATCAACCCCGCGCCCGGCACCGATGGGCAAATCGGCAACCTCGCCCTGTTTGATGGCAACGGCATCATTGACGTGCCAGATTCAGAGGACGTGGTGAGCTTCACAGACGACTTCACCATCATGCTGTGGGTGCAAACAGAGGCCACCAAGGTGGGACTATTGACGAAAGGGGACGGTGATGACAATTGGGACAGTGGCGAACGCTCGCTCTATCTGAATGGAAGTGGACACCCGCTCTTTAGAGGCAACGGCAACGCGACGATTCGCACCGCAACCGCCATAAACGACGGTCTGTGGCATCATCTCGTTGTGACATGGGATCGCTCTGAAGAGAGTGGCGCGATCTACATCGACGGAGTGGATGCCACAAGCAATTCGCTTTACAACATCAGCAACGAAGACAACGGGGACGATACCCTACAATTGGGCGGGCGCGACAACAACATCGCCGTTAACAACCTAGATGGAAAGCTGGATGAGTTGGTCATCTATCAACGAACCTTGACGGCAGAGGAAGCTGCCAGCATCTATCTGCGCGAAATCCGCTGGTATCGGGATCACAACAGCGAAAGCGTGCGCGTCGATACGGACAACCCGACGATTGAACTGTTGACGACCAACGACTACTTCGCCGACGGATACGTTCAGTTGGCGGTGGACACCGAAGATGCGTCTTCAAGCGTGCGGCTGCTCGAAATCGGCCTGAAATCGCCGGGCGAGAGCGACTACACGTGGTGGTCGGCTCCCGAATGTCTCGATTCAGAGTTATACGCAACCGTTTGGTGTCCATACTTCACGACGAGTGGCGAAGGGGATTACGAAGTCGTCTTCCGTGCGGTCGATGTGGTTGGCAACGAGACGACCAGCAACGCATACACGCTGATCGTCGATGACACGCCGCCAACGGTCGGCAGCACTTATAGCGCAACCGATCTCGACGCGACGGCCGAGACCACAAGTGATAATCTCTCATGGATTCTCACACTGACTGGCACGGTCAGCGATGACGCGACGCGCAGCGTGACCTCTGCCAGCGGCGTGTATGACGACAGTGTGCTGGTCGAATTGGTCGATGGGCGTGGCGACGTGCTGGGCGGCGGGGCGCAGCGTGCGACGGTCAACGGCGACACATGGACGATTGATTATGAGATGTACGGAATGCGGCCTGTGGGTGAGGTGACGGTCAAGGTTTCGGCCGAAGATACCGTCGGCAACAAAACGGAGCAAACGGTCGGCACAGTCACACTCGACGAACGCGCCCCCAGCGTCGCGCTCGACGAACACACCATCACTGACGCTTATACAACGACCTTCACCTTTGAGGGAACGGCGATTGAGCAGCCCGACTGGTACGGCAAGGTGTTAGACCTGCACTTTGAGAACGACCTGCTCGACAGTTCGGACGAGATGAATGATGCACGGTGTTCGTCCTGCCCTATCTACTTGGACGGGCTGTTTGGTCAAGCGGCGGTCTTTGGCAGTTTGGGGACGGTTTCGGCCGCAATCAACAATATCACCGACATGCTTTCCATCGCGGGTTGGTTCTACTACGACACAAGCGGTCAATCTGACATCATCGCGCTCGGCGACGACAAAGCCAAGCTCTCGACCTTCGCGGGTGATGGCTTGCAGGCACAGTTGACCACTCTGAGCGACACCTACACCATCAGCGGCACGGGCAGCCTGACTGCTGGCGCGTGGAACCACATCGCGCTGACGTGGGACGGCGCGACGCTGACGGCTTACGCCAACGGCGTTTCAATTGGGTCGCAAGCAACCGCTGGCGCACTGATCGACGGCACAACGGTGACGTTAGGGGATGACACGGAGACGTTGGCGATTCGCCTCGACGAGGTGCAGGTGTACGAAGCTGCGCTGACGGCGGACGAGGTGTTTGCGCTGG
>CAYMGE010000104.1:0-2317 GCA_964389925.1 uncultured Ardenticatenaceae bacterium
AGTTCCCACGCGATGAAGCCCATCATTCGGCCGATTCCCAACCCAATCGCCCTTAGTATCCCAAGTTCAATCATCCGCCTTCTAAACGAAAAAACCGCATACAAAAAGAACCCCAACACCGTCAACAACGCCGACGCGATAAATCCAACCGACAGCAGCCCAAACACCCCCTGCCGCTGTGGGGCGACCAGCGTCTGCTCAATCGTCGAACGCGGCTCCGTCGAGAGCGTGATGCCCGATGATTGCAGGGCGCGATCAAATTCGGCTTGGTCAAATGCTTCGTTCGTTTCCAGCCAAACGCGAACCTGCACCTCACCGCCGACCTGCTCAAAAATCGTGTCCAAATTGCCGACGATAATCAGGTCGTCCGTCTCTGGATACCACGTTGGGAAGTAGTCGAAGTGGGCGGCGATTTCGGCCGAAAAATCCACTCTCCCCCCCGCCACCGAAACCGACAGCGGCACCACATCCCCCACGCGCAAATCATGCTCGTCCAAAAAGCTCGTCGGCACAACGACCGCCTCCCGTGACCGTGCCAACCCGTTCATCAGCGACCCCAGCCGATAGCGCGAAAAATCCTCGCGCCAATACGCTGCCCCCGCAAAGCTCTCCCGCTCCACGCCGACAAACTCAATCGTCCGTCGTCCATCGTCCAACTGCACATTGGCGGGAAATCGGCCGACCCGCGTCGCCCGCTCCACCCCCACAATCCCCTCATATACCGCCGGCGGCACAAACAGATCGCTGCTCACATCAACGGGCTGCGGCAAAAAGCGATTTTGCGCCGACGTATCGGGCGAGGTCAGCACGTTCATATCTGCTCCAATCCGATAAAACGTCTGATCGTAAAGCTGCAAATCAAACGTCCGCGCCAGCGATGCGGTGAAAACCGACAGGCTCACCGTCAGCGTCAGCAGCACGAGCGGGGTCGCATACAGCCCCGTCGAACGGGCGAGATAGCGCGTCGCTTGCAGCAGCGTGATGCTGTCCGTCAGCGCGAGCAGACGGCTCAAAATCTGCATCACCAGCGGCAACAGGCGCAGAAAAAAGAGCGTCACCGACAAAATCCCCATCGTCGGCAGCAGTAGCAAAATCGGACTTTCTAGCACGCTGCTCCCCGTCGCAAACAGCGATTCCCCCGCCTCAAGCTGATAAAATCCGTAGACCGCCAGCCCAAACAGAATCACGTCGAGAAACGTGCGCTGCCACCACGGCGGCCGACGGCGACGCGCCTGTTCCTGCTTGTAGGTGATGATTGTGTCCCCAGCCGCCGCTGCGGTCGGGATGATTTGGGCGATAATGGCGAGAAATAGGGCGGTCAGACCAGCGATAAAAACGGTGCGATTGGGCTGGGTGCGGAGTTGGGTTTCGGCCGAAAAATCCAAAAAGCTCCTCACCCGTCCCATCTCCCCCGTCAGCCACATCGACAGCAGCAACGCCAATCCAAACGCCAGCGCCCCCAAAATCAACCCCTCCACCGCCGCCATCCCGATTAGCTGCCCCGCCGTCCCCCCCCGACTGCGCGTAATCGCCAACTCATTGCGCCGCACCTGCACCGCCAGCCCCACCACCAGCCCGATAAACGCCACCACCAGCCCAATCGTCGGCGCATTAAATCCCAAAAGCTGCCCCGTCAACGTCGCCACCGCCCGCTCATAAATCGTCAGCGACTCAATCGGCGATTGCAACGACTGACTATTCGGCAACAGCGCATCGATCTCGCGCTCAACCTCCCGCGCTCCCGCGACCAATCGGCCGACATCTCCCGTCCCAACCCGCGTCCCATCCAGCACCCAATACCACACGCCTAGATAGACTTCGTTTTCGATTTCGGCCGAAATCCGCCCCGCATAGCTCCCCTCTGGCACAACCAGCATCTCATCAAATGTCGCTGGCGCATAAAACCAATACGCGCTCTCAGGGTCAATCGGCCGCCACACCCCCGTCACCACCACAGGCAGCCGCACATCCCCGCGCTGCTCCGCCATCATCAACGCATCCCCAACCCCCACGCCCAACGCCGCCGCCCCCACCTCCGTCACCAACACGCCAACCGCCCCCTCATCCCCCGCCACAGCCGGCCACTCCCCTTCGACAATCTCAATCTGTGCCTGCAAATCCCCCGTCGTCCCAAAGCGCATCTGTCCCAAATAGACTGCCCCATCCATCAGCCGATAGTCGTTCGTCTCGACGTGCCACACAAACCGTTCACCCGGCAGCCCCAACGTCTGCGCCCCCTCCCGCGCCAAATAGTCGGTCACGGGCTGCACCGCCTCCCACGTCACGGGGTCATGCCACGCCCCGATATAGTTGTAGA
>CAYMGE010000104.1:2417-19779 GCA_964389925.1 uncultured Ardenticatenaceae bacterium
GGCTGCACCGCCTCCCACGTCACGGGGTCATGCCACGCCCCGATATAGTTGTAGAGATACGCAAACGGCGGCCTGTTATTGCGCTCCGTCTGGCTGCTCAACTGCTCCTGCAAAATGCGAAAATTGACCGCATCCGCATACAGCGGCACAGTCATCATCAACGTCAACGCCACCGTCAACCCCGCCAACGTCGCCAGCGTCAACCCCCGTTGCGCCCATAGCCGCCTTATCGTTAAGATTATTATTGTCACTTTTTTTACACGGAGGGAATAGTTAGGTTGGGTTGGCGGTCAGTAATGATTCAAACTACGCCATACTTGTTATGAACTCTCCTCAACCCCAATTTAAAGTTTTCACCCGTTTTAAGAGGCACTTTTTCTACTAGCTCAAATTTCTGCTCATCAGACCTATCGGCCTTCAACTCTTGTCTCAATGCTCTTTTTACCTCTATCCATTGCTTACGCGTGACAGGGTCTTCGGCTGGAGAAAACTGATATTTATAAATATGTTCGTTGCTTGTCATAGTATGCTTCCATTGTCAATTCACCACTAGGTGTATTAACACTATTCTCTCTCTAAATCGGAGTCGGCAAATCATTGCTTTTTGCCATCAACAAATCGCGTCCCCATCAAGAATAACCCACACACCGTAGGGGCTAGGTAAACGGCTTCGGCCGCCAAACCAACGCACAATTCACGCCGTTTATCTCGCCCCGTTACCCAAACACTCCGCAAAAAGGGCGAGACAAACGGCATCAACATCATACCGACCACAAATCATGCACCGTTTGCCTAGCCCCTACGATGGATGGTACGTCATTTCTTTTAACAGACTTTCCAAATTATCGCGGTCATCTGCCCATCGTGCGGGATTGTCAATGATGTATTGCCGAATCGCGTTCAATTGACGCTCATTACGAATGATTTTATCGTAATAACCGCGTTGCCAAATCGGTGAGCTATACTCACCGTATTTGTGGTTGATACGCTTCGTTGCCGACGACTTGAATGTGCCAACCAGAGAGCCGATTGAGCCAGATACTGCTTTTGTCGGTCGCGGCGCATCAATTGACTGTCCATCAACAATGACAATGATGCCGTGAACATGATTAGGCATGACAATCCATTCATCCAATCGCACTGATGTTGTCGATTTAATCGCGGGGATTTTCTGCCACTGCTGCTCAACAACGGCACGAAACTCGACACGGTCGAATAAGCATTGCCGTTGGTAGGTGCAAATTGTCACAAAATAGAACCCACTTGCTGCGTAATTCCATCCTGTATGTCGAAGTGAATTGTGTCGTCGCATTGTTCCCATACTGTCTTTTATCCACTCCCTCTGTCCCTTCCCAACAAATCGCGTCCTCGCTGTTGCCATCCCTCTCACCTCACAGACTCAAAATCGCTTGAACAAATTGTATCAGGGTTTGCACACGTTCGTGTATGCTGAAAATAGCAAAGAGCGAGATATAATGAACCAAATTACACGATAGAAGCGCGAATGAAGAAAGATTACAGGGCTTGGGACAAGCACAAACAGACACTCAACGAACAAGAGAAAGTCCCGACATTTCGAGAGCGTGAATTGTGGTGGTGCGGTATCGGTGCAAACGTCGGCGATGAGGAAGACGGCAAAAACAAGCGTTATGAGCGTCCAGTGCTAATTGTGCGGAAATTTAACCGCCATCTCTTTTGGGGTGTGCCGACCAGCTTGCAGATGAAGGACAATCCGTTCTACCATGCAATCTCGTTTCATGGTCGTCAGCAGTCGGTTTTAATTTCACAGCTTCGCTTATGGGATAGTCGTCGCCTGTCGAACAAAATCGGCACATTGTCTCGCAAACAGTTTAATGAGGTGAGGGAGGCAATCAAAGGGCTTCTATAAATTACTCAGCCTTCCCGAAGGAAGGCCGCGTGTGGCTAGTGCCAATTTATATACTTACAGCATAGAATAATTTAGTTGAAAAATCAATCATTTTAAGGTTAAATTTGCACACCTGCGCGTTAGTCCACAGGTCATACAAATCCTCCAACACCCGCACGCAAACACCAATCGCCAAAATCCCCGCCGTCCGCTTCCCCGTCCCTTCCCAACAAATCGCGTCCTCGCTGTAGACATCACGTTCACCTTACAAAATTGTGTTCATATCGAACATTGTACAGCAAATGACATAAAATAATTTGATATAATGATTCGCATGACAACAATTCAGCTAAATGTCCCTGACGAGTTGGCGATGCTGCTAGATGAAAGTGCTGTGGATAAAAGTCAATTCAACCTTTTCCTCGCATCTGCAATTGAGGCTTGGTTGAAATACCAGCAACAAATGGAAGACGATAAGTTTGCCACAGCCATTCGTCAGGGGAGACAAAACGACTTTATGGATCAGTCAGAAATTGATGCGCTATTTGCGGAGGCTGGTGTGTGAACGTTCATTTGGAAAGGAGCTTCGGCCGTGACCTACGACGGATTCGAGATCGCCAGCTTTTAGCGCGTGTTAAAGAGATTATCGCCGAAGCCCAGCAGGCTGAAACGACGGGCGACCTTCGTAATCTGCAAAAGCTACAAGGCCACGATAGCTTCTATCGCATTCGCGTCGGTAATTATCGCATTGGCCTAGAAATAGTCGAAGATGATCTCTTTTTCAGTAGATTCCTCCATCGCCGCGAAATTTACCGAAGATTTCCATAGCAACCGCACGCAAACACCAATCGCCAAAAACCCCCGCCGTCCGCTCCCTCTGTCCATTCCCAACAAATCGCGGCCTCGCTGTCGCCATCCCTCTCACCTCACAAACTCAACCGCGTTGCAACGTATTTTGCTATACTTGTCGCATGACACCGATGATACAACAACACCCCGAATTAGTGACAGAGCAGTATGGTGGAGAAGATTACGACTATTATCCGCTTGGTGACTATGTTGTGATGGCTCCGGGCGTGTGTGGGGGTCGGCCGACTTTCAAATACTCTCGCATTGAGGTGAGCATCATTCTCGCCCAACTGCGAACAGGTCGCACGATGCAGGAAATCGTTGATGGCTACCACTCCAAACATTTAACGATTCCAGCGATCAACGAAGCATTGTCTCTAGCCGATGACGCATTCCGCACAACAACGAGCAATATCTACTCGTCGCTTGCGCTTGTTGCATGATCGTTCTCGACGAAAGCATCCAAGACGACTTGCTCCGCAATGCGATTGCAGCATGGTACAGTGGCAAAGTCGAACTCATTGAGAATTTACGCCCCGACACAATCATCAAAGATGAGGCAATGCCGACATTACTGCGACGTGCGAACTATCCCACTTTTATCACCGTCAACGTCAAAGATTTCTGGCGCAAAACCCCCGCTAACAATTCGTACTGCATTATCGCGTTTGTCGTCCCACAAGAAGACGCATTGAAGCTATCATCCCCCTTGCGCGAACTTTTGAAACTCCCACAATTCAGCACTAAAAATCGTCGGATGGGAACTGTCATTCGTGTCAAACCAACCGAGATCAGGTATTACGACACGAAAAGACAACAGTTTTCTCTCCAATGGGATGGGTGGTAGCTTTTTTGATGTCGAAATGAGTTCACAACAAGAGGCGCGTAACCATCATGGTGACACAATGAAAGATGAATACGATCTCAATAGACGCGCTGAAGATAATGCTATAGGTCGTCATCAGTTAAATTGAGCCGTTTCATCATCTCAGACAATGACAGTTTTTTTTCGTCCCGACGTTGCGCGACAACCCGTAAATCATGCAAATCCTCTAGCAACTGTTCGTAAACATCAATCGCCAAGATCGCCGCGGTCCGCTGCCCTTGTTCATTCACAATAAATTGTGTCGTCATTGTAGACATCATTTTTCACCTCATTACAAACTCAACTTCACACTTGTGTTTCGGGATTTGCAAATCCCGAAACATCCACCCCCACATTGTACAACAGTTGACCAAGGATAATTTGCTATAATGATCCACATGACAACAATTCAACTGAATGTCCCCGATGAACTTGCAACTCACTTAACCGAAAGCGCAGTCGATCAAGGCCAATTCAATCTGTTCTTCACCGCTCCCCCTGTCCCTTCCCAACGAATCGCGTCCTCGCTGTAACCATCCCTCTCACTTCACAACTACCTGAGCAAGCGGTCATATTCATCGTGTCCACCAATCCAGAACCATGTGATCGTGTCGCCCCTTAGCAGACCCAAAGCTCTGTGCGCCCTGTCAACTCGCGCTGAATAAAGTGGCTGATTTTTCTTGACTCGCTTAAAGCGCAAACTTGGGTGAGCGGGATTATCGCGCCAAAGTTCATAAGCCTCTCTCGCTTTATGCTGAGTCTGCGGCGACAGAGATTCAAAATGTTTCCAGAATGTGGGAGTGGTTTTCGAGTTCATACCCGTTTGATGAAATTGCCCTGTTCATCAAACATCGGCATCGCTTTCCCCTCGTCTATCTCTGCCTCAACAGATGCGATCATCGCTGCAAACTGCTCATCCGTCGTTGCCTCAAACTGCGCCGTCCAGATAGCCTCGTCTTCCTCAATCAAAGCCTCTTCGCTCTTTGCAACATGCTCATCTTCTAACGTATAGGGCAGAGGGTGCGTTTTCAGAAAAACAGCAAACTCATACAGTCGTTCGACGCTGGCAGGAGGCATTGCCGTCGCAATCTCTATGATCGCTCTTAATCGTTCAGGTGGTTTCTCAAGAGAAATCGTTGTGTTCATATCAAACATTGTACAACAGAATTGGCTCGGTTAACGCATCTCGCTGACTCACTACTACCTGCCAAGTTACAAATCATGCAAATCCTCTAACAATCGCACGTAAACACCAACCGCCAAAATCCCCGCCGTCCGCTCTCCCCGTCCCTTCCCAACAAATCGCGTCTTCGCTGTCGCCATCCCCTCACCTCACAAACGCAGCTTTGCCAGAGCAAATTGTAACAGAAAAATTTGCTATACTTGTCAGCATGACACCGATGATACAACAACACCCCGAATTAGTAACAGAGCAGTACGGTGGAGAAGATTACGACTACTATCCGCTACAATCGCTAATAGGTTGGCGTGATATGTGGTGTGTGAAGAATTGAACTCTCTTCACACACCACGCACCATTAAAGCACCTCTGGATTCATCACAACCTTCGGCTCAAGCGACCCCGCCAAGTACGCTTCTAGCTGATCGGCCGCCATCCCAACCCACTCATGCAGCACATCGTTGACCTTCCAGCCGATGTGTGGGGTGAGGATAACGTTGGGGAGGGTGCGGAGGGGGGAATCGGCCGATAACGGCTCCTCCGCAAACACATCTAACCCCGCCCCCGCGATTTTTCCCTCGCGCAAAATATCGACCAACGCCGCCTCATCGACAATCGCGCCACGCGACGTGTTGATGAACAGTGCGCTCGGCTTCATCTTTTCGAGCAGCTCCCGCGTAATCAGCCCACGCGATTGGTCGGATAGTTTGAGATGCACAGAGATAACGTCGGATGTCGCAAACAGTTCATCGAGGGGCAGGCGCGTTACGTCTGGTTCATCATCGGCATAGTCACCCCCACGATCCCACGCAACAATTTTCATACCAAATTGGCGTGCGACCCGTGCGTGTGGCTTCCCATGCCGACCATACCCCAAAATGCCCAGCGTGCGACCATAAATCGACCCGCCGACCGTCTCGACCCACTCACCCCGCTGCATCGAGCGGTGCATCTGAACGAGTTGCCGCGTCAAGCCGAGAATGAGCGCAAACGTCAATTGTGGCATGACGTTAACAGGCCCTTTTGCCCCACGCCCCAATGCAACGACGATGCCGCGCTTTGAAGCCGCTTCACGATCCAAGTGGTACGCATGACCGCCTGATTGCAGGATTAACTTCAAATTGTGACAGTGGCTGAAAAACGCCTCGTCCAGCTTGGTGCGTTCGCGCAGGGCAAAGATGATTTGGTATTGGGCGAGGGTGAGGTAGTCTGGGGGTTGGATCGGCCGATTCATAATCGTCACATCCGCCAATTCCCGCAGCTTTGCCATCGCCGGCGCAGCCGCTAAGACTCTTTCATGATCGTTGAGTACGAGTAGTTTTGGTTTCATTTTGTGTTTTATTGTTGCGTGGTGCGTGGTGCGTGAAGAATTGACGGTATTCACGCACCACGCACCACGCACAACTCTCTATCTGTTCCCATCCCACACACCAGCCGGCACATAAACCTGCCCTGCAAACAACCGCCGCGCCGTCCGTAGCGAGCCACCCGAAATCACCTCAAACCGATTATCCTCCCGCACCACATCGAGTGCAACGTCGATACTGCCGCTTGGATGCTCAATGCGAACCAAATCAGGATAGCGATCATCCTCTCGCGTCACTGCCGCCACTGTTGACCCCGCCAACGCCGAACATGCCGCCGCGCAAATCGAGCCAGAGACGGCATACGCGGGATGACATTTCCCCGCTGCCGTGAAGTAGCGTGAGCTAAAATGTCCATCCGCATGGGACGGCGACACAATGGCAAACTTCGGCACGACCTTGCCGCGCACATCCCCAAATCCCATCTTGAGCGCGGCCTTTTGACGAATATCTTCAATGCACGACATGAATGCATCATCCGCCATTAGGTCGCTGGGGGATTCATAGCCGCTTTTGCCAAGCATGCTGGCCTCTGCGATCACCATTGGCATAGCGACATCGATGCACGTCACGTCCACGCCATCAATTGTGTCGCGCACGTTGCCCGTCGGCAGCAGCTTACCCGTTTTTGAACCCGTGATATTGAAAAATTGCAGCGGGATGGGCGCACCTGTTGCTGGCACACCGTCGATGGCACAGTCACCTTCGTAGGTCAGTTGTCCGTTTGGTGTCTGCACTGTCGCCTTGATGAGGCTGTTTGTATTGACGTTGCGGATCATCAGCGTCGTCTCGCCGTCGCTGGCGGGGAACATGCCCTCTTCAATCGCAAACGGCGCAATGCCAGAGAGCATGTTGCCACACGTCGGCGACCAATCGACGCTGGGCGAGTCGATGTCCACTTGGGCGAACAGATAGTCGATGTCCGCGTCGGGATGGTCGGAGGGCGAGACGATGGCGACCTTGCTGGTGACGGTCGTTGCACCGCCGATGCCGTCGATTTGGCGTTTGTCAGGCGACCCCATCACGCGCAACAAAACTTTGTCGCGCATGGCAGGATCAGTTGGTAAATCTTCTAGCTTGAAATAGGGGCCACGTGATGTGCCGCCACGCATAAATACACAGGGAATTGCTGTTTGTGTCATAGTCGAAAAATCCCGTCCTCTTTCTCTACCGCTCCAGCAACCAACGCACTAAGAACGGCACGGTGAAGAAAAGGAGGAAGACGCGGGTGACGTGCATCGCCACGACTTTCGCGGCGATGGCTCCTTCCTCTTGAGCGATAACCGCCATGCCGGTCAAGCCGCCAGGCGTGAAGCCAAAGACGGCAGTTGCAGTGTCAATGTGTCCAAGACGGATGGTGATGTAGGCAAGCAGCATGCCGACTGCCAAGAACGTAGTTGCGCCAACAGCCGCCCAAAAGAAGACGTAGAATCCGCTTGAGAATAGTTCACGATTTACAGTCGCGCCGATCATGATCCCCGCGCCGATTTGAATGGCGAGGCGCAGGTTGGGCGGTACAACAACCCCACCGCTCACCGTCGCGCTGTAGGCGGCACAACCGAGCATCGAGCCGAGAAAAGCCCCACCGGGCATGTTGAAATGTCGCGCTGCGAGTCCGCCGATAATTCCGAAAATTGCGCCAAAAACGAGTGTGTTGGACATGGAGGTTACGCTAGATATTCGGCCGCACTCGCCCCCGCAATTCGGCCGAAAACCGCCCCCGATGCCAGCCCCGACCCACCGGGATAGTTGTGATAGAACAGCCCGCCGACCATCTCGCCAGCGGCGAAGAGGCCGGGGATGGGGGTGTCGGAGTGGGTGAGGACTTCGGCCGATTGCGTCACCTTCACCCCACCAAACGCAAACGTCAGCCCACACGTCACAGGAAACGCCAAAAACGGTGGCTCGGCAATCGTGTTTGCCCAATTCGATTTTGGCGGCTCGATCCCGACTGTGCCTTTGCCGTCGAGAATTTGCGGGTTGAAGTCACCATCCTGCACGGCGAGGTTGTAGTCGTGAATTGTTTGGAGGAATTGGGTTGCATCGACCCCTTCAAGCTGGTCAACCAGCCCTTCCAATGTGTCCGCTTCAAATTTGGTGCATCGCTCCTCGCGGTATTCGGAGCGCAACAGCGGTGCAACCTGTCCATCAAAGACGTGAAAGGCGGTCGCGTCGCGCTGCTTGAGGACCTCCCGCCCGTATTTGGCGTAGGTGTAGTTGCGGAAATCCGCGCCCTCATCGACAAAGCGGTTGCCGTCTTTGTTAACGATGAGACCAATCGGGTAGCTGCTTTTCTTGAAGATGTCGCCGGGTACGGTGAAGTCGCCGACTTTGGGGGCGTTTGCGTCTGTCGAAATGGCGTGACCGCCGCGCCAGTCGCCGTATTTGACCGCACCGACCGCGACCGCCATGTCGATGCCATCGCCCGTGTTGAACTCCGTGCCGCGCAAGATTGCCTTTTCCCAGTGATCGCCCATCTGCGCGATGCGCTTTCGCATGGAGCCTTCGTAGCTGCCGCACGCCAGAACAACCGCTTTGGCAGTGACCGTCTGTGTCTCGCCATCGCGCAGCACATCCACGCCACAAACCGCGCCGTTTTCGTCTGTTGCAATGGCGGTCGCGGCGGCTTCGTACCACACGTCTACGCCTAAATCGGCCGAAATCTCATTCAACACCGCGATCAGCCCGATCCCGCGCTCTACCGACTTGACAACCAACCCGCCCCAAAAGTGGTATTTCCCATCTTTGACAAACGATTGATTGTCGTAAATCAGGTCAAACTGAACGCCGTGACCGCGTAGCCAGCGCAGTGTGTCGAGCGAGTTGTCGATGACAGTGTTGGAGAGAGTGGTGTCGGTTTGGCCTTGTGTGATGCGCTGGAAGTCGGCGCGGTACGTTTCGGCCGAATACGCCGGCATCACGATCTTTGCCGCTTGCTCATCCGTCATCTGCGGGATAATCGTGCGTAAATCGTCCAGTGAATCAAACGCCACCCGAATCGCGCCGTCCGTGAAGTAGGAGTTGCCGCCGCGTTTATGCTTTGGCCCCTTCTCTAGCACGAGAACTTTCGCGCCTTTTTCGGTCGATGCAATTGCGCTACACAACGCCGCATTGCCCGCCCCCACGACGACAACATCAAATTTTGTTGCAGACAAATCTCTTTCTCCCTAAAATTATGTTTCGGGGTTTGCAAATCCCGAAACACGCGAATACAAAGGATGAACCTAATGGGCAATTACCCAACCATCACGCAAGCCGATTTAGATCGCGCACAATTCCGCATTGGCCTGAAACCTGCGCCGCGTCCATGTGCCACCACATCTAATGCAGCCCCAACAACTCAATCGGGTCAACCAAACTATCAGGCCAGCGCAAACTCATCACATCCTCCATCTGAATCAGGAAGAGGACGATAAACACCCCTGCCAACAGTGCGTAATACCACTTCACCTCCCCCTCACGATAGAGAAATAGGAAGACAAACAGCCCACTCGCCGCGACCATGCCGATGACGTAGATGACGACGTAATATGCCAACAGCCACGCTAGATAGGGCAAAATCGTCATAAATCGCGCCGTTAGCGTGTTTTCTTCCGCAACCTCTGGCAACGCGCCTTTGCGCCAATTGACAATGTAGGCGAGTAGTTCCGCCAATGTGATAAGGGCGGCAGCCCCCGCAACCGTGCGCGGATAGGTTTGTGCCTGACCGGGGAAATCTAGGGAACTCCAAAACGCCCAGCCAAACAGAAGGAGCAGCAGCACGAGAAAGACGATTTGTTCAATATGATTGGTGCGTTTCATGGTTGACCTAACTCCTCGCGTAAATTCTCCGCGTTTGCCGCCGTGCGCTGGTTGACGCGGAAGCCGCCAATTGTCAACACAATTGTCAAGCCCATAATGATGAGAACGCCGGGGCGGGTGAGCCATTCCCATTCGTAGCGGGCGGTTGACAGCCACAGATAACGTTCCACGCCGACGGAAAGGACGAATCCAATCAGCAGCGGCGGCAGCGGGTATTGTAGACGACGCATCACCCAACCAAGTAGCCCGATGACGACAAACGCCATCAAGTCACCCCAGTTGCGTGTACTTTGATATGCGCCCGTCAGCATGATGACGAGAACAAAGGGGGCGAGTCGGGCAGCGCGAACGGTTGCCAGCCGCGAAACGACATTTGTGAGCAACAGGCACGCCGTTGTCCCAAAAACGTTAGCGACGGCAAGGGTGACGATGATCAAAATGGTGATGTTGAGATCACCCGTTTCCTTCAACATGCGCGGGCCGGGCTGCAAGCCGAGCAAAATGAACGCGCCGAGCAAAACGGCCGTGCCGCCACTGCCCGGAATGCCAAAGAGCAGGGTTGGGATCAACGCGCCTCCTTCCTTTGCATTGTTGGAGCTTTCGGGCGCGATGACACCGCGAATGTCCCCCTTTCCAAATCCTTCGGGGTTTTTGACCGTTTGGCGGGCGATGCCATAGCTGATCCAATCGACAACCGCGCCACCAAGCCCAGGAATAAAGCCGATGATGACACCGAGTGCGGCCGAACGCAGAACGAGCAGTCGATTCTTAACCACATCACGGAACCCTTGCGCCCAGCTTGCGCGAATGCTCTTTAGCTCCGCACCTTCTTTTACAATGCTGGAACCAGAGGCAAGTAGATCAAGAATTTCGGGCAGGGCAAAGAGGCCAAGCGCGAGAACGGCTAATTTTAGACCATCATATAGGTAGAGTGATTCAAACGTATAGCGATAAAATGGGGTTGTGGGAGCCGCGCCGATTGCGCCGATCATCAACCCCATTGCGCCAGAGATGAGGCCGCGCAAAGGGCGTTTCCCAGCAAGAATGGCGACCATTGAGAGACCCAAAATAGCCAACATGAACAGTTCAGGTGAACCGAAGGCGAGTACGAGTGGGCGAGCGATGGGCAGAACGAGCAGCAGGACGGTCGCGCCGATCAGACCGCCGACCATTGACGAGAAGAAGGCGGCGGCTAGTGCGCGTGCTGCCTCCCCCATGCGTGCCAGCGGGTAGCCGTCCATGATGGTCGCTTGTGAGCCAGACGACCCTGGCACACCTAGCAGAACAGAGGGAAACGTATCGGCCGTATGAATTACCGCCGCCGCCCCAATCATGAGCGGAATCGCCTGTTCGGGATCCATGCCGAAGATAAACGGAATGAGCAGCGACATACCGACTGTGCCGCCCAGACCCGGCAAAATGCCGACCGTCATCCCAACGGCGGTTCCAAGCAGCAGCAAGCCGAGCGTCTGCGGTTGAAACAGAATTTGTAGTGCTTCAAGTGCGAATTGAAACATAGGGGGTCTCCTTCTCTCTAGTGTGTAATGCGTAGCGCATGGTGCGTGAAAAATTTTGCCTTCACGCACCACTTTCTTCTTTTCCTTACTATCCCTCTATTTCCACATTATATGTCTCAGAGATGAAGTCGATCAGCCAGTCGAGTGATTCGCCTGAAATCTGACCTGCTGCACCAAACGCCGTCCCGACTGCATCTGCACCTGCGTAGAATTCGTAGCCACCGAGCAGGTCGGCCGCAATCGCCTGAAACTCTGGGTCAGCAATTGCCATCTGTGCCGCTGCGGTCAATGCGTCGATGCGCTCTTGTGGTGCATCGCCGTGAACCCACAGGTTCTTCTGGGCTGCGAAGCCAGCGGTGAATGCCGCCTTGTATGCGCCAAACTCAATGCTGTCGGTTGCACCACCGCACATTTCGATAGCCTCGGCCGAATTGGGCAAATCACCGAATACAGGATCGTCCGCAATGTTGCCTTCTGCATCGAGAATACCAAAGGCGAACAATGGAACGGCAAGACCTTCATCGACAAGCGGCTGCACGTTTTTGATAAATGCAGGGGAGGTTTGGTAGTCGAGGTTGATCTCGCCTTGCTCAAACGCGACACGCGCTGCGCCGCGTCCGTCGTAGCCCAAAATCGGGAAGAACTCAACGCCCATCAGCTCAAGTGCAAGCAGTGGAACGAGGTCAAGACCCGTTGGTGAGATACCGCCGTAGATCAATTCCGCACCGCTGCCGCAGAGGTCTTCGACGCTGGTGACACCGGTATCGGCCGAAACATAAACCACACCACCCACAGGCGATCCCATCACGCCGCTAAAGTTGTTGAAGTCGTACTCAACACCAGCAGACCCCAAGAGATAGGGAAGCGCGTTTGAGCCAGAAGAGTTCAGCAGCGTCAACCCATCCGCGTCACGGTTGTTGGCGAACTCATTTGCACCGAGCGTGCCAGATGCACCGCTCATGTTGATCGCCTGAACGGTCACGTCGTCGCCGAGATATTTTTGCAAGAAGGGGGCAAGGGCGCGTGTCCACGTATCTGAGCCACCACCTTCACCATAGGGAACGATGATTTCAATCGTCTCGCCAGCATAGGCGGCAGTGTCTACCTCTGGGGCAGCCGCTTCTGGCTCTTCTTCAATTTCTTTTTCAATCGCCACATCAAACACACGGTCGAGGAACGATTTCACAGCATTGAATGCGTCGGGAGACATGCCGTTTGCCGCACCAAACGCGGTGTTAACGGCATCCGCACCCGCGTAAAATTCGTAGCCACCGAGCAAATCGGCCGCCAATGCTTGGAACTCTGCGTCGGCAATCGTGTCCTGTGCCGCTGCGGTCAATGCGTCGATGCGCTCTTGGGGTGCATCGCCATGAACCCAGAGGTTTTTCTGTGCTGCAAAGCCAGCTGTGAATGCTGCCTTGAACCCTTCGTACTCAGCCCCTTCTGTTGAACCGCCACATGTTTCAATTGCTTCCTTGACGTTTGGTAAGTCGCCAAAAACGGGGTCGCTGCTGACGTTGCCATCTGCATCCAAAATGCCGAACGCAAACAGTGGAACCATCGAGCCTTCATCAACCAATGGCTGAACGTTTTTGATAAATGCAGGGGAGGTTTGGTAGTCGAGGTTGATCTCGCCTTGTTCCATCGCCACACGCGCCGCGCCGCGTCCGTCGTAGCCGAGAATCGGTAAATACTCAATTCCCATCAGGTCGAACGCCATCAGTGGAACAAGGTCGAGACCCGTTGCGGAGATACCGCCATAGATCAACTCTGCATCACCAGCGCAGAGACCCGCGACATCGGTGATGCCAGTATCGGCCGAAACATAAACCACACCACCGACAGGCGATCCCATTACGCCCGCAAAATCCTTAAAGTCGTATTGAACACCCTCACCACCCAAAATGTAGGGTAGGGCGTTTGAACCAGAGGAAACCAACAGGCTCAATCCGTCTGCATCCCGATTGTTGGCAAACTCATTTGCGCCGAGCGTTCCAGACGCACCACCCATGTTAATCGCCTGTACGGTGACATCCTCACCGAGGTACTGTTGCAGATAGGGCACAATCGCACGCATCCACGTGTCGGAACCACCACCCTCACCATAAGGGATGATGACTTCAATCGTCTCCCCAGCATAAGGATTCATCATCTCATCATCGGTCATCTCTGTCTCATCGTCCATCGCCTCGGCTGGCTCGTCTGTTGCCTCTGGCGCAGCCTCTTCGGGTGCGCTCGTCGGGTCGGCCGCCTCTGGCTCTGGTGTGCTGCACGCTACAACACCCAACACAAAAATCAATAACAAACTCAGTAAAATTTTTCTGCTAAACATTTCTTCTCCTTCCTTAAATTGAGGAATTCTTTTGTCGTTACAAGGCGAAAGCCGCGCATCAATCGCTATTTCCAACGACCCTGACAGCTTGCACCATTGTTTAGCAGGTAGCATAAGGAAAACATAAAATATGCAGTACATCCATATGGGGGGGATTTAGTTAGCCAGTTGGGGGGAATTGATTCGTCAGCTGCGCTGACTATTCATTCAATATCGGTGAATATCTTTAGCTAGAATTTTATGGATAGAACTAGTACCGTAATTTTCTAAATTTGAGGGGTAGCGTCGGCATTTATGCCGACCGACACGCGAAAACGGGAATAAATCCCAACGGCATGAATGCCGCTGCTACAGGGCATTCGCCTCGAAAACGTTGAGCTAAAGCCACGACGCTAGAAATCAACACCCCTCAAATTCATAAATTTGGAATACTAGACTTAAGTGTATTCGGGGAAAAACGAGAAAATAAGATGGACCCTTATCCCGATTTTTTACTCAGTTGGTGTGGCAACAAAATCGATTGCCAACTGTACTTCGTCAGTCACGTTAGCAACACTCTGTACCTCTGGGATTTGCAAGCCGTAAATTTCCCGACTGATAATCGTGACAGCAAACCCGCTGATTTCGCTCCCTGACACGTAGGTGACCGTCGCATCAAACACCTCTTCTTGCGTCACGTCGCGGATGGTCAGATTGCCGGTGATGGTAAGATCGGCCGATTCACCCACACTAATCGACTCAGGCAGTCCATCAATCGCCGTTGGCTCAAATTCAATAAACTCAAACTGGTCTGTGAACAAAATGCGGTTTTGGATCGCACGATTGCGAAATTCATTGTCTGTTGTCAGGGTGCGAGCGTTGATCGTAATCGTGCCGATTTGGGCAGAGGGGAGGTCACTTGCTGCAAATGCCAACTGCCCGGCAACTTGATTGGTTGTCCCGACAACGGTAATACGTTCACCACGCAAATCCTCGTCAAGCTCAAACGTCGCCGTTGAGCGATCTTGGGCGATGGCAAAGATCACGGGATCAGACGATGGTTGTTCGACCACCGTCTCTGTAGTCGGCTCCTCCATCACAACCTCCGTTGGTTGTTCTACTATTTCTTCAGTTGCGACAACGGGTTCATCTGTTGGCTCTGGCTCTTGTGTCGCTGGAATATCCGTCGCCAGTTCAATCGGTACAGCCTCAATTTCACCACTGGGCGCCTCAGGCGTGCGGAAAAGTGCGTACAAAATAAATGCGATGGCGATTACGCTAACGACTCCGATAATCAAAGGGATGCGTTTATTCATAAGTCTCTCCGAGGGTTATATGTTTCGGCCGCAAATCGACCATCTGTGCATTCTAAACATCCGTTGTAAACAAACTGTCGGATTAATGGTTCCTCTACACTATGATATGAGTCTGCCAAATCATAGGTGAGTTTGGGCGCAAGTAAGTCGTACTTAGGTTTTGTCGCATAATCTTACCTTATGCGACAAACTGATGATGCGCCACAAAAGTTAAGATACCATCGCAACGGCTGTCCCTCTAACCACGATTCCGCCACACTCAGGGACTTCAGTAGTGAGACGACTCGGCCGACCCATCGCCTCGCCTTGCCGAATGGTCAGAGTTGTCGGTGTCTCGACAAGTCCTGCCTCGCGCAAGTAGCCACCAAGCGCAGCAGCGGCTGCGCCCGTTGCGGGGTCTTCGACAACGCCACCGACGGGAAACGGATTGCGTGAGTGAAATGTGTCCACGCTTTCTCGCCAGATCAGTTGCAGCGTCGTCAGCCCATCGCGCAGCATCATTGCTTTCAAGCCATCAAAATCGTAGTTGAGAGTTGCGAGTCGCTCGGCCGACTTAACTGCCAGCACGAGATGCCAAGCACCGGCATAGGCACGCGCTGGTGGAATAGAACGGTCAACCTCATCGGCTTGCCATCCCAAGTGCGCCAATGTTTCATCGATTAAATCGGCAGTTGCCACTTCAAACGCTGGCTCGACCGATGTCAACGCTGCCGTGCCTGCTGTCACTTCTACGGGAATGTCACCAACTAGCGTTGCCAACCGATAGGTTCCATTGCCATTGGTTTCTCCTAAGACAACGCCAGTTGCAATTGTCGCGTGACCGCAAAATGTCACCTCTATCTCCGGGCTGTAGTAGCGGACAGTGCGCTCAAAACCCGTTTTGGGCGCGACGAATGCTGTTTCGGAAAAACCGACATCGGCCGCGATTTGTTGCATCGTCGTTGCATCAGGCAACTGCGCCCCGATCCAAATGCCAGCCGGATTGCCGCCGTCGGGTGTGTCTGTAAAAGCCGTATAACGATATAGTGTTCCCATTATTTTATTGTTGCACGTGCAGCGACAAACGCCTGCACCGAGCGATAGATGTCCTCTTCTGTGGTCACATGAGAGCAAACGCTAATCCGAATGACCGGCTCACCGTGCCACTGCGAGCCACCACACCAACATACACCATCTGTCTGAATCTGTTTGAGCGTTGCAGTTGTTTGCTCAGGTGTTTCGCAGGCGACCAGCACTTGATTGAAAACAACGTCATTCAACACACGAAAGCCGTGCTTGCGAAGTTCTCGACCAAACAATTGCGCTCGCTCACAAAGTTGTGCGATCAGATCATCGACCCCTTGTCGCCCCAGCGACTTGAGCAACGCCCAAAGCTCAACGCCACGCGCCCGCCGCGACATCTCAGGCGTGTAGAGCATTCCGTCACGCTGGCTGCCATATTGAATGTAGGAGCCGCTTGCCTGCAACGCACTGACCATCGCAGAGCGATCTTTGCACAAGACGATGCCGCTGTCGTAAGGCGCGTTGAGCGTTTTGTGGGGATCGAGTGACCACGAATCGGCCGCTGCCACCCCCTCCGTCAGATGCCGCGTCTGTACAGAACAGGCCGCCCACAACCCAAACGCCCCATCGACATGCACCCATGCGCCGGCTTGACTGGCTGCATCGCACAATATCGAAAAGTTATCAAACGCGCCTGTATTGACGTTACCTGCCTGCAAAATTAGCAGCGTGTTGTCATCGAGCGATGGGCAATGTGCGGCAGCAAAGCGACCTTGTGCATCGGCCGGGACGAGTTCAACTTGCGCTCGGCCGATGCCGATCACGCCCAAAGCCTTTCTCACCGTCCCGTGTGCTTGCTCGCTCATCACCACACGAATCGGCGGCGCACCAAACAAACCTTGCTCAGTTACATCCCAACCCTGTTTTTTTAGCAGCGCATTGCGTCCCGTCAGGAGACCACACATCGTCGCCGTCGAAGTGCCTGTCACAAAGCCCGCGGCTGTCCCTGCTGGCAATCCCAACAGATCGACCACCCATATTTCGCAAAGGTGTTCCAACTTGCTTGCAATGGGCGACATGACATTGAGTGCCGTATTTTGATCCCACGCATCTGCCAGCCAGCGTGCTGCCAGCGCGACCGGCAGCACACCACCATTTACAAAGCCAAAATAACGTCCACCACCTTGCGCGACCGTCGCAGGTGAGCCAGTTTCATGCAACAGCTTTAAAATATCGGTAACTATACAGGTGTAGAAAGTGTGGTATAAACAGGGGATATGGAAGAGTGGC
>CAYMGE010000105.1:0-19744 GCA_964389925.1 uncultured Ardenticatenaceae bacterium
CTCTGGTTTGTCGCCTTTTGTCTTTCTCTTTTTTTCCTTATTTGAATGGTATTGACGTTAAAACTGACTTCAAGTTCATCCCCGATTAGGTCGAGAACAGTTCCTTGATGTGAAAAGATAATTTCCATCAGATCGTCAAAAATCTCGTTAAGCAGCGAAAGCGCTTCATCGGCCGGCAAATTAACAACCATCTCCGTGTTGTTCCGCAGATCAGCAAACAGCACAATCGCCCAGCGTTTTTGATGCGCGAAAATGTCCGTATCACCATGTATGGCGTGGTCGAGCAGGGAAGGGCTGACATATCGGCCGAAAATCTCGCGCAACTCTTCCCGCTCGCGTCGCTCCATCTTGATGCGCTCTGTCACGTCCTGCAACACGGCGATATACCCTGTACCAACAATCGGCGAAACGCTCGCGTACAAAATGCGCTTCTCATCTAGCACGATGTCACGGCCGACCGGCCCGCGCATCGCCTGATCAAATAGATCATGCAACGAGCTAAGGCGCGGAATGTGGCTAACGTGCTGATTAACCACATCGCTCTCACACAAGCCAAAAATGCGTTCGGCCGTCTGATTAAAAAGCAAAATTCGCAGCTCTTCATCCGTTGTTACAATCGCATCGTTGGACTGCTCCAACACCGCTTCAAGTTTACGTCGCTCTTCGCGCACACGCTCAAAGAGACGCGCATTCCGCAATGTGACCGTCACCTGTCCACCTATCGTTTGCAAAAGCGAGAGGTGGCTTTGTGTAAAGTAGTTTGGCGCAGGATGCGTGAGGATAATTAATCCTAATGTCCCATAATCTGTCTGCACAAGCGGCACGCCAACGGCCGAGCCGGCAGGCTCCTCATCATCAGGCAAGGGAACCCAACGAGCATCTTTTTTTGTGTCTTTAACAATGTCACCCTGTTTGTTAAACCAGACCCAACCAGCAAAGCCATCACGCATAACGCGATCTGCAATACTTTCGCTTACGCTAATGCCTGAAATCTGTCGCGCGAGATACTTATGTGTCACTTGCCCATCATCATCTGTCAAGATGACGCTTCCCTTTGTTGCGCCAACGGCCTTTTGGGTGTGACGAATGATCTCCGTGATGATCTTCTCAAGATCAATGTGGCTCATCGTCGCTTTTGAGACATCGTTCAGCAAACGCAAATGGCGATGCTCCGTCTCCAACTGATCGCGTGCCTGCTTAAGTCGCACCAAACTGCGAACACGCACGATCAGTTCCTCCCGATGATGCGGCCGAGATAGGAATTCGTCAGCCCCTGCCTCGATCCCCTGAATGCGAAAAGAAACATCGCGCAGCGTTGTCAAGATGATAATTGGGATATTTTTTGTTTCGGGGTCTGCTTTGAGAATACGGCAAACATCAAACCCACCAATGCCCGGCAGCATCACATCGAGCAAAATAAGATCGGGTTTTTGGTGGAGCGCGATATCAATCCCAATTTGTCCCGTGTTTGCACTGAGCAGGTTATAATGCTCACGCTTGAGTTGCGATCTGAGTAGATGACGGTTTTCTGGTGCGTCATCTATAATTAAAATTGTGGCGGGTGTTTCTTTTGCCGTAAAGCTCATCTGCATCCTACTCGATACTAGCTAGAATGCATCGGCGACTGTGACCAGCTTTGATGCATCTACTGAATTTAGATTGTACAGAGTTTTACAGCTAATGTCACTTTTGAGGGTACAGTCGAAGGTTATTTTACGCTTCTTTTGGCACAATACGCCCGTTTTTGACGTGAAGCGAGTGAATTCGGCCGAGAAAATCGACCGGGAAAATCGCAACGTCGGCCGATGTGACAAACGCCTGCCCCACTCTCTCCAATGCTACAATCATCAAATCACGCCGTTTCGGGTCAAGTTCAGCCATAACATCGTCAAGCAGTAGAATAGGTGTGTCGTTTGTTTCGGCCGAGATCCAAGCAATCTCGCCCAACTTTAATGCCAACACTGCGCTGCGTTGCTGTCCCCGCGATCCGTAGTGTGCCAGATTGCGCTCGTTGACAAAAAATCGCCAGTCATCTCGGTGAGGGCCAATCGTCGTTGCCCCACGTCGCAAATCATAATTGACCGCCGTCTGTAGCAGTTCACGATAGCGGGCAACGACCGCTTGCAGTTCCGTTTGCTCGCCGATCCACAGACCCGCTTGGCGCACGGCTTCTTCGGTCGCGTCCGCGCCGTTCTGACGTGGCAGCAGGCGTGGAAGATAGGTAAGACGGAGCGTTTCGCGTCCATCGGTCAACGCTTCATAATGAATGCGCTGCACTTCACGCGCTAGTCCGCCCAAAAATTGCGCCCGCCGCACAAAGATGCTGCCACCCAATTTTGCCAATCGATCTGTAAAAAGATCAAGCACATCAGTCGTCTGTCGTCGCCCCTCTTCCGACAGCTTGCGAAGTAGAGCGTTGCGCTGTTCCAACACCTTATTGTACTGCGACAGTGAGCGACAGTAGACGGCATCGCTCTGGCAGAGCGTGATGTCCAAGTAGCGTCGCCGCAGAGAGGGCGGCCCCGTCACTAAGTTTAAGTCTTGTGGCAAAAACAGCACGACACGCAAATTGCCCAACAGATCCATTAATCGCACCTTGCGGCGATCTACCAATGCTTCGCGCCGAAATCCGGTATTGTGCCGCTCGCGCTCCTCGATTAGACGCATTTCCAAATGGCGCAGGCCTTCTTCTGTCTCGACATGTGCGACAATTCGGCCGACCAAAATCGTCTCGCCAAACTGTCCCGCATCCCAATTGATCAGTTGGCTATCTTGATTGGTGTGCGGTGAGCGCGTTGTGGCGAGGTAGTAGAGAGCTTCGAGCAGGTTGGTCTTGCCCTGCGCGTTGTCGCCATGGAGCAGGGTTGTGCCAGTTGGCAGATCGAGTTCTAGTCGGCCGAAGTTACGAAAGTTGGTCAGAGATAAGTGTCGAATTCTCATGTGCAGGTGAGGATTTTAGCATATATCGCACAGTGAAAGGGGGTATGCTAGAATGGATAAACGTCTTGCAATGAGTTTTACTAAAATCCCATGACAACAAAGATTCTCGTCGTCGATGACGACTTACCACTTGCAGAAACAATCATACAGCTTTTAGAAGATGAAGCATTTCGGCCTATCGTCGCACACACTGCCGAGGATGGGTTGAAGCTGGCAATTGCGGCCGAGCCAGACCTCGTTCTGCTCGACATCATGATCCCCGACATGGGCGGTTTGTCCGTCTGCCAGCGCATCCGCGAACGCAGCGATGTGCCGATCATTTTTCTGACCGCGTTGGGCGATGTCGATAGCGTCGTGCATGGCCTCAGCGTCGGCGCAGATGATTACATTATCAAGCCCTATCAGTCTGAGGTGTTACTAGCACGCATCAAGGCGCAAATGCGCCGCAAGCGTGACATCCCCCATCAACCGACGCGCCTCATTTTTGGCGACGGTGAACTGCTGGTCGATCTGCCCGCCCGCTATGTGGAAGTGAATGGCAAAGAGATCGATTTGACCCCGCGTGAATTTGATCTGCTCGCCGTTCTCGTCGAGAATGCCGGCCGCGTTATCACAACAACAGAGCTGATCCAAACGGCATGGGGCGCGAAGTTCCGCGACGCAACTGACAATATCAAACCGTATATCCACTATCTGCGTCGCAAACTGGAAGCAGACCCCGCCACCCCGCGCTGGATTTTGACCGCACGAGGGGTTGGATACCGATTTAATAATCAGTAAGCTGTGCAACCCGATATTCTCTTCATCGTACTCGATACACAACGCGCCGATAGACTCGGCTGCTATGGGTATACTCGGCCGACGACAACTGGTCAGCACTCCATCTCACCCAACATCGATCACTTTGCCGCACAAAGCGCACGTTTTGAGATGGGCATCTCGCCAGCACAGTGGACGATCCCTAGCCATGCGTCAATGTTCACAGGGCTATATCCGACCGCGCACCAAGTTACCCAATCAAATCATGCCCTGAGCGATGAGCAGCCACAACTGGCGGAGCGAATGGTGCAGGAAGGCTATGAAACGGTTGCCTTCTGCAATAATCCCCTCGTGGGCGTGTTGAGCAATGGGTTCACGCGGGGATTTGGCGACCAATTTTATAATTATGGGGGGGCAGCTCCCAATGCGTTTCGTGGATACAAGGTCGAAGATAATGGTTTGCAAAAGATTCGCAATCGCGTGTCACAGACATTTCGCAGCATTGCCCAGCCAATTCAGAACGTGTTTGGGCATTCAGAATTGGCCTTTCGTCTGTCACTCAATTCGTGGGTGACCCCGATTTGGTCGCGGCTGGTCAACTTTAAGGGGCAGAACGAACGGTCAGTGCGTCATCTCGTGCGCTTCTTACAGGAACGCGATCAACATCAGACAGAACAGCCGCTCTTTTTGTTTGTGAACCTGATGGAGACGCATCTGCCATTTTGGCCATCGGCCGAGTCCATCCAAAAGGTCGCCCCCTATCTCCTGACAGACCTCGCCGCCCAAGCCGAAATGAAGCGGTGGAATCGTGAAGCCTATCGCTGGGCAGCTCCGCTGGCAGAGCCGCTGCCGCCACTCGAACGACAGGTGTTGAATGACCTCTACGATGCTGAGGTCGCCTACCAAGACAACTATCTCGGCGCACTCTTCGAGACCATCGCCACACGGAAAAATGCAGAAAATACGCTGACCATCATCGTTGGCGACCATGGGGATGGATTGGGCGAACATCAGATGGTGGGTCATGCGTTTAATGCCTACCAAGAGTTGGTACATGTGCCGTTGATTCTACACTGGCCTGAGAAAATTGAGCCTCAAACAGTCAACGCACCTGTCAGCACACGGCGCGTTTTCCACACAATGCTTGACGCGGCTGGGCAAACGCACCCTCTCTCGCTGACAAACACCATCAACGGCAATGACCCCGAACACGAGACAGCCTTTGCCGAAGTTTACCCATCGACACACTTTGTCAGCGCATTGGCGCATCGCCAGCTGGAGCTAGTGACACGCTTTCGCTGCACGGCGACCCGACGTGCCATTGTGCAAAACAACTGGAAGTTGGTGACGGTTGACAATGAGCGCGACGAGCTTTTCGCACTGGCACAAGACCCAAAAGAGTTAGATAATCGTATTGAAGAACAGCCTACCGAGACAAACGCTCTCGGCATCCAGATCGATCAATTTGTTGATCTGGTTGAAGTGCAGAAAGGAGATGTAACGGCAGGCGACAGTTTTGACCTCCAAGATGAACGTATTTTGCAACAACTCAGGAGGTTGGGGTATATTGAATAGAAGAAAGTGGTTAGTGAGTAGTGGTTAGTCAAGAAAATTTAACTGCTAACCACACATCATCAGGAATCTATATGTTAGAAGCACTAAAAACAGACCCTATCGCCTTTACCATACCGCTCGGTAATGGCTTTTCTGTCTATTGGTATGGCATTATTATCACGCTTGGGATTGCGATTGGCGCAATTTGGGGCGGGCGTGAGATCGAACGACGCGGGCAAAGCTCCGATGAATTTTTTAATGGCCTACTGATCGCCGTTTTTTCAGGCTACCTCTTTGCACGGCTGACTTATGTGCTGCTCGATGTGCTGGGGGGCAACGGTGGTCGCTACAGCAATCTCATTGATGTGATTAACATTCGCGCCGGTGGTGTTAACATATTGGGTGGCTTCATTGGGGCTGCGTTAGTTGTTTGGGTTTATGCAAGTTGGAAGCGAATGAATTTGTGGCACTATGCAGATGTGGCGGGGATGGTGCTTTTAGTGGCTCAAGCCATCGGCCGATGGGGGAACTTTATCAACCAAGAGCTGTATGGCCCTGCGACTGATCTGCCGTGGGGGATCACGATTGACCCACAGTTTCGTTTGGCAGAGTTCGCCGCGCTTCCCCCAGAGACACGCTTTCATCCAACATTTCTTTACGAATTTCTGTTGCTCCTGATCGGCTTTTTCGTGCTACTCTACCTAAACAATCGGTTCCGTGGGCAATGGCGTGAAGGAACTATTTTTGGCCTTTTCCTGATTTGGTGGGGCGTTCAGCGCTTTTTCATCGAATTTTTCCGCCCTGACCAGACGACAATTGGCGACACGTCCATCACTTATTCAATGCTGCTCGCGCTTCTGATTGCGGGAATCGGTGTGTATGTAACGATGCAGAGATTCGGCCGAGTTGGTGGCAAGAAAAAGAAGCGAGTCATCAAGCCAAAAGTCCAACGCACCTGATTTCACGTAACTCTTCCCTTTAAGAATATCAAAAGAGACGGCGTTCCTCACCCTTGGGGAACGCTGTTGTTTATCTACCCATCACAACAGTGGAGAATTTATGATTATTGAACAAAATACCGAGCTTGCCCTGACGTTTGATGATGTGCTGTTACAGCCGGGGCGTTCTGATGTGTTGCCGGCTGACGTGAAACTCGGCACACGGTTGACGAAAGACATTTCGCTCAACACGCCGATTCTATCGGCCGCCATGGACACCGTAACCGAGTCTGCAATGGCTATCGGGATGGCACGGCTGGGCGGCATCGGTGTGCTACATCGCAATATGTCCGTCGAGCGGCAAGTGGAAGAGGTCGATACCGTGAAACGCTCTGAAAGCGGCATGATCGTCAACCCGATCACGCTGTCACCCACTGCCACCTTGATAGATGCAGAGCGGGTGATGAGCCGCTATAAAATTTCTGGTGTCCCAATCGTCGAAGCAAATGGCAAACTGATTGGCATCCTGACCAACCGCGACACTCGTTTTGTCATTCCCGGTGAGCAGCCTGTCACCGACTATATGACAAGTGAAAATCTCGTCACGGCCACTGTTGGCACAACGCTCAACGAGGCACAGTCCATTCTGCACCGTCATCGCATCGAAAAGTTGCCACTCGTCGATGAAAACGGCATTTTGAAAGGGTTAATCACCGTCAAGGACATCACAAAGAAGATCGACTATCCCAATGCCGTGACGGATGCAGGCGGCCGATTGCTGGCGGCCGCAGCCGTTGGGGTCGGTGAAAAGGCATTTAAGCGCGTCGAGGGCATGATGACGGTGGGGCTTGACATTGTTGTGATCGACACAGCACACGGACATACCGCTTCTGTTTTGCAGACGGTCGAAACGATCAAGCGACGTTATCCTGACTTGGCCATTGTGGCGGGCAATGTGGCTTCGCGGGCTGGGGCGGCCGATTTAATCACGGCCGGCGCAGACGCGATCAAGGTCGGCATCGGAGCTGGATCAATCTGCACGACGCGCATCGTTGCAGGCGTTGGTGTACCGCAAATCACGGCTATCACCAACTGTGTCGAAGCAGCGCGACCACACGGCATCCCCGTCATCGCGGACGGTGGCATTCGCTACAGCGGTGATATTGTCAAAGCACTCGCGGTCGGTGCAGATTGTGTGATGCTCGGCTCAATGCTGGCAGGAACAGATTATAGCCCCGGCGAACTGATCTTATACGAAGGGAGACGCTATAAGGCGTATCGCGGCATGGGATCGCTGGGCGCGATGCAGGGACACGGCGCAGATCGCTATGGCAGCGGTCAAAGCTCCGAGCGCAACAAGCTCGTTCCGGAAGGCATTGAAGGCCAAATCCCTTATAAGGGTCAGCTTAAAGATGTGATCTATCAGATGATGGGTGGTTTGCGTTCGGGGATGGGATATGTCGGAGCGGCGAACTTGCAAGAGTTGCGCGAAAAGGCTCGCTTTGTTCGCATCACAAATGCAGGTCTACGCGAAAGCCACCCGCACAGCGTTTCCATCACAAAAGAAGCTCCCAACTATCAAGTTAGACGCTGACCAATTGGCTATGAAACGACTTCTTCTGCTATTTGTTGTGCTGCTGATGATCGCCTGTCGCAGCATAACATCTGATGATTCAACCCTGATTCTTGCCACCACAACCTCAACGCAGGATTCAGGGTTGCTCGACTTGCTCGTTCCGATGTTTGAGCAGGAAAGCGGCTACACGGTGCAGACGGTCGCTGTTGGCACGGGGGCTGCGCTCAAGATGGCTGAGGAGGGCAATGCCGACGTGCTGCTGGTTCATGCGCCATCGGCCGAAAAAGCCCTCATGTCCGCAGGCTATGGCAAAGATCGCGTCTTGGTTATGCACAATGACTTTGTGCTGGTAGGGGAGGCGGCCGATGTTGCTAATGTGCGTGGTCAAGCGATTGGTGAGGCATTCGGCCGAATTGCCCAGACTGAAGCGCCCTTCATCTCACGAGGTGACGACTCTGGCACAAACAAAAAGGAATTGAGCATTTGGGAAAACACGTCTCACGCGCCAAACAGTGATAAACCCACTTGGTACGTCGAGTCTGGGCAAGGCATGGGTGCATCGCTCATCATCGCCAGTGAAAAATCAGCCTATACGCTCACAGACCGCGCCACTTTTCTCGCCACACAGAACAACCTCGCGCTTGAAGTTCTCGTGCAGGGAGATGACAATCTACTCAACATCTACCATGTCATCACTGTCAATCCCGAAAAATGGTCACAAGTCAACTACGCTGGCGCACTCGCCTTTGCCAGCTTCCTCAGCGACGATACGACACAAGCCCTCATCGCTGATTTTGGCGTTGAGCAGTATGGGCAACCGCTCTTCTTTCCCGATGCCGACAAAACTGATGCCGATCTTGGCCTAGAGTAGTTTCAACTTTGTCTATGAACGGGGAATTGTTCCAAATCACGCTGCTATCTTTGCAAATTTCGGCATTGGCGACCGGGATAAGTCTGCTGATTGGGTTGCCAGTGGGAACTTTGCTGGGGTTGGGTCGATTTCGCGGCCGAGCTATTTTTCTCAGCCTCGTCAACACGGGCATGGGATTGCCTCCCGTCGTCGTAGGCCTATTTGTCGCCATGCTGTTGTGGCGGTCAGGGCCGTTGGGCAATCTACGCCTAATCTACACGCCCGTCGCCATCATCATCGCGCAAACAGTCATCTCGGCCCCCGTTGTGATTGGATTGACCGCCGCCGCCCTGCAAGCCCTTGATCCACGCTTGCGTCTCCAACTGTATGGGCTAGGCGCGTCGCGTTGGCAGATGATCTGGATACTTTGGCGCGAAGCGCGTCTGCCGCTTTTGGCCGCGTTGATGGCGGGGTTCGGATCGGTCATTTCTGAAGTTGGCGCGTCGCTGATGGTCGGGGGCAACATCCGCTATCAGACTCGTGTATTGACGACAGCGATTGTGCTAGAGACGAGCAAGGGTAATTTTGAGATGGCGATTTGGCTGGGTATCTTGCTGTTGATTATCATTTTCTTGGTCAACTGGGCGTTGACGTGGATTCAGCAACGAGGCAGACGTTGATGACGATTCCGCTGGTCGAAGTACGTGATTTGCAGGTGAGGCGCGGCCGACGAGTCGTTTTGAGCGTCGATCAATTAGCCTTGGCAAAAGGGGAAGTATTGGCGGTTGTGGGGCCGAATGGTGCGGGGAAAAGTACGCTGCTGCTAACACTCGCACGTCTCTTGCGACCTCAGCGAGGGGAAATTTACTTCAATGGTCAAAGTGTGACACAGGAATCTGACCTAAAATATCGTCGCCGTGTTGCTCTCGTTTTGCAAGACCCACTGCTGTTTGACATGACTGTTTTTGACAATGTAGCAACAGGGTTACGCTTTCGTCGTTTGGGCAAAAAACAGATTACAGCAACCGTTGAGAAGTGGCTAACGCGCCTAGATATATATGCACTACGCGAAAGACGTGCGATCAATCTTTCAGGGGGCGAGGCGCAGCGCGTTAGCCTAGCACGCGCTCTCGTCTTAGAACCACAATTGCTGTTGCTAGACGAGCCATTTTCCGCGCTTGACCCCCCCACCCACAAGCGGCTCATAACAGAGCTTGCAACATTATTGACTGAGACAGGAACAACTACCGTGCTAGTGACTCACGATTTAGAGGAAGCCGTAAAGTTAGGGCAGCGTATTGGGGTTATTTTGGGCAATCAACTAAAACAAGTTGGGACGCTTGCACAGTTGTCATGTAGCTCCGACGCGAAAATTCGCGCATTTATAGCAGGTGCAGACTGAAGCCCGCTCAACGATTTTAATGATATTTCGCTGTTATCAGCTTTAGATTTTGAACAGCTTTTGTTAGTGCCTCGACTGCAAATTCGACATCTTCCAACGTGTTTTCGCAGCCAAATGAGAAGCGCAACCCGCCAGTTGCCCATTCATCACCTAAGCCCATCGCTCGCAAAATGGCAGAGGGTTCGGGGTTACCAACGGAGCAGGCAGAGCCGCTACTGGCAGAGATGCCCGCGAGATCGAGGTGCATCAGCAGATCGTTGCCACGTAAGCCGCGTAGGGCGATGCTGACATGGAAGGGGAGACGCTCTGTGGGGTGACCGGTCAGAATGCAGTCATTACCTAGTGCAGACAGCGTGCGTTCGATCATCGTGTCACGCAGCTTGAGATAGTGGCTGTTGCGTGTGTCGCGTTCCGTTTGGGCGATTTCGAGTGCTTTGGCTGCGCCGGCGGCAAAGGCGACATTGGATGTGCCGGGGCGCAAGCCGCCCTCTTGACCGCCGCCTGTCATTGACGGCGTTAGCGTCACGCCGTCGCGCTTGTAGAGAATGCCAATACCCTTAGGGCCGTTGAACTTATGTGGGGCGAGGCTCATGAGGTCAATCGGTTGGGTTTGCATATCCCATGGGGTTGTGCTGATGGCTTGAACGGCATCGGTATGGAAAAGGATATTGTGGGTGTGAGCTAATCGGCCGATCCCCTCAACGTCCTGCACCGTTCCCACCTCGTTGCTGGCTGCCATGATGGAGATGAGCGTGGTGGTCGGCCGAATGGCCTGCTCAACATCTTCAAGTCGCACCCGTCCAAACTTATCAACCGGTAAAATCGTGATCTCGAACCCATAGACATCGCGCAATTGCTTTGCCGTGTCCAAAATCGCCTTATGCTCAATACAGCTTGTGATGAGATGATCGCCATGTCCCTCTGCGCGTGCCGCCATCATCACACCGCGCAATGCCAAATTATCGCTTTCCGAGCCACAGCCCGTAAAAATAATCTCTTTGGATCGCGCATTGAGCTGTCTGGCAATCGAGCGACGCGCATCCTCCAGCGCACGTCGGGCGCAACGTCCCTGTTGGTGAATCGAGGATGGATTCCCCCACCCTTCTGTCCAATGTGGCAACATCGCAGCCAATACCTCTGGACGAACAGGGGTGGTTGCCGAATGATCAAGGTAGATATTTTTTGTTCCAAACATAGGATAGCAGTGTATATCAAAATAAAATGTTTCTCAATGACGATGTTTATTCCGAGGACAAATACAGAACCTATTCGTAACCATTGTTGGCAGCAGGCATATTTTCGGAGCCAAACGCCTGACTATTGATACAATTGGCGACTATGAACGCTACCAAATTTGTCATCCTTAGTCCGGGTACCCCAAATTATGCACCCGGCTATGCACAACAATGCTCGGCCGTCATCGTTAACGATCAACCTTATCTAATCGATGCAGGAGACGGCATCATGCCGCGCATTAGTGAAGCCTACCATAATAAAAAAATGCAGGCATTTGCCATGCAAAAGTTAACGCGGCTTTTTATCACCCACCTACATCCTGACCACACGAGTGGGTTACCGGGCTTGATTATCGGCCCATGGGTTTTAGATCGTGTCGAACCCTTGCAAATTTATGGTCCAAAAGGGACACGCACCCTAGTCGATCACATTCTTGTGGCTTTTGCGGATGGGATTGCTAAACATCGAGATGGCATAGCCCCCATCGCGGGGTCATTGGAGATTGAGGTGACAGAGATTACAGAGGGAGAGATTTATCGTGATGACAATGTGATGGTTGAGGCATTCCGCGTGCCGCATGGCGGGCTAGAGGCGTATGGATTGCGGTTTAATGCGGCCGATAAAGTCATTGTCCACTCTGGCGACACCGCAGCAACTGACGCAATGATAACGTATGCAAAAGATTGCGATATTCTCGTACATGAAGCGTATTATGCCGGCAGTCTGTATGTGCGCTCACCTGAGTGGCAACGCTATCACAAGATGGCGCATACGTCAGGAACGGATTTGGGAAAACTAGCCCGAGAAATTCGGCCGAGAACCCTCGTCCTCAATCATCAGCTCATCTGGGGCGATCATACCCCAGATGAACTGCTCGCCGAAATCCGTGCTGAGTACGACGGCGACGTTATCTTTAGCCGCGATTTTGACGTGTTTGAATAGCACAAAGTGAGCAAACGACCAGAATTAAAATCATAGGTGGCCAAGCCTCTGTCGCGTTTGCCTCGCTACTAGACAAAGAGACAGCCGTCGGTATGTTGCGCTCCTGTGGGACAGGCTGCGTATAAAGAGGGCGGCTTGTTGGGACGGTCGCTGTTGGGCTATTTTCGGGCGTAGTCGGATGTGTAAAGACAGCGGTTCCGTTTTCAACAACGCTCAATGTGTAGGTCGTCGCCGTCACGCCGCGCACGCAAAGCAGATAGTCCCCTGCAATGGGAGTTGCATTGATTCGCATGTCATCATCACCGACCCGTGTCCCAACGAGGTCGGGAGCAGCAAAGCTGTGTGGATACCAAACAAACAGATTGGCATCGCCATCTGCTGGCACGTTTAGGCGTATCTGGATTTGGTCTCCGACAGCGGCCGTAAACGGGAAACAGTGCATTTCATCGGCCGAAATCGGCGCGTTCGCCGGAATATAGTTGATGCGGAGCGCAGTTGGCAATTGGGTGCGTGTGCCATTGACCACTTCCCAGACGTGCAGTTGAACAGTTCCAGTGGAAATGTCACCCGTGAGCGGTAATGAGAACGTGTTGTCTGCACTGTGTGTGGTGGATGCTTTTGGGATGGGCGTGCCTGACGAAGTGAACTGATAGCTATTGACGGCAAGTTGCGTCGCGTTACGTCCGTTTCCATTGAGTGTGAGTGGTGCGGTGCGATCTGTGACCCACTGCTGACCGTTGGTGATGGCTGCGTCGGGCTGGATGGCGGTGGGGGAATCGGCCGAGATCACCCCCGAACTCACAAGCACATTATCCCCTTCATTCTGCTCAACCACAAAATTGTCTCGATCAACCGTCACAGTCAGCGAGTAATTGCCGGTTTGTGTTGGTGTCCACGCCTTGCTCGCCTTCAACCAATGTTCGCCTGTCGTTCGGCGGCCTGTGCCAATGGTGTCGGTGTAGGCAAGGCTGCCATTTTGCATGATTTCAAAGTGGACAACGACGTTACCAAACTCGCCGACAGCATTGAGGCTGATGCTGGGCAGAACGGGTGCGTTCACAACGACAGCGTTGGGCTGCGGGCTGATGAGTGCGCTAATTGACAATTCACCCTCGTCGCGCACGGGCGGGAAGGTGCGGACACAGCCGCGTGTTGTGATCGTCTCATTTTCCCAGTAGCGGGCAAAGACATCTGCCCATGAGGTTTCACTGTTGATGAATTGGTAAGGGTGGGGGTTTTCGGCCGAGACAACATCATTATAAAAGTCCGCGTGCCAACTCAACTCTCGAACGCCATTGCGGTCAACTCCGCCCAAGTCCGTGTAGAGTGCAACGCCCAGCCCCGTAAATTCCCAAAATGGTGCGGTATCAATATCGGTAAAATGAGGTACGCCATCGGTGACATAGCGACTCTTGACCGTTTCCTCAAGTTGATCAACTGTCAGATCAGCCCAGAAACCGACATCGCTCTCTAGCCCAAACTCAAAGACAAGCTGTCGGGCAAAGTCGTGCATGTCGGAGAGCGCGTCAGGTGCGCTCAATGTCCAGTCGGGTTCGCAGTAGTTGGTGTCATATTTTGCGCTGTTTTGATAGGCATTGGCGAGTTTAGTACGTGTGTCGGTTGGGTCGGTGTCGAAGGCATTGAGGAGTTCGGCCGAGACCTCATCCCAAATCCCTTTCACAGCCTCGACCTCCCATGTATCAACCGCTGCCATGATGCGCGGGTAGCCTTCATCGGGTAACAAATTATTGTAGGTAGACAAGATCGTATCGGCCGTCATCTCCGCATCCATTGATGGATCAATCGCTGCCAACGCCGCACCCGGCAGAGCTGCATCAAAGTAAGCATAGTTAGGACTCCCTGTCACCATCTCTGCATAAGGCGCGATTTCGTACACTTCCTCAATAGACAAACTAAAGCAATGCACCAAATCCACAACATGATAGTTAAAACCCTCGCTCGTCCCTTTCTCAAGTGCAACTTGTAAATCATAAGGAGTCAACAAGCCAATCGGGTGCATGTCGGTCATGTCAGGATGTGCCAATATCCAAGATGGGAGCGGAATGGGAGTACGTGATTGGGTTGTGCCAAAAAGTGCCGTGATGTCTGTCTCTGGAGCCAGTGGTGCGCCGTGTGCATAGACAAATAGATTGGACTGATTCGCGGGAAATTGCCGATTTGTCCATAGCAGAAAACCGCCTAGCGTCTCACCGTCACTCATGTCATATTCACGCAGATCGGTGTCGAGCACACCTTCGGCGGTGGGCAAGCCATGAACATGAGTTACCTCGCCATCAAATACCATCATGATATGCGTGTCGCCATCTTGATCGAGATCAGCTAGAACGACGGCGAGTTTATCTGGTTCACCTGTCGTCGCGGCGACAATTCCCTTGAGTGTTGCAGGCAGTTGTGGCGCGAGATTTCCTGCACTGTAGGAGGGATTATCGAAGGCTAAAAGATAAATAGCCACGCTGTCAATAATCGTCGTTGGGGTAAATGCGGTGGTGGCAAAGTTGTTATCTTCGTCAAGTTCAGGGATTTCATCAATTGCATCTACAAAGACTTCAACCTCCTCCATACTACCAAGTGGATAGTCCGACTCTATCTCAATCGTCAATTCCATGCTGCTCTCGGCCGCTAGACCTGAAACATCTTCATAACCATAAGCAGGCGCAAAGGCCGTCCACGCATCAACATAAAATGGCTCGGTAATATCAACAGATGACGTGTTGCTGATGATAACGGTGATTTGCCAAGTCAGATCATCAATGGGTGAAATTTGAGGAGGGCTGATCGTCAGATCGGCAAGATTTTCGGGGTCAGGTAGGGTGCAATCGGCCGCTCCCGCCCACTCCAAGTACAAATCGATATCTTCCTCTGGCATAACATCAAAGAGGGTGGCCTCATACAATTCGCCCTCCCATTCAACACACGCATGAACAGTGTACAATTGAGCTTCATCGACGAGAAACGCATAAAAACCATCTGACTGTGTATATTCAGACATCCCAGCAACAGTGACAACCGCATCATTGACTGGCAACCATGCACCCGTCATATCTGCATAAACAGTTCCCGCGATAATTGTATCTTCGGCCGCAGAAGCAGAATGTACAAATCCAGCAGACACGAGAATTAAAAGACAAACAACATAAAAACTTTTCACAACTGTACTCCAATTTCACAAATTCAAGTCAATTACTCACCACTAGCAACTAGCCCCTAGCCACTCCTTTAACATTAACAGATTAACACCTGTGGGGAAATCAAATTTTCTCTGTAAAATCACGCCTTAATGTTGAGATGAGTTGATAATTGGCGTGATTAACGAGGAGTATGGCGTGATTGATAGTCAGCAGTTAACGACAGCATACAAATTGTGCCGCGAAGGGCGGTTGTTAGAGCTTTCCACCTTGCCACTAGCTCATTTGCCATTGGTTGAAGCGTGCTTTTTGCAAGGGGTTCCTGTCAATCCTGATGTGCGTGGCGGGACGTTACAATCGGTATTGCGCTGGGCGGTGATGCGCTTGCGACCGGGCGGGGAGCATAGTTGGGTCGCCTATCAATGGCGGCTGTATAACACAGTTGCCTACTTCTACTTTGAGTCGATGCGCGTTTCTGAGTTAGCGGAACGGATGGCGATTGCGGAGCAGACACTTTATCAAATCCGCGCATCTGCAATGGAAACAATCGCACGAACGCTGCAAGCAGAATTAGACTCGCCACGTGATCTGTCGGGGCGCAGGCATCTCGCCATTTCAGATCGGTATGGGTTGTTTTCGGCCGATCAACAACTAATCCTTCGCCTTCTCGCCGCCTTTCAACAGGGAATGCCAACGAAGCTATTGCACACGCTTGCGGCCGATAGTGGCGTGACCAACATTCAAGCAGATATCCATCAACTGATCGCCAGCAACTGGGCTGTCACGAACGAGCGCGGCAGTGAACTTCTACTCCATCCAGAGGTCAGCGACTATCTTCGCACACGCCTTACACCCAAAGAGCGCAGCGCGTGGCACAGTCAGATTGGCGATTATTTTGCCCAGCGTGAGCAGTATTTCGCAGCGGCACAACACTATTTTTCGGCCGATCTCGTCTCCCAAGCTGCCCAAATTTTAGTCTACCATTACCCCGCCATCGTCAACGACTTACAAGTTGACGAGATGCTACGTTTGATTGGCGAATTTCATCGCACAGACATGGACAGTGCAACGTGGGCGCAGCTTAAAATCGTCGCGGGTGACGGGGCCTACCTTCTCGAAGATGTCAATACCGCCCTTGACGAATATCAGCAAGCATTGAGCGCAACCGATATAAACGTCAAGGCACTCGCCTATTTTCGGCGTGCAAAAGTGCTAGAGCTTCGCAACACGGATGAAGCACTCGCCCATTATGCGTACTGCATTCAACTATTGACAGCGCAACCAACCATAAACCCGCTCCTTGTTCGTGTTTACATTGACCGCGCCATTTTATTTTTTGAGAAACGTACTAATACCCAACAGGCATCGGATGATCTTGCAAATGCCGCGCAGATCATTGCACCTGATGCACGTAGCGACTGGGCAGATTTACACACGGCTTGGTTACGTGTTGATGCTCAAAAGCAAAATTGGGACGGTGCAATTGAGCATGGACAACAAGCGTGGTTGGCTGCAAATGAAATGCAGGATGTTGTGCGAATGATGCACACGTCACACAATCTTGGTATGTTATATGCTCGTCTAAGTCGGTTCGAACATGCCACGCCCTATTTGGAACGCTGTTATGCGCTGTCTGTCGAAGTGGGCAACCGTCATTTTGCTGGATTGAGTAGCAAAACGCTGGGGGGTGGCCTATTTATGATCGGCAAGTTTGCGGAGGCTAAACAACGCTACGAAGAAGCGTATGAAATTTTTGTCAAGTTAGGCAATCGAAATTGGCAAGCCCATACTTGTTATGATCTCGCCGAAGTCTATGCGGAGTTGGGCGATATGGGGGAGATGCACCGCTATTTTGAGGAGGGAATTCGGTTGGCGCGTGAAGCGGGGGATGTGCGGCTGGTCGAGTCGTTTGAGAAATTCGGCCGATCCCACCAATCACTCTTTTCTGACCTCAACCCCCGTCAACTGCTCGCCCTCAACCACATCAAAACACATAGCAAAATCACTAATCGACAATATCAGGAGATCAATGAAGTCTCAGCTCGGCAGTCGTTGCGCGATTTGCGGGAGTTGGAGGCGGCCGAGATCATCGTCAAAGTCGGCAAAGGTCGTGCGACGCATTATCGAATGACATAGCCCTAACGCCTCTACTCTGCGCGGCAGTAATAGGTTGCACTCCCTTTTCCTTGCTCTTGCAAAATCTCAAGCACAACCATCTCATGCAACTGCTTGCGGGCTGTTTTATTGCTGCCAACACCGTTTAATTTTCGGTACGCTCGGTTTGTGATCTTGTCGTTTGAGCGGATGTAGCGGAGAGCGTTGATCTGGTTGTCGCTCAAATCGTGAGTCAGTTCAGGATAGTGATTTTTATGCCACGACAACATTCGTTTGAGACCCTTATGATTGAGCCGTTGTGCCAATGCAAGGCCTTCTTCAAGCAGCGGTCTTGCTAACGCGACATTCCCCAACTCAGCGTGCGCGTATACCAAACCGATGAGAGGAGAGCCAACCGACCGCTCGTTATTCGTTTGGCGAAAGTAGTCGAGAGCTTCATTGTATAGCGGGACAGCCTCTGCAAATTTCTTGGAGCCGTTGACGAGCGCGTTTGCCATGACGTTGCGATTTTGTGCAACCAGCCAAGCGAGGTTAGCAGCTTTAGCTTCGGCATAATTTTGCGCCAGCACACGACATGCTTGCTCGTACTTGGCACAATTTTCATACGCTCGGCCGAGATTGTACTGCGCTTTGAGTCGTTTGATCGTGTCGGCCGAATCCAAGCTAAAGCGATACGCCTCATAAGCGTAATGAAGATACGCTTCGTGATCTGCATCAGTCAACGTGCGGCGATAGTATTCGCGCCATGTATTGGCGTGGTCGAAACGCAAGTCGGCCGAATCCAACTGCCCTGCATCTATCTCTTGCTCCAACAGTCGTTTGCCCTCCGCAAAATTTTCCCGATGCTCGATCTGCAACCATGCCAACAATAAAACGCCTCGCGTGCGCCAATGCTCGCTTTTATCCTCCGCCAACTCCAGCAATTGCCCTAGCAGATACATCGCCCGATTGACATCTTGCTCTTGGAGAAGATGCGCGGTGCGAAAGATCGCTTCAAAGGAGAAACGACTTGCTTTGTCGGCCAGCATTTGTGCTTGCTCGTAAGCAGACAGGGCGGTGGTCGCGTCGCCACGTAGTTGGGCGATTTGGCCTTGAATGAGGGTGAGTTGGGTGCGGGTTTCCTTCGGAAGACCTTTCAACTGCATCGCCGCAACTCGTTTGTCCCAGACCTCTAGGGTTTCACTCTGAGCAAGATGTTCGCTTTGGGCGATCAGCAACTTGGCAGCTTGTTGCCAGTTACCAGCTTGTTGGCAATGATAAACGGCCGATAACGGATCAGTCGCAAGATATAATTTTGCAATTTTAGCGTGCCAGCGACGACGTTGGCTTGCAATAATTTGCCGATGTAGCCACGCATACGCTTGCGGATGTACACGTACTCGGTTGTCAGATTGCACTAATAGCCCAACTTCTAAGAGGTCGGGTAAAGCCGTTTGAACGGGTGGCAAGGCTACATTGCTCAAGAAGGTGATCGGTTCAGGTTTCTCAAAAAGTGCCAGATATTGAACACACTGCTTCTGGGTTTGATCTAACGTTTCATAACGCACGATAATCGGATAGTGCTGTGGCGAGATACTATCCTGATGCAACTTTTCATTGAGTTCTCGCGCACTAAATTTGCAAGCACTTTCTATACGCTTTTCTGCGCCACGTACTGTTTTCAAGTTGGCAAAATCAGCGTATTCTTCAATTGACTTGTCTTTGATGAAGTACCAGTCCAATGCCTTAGCATAATTTTTCACACGCTTGCGGTTATCTCTCGCCATCTGATCCAACTGCCAGCGCAACAGCGCACGCACGCTAAAGGGATCATCACGTTTCCATGCAAATGCCTGACACATCTTCTCTTGCAGCAATGATGATTGTTGCAATTGGGTCAAATCGTGATAGGCTGACCATGCGGCCGATACTTTTCCCCTCATAACCCACCTGCCAAGAAAATCTAATTATCCTTCGCCAGCTCATCGCGCAGGCGAATCACATGTTCGGCCGATAATCCAGCTAACTCGCTCACAGTGACCAAATTATGCTCTTCCAACAATTGTGCCACATTGTCGATTTCAGCCTGTAAGACTTGCACTGCTTCAATCGACAAATCCATCAACTCACTGGCTGTCACAAGGCTGTGTCGTCTCAATAGCCGTATCAGCATTATTCTTTGTCTTTCTCTTTCCTCTTTTGCTTTTTGCTCAATCCCCTGCTCTAAACCCTGCTCTAAACCCTGCTCTAAACCCTGCTCTAAACCCCACTGCGCTCCCCGCTCAAAGCCTTCATCGATCCATTGTT
>CAYMGE010000106.1:0-19464 GCA_964389925.1 uncultured Ardenticatenaceae bacterium
GTAGGCCGTGAGGGACTCGAACCCCCGACCAAGTGATTAAAAGTCACCTGCTCTACCAACTGAGCTAACGACCCAAGCGACGCAAGATTATGCCACAATGGGGATCGAAATACAAGTCAAAAAGAACGGGGTTCTTATGAACTTTGCATCAAATGTAGGGCAATCGACAAAATTGCGCCGACTGACAGTGCTTGATCGACATCTTTTTCGGCAAAGTCGCCATCCATGCGGTTGAGCAGTTGCAGTGCGCCGAGAATGTTGCCTTGATAGGTGAGGGGAATGCACAAGATCGAACGGGTCTGAAAGCCTGTCTGTTCATCCACGCCGCTGTGATGGCGTGGGTGATGTGTCACGGCGTTGCTGTAAATCCATTTCCCTGTTTCGGCTACATATCCCACAAATCCTTCACCTGTTGGCAACTCAATGTTGACAAGTGAATCAGAGCCAACGCCCATATTCGACAGAAATTTGACACGACCGTCTGCGATTTGCCAGACAGAACACGCTTCGATTTGCCAGCGATTGTAAGTATAGAAAAGGGCATCACGAATTACTTTGTCGGGTGAGTCCGTCGTCAAACTGTTGGTGATATTGACCAAGCTGTATAAATCCCGTAGCCGTCCTGCATTCCCACTGCGCGACTTTTGGATGTTGAACGCATTTGTCAGCGCAATTGAGACATATTCCCCAATTGCAGACAGAAACATTTCGTCCAATTCGCTAAATGCGTGCGGCGCATAGCTATGGGTCACACCCAGAACGCCGACTGTTTCCATCTGAATTTTAATCGGCACATATAATACAGAGCGTGCATGTCGCTCTAGCCCGACATCTAGCCCATCTGAAAAATCCGCCTCGCGTATCACCTCGTCATTATTGAGAACACGCTGCATGAACGGGTCTTGAATGGTGTGATTGAAGTTGTAGACGGCATTCTTTTCGAGCTTGTATTGATAGGTGTGAATTTGACTACGCTCATTCGCTGGTAGCCAGAGGGTGCTTTGCTCGGCATCACACGCTTCCAGTGCAATTCGCAATGTGCGGTCGATGATGGTGTTGAGATCGGTCAGCGCGGTGATTTGCTTGCTGATGGCGAGCAATCGGCCGAATTGATCCTTCTGACGACGAATCTCATTTCGCGCAATCTCTAACTTCTGCTCATCGATGAGTGGCACATTGTTGTTTTCTGTGCGCTCAAGTGTGCGCTGGATCGTTTCCAACACTTCATCAATCGTAAAAGGCTTGACGAGATAATCTTTCACACCGAGGCGAAATGCATCTATCGCGCTCTGCTCAGAACCACCCCCTGTCATTAATACAACAGGAGGACGGTTTTTGTCCAGTGCCAATGCTTGCAACACATCAATTCCCGTCATGTGTGGCAGGTTCAGGTCGAGCATAACCAAATCAGGGGAATCGGCGCGAATTTTTTCAAGCGCGGTGCGTCCGTCAAGCGCATAAATGGAGTCAAACCCAAAGGTGGGCAACAATGTTTCGGCGAGATGGCGCACAGTCTCGCGGCTGTCGTCAACGACGAGAATCTTTTCGCCATGACCACTCAATTTGTGGTTTAGAGGCTGCATATCTAACATTCTATTTTCCTGTGTATTGCAATCGGTGTTGGGTAGTCTCGGCCGATTGCCGTCAGCTTTGCGCTAACAGTCCAATTTCCTCTTATGTAGTCTAATGACATACCATTACGACACACATTACGAATAATGATGCAACTGGTCTCAAACACATTAAGGTGTGTCAGAAAGCAGAAAGTTGCGTCCTTGCGCGACATCTTCAAATGCCAATGCCTCAGCAACAACTGGTTCCCAGATATGTTTTGCCATGATAGGGGCTTGGGCGATTTCTCGCCTGAACTGCTCAGAGGTGAGAGGAGTAGAAAATGTGAATTGTACGCTAGCTTGTGTGAGGGGTGTCACATTGAGCAGAAGATCGGGAGGACAAGCGGTTGTCCAGCCGTTGGTTGAGTTATCAGTAGCATAAAGTTGAAGAGCTAGGCAGGTTTGATAAGTGAAGGCGATGTCGGCCGAGTCCAACTTTTCACCATCTCGCCAATAGGCAGGAATAATATCCAGAACAATCGAATTCCCTTCAATATCTAACACCTCACTCCCAAAATCGCCCAAAAATGGGACTTGTGCTTGATAAAGACGTGGGATTGTCTTGTCATTGTCTAATTCTGATTGAAACTTAGTAGAGATAACGCTGTACTCATACCACAGATTGCGTCGTCTTAAGAATCTAGGCAAATGGAGCCTTTGGGATGTGACAACCGTTTCTGCTTCCACTGCCACTTCCATGATTTGGGTAACAATAACTTCCTCGACAACTGTTTCTGCTTGCACCTCCAATTCCACGATTTGTGTAACAACAACTTCTTCAACAACTGTTTCTCCCTGTACTTCCACTTCTTTAATCTTCTCAACAATTTGTGTCACGATGACTTGCTCTGGCGCACCAAAAAATCCCTCTTGCAACAAGCTGAAAATCACGCCGCAAAGCAACACAATCATCGTGACACCAGCTAATGTGGGTGCGAATTGTCTAGGAAAACGCGCTGGCACAGGTCTAGGTGCAGAAATGGTGAAATTGCGCGGCACGTCAACCTGTGGTAACTCAGCCAACAGCGCATCTAGGTCACGCAATGCGTCGACCTCTGCTTGCAACGTCGCATCTCGTTCCATCGCTTGCTCAAACGTTGCCCGTTTGGCAGGAGTCAACTCGCCGTCAATATAGGCGTTGATGCGTTCGAGACGCAGTTGCTCAGGCGATTTACGACGAAAAAAGTTAAACATGATGAAAGAAATCGCTTCCCTTGCAACTTGCAATTCGCAACTTGCAACTCTCCCTTTCAGACTTAATCAGCCTCATAAAAGTTCCCGCTTGCCGAGACAGCTTTGCATCTTCTTACGTGCACGGCTGATCCGGGATTTCACTGTGCCGAGTGATTGGCGGATGATTGTTTGGATTTCGCTGTAATCATACCCTTGCAAACGCAAGACGAGGGCTGTGCGGTAGTCGGCCGATAATCCCCCCAAACAGCGCACCACCAACTTCCGCAACTCAGCCCGTTGTGCGGCCGATTCAGGTTGCTCTGTCTGCGCTTTCATGAAAAAGGGGGATTCATTTTCATCCGTAATTTCCTCTAAAGATGTTTGAGGCCGCCGCTTGCGCTTGTCGATTTCATCGAGACAGACATTGGTGACGATACGGGCGATCCAGCTTTTGAAGTTGTCGCCGCGTAGACGCTTGATCGCTTTGTGGGCTTTGATGAACGCTTCTTGGGTGGCATCTTCGGCCGATTGCCCATCACCCATCATCCTCAGCGCAATGTTGTAGACCAACTTTTGATAGCGCAAAACGAGCGCGTTAAACGCTTCCAAATCGCCCTTTTTTGCAGCGGCGATGAGTGTGCCATCAGAGACTTCGGTGTCCATTAGGAACGTGGCTTCTCAAAGGAACTTCACTTCTGATTTTCCACAAAAATTCGATCTTGCCAACTGCATCATGATGTTTTATACTTCCCCTCGCTCTTAACATTTGGCGAGGTGGCGGAACTGGCAGACGCGCGCGACTCAAACTCGCGTACCTTCGGGTGTGAGGGTTCGAATCCCTCCCTCGCTACAGGATAATAAAAGAACGATCCGTGAGGGTCGTTTTTTTGTCTCAATTTTTTGTGCGTTTTGCTCGCAGCCATGCCCCGTGCATCTCGTCCGCGTGTTCCACGTCATGCTCAACATACATCGCGATCCAGCCATACATCGTTCGCGCTCGGTCGTGATGATCGGCAATCGCAATCATCTTTGACAGATCGCGCTGCTCGGCAAGTGTAATGACTTGGCGGCGCACCTTTTTGTATGAAGCGAGTCCGTTTTGTGTTTCTGTGACAAAGCGGGCGTTGATTTCGGCCGCATTTGCCCCAATAGACACAGCTCGTTCAGTTTGTAATGTCGTCAATAAATAACTCTCCCAACCTGCAAGATGGGCGGCAATCGCATTGACCGACCACGTATCGACGATTGGTTCGTCTTGATTGGTGATGAGATCGGAGACTGCCAAAATAGCATTACGACTGGCGCGCAAGGCCGCGCTCAAAACAGGGCGTGCGCCAATTGCTTCATGGTCATTTATATGCTGTGTCTCGCGCCATTGAATAATGTCGGCTGCATGGTCGTCATCATGTTCAATGCTGTTGTTAATTCCTTTTGTGGCAAATATCTCAGCCCCGTTTGGCAGCGTCACAGTCGAACGTAGTAGTTTATCATCCGCATTTATGATCACGCGCAGAAAACCATTGCGCTCCTTTTGCAGGATGGCGACGACCGCATCGAGTGACAAATCGGTGTCATTGGCAGCCCAGCGTGCGTTGAGCTGATCGACTTGGGCATTGTGTACATCGCTGAGACGACCATCAATGAGGGCTTGTAGGCGGTCGGCTTCAAATGCGTCCCATCGGCCGATGTGCGCCAACAGCTTCCGCGCCGACCAATCTTCCCAAATTGGCATCTCCAACTGCTCCGCGCTCAACCCCAGTAGCGACCAGCAGAATTTCGCCCGACTCAACGCCAACTGCGCGATCATTTGTTTTTTGAATGGTGTCATGACCCTTCTCCGTTATATTTTTAGGCACTCATGATGCCCTATCCGATAAGTAAAAGTTAACACGACAGAATAGAATTAAGAAGGAGTCACACCACTATTTGGCAAGTTGCTTATCTGCGCTGTAGCAGCCCCAAACAACCAAATTTGCAATAGACAACGCTGCGAAGCCTGCTGCTCCCGTAATGTTGATAAGCAAATCGTTGCCGCCAATCACAAAGAGTGGAACCAAGCCGGCTAGGGCGTTGTTTGTGCCGTGTAGGATGGCGGCCGACCATGTCGTTCCTGACTTTTCACGCACAAATGAATGCAGCGGCGATAATAGCACCGTCAACCCCACCATCATCAACACGCCAACTCTTGGATGCTCCGGATAGTTATAGCCATACCAAATCATGGGTGCGTGCCAAAACCCCCAAATGATCCCAATTGCCCATGATGCTTTCCAAAAGCCCAAATGCTTCCACTCACGCCACAAAAAGCCGCGCCAGCCTAACTCCTCCCCCATTGCTGCCAGCATATTGATCGTCACGCCGGCAATCAAGCCTGAGATAATCACGCCCACTGCCAAAATGAGCGGCGTGATCGCCCCAAATTGACCTAGCTGTGCCTGCACCTCTGAAATTTGCTCTTCAGGCGCACCGCTCTGCTCCAATGCAGACACAACAACGCTCAACCCGTTTGCCCACTCTGTTTGCGGTAATAACCCACTGAATAGCCATGTTAACAGCACGTACCCGACGGGTAGAAACCATGCAAAAAGAAGCCAACGATTAAAGCGGAACTTCAATCCCAATTTGGTGAGAGGCTCTCTTTTGACGAAGCGTTGCACGAGCAGGGCAGCAATCGCAGGTGTAAGCATACATGCTGTCAGAACGAGCGTTAACCAACCTGATTGCAGTGTGCCACCCGTGCCAAAATAGGCAAATACAATCACATAACAAAAAAGGTACGACAACCCGATAAATATCCAAGCGGCTTTACTTTTCATGGCTATGTAAAACGGACTTCAGCCTGTTTGTGAATATGAGCAGATGGAAGCCCGTTCGATAACTTTATTCTTGAATCATGGCAGGATCATTACGCCAAACGAAGTACGAATATCCCATCAGAATTGCAACCAAGAGTGCTACCATTGCAATAAATGGAACCACCCAAGTGGCTGAACTAGACAGCAACCCAAATAGCGTAAGTGCTAGGCCAAATCCAAAGAACATCCACCCACCAACGCGGTGTGTCTTATTCCAAGATAGCTCACTCGCAATCGTCCATGGCGTGCGTATGCCAAACATGTAGTTTTGACGCACCTTGCCCATGTAGTTCCCGATAATCATAAACATCACGCCCATGCCGACTGGCAAGATGCGGTTGAGCGACAGGTTGTACCCCAATGTCGTCAGCGTTGTTGTGATGTAGATAAGCGTCATAAAAAACATTGTGCCAATCATCACCATCCCATACGCTTTGCCAGATCGCTCAATGTTGATGCGTTTTGGGTCGATGCGTGGAATAACAGCAAGCAAAGCGACCACGCCCACGCTTATCAGCGGCAACAGGAGGAGACCCTCGAACTTGCCACCATAACGGTCAGCTTCTCCCGCTGCGTTCCAGTGGACGGGAATTTGCTGATCGGCCGGAAGCTGCATCCACGCATAGCCACCCATTAAAAACATTGCCAAAATTAGAATACTGCTAATCATCAGAGGGGTTCTCAGGTTCATCATTGCCTCCAACATCGATCTTGAACGTGTCAAGCATCGTCATAAATGCCTCTTCCAGCACGCTCAAATTTAACCGATAGGTGATTGACGTGCCGTTTTTTGTACCTTGAATCAGGTCTGCATGTTGCAGAATCGAAAGGTGACGCGAAATCGTCGGCTGTGCAGAAGCGAAGTGTAGGGCAATTTTGCCCGCCGTCATATCGCGGTCGCGCAATAGCTGTAGGATTTTGCGTCGCGTTGGGTCTGCCAACGCTTTGTATGTTTGTTGCATTGCTAATATCCTTGTATAGCTAAATAGCTAAATACAAATATAGTGTACGAAAAGTAATGGATAAAGTCAATCATGATTTTCCTGTTGCAAACAAAACTCTATTCAACTGGCAACCTTGTACACAACATTCTACAATTCAAAACTATGTTCAAAGATGATTACATTATGAAGATGGTACGCCAAGCGGGAAGGATATTTGCTCGTGTGGTCAATCGCGTGCGGGACAATGCCATAGATGAGGCAGAAGAGATCGCAGAGGCAGCAGCGCAGGAGTTTGTGGGGATAGGGCTGTTTGAGGCGGAGCGAGACTCGGCCGATAACCTAGCCGCCCGTCTCAGCCCCCGCGAACAGGGTGGCGTAGGCGAACTGCTGATGCTAGCCGACCTCTTAAGAGCCAAAGCCCTGATTTATGAACATGACGATAATGAAGAGGCTGCCTTCTGCGCCCGACTGCTCGCTCTGCAAATCCGCCTCAAGCTCGCCATTGGCTTTGACTTGAGCAACGCACATCTTGACAGCACTGTAAGCGATCTCAGCGCACAGCTTGAGGAATATGTGCTGCCCACACCAACTGTCTACCAGCTTTTTGTCTACTATGAAAAGACGCAGCAATATGATGAGGCGGAAGAGGTACTGTGGGAGCTAGTCAATGAGCATATTGCCGAGCAGGACATGATTCAGGAGGGACTGGCGTTTTACGAGCGATTGTTGCAGAAAACAGACAGTGAACTCAGCGTCGGCAATATGGATCGAGAAGAGGTTCAGGATGGGTTCAACGAGTTGTGGGAACGGGCATAAGGGTATCTGCGCTGACCTTCAGTAGAAGGGAACACCGAATACCAACTTACCGAATCCCCGATCACTTCCGGATAATCGGCAGATACAACTCAAACGTGGGCAATGGCTCCTCCGAGCTAATGTCGCCGTCTGAATCGGCCGCCTCAATATTCCCCGCCACATCTATCGCCAAACTGCGGAACCAGTAAATTTTGCCCGCTTCGGGTGTGAAGATCGCTGTATTGGCCTCACCAATTGCCCAACGCACCCAGTTACTTTCGCCATCAACGCGGAATTCAAAGATATAACCGGCAATGCCTGACTCATCATCTGCGCCTTCGGCCGCCAGTTCAAAGTTGCCATTATCCAAACGGGTTAGATCAACGATGGCGGAGGTTGGCTGAATGCTGTCAAAACGGATACGGCGGACTTCAGACGTGGTGCGTTGATTGTTGAGGAGCGTTTGTGAGACTCGCCAGAATAGGTCGGCCGATTCTCCCTCACCCAACGCCACCGTATAGGCGGTGCGCCCGCCTTCAAACGTCTCACGGATAAGCACGTCTGTGAAAGCCGCATCGTTGGCAACCTCGATTGCCGTCTGCGCGACACAGCGTGACGTGGTTCCCGCCCAGCGGAAGGTGAACGTGCGTCGATTGAGCCAGCCATCAGAAACCGGAAATTGCAGTTCAATCGTCTCGGCAAAGGCGGGGCAAGATTGCGAAGTGTCAAAATCGCCATCAGGTTTTTCAGGCTCAACATTGCCTGCTCCATCCGTTGCTTGGCTGCGGAATAGATAGAAACCGGTGAAATTAGGTGGTGTGAATTCGCCTTGTGTCGCAGTTGTATTTTGGAAAATAGGCTGCCAGTTGTTGCCATCAGTGCTGTATTCAACGTCATAGTTGGCGATGCCCGATTGATTATCTTCTCCTTGCCATTGCAGTTGATAGTTGCCGTTGGGTAGACGAGGAGCATCGAGAACGGCCGATGTCGGCGCGGTTGCGTCTAGGCTAAATGGGGTCGGGGTGGAGGTAAATGACCTGCCTTGAATCGTATTGACCGTCACACGCCAGAAAAGTTGTGGGTAATCTTGGGCAAACGGAATGAGAGTATACATCGCTGACTTAGGCACGGCCTGCTCACCAACGATGTTGGCAAAGGCTTGATCTGTGGCCACTTCGACTAAGTAGTTCTCGACGGCTGCCGGCACGCCGATTGTCCAGCGGAAGGTTGGTACCGCCTCGTTTAGGATCGCATTAAAAGCCGGTTCGCTGTTGACGGGTGGATCAATATTGCAGGGAATTGCGTCAGCATCCGTTGCATCTCCTGCTTGTTTGAGCGGTTCTGCATTGCCGCGCCCATCGACTGCCTGAACACGAAATTCGTAGTTAGCAGTTTGGTCAGGAGGCGTAAATGTCACGCTCGTTTGCGTCGTGTTTGCCAAAATGGTTGTCCAAGCTGCGTCAAACGGCCGCCGATAGGCCACTGTAAAATGGGCAATGCTGCTGAGATTGTCTGTTCCCTCCCATTGCAACGTAAAATCGCCATTGCATTCACGGATGACGCTTGTGATTGTTGAAACGGGTGGTGTTGCGTCGATATGGAAAATGGTGGGGGTAGAGACGACCTGCGCGTTGGCAAACGTCGTGGCGACAATGCGCCAGTAGAGTATATTGTAATCTTGGTCGAAGGTTTGTAGGGAGGAGGTTGTTGCGGCCGATAATCCCACATCCTTGACTAAATTTGTAAATGCTTGATCGGTTGCCACCTGCAAACGCAAATCACGCACCGCACCAGTTGCGCTCAACCGCCAGCGAAAGTTCACGGCACGATCTGTCAGCCACTCGTTGGGTGACGGGTTCAGATTGGTCGCCGCCACGTCAAGCGGTTTATAGCGTAGTGCATCAAAAAAAATGAGATGTTTGTCCTCGCTCGTTGTTAGATCATCGAGGCGAATGAGGTTATTACCATTGGGTATAAAGTTATATTGCCCCAACGGCATCCAAAATCCAAGATTGTCAGCCTGATTTCGTATAACGCGCTGTGAGCCAGTTGCATCAAAAACGGTGTATGGGGCTTGTTGTGTGTCTGGCTCTCCCGTGTTGCAAAATGGGATAAACACGTCTACTTGATAGCGTCCCGCACCCTCAATATCGAGCCGCCACTCACCGCGATTGGTCGCAATCGACGGATCGGTTGTTGAGAAGGTATAAAATGCGTGCTGGTTAAACCCACATTGGAATGGACCATCGTACCAGTTGGCTTGACTGAGTGAAAAGGCTGGATCGCGGTCATCTATGTAGCGATATTCAGGCTCAAAGTTGATCTTTGCCGCGACCCGTACACGAATTTCATCGATTTCGTTATGTGCCAATGCGCCGGGGCAGGCGGTTGTGCCATAGACATCTCGATGCCCAATCAGATGCAAATTGCCATGAGCTAGCCCGTCAAATGCGCTTGACTCCCAAAGGTCGATGTTTTTTTGATCTGCCTTCCACGCTAGCAGTTCAACTAGGGCATCGAGCATGGCGGCCGATGGTCGAATACTGCCAAACTCGCCCAATAGCGCAACGCCCATGCCACCGCGATTGGCGCCCGCTGCGTGCGTGCCGATCACGTCATCGCCCCCTAAATGACCTTCATAGATATTGCCGTCAGGATCGATCAGATAATTGTAGCCAATGTCTCCCCACTCCCTTTGAAAGGTATGGTATGTCCAAATCGCACGAACGTTAGCCGCCCAGTCGGACGTGCTGTTGTTGCTAACGGTGTGGTGAATGACCAAATGGGTGACGGGCGCATACTCAACGCCCGTATAGTTGCAGCTCACGTGCGTACACCACTGAGCGCGGCTGATGACATAGGGTTTTGGATAGTCACGTGACTGTTGAAGCTGTTTTGCTATCGGCCGATCTCGACGACTCTCACTCAAAATCTCTTTAGTCGTCGGCCCATAAGACGAGTCAATATAAACCAACGCCAACCGCTTCAAGACAGGGAGTTCACCCTCTGCATTGGGCAGCAAGGCAACCTCAAGCGCCACACGTTCGTGCAGTAGGTTGGGTTCTCCCGTGCCGACGACAGAGCCAGCGAACTGTCCTGCCGCTGGATTGCTTGCGTCGGGACTGACCTCGATCTCTGTCCAGTCGGAGAATGTGCCGGTCATTGCCGCCGTTTGAAGACGTATGGCAATCTCAGCGCCCACGGGCAGATCGGCCTCCCATTCGGGGATGACGTAGTTGAAGGGGGTATCGGCGATGAGGATGGGAGGGGCGGCCGAGTCATCCCCCGCCAAGCTATTCGCGGGCGATTTTATGCCATCATCAATCCGATACATCTCGGTATCGAGTTCAGACACTTGAATCACGGGCGGTACGGTTGGCGGAACAATAATAACGGGATCATTGTCTCGGCAAGCGACAATCAGCGACATGATGACAAGCGTGATGAGCAATCGGAATTGGTTACGGTACTGCATGTAACTTCCAAATAGTTGTTTATTGATGCGAACTCCCAGCATGATTGGAGCGCATTATACATGAAGGGAACGTAAACGGAAGATAGGGTCGGGGAGTGCTTAGAGTTGTAAACAGGACTGATGGGTAAAATTTGTGGATGAATCATCTGCAATCTCGTCTCTTGGTGTACGGCAGCGCGTTTTCGACGTTGTTGATGGCGGCTGGATTGTGGGTGGATCGGCCGTTTGGCATACGCGGCACAGTTTGGTTGTGGGCGCGACGCAATGTGGCGGCCGAGCCAATGCGAGTCTCGCTACTGATTGTATTAATCACAGGTTGGTGTCTCTTGCTACTGTGGGTTCACAGACAACACGGCGCGTGGCAACGTTGGCAAACGGCTTTGCTGCTCGGCGGCGTGATGCTGTTCACCCCGCTCTTGCAAATGGTCGTCGAGGCACAGCATCTCGATTTACCATTGTCCGGCCCATTCATGGAAACAACGATGGTCACAACGGGCTTTTTTCATGAAGGGATGCAGATCAGCGATCCACATCAATTTATCCGCACCCACCCAGACCAAATGTCGAGCTATCGCGGTGTTCACATGCAAACTCAGCCACCGGGCTGGCCCGTGGCTTTTTGGGCAACAACACAACTGTTTGAGCATGTCCCTTGGCTTGCAGATCGCTTAGGCCATCAGCTATTGCGCTATGATTGCGCTTCGCCAGAGATAAACGGTTACTCGCTGGCGCAAATTGCCAGCTCGACCTTGCTTATTAGTGTCACTTACATCAGCGGCATTGGAGCGGTGTTACTTTACTTTTTGGGAAAACAAATGTTTGGGGTGGAGATCGGCCGATTTGCCGCCCTCCTCTTTCCCCTCTGGCCCGGCCTACTTGTCTTCAAGTCGAACGTCGATGTCCTTTACGCGCTGATCGCACTCGCCGCTTTATTTTTGACATGGCACGCACAGCGACGGCATAACAATTGGGCATTGACAGGCCTCTGTGCGTTACTGGTTAGCACAACGTGGTTCTCATTTGGCATCGGCGCAACCGTCATCTGGGTGGGACTGTTTGCACTGATGCAAGCCTTGCTCTGGGAGCGCAATCGCCGAGGATTGCAGCGATTTGCTGCGATTGTGTTTACGTTGGGTGGCATATTTCTCGCATTTTGGAGCATTGTCTATTTTGTTTGGCAGGTTTCGTGGTGGGAGATGTTCCAGAATAGCATTGAAATTCATCATGGGATGCGTGCGTCCAGTCCGTGGTGGGGACTCTACAACTACTACGAGCTTGGCCTCTTTGTCGGATTGCCAATTTTACTGGTTGCATTGGTGGGTGCGGGGCAAGCGGCATTGAGAGTGTGGCGAGGTCAAACTGTGCGCGGCGATGGCTGGCTGCTGACGTGGCTATTGTTCCTGCTTGTCCTCAATGGATTGGGTCAAGTACAGGCGGAGACGGGACGCATTTGGCTATTTGTAATGCCGGCAACTTTGTTATCGGCCGCACAAACAATAAAAAAAGAACATCTCTCCATTCTCATCTGGGCGTTTGCCTTACAGACGTTCACAGTCGCTTTCCTGTTAGGCGGACAAGCTGCTGAACCGAGAACGCCAACCATTGCGCGAAATTTTGAGCAAGCCATTGCCATGCACAAGGGGCAGATAACACAAATGGCGTTTAGATTGGGGGAACAGATTGGCCTAGAGGGAATTGTGACTGAGCAGGTTGCGGAGGGGATGCTGATTACGTTGTTGTGGCGAGCGCATGGGCGTGTCTCGGCCGATCTCACCGCTTTCATCCATCTCTTTGATAGCGATGGCAATCTGCTCGCACAAAGTGATAGCAAACCTGCCAGCGGCCAGCTACCCACATGGTGCTGGGTGAAAGGCGAGCTGGTTTCAGACACTCATCTGCTGCCTATAGACGACCAAGCACAAATCACTGCTCGAATTGGCCTGTATGACCTGACGACAGGTGCGCGTATGAGTGTCTCCCCGTCTGTGCCTGATAACGCAATCCCCATATCATTACCCTAGCGTTTGCGGTAAAATTTGCGCTATGAAACGAGTTGTTTTTATGGGAACCCCCGATTTTTCCGTCCCTTCTCTGCAAGCGTTAATCGAAACACAAAACGTCGTTGGCGTGGTGACACAGCCAGACCGTCCCGCTGGGCGTGGCAAGAAATTGCGCCGTTCGCCTGTAAAGGTGGCGGCCGAGAAGGCTGGATTGCCGATCTATCAGCCGAAATCATTGCAGAAAGCTGAATCGACCGAACCGATCCGCGCTTGGAACCCCGATCTAATTGTTGTCACCGCCTTTGGACAAATTTTGCGTCCGCACACGCTTGACCTGCCAGAGTTTGGTTGCATTAACGTTCATGCGTCACTACTTCCGCGCTGGCGTGGTGCGGCTCCAATTCAGCACGCAATTTTGGCAGGCGATGCAGAAACGGGCGTTTGCCTCATGCAGATGGATGTGGGCTTAGACACGGGCGCGGTTTATTCGCGTGAGACGGTGGCGATTTCGGCCGACACAACCGCACAATCTCTCCATGATGAACTCGCCGCGCTCGGTGGCATAATGCTCAAACGTGACCTGCCACGCATCTTTGCGGGAGAGCTGGTGCCAGTTCCACAGCCTGATGACGGTGCAACATATGCGAGCATGATTAGCAAAGTGGATGGGCAAATCGACTGGTCACAATCGGCCGATGCCATCGACCGCCGCATCCGCGCCATGACTCCGTGGCCGAGCGCATTTACACATTTTGCGGGCAAACAGCTCAAACTTCTGGGCGGCAAGCCGCGCGACTTAACTCAAGCAACACATCTTGCAGCGGGAACAGTCCTTGTCACTGACGCACAAAATACGATTGGTGTGGCAACCAGCGATGGCGTATTGATCTTGGAGCGGGTTCAACTACAGGGTAAACGGGCAATGAGTGTAGATGACTTTGTACGCGGTCGGCCGCAATTTGTAGGCAGCGTTTTAGGTTAGGCGATGAAAATTTTAGTCTACGGCGCAGGTGCAATCGGCGGGTATCTCGGCACGAACTTGGCTTCAATTGGGCACGATGTCACCTTTGTGACGCGCCCACACAGCGTTGCACGTATTTCGGCCGAAGGCGTTCCCGTGATTGAAGCTGGCGAACGGCTCGTTGCGCCTGTCAAAGTGTTTGGCTCATTGGCAGAAGCGATGGCTGGGCAACAGTATGAGTACGTCATTTTGGCGGTCAAGTCGTATCATTTGCCAGAGGTCTCGGCCGATCTCGCCACCCACTTCCCCAATTTGCCCAAAGTTCTCATCACGCAAAATGGCATCAACGTCGAACGCCCGCTTGTTGAGGCGTTCGGCAAAGAGCGCGTCCTCGTTAGCTCGATCACCGCGCCCGTCAATCGTCGTGCAGACAACGTGATGGAGGTGACAAAACCAGAGCGTGGTCTGGGCATTGCACCGTTGCTGTTAGGTCAGGATGCACGACAGTACATCGAGGTGTTTGATGGCAGCAAGGTGTTGGCATTTGGACTGGACGATTATCGGCCGATGAAATGGTCAAAAGCAATGTTTAACCACATCAGCAACGCGACCTCTGCCATCACGGGACTTTCGCCCAAACAGGTTTACGCGCATGATGGGTTGTTCAAATTAGAGATCGACATGCTACGTGAATTCTTGGCCGTGATGCGTGCGGCGGGCATTCAGCCGATTCATTTTGCTGGAACTCCCACACCGCCGATTGCTAACATGATTCGTTTTGCACCGCTGCCCATCACACGCTTTATCATGAAATTTGTGATTGAGGCTGGACGCGGCGACAAAATGCCCTCTTTCTATCAAGACCTCGCCGCTGGCAAACGCCAAAATGAGGTTCTCTACCATCATTGTGCGACGGCCGAGATGGGGTTGAAATTTGGCAGCCCTGCGCCACTATGTGCGAAATTGGGTCAGCTCGTGCTTGACATTGCCAGCGGGGAGATTCCACATCATGCTTATCTCAAGCAGCCAGAGCGACTGTTGCAGACAATCGGCCGACTTGTATAGTTCACGAACAAAGTTCGCTTTGCTCGTTTACAACCATGAGCTTTCTAAAAAACCTCTTTTCTCGCAAGCCCAAAAAATACGTCGATGAGCGCGGTATCTATTTCCATGTCGAATGTAACCGCTGCAAAAAAACGACAAAAATTCGCGCCGACAAACAGTACGATCTCAATCACACTGATAATGGCTACCTCTGGCGCAAAACGATTGTTTGCCCAAAATGTTATAGTCAAATGGCGACTGAAGTGACGTTGAATGGGAACTACACGGTTACATCGCAGGAGATTCAGGGTGGGCGTTATGTGGAGTCGGCCGAATGAGCTAACAGTTGGTGAAAAACGCACACTCCCCCCTAGACCGCAACCGTTTGATTTGGCACAATCTCTTCTGTTCAGTGAGCTGTGACGGCAGCGAAAATGTCCCTCACTGGTATGACTAGAGAGGCCATGATAAAAAACATACGCAAAATCGAATGGACAGATGCACGGCTGATCCGCCTCAGCATTGTGCTATTTTTTGGACTAGTTCTATTTGTCTATCTACTTCGCTCGACCGACATTCTCAACCTATCGAAAACATATCAGGTGCGTGTGCCACAGTTTTCCGTCGTGCCAACGCTCGAATACGTCGCGCCGGCCTCAGACGACACCATCATCTTTCCCGGCGAAACGGTGACACGCCAGCTTGAGCCGGGCGGCATCCAGCAGTGGGTATTTGAAGCCGGCGGCGGTGAGGTTGTCGACATTAGCGTTGCACCTGTAGGTGTGTTTGATGAAGGCTTTGATGTCGTCGTGGAGTTGTATGATCCACAAGGGCAGCCATTGATGCGGGTTGATGAGACTGATGCAGGCGAGCCAGAATTGCTACGCGGCCTGACCTTGCCCATCGTCGGCGAATACACACTCTGGGTCACTGATGAGACGTATACCTACGGGGGCAACTATACGCTCAACTATGTCCCCTACCGCGTTAAGGCAACGCATCCGCTGCGAATTGGTGTGGGTGAAACATTGCGCGATTCTCTTGCCCCCTCAGAATATGATTACTGGGTCTTTTCTGGTGAAGAAGGTCAATCAGTCAGTGTGACCTTGCTACAAATCCGCGAACGTGAAGATGGGTTTGTTTTACAAGCCCAAATCTATGATCCAGCCGGCGAACTCATTGCTGAAACGCCTATGGCGACGACAGACACACCCGCCACGATTCGCAATCTTGAACTCCCACGCACTGGCACATACACAGTTTGGATAACGGAAGATGGGTTCGATAATACGGGCGAATATGCCATCTCAGTGCAGGGCATAGGTGGCAAAGAGGATATTCTAATTCCTATACGTTCACGTGAGGATCAGTAGGTAAATTGATCTTACACTTATGCCAGTTTCACGTTACAGAACACCCCATTTTCTCTACACGGTAGCCGAACAGTCCTGCAACTGCTTCTCGAAATGCTTGATTAGCTAGAACATCAAAGAGCGGACTGAGCAGATCGCTTTGAGTGTGTTCTGTTGGGATGACCAAATCGTAGCGTTCCTGAAATAGGGGGATGAAGTCGAGGTCAAGTGCGTGGGCAGCGGCCGCGATGCCAAGCCCCGTATCAGCGCGACCAGAGGCGACAGCGGCCGCAACTGCGAGATGTGTGTACTCTTCTTGTTGATAGTTGGGGATGTGTTCGGCCGACAATCCCCCCATCTCTAATGCCCAATCAAGCAAAACCCGCGTCCCCGCCCCACGTTGCCGATTGACAAAGCGTACCTGTTTTTCCGTCACATCACGCAAATCGCGCAGCCCCAGTGGATTTCCCTTCTGCACAATCAACCCTTGCTCTCGCTCTACCAACGTCACCAATTCAACTGGTAAATTTGGCAAATAGCGTTTGATATAGCTGACGTTGTACTCGCCCGTTGCTGGGTCAAGCAGATGTGAGCCTGCAAAATGGGCTTCTCCGCGCTTCAACGCGATCAGGCCGCCTAAGCTCCCTGCATTGGCTGACGATAGCCGCCGACCACGTTGCGCCAAAAATTGTGCCAACAGATCGAGCGTCATGTCGTGGGAGCCAATCGCCAGAATTGTCTGTTCAACCGCCTGTGTAGGCCGCATCAATCGCACTTGCACAGTTGATCCGGCTGCCAATCCCTGTGATCCTGCCGGCACAACCGCGATCCCATCGGCGCGTACCAATGATGAAATGACCCCCGCTCCCCGCGTGAGCGGAGCCGCCAGCACACGTTCCCCCACACGCCCAACCGCCATCCGCACAAAATCGTCATCACCCAATGGAGAGACCAGTTTGCGCGTTAGTGTCGCCTCAATCGTTTCAGGCCGTTCGACAGCTTTGCCGAGCCATTTTGCTAAAAGCGGCTTGACAAAAATTTCGCCTGTCATCGCGGCCGAAACTGGATAACCCGGCACACCAATAATCGGAACATCGTTTACCTTGCCCAGAATGACAGGATGACCGGGACGGACAGCAACGCCATGCACGCGCACTTCGCCAAGAGATTCGATAACAGAGGCAGAAAAATCTTCCGCACCGGCGGAGGAGCCAGCGTTTAGAAGAATTAAATCATGCGCTTTTGCAGCTTCATCGACAGTTGTTTGAATTGCTTCGAACCGATCTGGCGTGATGGGAAAGCGCGTCGGGTCGCCCCCCCATTCGCGCACTTGCGCCGCCAAGACGAGTGAGTTGTATTCGATGATGTCGCCAGCTTGCACACGTTCACCTATTGGCTTCAACTCTGTCCCCGTGGGCAAAATGGCGACGCGAGGACGACGAGCAACGCTAATTTCGTGATGCCCGCTGCCCGCGATGGCTCCCAGATCAAAAGGACGTAAAACATGACCTGCGGGGAGGACAAGTTGAGAAGCGACCATGTCTTCGCCCATCGGCCGAACATGTTTCCATGGATTTGTTGCCTCTCGAATCCGAATCGCAAAGGGTTCCCGCTTCTCGTCACTCAATGTGCCATCCGCATTCAGCGGCTCGGTATTCTCAATTTGAATGACCGCGTTTGCCCAATCTGGCATCGGATCACCTGTATCGACGTATTGGGTTTGGTCGCCGTAATGCAAGCTGAGAGGGATGGTTTGAGTGGCTCCGTTGGTTTCATGGGCGCGGACGGCAAAGCCATCCATGGCGGAGGCATGATAGTGTGGGGCGGAGAGTTTTGCCCAAACAGGAGCGGCGAGCGTTCGGCCGACGGCCTCCTCATCTAGCGGAATGATCTCAGTTTGTGGAAATGGCAACTCAGCGACAAGTTGCCACAGTTGGTCAAGTGCTTGTGAAAGTGGAATATCGTGTAAATAGACTGACATGCGGCCGATTATGACACAGAAAGCCATCACGTAACCAAATTTTTAGCTTGTTGCCAATACCGTTGCCAGACAATAGAACGCAATTGACGCTGCATTGCTAGCGTTGACATGGATGACTTCGCTTGACTATAATGACTGCAATTGAAAAATATAAATTGGCTATGACAGAAACGAGTACGCCGAGTTGATTTCCGTGAGCGAGTCCATGATGGTGTGAGGTGGATGGGAAGGTTCGGCCGAAAATCCTTCTTGAGCCGCTTTTTGAACGGTCTCCCCAACTAGAAAAGCCGATTTCATCGCCCGTTACCGCGATTACGAGCGTCCGCTTTATTTGAGCGGGAACTTGGGTGGTACCGCGAAGCATTGCGCCTTCGTCCCAACGATTTGTGGGATGGAGGCGTTTTTTATTTGGTAAACTGTAGGAGGAATTGTATGAAGATTGAAAAGTGTGAATGGAAGGAGCAGTTCGTTGAAAAATTGGAAGTGAAGCATGGTGTATATCCCGAAGAAGTTGAGGATGCAATCGAAAGTCGATTCTATCATGCTAAGTTCCGAAAGCTGAAGCGAGGCAAGAGGCGCGGCGAAGATTTGTTTCGAGCATTTGGCAGAACAAAAGATGGTCGTTATCTTTTTATCGTCTTCATCTATAAGCCGCGACAACGCATAGCTTTGATTATTAGTGCCAGAGACATGGATAAATCGGAGCGTAAACAATATGAACGAAAATAAAGTTTTGACTGAAAAGAAAGGACGAGATCCGCTGCCCGAATATTTTGACACAATCGAGGAAATCGCAGAGTTTTGGGATACGCACAGTTCGGCTGACTATCCCGAAGCGTTTGGGGAAGAAGTTGAGTTTGAGGTTGATTTGCGCTCTTCAAGTCGAGGATTACGTGTCCGTGTCGAGAAAAATTTGGGGCAGAAGCTAGAACATCTCGCTGCAAAACAGGATATTGCAGTCGAAACGCTAATCAACGTCTGGCTGAGTGAGCGGTTGGCTCAGGTGACAGCGTCAGGACCCCCGCACTAAAGCGACGGGGCTTGAAAGAGCCTCGTACCTGACCCGCCTAAGCACTTAGGGTGCTACGTTCGTTCAGAAATAGGTACGTTTGAATGCTTCTCCAGTTCAGACCACTACGGTTCGTTGTTAAAAGCGTTGAGGGTAGGCGCGGTGCAGCGAACGCCAAACCTGAGCAGAACATTGGCTAGGAGATATTTACTGCCGAAAGGCAAGGACATTGTAAAATGCAACAAGTTTTCGTTTTAAGTTC
>CAYMGE010000107.1:0-19281 GCA_964389925.1 uncultured Ardenticatenaceae bacterium
AAGCAGGTACTTATCGCGTGTTGCACACTTTTGCACACGTTTAAGGTAGCAGGAAGAAACCTACAATGACTTACGCCAACGTGTGTCAGTAGCCCTGCGATTAATCCGCAGGGCTACGATCGCTGCGCCCCGCCTACAATGACGTTGAGTGTAAATTAAGCATCTCCAAAACTCAATCCCATCTGGCGTGCGGCGCGAATCCATTCGTGATCGAGCGGCACAGTTTTGCGTCGGCCGACACACTCCTCAATCGGCCGATAGGCCACCCCATCCCCATCAGACGCAACCAAAATGCCAAACTTGTCTTCATGCACCGCCTGAGCCGCGGCCGTCCCCAGCTTACTTGCCAGCAAACGATCTGCGGGGGATGGTGTGCCACCGCGTTGAACGTGTCCTAAAATGGTGACGCGGGATTGCAGATTGGTTAGTTCTTCAAGTTGGTTAGAAAGGCGTAGGGTGTGGCCTTTGCGCTCCTTTTCGATTTCGTCGAGATCGGCCGATGCCTTGTTTTTCGCTTCTTTATCCTTTGCCGCACGAGCCTCTGCCTTACGTTTCTCTGCATCGTGAAAACGCGGCGCAATTGACTCAGACATCGCGCCTTCTGAAACAGCGACGATGCTAAACATGCTACCACGTCGCACCCGCTGTGTGATTGCATCGGCGACTGCCTGTACATTGTACGGAATTTCTGGAATCAAAATCACGTCCGCGCCACCTGCGATTCCTGCCCCCAGTGCGAGCCAGCCTGTATTATGCCCCATGATCTCGACGACGATAATGCGATGATGACTATGTGCGGTGCTATGCAAGCGGTCGAGCGCTTCTGTGGCAATACCGAGTGCTGTGTCGAAGCCGAAAGTGCGATCTGTCCCCCACACGTCATTGTCGATTGTCTTGGGCATAGCAATGACGTTTAAACCTTTTTTGTGCAGTCGGTAGGCGTTTTTCATCGTGCCGCCGCCACCCAAACAAATCAGACAGTCGAGATGATGACGATGATAGTTTTGAACCATCACGTCAGTCATATCAAGCAACTTCCCGCCAATCGGCATTTTGTGCGGTTTGTCGCGGCTTGTGCCTAAAATAGTGCCGCCGCGTGTCAAAATGCCTGACAGTTCCCCGTGATCTAGTTTGATTGTGCGATTTTCCATTAGGCCGCGAAAGCCATCTTTGAAGCCAACCACATGCATGCCGAATGCCAACATGGCTGCTTTGCCAATACCGCGAATAGTTGCGTTTAGGCCCGGGCTGTCACCGCCTGCTGTTAAAATTCCAATATGTTTGCTCATTTTCCACCTCGCTTATATTGTGAAACGTTTTCCCCATCTTACCTGCAAATGAAATTTTTGCACGCAGTGAGTCTGGCAATCATCCGAGCGGCTACGTGGTGGTCGGCCGAGCAAGCTCGCGGCACAGTAGATATTGAAGGTTCGCGTTTATAATCCAAAACCTGGGCTGGTTCCAATGAAGGCCGAGCGGTAATTCGTCAATTGGTCGATATAATTGGTGTTTAACAAAGACACTCATGTGGAAAACGGGATTATGGATGAAGTAAAACAACAGGGGCGATCAGCGCGACGCAGTACGCTAATTGATCGGGCAGCAGATGTGGAATGGTGGGCGATCATTGTGATAATGATCGCGGCGATATTGGTATTCCGCGTCCTTTACGATGAACAAACACGTGGAATTTGGAATTTTCTCAAAGACGGAATCGCAATAACTGTACAGTTGACGTTTACGGCCTACCCGATGGCGATCACGATTGGGGCGTTGATGGGGTTGGCACGTGTGGCAAAGAATCGCGTTCTCTACAATATCTCGTCGCTTTATGTCGAGGTGGTGCGCGGTATTCCCATGTTGGTATTGTTGTACTGGATTTCGTTTGCGCTGCTGCCGCTAATCGTAAACTGGTTGGATGAAACGTTCAACACGGGCTATACGATGCGCGACATGAGCAATGTCTTTCAGGGGGCAATTGCGCTGGCGATAGGGTATGGAGCGTACTCGGCCGAAATTTTCCGTGCTGGCATCCAGTCGATTGAAAAAGGACAGTACGAAGCCTCACGTGCGTTGGGCATGAACTACTATCAGACGATGCGCTACATCGTGCTGCCACAAGCATTGCGGCGTGTTCTGCCCGCGCTGGGCAATGACTTTATCTCGATGGTCAAAGATTCCGCGCTTGTCTCTGTTCTCGGTGTGCGCGAATTGACACAGGCGACCCGTCTCTACTCAAACAGCACGTTTATCTATCTGCCAACTTGGACGTTGGCAGCCTTCATTTATCTTGGCTTGACGGTGTTGATGACGCGCCTCGTTCGCCTGATGGAACGCCGCTTAAATCGTGGTTACGGATAGTCGGTAAACAGTTGGCGACCAACTGTTTGCTCTCCCTACAATGCAGCTTTCTCGCTACAAACTCACCACTTTTCTGACCTGTCAACGTCGCTTTCAGTTGCGTTATGTGACCGAATTGCGCTGGCCATTACAGCCCGTTGCGCCAGCGCGGGCGGTCGCATTTCAGCGAGGAGAGCAGTTCCACGCGCTGATGGAGCGACACTTTTTGGGAATGCCCGTTGCGCTAGATGAAGGTGCAGATGCGCGATTGGCGCAATGGTGGCAGACATTTCAGCAGAACCCACCCAACTTGCCAGCGGGCAGACGTTTTCCAGAGGTGAGTTTATCGGTTCCTATAGGCGGGATCGATGGGGGCGGCGGGCATTTTTTATTCGGCCGATTCGACCTCCTCATCCTCAACGACCAAACAGCCCACATCTTCGACTGGAAAACCGAGCGCAATCCACGCACTGAGTCACAACTGCGCGATGAATGGCAAACAAAGCTATATCTCGCCTTGGCGACAGAAGGCAGCAGCGCGTTGGGCTTCGACTATCATCCCGAACAGGTCGCCATCACTTACTGGTTTACGCAAGCGCCCGAAAAAAGCGTCACGCTGCGCTATGACGGTCAGCAACATGCACGCAATTGGGCAACGATCAGGGCGACAGCCGAGCGCATCGACCGCCGCCTCGTCGCGCCAACCGCGATCTGGCCTTTGACCGACAATTGGGCGCATTGCAAAACGTGTGCCTATCGCAATTTTTGTGGTCGCAACGTTGGGCCAGAAGAGCTTGACATCGACATGTTTGAAGCTGCCATAGAGGACAATTTACGCGAAGTACAGTTGGAGCCGACTGATCCGAGTTTGTTGGTTCGTTAGTTTGGACAGGCTGATAGCCCGTTCGACAGGTTATGATACCGTCATTCGGTATTCGGTAAGTCGGTATTCGGCGTGCGCTCTACCACAGGTCAATACCAAACACTGTATACCGATTACCGTTTACCATTGCCCCAAAACTTTTGCCTGACTACTTATGTCACCTATGTCGTCCCTGCGACGCCCGCACACACGAACCGTGACTTTAACAAAGGGTCGGTATTGAGCAAGCTTTATCGGCCGCCGACGCAAAATAATGCTCGAAACAGATCGCAATAACTCTGTCACAATCTCAATAGACGCATATTTTGGCAAAGAGTAGAATAGGCGATCTATGCGCGAAGGAACAGTTACATTTTATACCCGCTCTCACATCCAGCCCAAGCTAGAACTAAAAATAGGGGATGACATTTCACACCTATGGTTTGAGGAAAGTGATGATCGCCGCGTGCGTGGTGAACATTGTTGGGTTGTGCGTCCATGGATTCCCGATGATGGCGAATGGCTATTTCGTATTGAGTTAGGCAATGGAACCTATGCGGCCGCTTACGGGCGCGGCAGTTTTGACTATTTCCATTCAAAGGTTCCTGACGTTTGGATTCAGGGCGGTGAGTTTTTTAGCTATCGGCCGCAAGCAAACCTGACCGATGCGCGTGTGATGAAGGTTCAGCGGTTTTTCGGCCGATTGCCCCGTCGCCCTCTCTACATCTACCTCCCACGTGGCTACGACCAACATCACCACCGTCGCTACCCAGTTCTCTACATGCACGACGGGCAAAATGTCTTTGAGAGCTATAGCGACGATAGTTTTGCAGGCTCATGGCGAGCAGATTGGGCCGCCAATGACCTCATTGCCAAAGGGCTAATGCGTGAGTGTATCATTGTCGGCGTGAGCAATGGCGAAGAGCGTCGCATTGAAGAGTATCTTCCGCCCGACTACTCTTTTTCTCCGCCCGGCGGTGGGGAAGATGGATTGCCAATGTCCACCATCAAGGGACACGCCAACCGCACCTATCGCTATTATGACTTAGACGTTGCACCATTCGTCAATGCTTCCTTTCGCACGCTGCCTGACCGTGAGAACACGGCGACCTGTGGCTCATCCATGGGTGGTCTTTTCACTACATATCTGGCGTGGGAGTTCCCAAAATTTGCCAAACACCACGCGGCGATGTCTCCTTCCTACTGGATCACAGGTGATTTAGATAGCGAACTGGACGATCTGAGGATCATTGAGAAGATGCGTTATCAGACCCCGCCCGATATTCGCATCTGGCTTGACAGTGGCACGCGCTCCACGGAAACACGCGGCAATGATGGTCGCTACAACACACTCGCGGCCCGCGATGCGCTAATGGAAAATGGTTTTGTTCTAGGGGACAATCTCGGCTACTTCCTGCATGAAGGAGCAACACACAGCGAAGGCAGTTGGGCAGACCGCTTTCCACGTGTGCTACAGTTCTTGTTTCCGTTGAGAAGGTAAGACCACGTAATCGCTGTCAAATTTTTTGTTCAGCGATACGTGCTTTGAGGGCTTGCTTAGCAATTGGAAACGTCAGGGAACTGTTTTCACCCATCCAAATGATTGGCACTTGATTTGGTGTAAACCAGTCGTGAGCTGATGTATTGGCAAGAATATGCGTGAGGTTAGGGGGGAATGGTTGATTTGGCGCGGTCAAGATCGTTGTTTCGTAGTTCAATAAGCGCAGAAGCGTCTGTAGGACGCGCCGCTGCACGCGGTTTGGCTCGATAACGACAATGTGCGGCGTGATGGGAATCTCGGCCGAAATCCAAAACCAAAATACCGAGCCTTCCCCCACCACGCTTTCCACGCCAATCTCACCACCCATCAGCGTCACTAACTGACGACAGATCGCCAGCCCCAACCCCGCCCCTGCTACGCTGCGATAGCTGCCCTCCTCAAGCAGTCGAAATGGCTCAAACAGTGTCGCTAATCGCTCGGCTGGAATGCCTTCCCCTGTGTCGCTAATGCGAACGTGCAGTTGGCTATCTTTATAGTCGGCCGACAACCGAATGCTACCCTGCGTTGTATGGCGCGTCGCGTTGTTGAGCAGATGGGTCAAAACCTGCTGCAAATGGTCGGCATCACAGCTTAGTTTTGGGGGCATCTCGGCCGAAACCTCACAGTTCACAATAACGCTCGGCCGACGCTTCATTTTTGCTACTGTCGCTTCAATCACTTGACGTACATCCGTTGGCTGATCACGCCTAGCAATTTTTTTTGCATCTAGCTTTGCATAGTCAAGAATGCCACTTAGAGTCGTTAAGAGCGTTTCGCTACTCTGTTTGATCGTTTGCGCCACATCGTGCAGATCGTCGTGCAGATGACTGATTAGCAAGAAGTCCGCCATACCAATCACCCCGTTGAGTGGCGTGCGAATTTCGTGGCTCATACTGGCGAGGAAGAGAGACTTTGCGCGATCGGCCGCCTCGGCTGCCTCCTTCGCCTCTTGCAAATCAGCTGTGCGTTCTATGACACGCTGTTCAAGCTCATCATGCGCTTGTCGCAACTGCTGGTTGGCTGTGTAAAGCTCGCGGCTTTTCTCCTCAAGTAGGCGTTCCGCCTCCTTGCGTGCATTGCGTTCTCGCATCAGCCGGCGTTGAGCAGCGTGCGCTAGCTTGTCATGCTTGGTTTGCAACACTTGATAGGCAGCATATAGCTCACGGCTCTTGGTATCGAGTATTTTTTCTGCCTCTTGTCGTGCTTTACGTTCGCGTGCTATGCGACGGCGCAGCAAAGCTATCTCGTTAGTCATTTTTGATCAGTAAAAACTGTGCTGCTGTCCCGTCTGCGCGACTTTCTTGACGTGTGAGTGTGATGGGCTGCCCGAAGTAGGTCAAACAGCCCTCGATCAGCCCTTCTGCAAAATCGGCAAAAGGGCGTTCTGACTGATAGTTCATCTGCAATCTGTTGTCACTGCGCTGTGTGGCAAAGCGCGGCAACTCGGCCGCCGGATAGAGCTTTCTAACCTCAACGTGAATATGGTTTTCAATTGATTCGAGAAAATCAAACGCATCGGTCACACCTTCAAACATAAAGGGGTAGCCGATCACAAAGCGGGCGAAGGCATGTCGTCCAAATGCCTTGATTAGATCAGACACATCCGTCTTGCTCCGTTGGCTCAAGGCAATGACCAAGCGCACTAACTCTTCATGAGGATACGTCCCCACCGCCGTATAGGCACCGTCATTGGGCAAAGCAGCATCTTCAATGATCTGCTCGCTCATTTCCCAACCGTAGCGATCCTCAACCATCTCTAAGAACTCAGTAAAGATAATTCCTTTCATTCGTTTTCCCAAGTTTGCACGCGATCCACTTCGGTCGCTATTTTTTGTACAAGCTGTTGCGCTTGTGCAAAGTCGTCTGCCTTTGCTGCGATTTCTGCTTGAGATGCGACATCGGCAAGCATGACCGCACCGATACTGCTGGCCGCCCCTTTAAGTGTGTGAGCGGCCTTGCGGATGGTGAGGGCATCTTCGGCCGATTGTAACACGTCTAGTAACTCTGCCACCTCTTCCAAGAAAAATGGCAACAATTCAGCCACCATCTCCTCTGCCAAATCATCGTATTGATCGCGCAGCGCATCCATGCTAATAGCGGGTTGTGTCTCTTTGCCGAGCGGATAGGCTCGTTCGAGCATCGCCATCAACGTATCGACGCGCACTGGTTTGGCGACGTAGTCATCCATGCCTTCCGAAAGATATCTTTCCCGATCTCCCTTCAGCGCGTTCGCAGTCATTGCGACGATGCGAGGGCGTTCTGTGGGATATAGACGCACAAGCTCATGTGTCGCGGCGACCCCATCCATCTCTGGCATCTGAATGTCCATCAAGACCAAATCGTATGTTTGGCGACGAACTGCCTCGACTGCCTCCAATCCATTGCCGACAACATCGGCGCGGTATCCCAAACGTTCCAACAAGCGCAGCGCGACCCGCTGGTTGGTTGGGTTATCTTCCGCGATCAAAATGCGAAGAGGATGCCGCTTGCCCAGTTCATGATCAATTTCTAGTACTTTGCGCGAAACGGGAATCACCGTGTCGCTGGCAAAGACGCTGAGCAGCGCGTTGTGCAGTTGTGATGGTTTGATCGGTTTGTTCAGATAGGCATGAACGTCCAATCCTTGTGCGCCCGCCTCGTTGCGCCCTGCTGAACTCACAATGATTTGTGGCATGTGAGGCAGTCGTCGCTTCAGCTCATGCGACAGCGTGATGCCATCCATTTCAGGCATAAAGATGTCGAGCAGCGCAACAGCGTAGCGATTCCCCGCCGCAACTTTGGCGAGGGCTGCTCGGCCGGAATCGGCCGTGTCAACCTCCATTCCCCATGACTCCGCCTGCCGCTGCAATATCAACCGGTTGGTACGATTGTCGTCGACCACCAGTACGCGCCGACCGCTAAACTGTGGCAGCGGCACACTCAAATAAGCATAACGGCTATCTTCAACCGGTTGTACGTCAATTGTAAAGCGGAAAGTGGAGCCAACTCCGACCTCACTTTCAAGCCAGATTTGTCCCCCCATCAACTCGGTGAGGCGACGACAAATGGCTAACCCTAGCCCCGTCCCCCCATATTGGCGCGTTGTCGAAGCATCTACTTGACTAAACACTTGGAAGAGCCGATGTTGCCGCTCGATAGGGATGCCAATCCCCGTATCGCGCACTGCGAAGCGCAGTTCTGCTCGGCCGCCTCGCACTTTCGATTGTGAAACAGTCACCACGACCTCGCCCGTTTGGGTGAATTTGACCGCATTGCTGACGAGATTCACCAAAATCTGGCGCAGTCGCGTCACGTCTCCAACGACAATTGCAGAGACATTTCCTTCGTAAATGTAGGCAAGGTCGATGCGTTTTTCGGCCGCTCTCGGTGCAAGCAGATCGAGCGCATCTTCAACACAGTGACGCAGATCGAACGGTTGCATCTCCAAGTCGAGCCGCCCTGCCTCAATTTTTGAGAAGTCGAGAATGTCATTAATCAACGCGAGCAGACTGTCACCGCTGTGTCGAATAATGTTGATTGCTTCATGTGTTTCCACATCAAGTTCACTGTCTAGTAACAAGCTACTCATACCGATAATGGCATTGAGTGGCGTGCGAATTTCATGGCTCATGTTGGCGAGAAACTCTGACTTGGCTCGCGTGGCTTGTTCGGCCGCCTCACGTGCCTGCCGCGCCGCCTCCTCCACATCGCGCCGTTCAATCGCAGACCCAACCCAGCGTGCCAGCAGTTCGATAAAATCTTTGTCGGTTTGGGTAAATGGCTCATCGCGTGGAGCCAAGCGCGAGAAATTGAGCGTGCCGTAAAGCTCCCCACGCACGATCAAGGTCGTGCCGATGTATGATTCTAAACTGAACTTTTCATAGCAGGGGCGTATGTGATATTGACTCGACCCCATCTTGTCGATGGCTAGTACCTCTTTGCCTTTTAACGTCAAATGACAGTAGGTTTCACCGAGTGGAAAAGAAGAGCCGCGTTTGAGTCCCACATCGACAGGCTGAACATATTCAACTGTATAGTCGTCTTTTACAACGTGGCTAATAATGCCAACTTCCATCTGCAAGGTTTCTGTTGCTAGCCGCAAGGCTCGATTGATTTGTGTCTCAATTGGCAGAGCTGTCTGTGAAGTGACGCGAAACAGCAGTTGTGTGTAAGCCTCACTACGACGCACCTCTTCAGTGGCCTCTTCAATGCGCTCCTCTAACGTGATGCGCTCCTGCTCAAGGGTGGCATGTAGACTGACATTTTGCAGAACTTGGGTTGCGATCAGCGAGAAGCGTTCAGCCACCTCGATTGAGCTTTGCGTGAAATACCCTTGCTCTGGATGGGTACAGACCAAAATGGCGGCATCGGCCGAACTCGTTAGGAGCGGCACATGTAAAGCAGAGCCAACCGCAATTTTGAATGACTGTTTTTGCCACTCTGCAATCGCGCAGACATCATATGCTGCGAGAATTTGGCCTGAGAGAATGCGACTAAAGTAACGACCGATTTCCCAACGCCGCCGCCCAAATGCCGGATCGGTCGCTGCCAGTGGCCACAACCCATCCCCCGATTGCATCAAGACAAATGAATGGTCAAATTGCAAAACGGGGCGCAGCACGCCCAACATCTCGCTTAACATCTGATTTGAGTCCAATGACTGTGTTAACAATCGTAACCCGTCCAGTAAACTCTCCGTCTCGCGTAGTCGCCTGTCTGCGTCCAAGCGTGTTTGCTCAAGCTCCCGTGTCAATTCGTTTATTTTTTCCTGCGTAGCCTGTTCCAATACTATTGCTGTGTTCATGACGATCCAACCTTGCCTCAAACAAAAACCTATAACAATTACAATACAATAAAGTTAAATTATCCTCTAATGTACTCATTTTTACGTTAACTACGCTACAACCTTCAGTTAAATAAAGGAAAACCCAGATCATCTTTGATAGATGATCTGAGTCCCTAATTAACGATACATACCAGTACAACACAACAAAAACCAATACAGCTTGTACAATACGCTTACAAATAGCTTGTCAGGATGAAGTTTTGATAATCGTGACAGCCAAATTTCTATTTATAGATAGGATATGGCACAATTCTGATGATAGTTCTGGTGAAAGGAGTTTCGGATGGAAATCAATGACGCATTGCAACGAGTTTTGGTGGTTGATGATAGTCGGACAGCCCTGATGAGTGTGAAGAAGGTACTGGAATCGGCCGAGTTAACCAATCTACAGTCACAATACTACAAGGTGTCTACCGCTCGCTCTGGTGAAGAAGCCCTCGATCTGATCAAAAAACAGGGTCTTCCACATTTGGCCATTGTGGACATCAATATGGCCCCCAAAATGGATGGCTTCACCTTTTGCAAAAAACTACACGCCTTTAGCGATGTCCCCGTCATTCTGCTGACCAGTGATGATGCAGAAAGCACGGTCGTTGCTGGCTTGATGCGCTATGCCGAAGATTACATCACCAAGCCATTTCGCTCTGATGAACTCAAGGTACGTGTCTGGCGCGTTCTCCAACGCATGGGTGATTTCAGCTATACACTTGAGCCGCTCATCAAAATAGATGACCGTCTGCAACTCAATCTCCCCGAACGCTACGCGCTCATTGCCGGCAACACCGTCTCTCTAACGCCAACTGAGACAAAAATTCTCTATATCCTGCTCAAAAATGCCGGCCGTATCGTTCGCACCGATTTTTTGTTGCGGCGCATCTGGCCGCTTGAAGAGACCTACGAAGATCGCCTCCATCCCCACATCTACCGCCTCCGCAAAAAAATAGAGCCGAACCCCAAAGAGCCTATCTACATTATCGCTGAATGGGGCGTTGGCTATACTTTCCCGCCTGCCTGATGAGTGCAAGAACCAAAAAACCACCGCGAACGGTGGCTTTGTCTCAATATGATTTCTGTTGTGGTTGGCTAGCTGTGTCGCGTCACACGTGGTCACAAAACATGTGCGAGGGGTGTTTCAGACACCCGCTAATGGATGTGTGAGTGGCCTACACAGCCGCGTCAAATTGTTCGTTGTCGGGTTCCATCCATTGAACCTCCGGCTTCGCTGCGCTTCTAGCTGACAGCTTAATAAATAACCTTGTGAATTCGCTTTATCTGTGTCAATCTATCTGTTACTCGGTTCTCTCCATAGAACCTCCAAGCTCATTACATGTATTGCTTTCAGATTATTAAACATGACCACAAATCACTTCCAGATCAAAACTCTCACCGACTGCATCTATTACTGGTGGAGGGGTTACCTACACACCGTTTCTCCAATTTGGGAGAGATGATTTGTGAAGTTAATGAAAATTATACATAAAATTTGCAAAAAGTATAGTGTCACTTTGGGGGAATTTTGGGTGCGCTTTAGTGATGCAGAGAACACAGCAAATGGGCTTCGAGTCATTATGCCATTGCAATGGCGATTTGCCTAGCTTATTGTCTCACTTGCGCTTTCATCCGTTCAAACAGGTCAATGCCAAACTGCCGAAACAGATGAATCATATCCACGAAAACCCAATTTTCGATGTACTGTTCACCTTCCCGTTTCCACCAGTCTAAGCCGTTAAAGTCAATCTTGTTGCCTGTCGCTGGGCAGTCGAGATATTGGCCTGTATGTGTCGCTTTGACCCCTGCCCAACCCGGCGCACCTGTGTATACCCCTTCAGCGATTAGCGCATCCAAATCTTGCACCGAGCGGTCGGGATAGGCGACCAGCCACGGCTGTTGATGAAATTCCTCAAACGCCTTAAAGCTCAGACACGCACCGATTCCGCCCGGTCCGTACCATTTCACATCTGGATGGAAAAAGTCAGCCATGCCCATGCTCGACAGGTCGGACTGATCAAACGCATTGAGACCATCAAAGATGAAGCGGCGAATATGGTCGAGACTGTATGCGGTCTGTTGTGGGTTTTGTGCGTCGTGCAAAACGCCGTCATTGGCAGCGGGAGGCGGATAGAGACCATTTGCTCCGCGACTCGGTGGCAGGACATGCAAGCCCGCCTGCTGCATAAGGTCGATCAGGTCAAACAGACAATAAATCTCGACAATTTTGTTGTTTTCTATACGGCAAAATTCGCCCCAGCGGATATTGACCGTTTTGCCTGTTGCAGGAATGCCGAGATAGTCGTGAGTAAACGTGCCGTTTAGATACCCTGTGCCACTGACCCACATGTTGCCATCTAGCTCGATGTTGCCATCTATGCGGCCGTTAGAAATACCGCCCATAAAGATATGAGTTTGACGTTTTAAGTCGGTAAATGAGTGGCAGAGCGGCCGCCAAAAGTCGGAGATGAATTCCGTAATGCCATGTAGCTCATTGATAGGGTCAAAGCCGTGCCATACGACATCTTCTGACAAAGCGGTGAGTTGCTCGGCCGATTCGCTTTCCAACGCCGCCCAAAATTCCCAGACAAGTTGTTTGTTTTCTTGATTTAGTTGAATATCCATTATTTCCTCTCTTAGCTTGGTGGGGATGATAACACGGGTGCAATCCAAAAGTATGAGCCGTTTTGATAAAGTACGGACGGTGAGCAGTACGAGACGCGGTCATGTTCCCACCTATCTGAAATCACCCTAGAAACGCCGCATACGCCGCATTTTTCTGAGCGCAAACCGCATTCCACGTTTCCTGATCGGCAAAACGCATCGACGTTTCATCTTGCTGAACAGGCAGACGATTCCAGCCGTTGCCGTTGGCGTACCCCTTGCCACGAAAGATGAACGCGGCGGGATGGGGGCTGGGCGCGTGATGCGCGTGCGGGTGGGGATGTAAGGGCGCATAAAAAACATAGGGGAGAAAAGATAACACGACATCAAATGTGAGTTAAACTAGCGTGATCGGGATAATCAAGTGGCGAAGGCGAGTGGGACGCTGCCCAAACAAATGCGCGATAGGGCAGGTTGCGCCATTAGACGAGGCAATGGGATTGCAACCAAATCAAAAAAGCGATAGCGGATTGCCGCAAATGGCATGTTTGGCGGCGATTCTTTACAGGCATTGACTTCGTGTTTTGTTTACACTACAATACTTAGTGTAAATCAGACACGAAATGCAAGCGTTATTCAACAATTATCTACTCAAATTACGACAAGCGACGCAGCCAGAAGATGTATTTGGCAGTTTATCTCGGCCGCTAGAACAAAGCCTGCGCGAAATATATCGGGAAATGGTGATCGAGCTGCACCCTGATCATAATCAACTGCGAATCCCAGAGGCAACAGAAGCATTCAAGCTACTACAAGAGTGGCACGCCGCTGCCCAAACCAAAGTAATGGCGGGAACATATGGCACAGAACCAACGCTCGAGGTCTCATCACGACGACATCATTATCTGAGTGGCAAACCGCCTATTGTGGGTGATCTGTGCGATGTGTTTACAGCGCGTGCCGATGGCAAACGCAAAGTTATTGTGAAGGTAGCACGTCATCCTAAGAATAATGATTTGCTGTCAGCAGAGGTGACGACACTACGTGCGATTCATGCACATCTCGACGGCACGCCACTACGCGCCCATTTTCCCGTCTTGATAGAGACGTTTCGCTTAAAAGATGAGGTCGGAGCGTTGCGGCAAACCAACGTGTTGCGGCATGAGGCAGATAGCTTTTCGCTGGCGGATGTGCGTAAACGGTATCCAGAGGGGTTACATCCAGCAGATGCGGCGTGGATGTTCAACCGGATGGTCGCGGCATTGGGTAACGCGCATGAGGCTGGGTGGGTGCATGGGGCGGTTGTGCCAGAGCATGTCTTGATTCGGCCGAAAGATCACAACGGCATCCTCATCGACTGGTGCTACAGCGTTCGATCTGGTCAGCAAATCAAGGCGATCAGCCCCGCTCGTAGACCGTTTTATCCACCTGAAGTTCTCCAGAAATTAGCCGCGACATCTGCAACCGATATATTTATGGCAGCGCAGTGTATGATATTTATACTCGGTGGCGACGTGACGACGGACTCCTTGCCATCCACTGTCCCAAAGCCAATCACCGCCCTACTCCGTGCGTGCCTGATCCCCGCGCCAAAGCGACGCTATCAAAACGCATGGCACATTTTTGACGACTTCAAAGAGATTTTAGAGCGGCTCTACGGAGAGCCAACATTCCGACCATTCACAATGTGAACAGGCTTTAGCCTGTTCAACAACAAGGAGCATATCATGGGTTATTCAAAGTGGAGTAATGCAGCATTTGATTCAAGACAAACCAACCGTCGAAAGACCGGCACAACAGCATTCAAATATGATAGGCACGTGCGCCAAACGGGTCTTGTCAAAATCCATCCCGACATGAATCCGTATGGGAAAACACGTGAAAGCCGAGATAGTGCAGATCACCCTGATTCAGTGTCGATTGCGGTCTTGTTTGATGTGACCGGCTCAATGGGGCAAGTGCCGCGTGTTATGCAGACAAAGTTGGGCGCATTGATGCGCGTGCTGATTCAAAAAGGATACGTTGAGCATCCCCAGATTCTATTTGGTGGGATTGGCGATGCGTATTGCGACCGCGTGCCGCTGCAAATCGGGCAGTTTGAGTCGGGGCTTGAGATGGATGATGATCTTGGCAAAATCTATCTCGAAGGCGGCGGTGGTGGACAGGTGTATGAGAGCTACGAGCTAGGCGTGTACTTTATGGCGCGACATACGTCTATTGATTGTTGGGAAAAGCGTGGCAAAAAAGGATACTTGTTCACGATTGGCGATGAAAAGCCGTATGATGTCGTGCGGAAGGAGCAAATCGTCAAGCATATTGGTGATAAGGTGCAGGGGAATGTGAACTCGGCCGATATATTCAACGAAGCTCAACAAATGTACGAACATTTCCACATCATCCCAACGAATACCGCGCATGGCAAAAACCCCGCCATCCACGACCATTGGCGCAAGTATATGGGGGAGCGCGTACTAATTTTGGATGACGAATCGGCCGTTTGCGAAACGATTGCACTCACCATTGCGCTCTGCGAAGGCACAATCGACGACCTGTACAGCGGAATTGATGATCTCGTCGGCGCAGGTTACGACGCAAACGCCACCAAAGCAGCGACATCAGCCCTCAAATCATATGCGAATCACCGCGAAGGCTCGCTCGTTAAGGTCGTCGCAAGCAAGCTGAAAGCGGCTGTCGTTGGCGGCGATGATGGGCGACTCTGACAAAAAGGCAATTCTGACCGTTGATCTTGGCTTTGGCGATGCGGGAAAAGGGACAATCACCGACTACCTGACGCGCCAGCACAAGGCACATACGGTTGTGCGCTTCAACGGGGGCGCACAGGCGGGTCATCGGGTGGTTACGGATGCGGCCGAACACGTTTTCGCTCAATTTGGCAGTGGCACATTAGCAGGAGCGCGAACCCATCTTTCGCGCTTTATGCTGGTGGAGCCGCTCGCCATGCTTGAGGAAGCCGCGCATTTGCAAGCACTAGGCATCCCTGATCCGTTTGGCCTTGTGACAGTTGACGAACAGGCATTGGTGACTACGCCGTTTCAGCGAGCGGTTAATCGACTGAAGGAGCTAGTGCGAGGAGCCGCGCGACACGGCAGTTGCGGTATGGGCATCGGGGAGACGATGGCTGACTGGCTAGCGCACAAAGAGGCTGTTCTATTTTGTGCTGACTTTGCCTCTCCTGCTCGGCTAAAAGAAAAGCTGCGCTATTTACAGGTAGTCAATCGGGTCAAGGTGAATGCGCTGCGCGGCCGACTGCCCGCAGCCCCGCAAGCCGAGCGCGAATGGCAATGTCTACATGATCCCAATGTGGTTGAGCGGCTCGCGTCAGCCTATGAGCCATTTATCGAGCTTGTTCATATCGTCCCAACTGACTATCTCAACCTACTGCTAGACCGCGCTGGCACGATTATTTTTGAGCCAGCACAAGGTGTTCTACTTGACGAATGGTATGGGTTTCATCCATATACGACGTGGAGCACAACGACCCTTGCCAATGCACAAACATTATTAGAAGAGGCAAACTATACAGGTCGCATTCAGCGGATTGGTATCACACGCGCCTATACGCCACGTCATGGGGCGGGACCCTTGCCAACAGAGGATGCACAGCTGACGACGATGCTACCCGATGCACGCAATGGGTTTGATGCTTGGCAAGAGGGGTTTCGCGTTGGGTGGCTTGATTTGGTGTTGCTGCACTATGCGCTCACTATTGTTGGCAAGCTCGATGGGTTGGCGGTGACGTGTTTAGACCGATTGACGCAGTTGCCAGCGTTAAAAGTTTGCAGAGCGTATCAGGACGAGAGATATATTACAAAGTGGTCGGGACAGGTGACGCGCTCAAGTGAAGCCGCTATTTTGTCACATCAAGCGCAACTAACTGCCACACTTTTACAAAGCCGCCCCCGCTTAGAGACAGTCATCAATACACGACATCTGTTAGAAACAATTGAAAATGAAATGGGGATCAATGTTCTGATTGAGGGATGGGGGATGAAATCGGCCGATAAACACCAGCGCACCCAATAAAGAGAAAACGTTAAGCAGACAGCATAAGCGCGTGACAAATCCTCTCTAAATCCGTTATGATGATTTATGACACATCGTCGTACCCCATGTGTTTATAAGTCGATATTTTTGGGAAATTTGAGAGGAGAACACTATGTTAAAGTCAACACAATGGCTTCTACTTGTTTTGGTATTCGTCTTGGTAGCGTGTGGTAGTGAACCAGAAATTAATGAAGGAGATCAAGAACCCATCGCAGCAATGGAACGCATTTTTTATGTCGCGCCTTACACGGAGGTCTGCGGAGAGGCAGAATGTTTGCTGGTGCGTGACACATTGACGGATGAGTGGCAGCAACGCACCAATGATATTGAGGGGTTTATCTATGAGGCAGGCTACACCTACAAACTAAAGGTGGCGGAGGTTGCGGCCGATAACGGCACAAAATATGTGCTAGTCGATGAAATGAGCCGCGAGGGGAGTTTTGAGAGTAACGCAACGGTCACCGAGCTAGATGAGAATCTGCAAACGTGGTATCTCGACTACATGCTCACCAACTCTATCGCCCTTGATACAGATATCACGCTGCATTTTGGCGAGTCCACCATCGTTGGGACAGGCGGCTGCAATGAGTACCGTGCTGGCTACACCGCTGGCGAGGATGAAACGCTCATTATTGACACCATTGATGCGTCGCGCCAAATGTGCAGCGAGCTAGTCAGCCAACAAGAGCGCGACTTTTTTGATGCGCTCGCCATGATTAGCCATTATGAGCAGACGGATTCCGGTACGTTGATCTTCAAAGATTTGTCTGGTCAGCCCATTCTCACGTTTGTGACGAGTCGTTAAAAAACTGCTCGTCACCATAGCTCGTCCACTCTTCAAATGAGTCGGCAAAGAACCATGTCAACAGCTTTGCATCCCCCCACGGCTTTAACGCTTGAATGAGCGCGAGACCGGGTTCAGAGATGAGTGCTGCTTGATAGTGTTGGGCCGACTCAAAATAAAGTTCATATTGCAAATGGAAGCGTGATTGACCCCCCGGCTTGCCCATGATGCGACTAACCTCGCTCTTCACCAAGCCGGGCAACTGCTCTGCCAAGGGCAAATGCGTCTCGCCAAAAAAGGTCTCTAACTGAGTCTCGTCATCTACGCGACGATAAAGGGTGACAAATTTGAACATAGAAAACTCCTTATGAATAAAGTAGGGAGTGATTTTGCTCATACAGTTGTCACATCGCACATATTTAAGCTGTATCTCATTTTCATCACATTTTGGCGAAAGATCGGGGGCAGTCGAGTGACAAATAGAAAGCGTCGGTTGTCAGGTTGCAAGGGTTTCCATATAATGAACATTAGGATTCGCGGGAAATGAAAGTAACATTCATCGCGGGAAGAGGTAGAACCATTGATATCGGAACTCGCTAATGGCAATACAGTTGTTATATGGGTTGTAGCTGTCTTAGCATCAGTTTTGCTGATCGCTTTCTTTTTGACAGTCAGAGCGTGGCGTGAGTCGCGTTTGTCGCCCTATTATTTTCAACGCCGCCAAGCCCTTCAGCAGATGCAGAGCTATTCGCTGGTTAGCATCACGCTGATGATGGTCACGGGAGCGGTTGTTGTTTACGCTTACTCACCGACGATGATCTCAGCACCTCGCACGGCCATTTTGACCAATGCGAAGCCTGTCTCGGCCGATATTACCTCCCTTGAACGCCAGCCAGAAATTGCCGCGGTTCCCACAGCTGTTCCAGTCACACGCATCACTCGCGCAGACACACCGCCATCGCTACCCGCCGAATTTGCCACACTCAAACCAAAAGCAACGCTTACCGAAAACACGAATATCAGCAGCATCATTTTCTCAACCAATGTGAATGAAAATTATGAGCCTATTGGGGTTCGTTCTACGTTTGATGAGGGCAACTTTACACTCTATGCCACATTTGACTATGCTTCTATGCAGGATGGGTTAACTTGGTCATGGATTTGGAGACATGATGGCGAGGTTATCGGTGGTGGTGAGCAGCATTGGGTCTATGGTGATGAGGGACCGGGCTGGGTTTATTTTGCGCCGGAAGAAGGGTTTTCAGCAGGTGAATACAGCCTTGAGGTTTGGGTAAACGGCGAATTACAAAGTGCGTCGTCGGTTGAAGTTGCTTCGAGCATCGCTAATCAGTAACATTTTTTCAAAGCCACAACATTGAGCCGGCCAAGAGGTCGGCTTTTTGTTTTTGCGGCTAAAGGATTTGACGATATGAGCGTCTACACTGCAACGATCAAGTGGACACTTGATACCAACAAAAAGTTTATCGACAACAAATACAGTCGCGCCCATATATGGGCATTTGACGGTGGCACGATTGTGCCAGCATCTGCCTCACCCTCCGTTGTCCCAATTCCATATTCTGTGCCGAATGCGGTTGATCCTGAAGAGGCGTTTGTCGCCAGCGTGTCGAGCTGTCACATGCTATGGTTTTTGTCTCTTGCGGCGCAACGCGGTTTCTGCGTGCATGAATATACCGATGATGCAAGTGGCATGATGGGGAGAAACGATACAGGGAGGATAGCTATTCTGCGCGTCGATCTCGCGCCCCTAGCGATATTTAGCGGGGAGAATCGACCCACACCGGCCGAAATAGACACGTTGCACCATCTAGCGCACGAGAAATGCTTCATTGCCAACAGTGTTACGTCTAAAATTGTCTGCACGCCCCGCTATGCGTAAGCAATAGGCCTATCCTCGCTTATTTGACGTGTCTCGCAATCATTTCAAAACAGTTGTTTGGATAGGTATAGCCGTTGGCTTGCTGCTGCTCGGAATAGTGGGCGCGGTCGGCGCAGCGCGGCTGTTGGCCTATTTTCAGCAGGGGGCTGATCCCGCCTCTGCGCTCAATCTCGTGCCGAATAAGCCGCTCGATTGGCCTGTCGAACTCGCGTGGTTACCCGACAAGGAAGAAAGTGGACGGGAATTGGAGCCATTTATACGCTCACAGGTTGAGGCGGCCTATGTGCGTGCGTGGTTGCAACTCGCTTTTTCCTATCAGAACTGAAAACTCTGGAAAAGGCGGTCAAGTGGCAAAGGCTAAAATATCATCCCA
>CAYMGE010000108.1:0-19066 GCA_964389925.1 uncultured Ardenticatenaceae bacterium
CGGTCACCCTGCCTCCTCTTAATCTTCTTTTCCCCTGTTTTTTGGGAAGATACCTTTGGCGATTATAAAACGTCCTCTGTCTTTGTCAAGTTGCTCCTACCACAAGCCACATCGAGCGACAATCTGTCACCCTCTGCTTCTTTGCGCCTCGTGTTCTCGGCTCTTTTGCGCGACCCTTCTTTTTTACAACTTGTGGCAACATGACCACGCTTGTTCACCTATGACCACTTTCTAACTATCTCTTTTCCCCTTCTTGAATCTTCCCAAGTGGAGCCTGCGGACAGCAGGCTCTTTTCTTTACGCTCTTGTAGGCAAATAGGTGAAAAAGAAGAAAGAGAACTGTCTTTACCTCTTTCTCTTTTTCTTCCTTCTTTTCTACTTTGCCTTGATTTCGTCTGCTTGGGCGTTTCTTTAATACCTCAAGCCGTAAATGCTTCTCGATGCAAGCGCACAGCGTCAAGGCGGTCACGGCGAACTGTCACGCCAATGCCGGGCGCGGTTGGGACACTCATCGTGCTGTCCTCGACGTTGAGGGCAAAATGTTCGGTGATGTCCTCGTGATAGTAGCGGTCGGTAGCCGAGATGTCGCCGGGCAGCGTGAAATTTGGGAGCGTGGCGAGATGGATGTTGGTGGCTCGGCCGATGCCCGTCTCCAACATGCCGCCGCACCACATTTGGATGTCGGCCGATTCAGCCATATCGTGAATGCGCTTCGCTATGCTCAATCCCCCGACACGCCCCTGCTTCATGTTGATGATGCGCCCCGCCTGTAAGTCGATCATCGCCTGTGCATCCGCAATGGCGTGGATACTCTCGTCGAGACAAATAGGCGTTTTTAGCTCGCGCTGCAAGCGAGCATGATCGGCGATGTCGTCATAGCCCAGCGGCTGCTCGATCATCAGCAAATTGAGCGCATCGAGTTCGCGCAATATCGGTGCGTCCGCAAGCATAAAAGCGGAGTTGGCATCTGCCATGAGCAGCGCATCGGGGAAATCGGCGCGGATTCGAGCAAGCGGCTCGTATGTCCAATCGGGTTCGATTTTACACTTAACGCGCCCGTATCCTTGCTCGACAAAGTTAGCAACCCGTTTGGCCAGTGCGTCAATCGTGGGCTGAATCCCAATGCTGACACCGACGGACACACGGTCACGCACGCCACCCAACATCTGTGACAGCGACACTCCCTCAGCTTGGGCGCACAAATCCCAAATTGCATTTTCGATACCTGCGCGTGCCATCGGGTTGCCGCGCACGCGCTTAATGAATCTGTTTGCATCGGCCGCTGACGTGATCTCCTTGCCAATCAACATAGGGCAGAGAAATTGGGTGAGAATATGCCATGCGGTGGTGGTGGTCTCGGCCGAGTACCATGGCCCTTCCATCGCCACACACTCCCCCCAGCCCGTCAATCCCTCACTCCTGACTTCAACAATAGTACATTCGCGCTCCTCTTCAACCCCAAAGCTAGTGCGAAATGGATGAACGAGCGGCATAGAGATGTGATGTAGAATAATTTTTTCGATTCTCATGGGAGCGAAGTTTAACAGAAAACATGCAGTGCAACGCCTACTGCGTCCCGCATAAATCTGAAATTCCACAATAGATCACCCAAACGGTTGCCCCCACTGTTCTTGCCTTGTACTATTCATGCTTATTAAACTATCGAGGTATAATCATGCAATCAGAACCTGAATTCATCACAATTTTGGAGGGGCCGACACCCGATTTTATCCCCGATCTACAGCTGTGGAACTGGGGCCTGTATCAAGGCACGGAGGAAAGTGAAGTTGCGCTGGTTGAGTTGCGGACGGGCAATGGGGAAGATATTCGCCAACGCTGTCGTGCGGCATGGGATGAGGGACGACCTGTGCAGCTAGATTACCCCGATGAGCTAAGAATGCGCCGTCAGGCAAACGTTGTTGCGCTCAAGCTCAAGGAAGTCCACGAAGGCACAATCCTCAAGCTATGGGTCTCTTTACCCGTTCGAGAAAGCGAAAGCGTTTTTAACCGCGACATCGACGATGACGATGATGATGGCTCATTGCCATTCTAAAAGAAAGTAGTTGGCAAAAAATTTTAACCTGAGACGCGACCAACTTGGTCGCGTTTTGTTTTACAAATGGCTTTTGAAGAAATTTTATACGCTGTTGAAGACGGGGTGGCGACGATTACGTTGAATCGGCCGAACGCCCTCAATGCCCTCACGATGACCCTGCTACGCGAAACGAACAAGGCGTTCAAGACGGCCGGGAGAGACACTAACGTGCGCTGCATCATGCTGACAGGGGCTGGTCGCGCCTTTTCAGCCGGCGCAGACCTCAAGGGGGCAACTGAACGCACGGGGCCGCTTAGTGCTGCGCTGCGTGCTGGTTACAATCCGCTCATCACGACGATGACGACGCTCGAAAAGCCGATCATCGGTGTCATCAATGGGGTGGCGGCCGGCGCAGGGTGCGGCATCGCATTGGCGTGCGACATGCGGATTGCATCTGACAAAGCGAGCTTTATTCAGGCATTTAGCGGCATCGGTCTGATTCCCGACAGCGGTTCGACTTGGTTTCTGCCGCGCATGATTGGCTATGCGCGGGCATTTGAGATGATGGTGACGGCAGAGCGTGTTTCGGCCGAGACAGCCCATCAGTGGGGCATGGTTAACCACGTCGTCCCTCATGCCCAACTTGCCGAGATTAGCCAAGCATGGGCAAATCGCCTTGCCATCGGCCCCACTCGCGCCTATGGCCTCACCAAACGCGCCCTCAATAAAGCTATGCGCGTCTCCCTAACCGACGCGCTCGAATATGAAGCTCAAATCCAAGACATCGCCGCTGCCACCGATGATTTTCCTGAAGGCGTTGCGGCTTTTCTCGAAAAACGCAAACCCAACTTTCAAGGTGCTTGAATGATACAGACAGATAGTGGGAAACGATTAATGGTGTTGCTGGAGGGCAATATCGGAGCGGGCAAAACGACAATTGGTCGTGCGTTGGCGAATTCGGCCGAGTTCGATTTCATCGAAGAACCAACCAAAATGTGGCAAGAAGGGTTTGCGTCCAACATGCTTGAGTTGTTTTATGCCGACCCAAAACGATGGGGGTTCACGTTCCAAATTACGGCCTTTGTGACGCGCTCTAAGACGTGGCATGAAATCGCCCAGCATACGCCCAGTCAAAATGTCATTCTTGAGCGATCCGTCTACTGTGATCGCTATGTCTTTGCTGAAAACTGTCGACGGACAGGCTTATTCTCCGAAGCGGAATATCAACTCTACTGCAACATGTGGGAGTTTATGGTCGGCAACTTTACCGATGAGCCTGATTTGATCGTTTATCTGCGAACGCCGGCCGAGGAGTGTCTGCGCCGCATCAAAAATCGCGCTCGCACCGAAGAGGAAGGCTTACCCATCGACTATCTCCTCCAGCTAGAAAATCTGCACGATGAATGGTTGCGAGATAATCCCAAGGCGCTTGTATTGGACGGCACACGACGCTGGCAGCCTCAAGAGCTAACCGACGCGGTGTTAGCCGCCACAAAAGACAGCATCCCGTAGAGAACGGCCGTCTCACCGTACATCACGTTTGACGATGCGTATGCGATTTCGGCCGCAGTAGCCGCACGTCAACAGGCGGCTGACTCGAACTGATCTTTTTTGCCAGTTCCATCCAGTAAAACGTGCGGGTAGGGGCTAGGCAAACGGCGTGCAGTCTATCCTTGTCATGATGGTCATGCCGTTTGTCTCGCCCCTTTTGCTCAAACGGGGCGAGATAAACGGCATTGGCTTGTGCTTTTCTCGAAATCATGCGCCGTTTACCTAGCCCCTACGTGTCATATCTCTTCATCTTTTACTCAAATGAAATGCACTCAAAGGCGAGGAATAACACCTTCACCACGAGCAATTATCAAAAGCGCAATGAAAATGAGCGGATAACCCCAAACACTCATCCTTCATCCCTCATCCTTCATCCTTCAGTGCCCCATGACCGATATCGAACGTATCCAACAATTATCCGACCAGCTAGGCCGCCACATCCCCGCCATCGACCCACCTGAACCCAACAAATCCTTCTACGGCTACGTCCTCAACGACGCGGGTCGCATCACCGCGCTCGGCTTGCCCAGATGTGAAATCAGCGACTATACCTTTTTGGCCTCGCTCACCCAGTTACACACCCTCGATTTACGTTACAATCAAATCAGCGAGCTGACCGTCTTAAAGGCATTGACTGGGTTGGTGTTAGTTGACCTTACTTACAACAACATCAAGCGACTGCCTGCGTTTATCGTTGACCTCAAGCCACACATCGTCAATGGAAAATGGCTCTTTGGTTGGGACGAATTGGAGCTTTGGACATTTGTGGTCGCGGCTGTCGGGGCATTTGTCGCGGCGTTCTGTGCGCTCCTCTTTTTCAATCGTGCCTATCTAAGCGATGCGTTCGCCGACAAGGAGCGACAGGAGATCGAGCGCGTCTATGCTGAACAAGGGTATTCGCCAACAGAACACGCCCGCCTAGAGCGTGAACGCGCCCAGATCGAGGCAAACATTCGCGCCAAATAAACTTGATTCGTCAATGATGCGCTATCAAAAGCGACGTTGATTTTGAGGATTTCACGAATTTAGGCTCTTTAGGAATTCGTGTGGTTTTCGCATCGTGGTGCGTCGTGCGTGGTGCATGTCCAGTGGTCGTCACGTACCACGCAACACGTACCACGTCTTTTCACCTCAAATCCCAAAGAGTCCGAATTTATTAAGCCAAAAAGGCAACGAGTGCAGCGAATGGTCAACAAAATCGACAACACAGATGCGGCCGGTGCCTGCCTCCCTGCTGGTGTAACGCTTACTGTTGTAACGACCAGCGGCGGGAAAATGGGGAGAGTTGCTCGGCCGAAATTCGCAACTCAAACCGCTCCCGAATCACCGCATCCTGTTCAGGCATAATATAACTCGGATAATGCCGCATCAACTCCTTCACGCGCTGCCGCGCCGCTTGCCAAATGTCGGGCGATTTGACCTCCTTCCACTCCATCGGGGTCATGCGGTTGCCTATCGGCGGATAGAGATACTCCGTCTCCATAATTTTGATCGTCTGATCGGCTCCCAAAAAGTGACCTGCCCCAAAGACCGCATCCTTAATTACGTCAAAACTTAGTGACTCTTCCGTCACCTCAATCCCGCGAACGGCTCGCAAACAGTTGCCGGCCACCTCATTGTTGATCACAAACGCCTCAAACGAGCAGCCTAATAAACTCGCCAACATCCCCGACGACTCGTAAATCAAATTCGCGCCTGCCAGCCCAATCATCGCGTTCGGAATGCCGCTCTCGTATCCCGCCTGCATGTCGGGCAGCTTTGAGTCAGGCATTCCACCAGCAACCCCGCTTGGCAAATTGAGCGCGTTGCAAAGCTGCGCCGATGCTGCGTTAAGCAATCCCCCCTCCGCGCTGCCGCCCGTCATTGCGCCCGTCCGCAGGTCAGCGACAAACGGCCAGTTGCTAAAAATAAAGTGATGACCGGGCGACCAGATATTGACCATTGCCAACGCCGCCAGCGTCTCGGCGTGCGTCTGCACCAACGTCCCCGCCAATGCAGCGGGGGAAGTCGCGCCCGACTGTCCTGCTGTAATCGCGTTGATCGGCCAGTTGTGCTTGATCGCCTCCAAAATAGTGTAGGAAGCATCCGCACCATAGCGCAACGGCGGTACGATTGGGCTAGTGTGTAGTTTGCAAAACGGACGTGCCGCAAATGCCCCTTCGCCACCACCGACAATATCGAATAGCTCAACGACAGGTGCGACCATTTCAGGAACCGTGATCGCCGTCCCGACGTGCTTCTGTGTCCCTGCCATTAGCACGTAAGCCGTATTGATGTCCAACTCATGTGGGTCTTGTAGTTCGGTGGCGATGACAGAGCGCGTGAACCAGTGAACGTTTTCAAGCTGATCGCTCAAGCGTGCAAAGTCATAGATGTCGATGAGAGTCGAGTCACGGTATTGTGATGAGTTGAAATCCAGCACCGAAATCGCCGCGCCACCCGTGCCATAATGGACATGCTCCCGGCCCAGAAATAGGTCATGCTTCGGATTTCGCGCATACAGCGTAAACTCTCGCGCGGCATCCGCGATTAGCTCTGCCATCAATGGCTTTGGAAAGCAGAGGCGACCATCCTTCATAAATGCACCGCGTTTCACCGCTGGCTCGACCAGTTCGGGGATCGGCGTTCCCATCCCGATCTGCTCCAGTACATCGAGCGCGGTTTCATGGATGCGCGTCACCTCATCATTTGTGAGGGGCTTATAGCGGCCGCCCTGTAAGCCGGGGCGAATGGCGGTTGGTTTGTTTTTATTGGTGGCGGCTCGCAGCGCATGTCGTGCGGCGCGACCGCCTCCTTTTCTTCGTCGTTTTGTCATATTTCACGCATCCAAATTTCGCGGTTTCCCTGTGGATACCGTGTCGTTGCATAATTGTCAAGGAACCATGGGTTGTTGAGCGACGGGCTTGATCGCGGCACAACGGCGCGGCTCACAATTCCCATCGCGTTTGGGTAGTCAGAAATTGACGGCGATTCTAACCGTCAAGCACGCGGCCGTTTATGCTCAGGGTCAAAAATCGGTTCCTCAACGACGGTTGCCATGTAACGATTGCCGATGATCGAGATTTCGAGTTCGGTTCCCAGCGCGGCAAACGGCGTATCGACGTAGCCCATGGCGATGTTTCGGCCGATCCAGTGCCCATACCCCCCAGAGGTCACGACCCCGACGATTTTGCTGCCCGACCAAATCGGATCACCCTCATGCGCGGCGGCAATGTCGCAATCGACAATGAGCGGGACAAACGTTTTTGGCAAGCCAGCCTCTTTTTGCGCCAGCAGCGCGTCGCGTCCCAAAAAGTCCCCTTTCTCAAAATCGACAAAGCGGGCAAGTTGCGCTTCAAGCGGCGAGAACTCGGTGCTAAGATCAGCTTTCCAGCCACGATAGCATTTTTCGATCCGCATCGACTCCGTTGCTAGCAAGCCGAAATGTACCATGTCAAACTCTGCACCAGCACGCACGAGTCGGTCATACACGCCGCGCACGTAAGCCATCGGCATGTGCAGCTCATACCCCAGCTCACCCGTGAAGCTGACGCGCAACACCTGTACATGCGCCATGCCAATTGTGATCTCTTTTGTCCGCAGCCAGCGCAACCCCTTGTTACTCACATTGTCACGGGTCACTTTTTGCAGGATGTCGCGTGCGTGGGGGCCAGCGAGGTGGAGGGCGGTGTGGGAATCGGTGAGGTTTGTGATTTGCGTGGTGCGTGGTGCGTGGTGCGTGAGCCAGTCGAGATCGTGGTATTCGGCCGCCGCCGCCGTCAAGAGCCAGAAATGATCTTTGCCCAAACGGGTCACAGTTGCCTCGGTGATAGTGCGTCCTTTTTCGTCGCAGAAGTAGGTGATGGCGATTCGGCCGATTTTCGGCAACCTGTTCGTCGAAATCCGATCCAAAAATTCAGCCGTCCCTTCCCCCTTCAACTCAAACCGCGCAAATCCCGAAATCTCCGTAATCCCTGCCCGTTCACGCACTGCTTTGACTTCCTTGCCGACTGTCTCGAAATGATCGGAGAAACGGAAACTCGGCCGATGTGGTTTTGGATTCTCCGCATCGTGGAAATAAAGGCTGCGCTCCCAACCAGCGATGTACCGCCATTCTGCTCCCTTTTGCGTGAACACATCATAGAGCGGTGTCGTCTTTGCGGGGCGACCCGCAGGGCGGAACTCATCGGGCAGATGGAAGACAAACTCTTGCTGATACTCTTCAATCGCCTTGAGCGCGGTGTATTCGACCGTCGCATATTTGGTAAAACGGCGCGGATCGAGTACCCACGAATCCCACTCTGATTCGCCATAAATCATGATTTCAGCGAGGATTTTGCCGAGTCCGCCCCCTTCACCGATGCCAGCGCGGAGACCGAGGCAGCAGTAGGCGTTGCGAACGCCGGGGACGCGCCCGATCAGGGGGAGGCCATCGGCCGAATAAGTAATCGGCCCATTGACCATCGTGATAATTCCCACATTCGCTAGCGGCGGCATCCGCATGGCCACCCGATCAAAGTTGTCGAGCAGCCGATCCATGTCCTGTGGCTCAAGCGCGGCGGTGAAGTCGGGCGAAATGCCGTCCATTCCCCACGTCTTGCACCCCTGCTCATAGATGCCGAGCAGCAACCCTTGATGTTCTTGGCGACAATAAAAATCGTCCATCGGATCACGGATGAGTGGAATGCGCTTGCCAAAGTTGACAATTTCGGGAATTTCCGTCGTAATCATGTACTGGTGTTCCATCGACATGACGGGATGCTCAACGCCGATCATGCGGCCGACTTCGTTAACACGATACCCCGTCGCATTGACGATGAACTCGCAGTGAATATCCCCTTTTGGGGTGTGGACAATCCATTCACCATTTGGCTTTTGCGTCAAGTTGGTGCAGGGCGTGTAGGTGTAAACTTCCGCTCCCAATTTTTTCGCCTGATGCGCCAAACCGCGTGTGAGGTTGCTCGGATCGATGTCGCCATCAACGGGATCCCACAAGCCGCCGACCAACCCATCGACGTTGAGCAAGGGGTGTCGTTCGGCGATTTCACTCGGTGTCAACACCTGAAAATCGACCCCCATTCCCTTCGCCATGCCGACAAAGTGGTGATAGCCGTCGAGATGATCTTGCGTATGCGCGAGGCGAATTCCGCCGTCATTTTTGTGATACCCCATAGGGAAATCGGGATCGTCGTTTAGTTCTGTGTAGAGGTCGGTGCTGTATTTTTTCAGCCCAACCATCGTTTGAACAGCTCCGAATTGGGTGACTTGGGCGGCCGAATGCCACGTCGTGCCAGAAGTCAGGTCATCCCGCTCTAGCAATACGACATCTTTCCAGCCAAATTTTGCGAGGTGATAGAGGACGCTACATCCTCCCACACCCCCGCCGATCACGACGACTCTTGCATGTGTTTTCATCTAAAAATCCTTCTTGGTGCGCCCACACCACACAGCCAAACCGTAGGGGCTAGGCAGGCGGGAACGATTAAACGAGTTGGTCGGTACGTTGCCAACCGGCTGTCTCGCCCCGAACACGTTAATAAAACGGGGCGAGACAGCCGATTGTCGGATGTGAGTTGTCCTGTGCTTGCAGGTCGTTGGGCATCATTCTCGGCTGCCTAGCCCCTACAGATACGTGTCTGATGTGAGGCTATTTTCGTTTTAATTGGTATACTCGCACCGAAAGTGGTGTACACCACTTCTAAGTTTACTCACATTATTTCAAGCGACAACTTTTTATGAACCAATCAATCTATCAGCAAATCGCACACAATATCGAGCAGCGCATCTATTCAGGCGATCTGCAAGATGGGGAGCGGCTGCAATCTGAGCGAGAATTGAGCAGCGAATTGGGCGTGAATCGGCTGACGGTGCGACGGGCGTTTAACGTGTTGCAGGAGCGGGGATTGGTCAATCGGCGGCACGGCGGCGGCACGTTTGTCACCACGCCGCGCATTGAGCGGTTTGCGGGGAAGTTTGTGCCGTTCACGCTGGCGATCCGTGATTTGGGGATGCGGGCAGGGGCGCAGGTGATCAAGTTTGAGCTAACAGAGGCGGATCATTCCGTTGCGGAGCTATTGCGTTTGTCGGTTGCTACGCCAATTTATGAGATTGTGCGGGTGCGATTGGCGAACGAGGAGCCAGTTGTGTTGGAGCAGTGGTTTATTTCGGCCGATCTCGTCCCCAACTTCGACCAACACGATCACGTCGGCCGATCTGGTTACGAAATCATGGAAACGGAGTATGGCATCTCGGCCGTGCAAGCAACACAAAGCTTAGAGCCGGTCATCGCCACGACCTACGAGGCTAAACTGCTCAACATCGCCAAAGGCGACCCACTCATGTTGGAACGCCGCTTGAGCTTAGACGCAGATGGCAGCCCCATCGAATATGGCAAAGACTTATATCGCGGCGACAAATTCAAGTTTATCACAACATCTGCTCAATTAGCCCTTGACTATTCACGGGGTTGACTGCCATTTTTGTTACCCGAGTGCGGCTAAGACTGATCGTCTCATTTTGCCTTTGATGCGCTCGTGATGTTCCAGAATGACGAGCATCTGATCGAGGTCTAAAACGGAGTGCAGCGTGTAGCCACGCTCTGCAATCGTTCTTTTTGCACCTTGCTGACGATTGAGCAACACAACGATGTCTGATACGCGCAGGCCGGCCGATTTTAGGACAGCTACGCCAGACAGTGCGCTTTCTCCCGTCGTCACTAAATCTTCGATAATGACCACTTTTTGACCAATTGACCAACGCCCTTCGATTGTTTTGCCTGTGCCATACGACTTTGCCGCTTTGCGCGGAAAAATAAGCGGATCGTCCGTTTCAAGCGCAATCGCCGTGCCAATGGGCAAACCACCATAGGGAATTGCACCGAGCAAGTCATACTCAAGGGACGCAAGCAGCGAGGCATAAGCCTGCGCCGCTATTCGCAGGACAGTCGGCCGCGAAATCATCAAGCGCAGGTCGATATAAATGGGAGATGTTTTTCCGCTGGCTAATTTGAATCGGCCGAATTTCACCGCTTCAATATCGTGTAATGCCAATACCAGAGATTCAATTTGAGTCATAGGCAAATCATCACACAAACCGCAATTCGCGGCAACCGCTTCTTCACAGAAAATTACTCTGTATCTACAAATGTGATCTCCAGCACGTTATTTACCAAACGCCCCCCACGTGTTCGCATCTTTGCCAGCGCGTTAGGCAAAATCATCTCGCGCTTAAAGCTGCCAACGGTGATAAACATTTCGTCACCTCGTTTCCGCAGCTTGATGTCACCACCACGTACAAACGGCAGCGGCAAGCGCATCGTTAGTGAGCCATCATCATTTTCAACGATCTCTTGTAGCTGACCACGATAGAAAATTTCGCTCGGATCGGAGTTGCCAAACATATCATTTGCCAACTCGCCCAGTCTTTCTACACCTGTCACTTCATGAGCATAATAAGGAGCCGTCCAGAGCGGGATTGGCTGGAAAGAGTCCTCAATGTAATCCATGTATTTGCGCTGAATGGCGTAGCGTTGCTGGTAGAAATCACCTTCGTTTGCGTCGCTCGGCAAAACACGATTGATCATGATGCTATCAACGGGATAGTCGAACAACCCTAGATAACTAACCGCACGCTGGGCTTCACGCACGATCATGCGCTCTGGCTGCACGACGACGCGATAACTCGTTATGTCCGGGTTGCTCAAAACACGCTTTAGCTCCTGTGTGCCTTCATCTAGCTTCTCAAGTGCCTTGACAACCTCCATCGGCCCCTTCAAAAAGCGACCCGCAAATGGCTTGAGCGCACGAGTCACCCGCGCTCCCTCCAGATTAAGCGCATGGCTGGCATACCAACGGAACGTGTCGGGCATTGTCAGCAGTCGGATTGTCTCACCGGTTGGGGCAGCATCAATGACAACGACATCAAAATCACCCCGTTTTGCCTGCCGATTGATGTGCAGGAGGCTCACAATCTCGTCCATGCCCGGAATGGCGGACAACTCATCGGCGACGACCCGATTGATACCAACCGAATTGGCGACAAAGCCGCTGATGTACTCTTGCAGCGTGTCCCAATGTTTGTAAATGTCAGTCATGACATTGATCTCTTGCGCCCACAAGTTGTCGGCGAGCTGTGTCGGCTCGCCGGTTAGCTCTGTGTCAAATGCGTCCGCGAGAGAGTGTGCAATGTCAGTGCTAGCAACTAACGTGCGATGACCAAGTTGTGCGCTGCGGACGGCGGTGGCGGCGGCTGTGGTTGTTTTTCCCACGCCTCCCTTACCCAAATAAAGAATAATTCGCATTGAATGCTCCAATTAAAGCCTGTGCCTGAAGAGACAGGCTAGCACGGAAAAGTACGCTTAAGCGCACTGTGAAGCTGTTTCTAGCTTGCTTCAGCACGCCTTTGTTTGTAGCCACATTCTTCAGGATGTGGCGTAGGGATAGTCGCAACTTGAGTTACTAGCAACTAATCGCTACCTATATCTTCCACAATCCTGTACGGAATAGGTCGCGTGGGGTTGCGAACTTGCAGGTTTCTGAGATTAAAACGATTTTGCAAGATGAACGGTTGACAGAGAGTATGTGCATCGCTACATTTGCTCTAACTTTAGGGACGCTCTGCATGATTCCAATCCGTGACCACAACCCAACACGCGGCCGACCCACAGTAACATTAGGCTTGATTATTGCCAACGTGCTGCTGTTTCTGTTTGAGTTTTCGCTCGATCCGCGACAGCTACAGGCATTTTTTGAGGCGTATGCGATCATCCCGCGTGAGTTGGCGACGATGTTTTCGGCCGAGTTGCACACCCTCGTCACGAGTCAATTTCTGCACGGTGGTTGGCTGCACCTGCTTGGCAACATGATTTACCTGTGGATATTTGGCGACAATTTGGAAGAACAATTAGGCCACATTCGCTTTCTACTTTTCTATCTGCTGACAGGCTTCATCGCAGGATTGGCACAGGTGATTATCGAACCCTCCTCTGCGATTCCAATCGTCGGCGCGAGTGGTGCAATTGCGGGGGTGCTTGGTGGCTATCTACTACTCTACCCGCTAGCACAAGTCACGACGCTTATACCTATCTTTATCTTTGTGCGCGTGCAGTTGCCCGCGATCGTCGTGCTAGGATTCTGGTTTGTGACGCAATTTTTCAGCGGTGTGACTTCAATTGGAATGCCAACAGAGACAAGTGGTGGCGTTGCTTTTTTCGCTCACATTGGCGGTTTCATAGCAGGATTTGCATTGGTTCGACTTTTCGGCCGAAAACAGGCACAATCCTAGTCTAATCCCAACTTTACAGATCGTTATTAATAAAAATAATTAGTTGTTAGTCGCTCATCACCCAGAGTTGCTAACAATCGCTAGGAGCGCAATTGCGATGACAATGCGTCATGAAGTTCTGACTTGGTCAGATGTAGATAAACTGATCGACTACCTTTCCCCACAAATTCAAGGGCGTTTTGATTCAATGGTGATTATCACACGTGGTGGCATCGTGCCGGGTGGCATGTTGGCCGAGGCGTTGGACATCACCTATATTCTCAATGCGGCGGTGCGTTTTCCGGCCGATTTCCCATCGCTTGGTGGCATTGCACGTAATCCAGAAGCACGCTTTGCTGTGCCTGAATTTATGCAGTTTCCAAGCGATGAGTTATTAGAAGGGCGACGCATTCTCGTTGTCGATGATGTTTGGACACGTGGGCGCAATATCGTCACCGTGGCCAACCGCATCGATGCGGCAGGGGGCTATCCAGAAACATGCGTCCTGCATTACAAGCCCGCCTTTTCCCTCTACCCCGGCCACACCCCAACCTACTATGCAGCCGTCACCGATGCACACATCATCTATCCGTGGGAAGCAGACCGTGACCAACGTGGGCTTGGGATGCTAAACTAAGCTAGTTGTCACACAACCATTAGAATGACAAATGCCAAGCAAAATTGCTTGGCATGTTTTTTTTATATGTACACGTTAAAATATCGATGTGTATTTTTGAATATAATTAAAATCTACCACACTACAACCCAATCCGCTTAACCTGTTACGTTCTACAGTGCAACCCTTTACACTCAGCCCACTACAACTTACCACCACAAATTCTCAACTGTTTAATTTACCAATACGATTTGCTACCAATCACGCTATGTAACTTAGTTTACACGAAATGTGATAAATGTCTAGCTTATCTTACGATTTTGCTTAAATTGGTGGTACGGAGGTCATGAGGGAGTGAAAAAATGAGACGTACCTGAAAGATATTTGGTAAGTTGGGCTGGCTTTCTGAAAGGTACACGACTGTAAATACAGTGCGACAGAAACCTTGTCATACTTGCGAAGGCAGATATCCAATGAGTACATTTTATTTGAGTAAAAGGCGAAGGGATATGGCATGTACGGGCGAGGTAAACGGCGCATGATTTCGAGAAAAGCAAAAGCCAATGCCGTTTATCTTGCCCCTTTTGTGGCGCATCGCTCAAACAGGGCGAGACAAACGGCATGAGCATCATGATAATGATAGACTGCACGCCGTTTGCCTAGCCCCTACCTACACGTTTTACTGATTTGAAATGCACTCTAGTGACATCACAAACGGAAAAACGTATCTCCTTTTCTGCATCGCCAACTCCATACACTCACTATCAGGAGCAGGATGAAAATCACAAGCGTGATTTGAGGCACAGGTATCGCCGTTTGATTGCTCAGTGAGATGGCTGTCGTCACGAAGGATTGGCTTACAACGGTCGCCGCCAACGGCATAGCGGCTTGCTGGTAGAATGCTGCGCCCATGTTGTTAGATGTGTTCGGGGGCAAGATGTAGGCAATCTGCTCTATTTCTAAAATGCCAGAGGGGTTACCACCGACAAATATGCCCGTGTCAGCATACTGCATACCGTCACCTGTGTCGCCAGAGGGTGCGGTGTTATCGGCGTAGAAAGTGGAAAGCGTGCCGCCTTCGAGCGTAAGCGTTGGGAATGTCGCCACATAACCGCCCAGTGCGCCACCACTCACCTGATACCAGTTCCGCGAGCCTGTATCGACGGCATCGGCCGACCCATCAATCGCCACACTCGCCCCATTGCTATCAAAGTAGCTATTTACATTGGTATCGGCCGGTGAATTATGATCAAACGAAATACGCATCGACTGAATTTGCAAGCCTATAAGCTGTGCCTCAAGAGCCTCTATTGTTACCTTGACGGTCGTATCAAATCGCGTGCCATAAAATGCGTAGCCAAAATCGCCCCCGTCAATCAGGCGCACGGGGCCTGTCACAACGCTTGTGAACGGGCTGGGAAACGCCGTCAGGTTATTTTCATTGGCTGACCCAAATGGGCTAAGTTCGAGTCGCACCTTTTGGCGATCCAGCAGGTCAGTCGGCTGCCCATTGAGAAACAGATCACTGACCCCAAACATGCTTGCGCCATCAAAGCCAACGGTATAGGAGAGCGCGTTGACTCGTTCGTTTACGCTATCGAGTGTCACATAGCTCGTGTCGCTGCGTGCAAGTGTGGCGGAGTTATACAAATAGACCGTGCCGCTAGCGTGTCCCAAACTGTCGTTGATAGTGACGGCGAGGCGAGGATGTTGGCGGGCGGCCGTATCGGCCGGCCAGCTTTCTTCAACGACTCCCGCATCTTGCGCCATAAAAACCAGCTCATCATTGGCATCGATCAGGCCGTCTTCGTGACGCACGTAGTCTGGTTCTGTGTCATCCGCCTCGATCATCTTTTCATCTAGCTGAAATGGAATCGGCTGCCAACTGCCGTTGTAGGCAAAGACGACAACATCCGTGATCGTGTCGCCGATAAAGTCGCTCAGGTCATTGCCAGAGATAATGACGGGATCGGCCGAGCGATTGGCGGTGGGGGCGGCGAGGGTGGTTCGGCCGAGACCAGCAACGCCGATTACCATGAATAGAAGAACACATAAGAGAACAATTCGTTTAATCATCAGAAGGGAAGTTACAAACAAGCATGACCTCCTTTGCAACTTTATCGTTTAAACTGCTTGGTACTTACCGCCTGCCGTGATTTTGCCGATATATGGGCCGAGATTTTTGTGACCGAGCGCGGAACGCAACGCTTGCATCTCGCCCAGATGATACCAATAGTGCCATGTGTGTCGCAAAATTGTTGTACCGATGTCGTCCCAAAATGGCTTGCCGTTTGGCCACGTTAAACGGGTCATCATATCTGCATCGGTGAGCGTGTCCAGATAGACATTGCAGATGGGTATAATCTGCTGCCATGCAGCGAGCATTTCGTCGAGCGGGGGCGTGGTCGCAGGTAGACCAAAGTCGCAGATTTTAACCACCTCTGTCACGAGCCTGCCCTGTGCTAGCTCGCACCATGTTAGTTGTTCAAAACAGGCGAGATGCCCAACCATCCAGCTTGGGCAGTTGGCATCTCCCTGGCGTTTGATCGCGTCCTCGGCCGATAGCCCCTCATACCCCGTCAACCATTTTTCACGCGCAAATTTCAACTGATTTACCAGTGGGTGTGTCATCGTTTGCTCCATCGAGAAAGTTCGTTCGTCATGCACATAGCAGGATGCTATCATTGTTTGTATGAATCCACAAAACGCTTGTTGTGCCGTTGGTCGTGATGAAAGCCAAGCAATCACAGACCCAATTGCCATCACGCCGCAATCGGCCGACACGACTGAGATGATTAAGCTAGATGGTGGCTCGTTTTTGATGGGCAGCAATGATCGGACGTTTCCGGCCGATGGGGAAGCCCCTGTCCGCGAGGTCACGCTCGACCCATTCTGGATCGATGCCACCGCCGTCACAAACGCGCAGTTTACCCAGTTTGTAGATGCAACGGGTTATGTGACGGAAGCCGAGCGGTTTGGCTGGTCGTTTGTTTTCTTTGCGTTTTTACCCAAAAATGCACCACCGTTGCGCTCTGTGCCGGCTGCCCCATGGTGGCGACAGGTCTTTAAGGCGGATTGGCGGCGACCAGAGGGGTTTAACTCGACCATTGACATGCGGCAAAATCACCCTGTCGTGCATGTTTCATGGCACGACGCGGCGGCGTATGCGCGTTGGGCTGGGAAAAAATTGCCGACGGAAGCGCAGTGGGAGTTTGCGGCGCGTGGCGGTCTCAAGCAAAAACAGTATCCTTGGGGGGACAAGCTATTGACCAATGGCAAGCATCGCTGCAACATCTGGCAGGGCAAATTTCCGACGCTAAATACGAAGCGGGATGGATTTGTGGGGACGTGTCCGGTGAGGGCGTTTCGGCCGAATCGATATGGTCTCTACAATATGACTGGCAACGTCTGGGAATGGTGCGCCGACTGGTTTAGCCCCGATTTTCATCAGCGCGACACACGCATCAATCCACAAGGCCCGCCGATTGGCACAGCAAAAGTGATGAAGGGGGGATCCTATCTCTGCCACAAATCATACTGCAATCGCTATCGTGTTGGGGCGAGGACTTATAATACGGCCGATAGCTCGACAGGCCACATGGGATTTCGGCTTGTTTGCGAAGGAATGAGGATTGAATAAATCGCAAAATCCTCAAAATTCCTATTCGGCGGACTTTGACACTAAGATGCTTCCCCACAACGGTGAAAGCGCGATAGAACTATTGACAACACCCCCATTTAGAACATCTTCAAACTCCCCATTCATTGCGACTGTTCGTGCCTCCCCTTCTGACCGGTTCAAAAGCACAACAACTTCCTGCTCGGCCGTTCGCCGCACAAACCCATACACATCATCCTCGATCAGCAACGTCTCAAAACTGCCAACTTTTAATGCAGGCAATGCGTTGTGGATTTGGATCAGGTGTTTGTAGAAGGCATGTAGGTCATGGTCGAAGCTGACAGATTGAGGCTGGTCGAAGGATGTTTGGTCGGGCGCGGTCGTTTGTGCTTCGTAGTCCAACTCAGGCCAAACCATCGGCTGGCGATCATCGGGATCGTTTGCGCTCCACATACCCGCCTCGTCGCCGTAGTAGATCATTGGCGCACCGACGTAGGTCATTTGCAACAGCACAAACAGCTTCTGCAATTTGCGTTCTTCATCGGTTGGCTTCCGCAAATCTAGTAGCAGATTGTGTTGGACTTTGGAGGCCGCATGGTAAGGCATCCAGTCGCGGAAATCGAGCGCAGAGCGATTGACGATGTGCGTGCCAATGCGTGCGCTGTCGTGGCTGCCAAATAGATTTTGTTGAACGTAGGCAACGCCAGCAGGGTATTCGGCGATCAGTTCATGTAGCTGTCGGTCAAGCTCGGCCGTCGAAATTCGATTATTATGTTGAATGATCCACTCTGCCCCAGACCACGCAAAGTTGTAGTTCATGACGGCATCAAATTCATCGCCGAGTAGGTAGGGTTGGGTGGTGGGAATCGGCCGAATGATCTCCGCTGTCAAATAAGCATCTGGCTTGATCGCTTTGACATGCTTACGCCAATCTTTCCAGAATGGATGCTCGATACAAAACGCCACGTCCAATCGCCAGCCATCGATCCCCGCATCCACATCCCCATTGGGAGCCAGCCAGCGTTCCGTCGCCGCAAAGACATACCCCTTCGGCCCCGCCGTCAGCCCGTTCTCATCCTGATTCAACTCTGGCAACGTCTCATAACCAAACCAGCCCGTCGCCTTGAACTCTGTTCCGGCCGCTTCATTGCGCCAGCTTTCGACCTTCAACCAATCCGCAACGGGTGACGCTTGCTGATTTTTCTCGACATCCCGATAGACCCAACTATTCAACCCCATGTGGTTGAATACCCCGTCAAAAATGACCCGCATCCCGCGTTTATGCAGTTCAGCAATCAGCTCAAGAGCCAGTTTATCCGCACTCGTCCAAACCCACGTTGTGGGGTCGTGTGGCTGTTCCGTTGCCATCAGTGCGCGGTCGCCATCTGGGTCGGGGCCGAAATTGGGATCGATATGATGATAGGACGACCCATCATATTTGTGTTCGCTAGGGGCTTCAAAGACAGGGTTGAGGTAGATTGCGCCAATGCCTAAATCTTCCAGATAGTCGAGCCGATCAAGGATACCCTGCAAATCCCCACCATAACGTCGCCGATGCAGCGTTTGCCACATATCCAGCCCATTTTCCAACTCATAAGGCTGACGCTTATACCACTCGGCCGTCCATTCATGAATCTCAAACGGCGCATCTTGATTTAACGGCCACGCATTGCGCTGATCTGCCAATTTGGGATCATTTGACCTATCCCCGTTCCAAAACCGCTCTGGAAAAATCTGATACCAAACGATCCCTTTTGCCCATTCAGGCACAAATTCATTGCTCATTTGTTTCCATCCATTTTGCTCGTTGCTGTTCCCACTATGTTCGCATTCTAGGTCTCAATTTCGATGGTGGCACAGCTCCATCATAATCATAGCTCTTTGGGGTTTAGCCCGTGGAAACCCCGTCGCTTTAGGGCGGGGAGGAAACTCACGCGCTTTAGCATATTATTTTTACACAAATGTATATTCGTATCCGTCGGCACTTTGAATAAGTTGGCAATAC
>CAYMGE010000109.1:0-18375 GCA_964389925.1 uncultured Ardenticatenaceae bacterium
AAACTGCAACAATTCCCGAAACATGTTTTCAAAAGTAAATGAAACACACCCAATTAAAAAAGAGTGCATTTCATTTGAGTAAAAGATGAAGGGATATGACATGCACTCTTGCGATACCAACGTTTGTCTCGCGCTATCTCAAAATCTAGGCGATTGTTGAGAGTAGCGACGAGTAATTTTTCGTTGGCTTGTAGCTGAGAGAGTCACGACAGCCTATAGGTCATGTCAAACCGCGCAAAATTTGTCCCGCCAGCCTCGGCCCCTCATAAACCAAGCCGCTATAAAGTTGAACCAGAGATGCGCCTGCATCGAGCTTCTCACGGGCAGCTTCGGCCGAATCCACCCCCCCCACACCAATGATCGGCAGATCACTGTTTTGTTTGATAAAGCGCACCACCTCCGTTGCACGCTGGCGCAGCGGTTTGCCGCTCATGCCGCCTGCCTCTGATTTGTTGGAATGTGTGAGATTGTCGCGGCCGATAGTCGTATTTGTCGCAATCATTCCCGCGATCCCGGCATCTTTTGCGGCCGCCAAAATTTCGCCGAGCGACTCGTCGTCCATATCTGGCGCGATTTTTAACAAGAGCGGTTTGGGCTTGAGTGCATGTTGTGTAGCAAGGCGTTGCCCTTCCGTCATCAATGTCCCAAGCAGTTGTTCGAGGTAGGTGCGACCCTGTAGCTCGCGCAAGCCCGGCGTGTTGGGCGAACTGACATTGACGGCGAGATAGTCGCTGTAGGGATAGACTTTTTGCATGACGGTGAGGTAATCGGCCGATGCGTTCGCAAGCTCTGTCTCCTTCTGCTTGCCCAAGCTAACGCCTACAATCCAGTCGCGCTCTTGCTGTGCCAACGCTCGCAAACGCGGCAGTGCTGCATCCACCCCACCATTTGGGAAGCCCATGCGGTTGATAATCGCGCCATCGCTTGCCAAGCGAAAGATACGCGGCTTGGGATTGCCAACTTGGGGGCGTGGGGTGAGCGTGCCAACCTCGATATGCCCAAACCCCAGCGCGGCGAGACCCGACGCAACACGCACGTCTTTATCGAAGCCGGCCGCCATGCCAAGTGGGTTGGGAAATCGGAGGCCAAACACGTGGACGGGGTTTTTTGGGACACGTCCACGTATCGTTTGCAGAGCGGTGGTGGATAAGGGGAGTTTAGCGGTCGATTCCAACGCTGTCAGCGTCAGCTCATGCACCTTCTCCGCATCACCTTTTGCTAAAAATGGGTAAATTATTCGCGCATATACATTCATATCACGCTAGTTTACAACCAACTTAGCGTGAGGACGAACGAGCAGGCTGTGGAAAATTGTATGTTTCTCCCACATACAAAACAGGGGTGCGTCGGTTGACTTTTGGATTGTTGATCAAAAACCAGTGCATGAACTCTCTCAAAGTGAGATGGGGATAGACCTCTGGCAAAAGGTGGTTGGTGTACGCATCAAAGCGGTGCATCGTGTAGGGTGCGACAAATTGATGCGTCCACTCGACATTTGCAGGCGAATTGCAACCGGCACAGCTTGTGGAAGTCACTTGTTCAGACGGGGTTTGAGCAGTTGAGGTCTCGCCTAGGAGCGGATTTGGCACAGCAGGCTCAGAACCTCCCTCTGGCTGAAGATTGACGTTCTCCGCTACCGGAGATGCCTCAATGCTAACTGTCTCTTTTGGTTGGGCAATGCCATTCTGTGAGCTTTCGTTTTGTTGCATCGTAATCCACAGCGAGCCATCCGCATTTTTGCTGGTCGCAAGCAAGACAGTGCTATCTTCCCAAAAGTTATGTGTTTCCGACCGAACGGTGATGCGGGCGGGCAGTTTACCTTCTGTCCTGCCATCATGCTGGACACGCATGACGATAATGCGGACATCATCTGTAAACATTGTGCCGAGATAGAAGGGAGAGATTTCGGCCGAACTCCCCCCTTCCCCAACCTGCAAATAATACGGTTTGTTCTCAGGCTCCGTCATGATCCGCAAGCCCTCTTGCAACTGGATCGTCATTTCAGGCTCAAATCCATCAATGGGACTCTTTAGGCGCACAAACAACCAGCTCTCATCCGCATCGATCTCAGCAAAATGATAACCAAGCTCGGCCTTCTGACCGACTGACCACTCTGCGCCCACATCTTGCCAAATGCGATCTGGGCGGTCAATTTGGGAGATCGTGCAACTTTCTGCGCCAACTTCCAAATGGATCGTGCAAATTTTGACCCCATAGATCCCATTCATCGTTCTACCACTCGGCGCATCGCTGGGATAGAAGGAAAATGGAATACTTCTGAAGTCTTCTGTTCCCGACAACAGCTCTTTATTCCAACTGATCGAATGACCATCTATGCTAATCGTGTCACCTTGGTTTGCCTGAAATTTGATCGGGGCATGAGCGTTGAGCGTGATCTGGTAAGAGCCGTGCGTTGTGCCAGCTTGCACTCGAACGTCAACCTGACAGTCTCCGTTGACTGAGTAGAGATCATCAGGACTGTCGATCACCCCCTCGACTGTTTGGCAAGTCGAATACATCATTGCTAGGGGTGGTAACGCCTCATCCGTGTCACTCACTTGTGACTTGAGTCGATCATTCTCCATCTCTGAAATGGGAGGGGCTTCGCAACCAGAAACTACCAATAGGCTCAATGCCCAAAGAAGAACAAGTACATGTTTTTTTCCGCTTCTCACAACAACTACCTACAAATGTACTCATCATTAACCCTCAATGATGAATACGACTATCTGCTGTCAGCCATCACTAGATGCTGCGGGGATGGTTTTGGCACGTCAATCATCGGAACAAAGATTGAGTGTAAACTATTTTACGCTTTAACGTTTATTTCACAAGGTGAAAACGGTAGAGATTTTTGGGTCTTTGGGAATTCAAGGGGTCGCCGAGATGTATTGCGTGGTGCGTATCCAGAGAGTGCGACACAATACGCACCTGAAGAGCCAGATTTTTCATATATCGGCCGATTACGTCTACAATAACGCTCTACAACAAATCATGTACAATCTATCAAAATGACTTATCTCGAAAAGCTCAAAACAATTCAAGACACCAATAACTCATGGCTTTGCGTCGGTCTCGACCCCGTTCCACACAAGCTACCCCTCGAACACATCACCCGCTACGATGAACCTGTGTTGCCATTTAACAAGGCGATCATTGACGCGACGGCCGATCTCGTCTGCGCCTATAAGCCCAATCTCGGCTTTTACTTCCAGTGGGGCGCGGCTGGTATCATCGCGCTTGAGCGCACCATTGCCTACATTCCCAATCATATTCCCGTCATTCTCGACTGCAAAACGGGTGACATCGGCCACACTCAGGGCGCGTGGGCGCGTGGCCTATTTGAACAGTGGGGGGTTGATGCGATCACGATCAATCCCTATGTCGGGCAAGACAGCGTGACCCCCATGTTAGAGATGCGCCCAGACAAGGCAGTCTATCTCTTAGCACGTACATCAAATCCGTCTGCCCCGCAGTTGCAGGGAGATTTGCGACAGGAGGAGGGATTAGCGGCCGATGTCTTGCAGCAAAGTCAAACATGGAGCGCAACGGGGCATGTTGGTTATGTCATCGGCGCAACCTATCCTGAAGAGATGGCAATCGCACGGGCGATGGCTCCCAATGCCAACTTTCTGATTCCCGGCATCGGAGCGCAAGGGGGAGATTTGGATTCGGCCGTCCAACACGGCGCAGACGCAATCGCCGGCCCTGTCATCAACTCAAGTCGCGGCATTCTCTATGCCAGCTATGGGCTTGACTTTGCGGAGGCCGCACGTAGGGAGGCTGTGCGCCTGCGTGACGCGATCAATGTGGCGAGACGCTTGTTGCGGGCTTAGGTGGACGTTTCTTAGGAAGCCGCTTCCGAGAACTACCTCACCTTTCAGAACAGGTTACAATCTGCCGTTAATTGTCGTATCGAAAGGAACCTGCTTGTGAAATTACATCTGATTTTGTTTGGGTTATTGCTGTTAGCCGGGTGTCAACCTGCGATGATTTCGGCCGATGTGGAGCTATTGCCAACGGCAACCGTTACACGGGTGCAAGCCCTCGTTGCGGCAATTACCATTCAGCCCACGATAACGCCAACGCCATTTCCTGTTGTCATCGTTGATCTCAGCCCCACTGATACGCCGCCTCCCGCAATCATCTTGCCATCAGTCGAGGAGCTAGAGACAGCCACCCCAATTCCTACACCAACAGCAACGCCACTCCCAACCGAGACGCTCCTCCCGACTGAAACAGCGACCCCAATTCCCACCTTTACGCTGCCATCACTGCCCGGCACATCAGCCAATGAGCATTATTGGTTCCGTCGCCCTGTTCCCGAAGATGGCGTTGTCTGGACAAACAAGGTCTATCCTTATGGCAGCACACGGGGCGGGACGCTGCGCCCCCATCACGGGGTTGAGTTTGATGTGTCAAATGGCTCCCTAGTGATTGCGGCCGCTGCTGGCACAGTGGTCGTCGCGGGTGATGACAGCGCGGCGATGTACGGGCCTGACACAAACTTTTACGGTAACTTGGTCGTGATTGAGCATCAGACAAAATATAAGGGACAGCCTGTTTACACGCTCTACGCGCATCTATCACAGGTGGGCGTTGTGGTCGGGCAACAGGTAGAAGCGTTGCAACCAATTGGGTTGGCCGGCGCATCGGGGATCGCAGATGGCCCACATCTGCATTTTGAGGTGCGCGTTGGCTGCAATCAATACAACTGCACGCGCAATCCGGGGCTGTGGCTCTATCCCTTTAAGGATTATGGGACGATTGCGGGGCGGATTGTTCGGCCGAATGGAACCCTCATCGAAGGGTTTCAGGTCACCACCACGCGCATCGACGCTTCTTCACGCTATAAAGGCACGACAACCTACACGGGCAATACGGTCAACGCCGATGCCGGCTGGAACGAAAACTTTGTGATCGATGATGTCAAAGCGGGCTACTATCAAATTAATTTCAAGGTAAACGGCGTGCGCTATAAAGAAGAGTTTTGGGTCTATCCTTATTTGACAACTTTTGTGGAGATCGTTGTCGATGCGCCCTAATATGCTAAACGGAAAAGTTGCCCTTATCACTGGAGCCTCACGCGGCATCGGCCGCGCCATTGCCATCGACCTCGCCGCAAACGGGGCTAGCGTCGTTGTCAACTATCGAGCGGATGACAGGGCGGCCGATGACGTTGTGGCAGAAATCATCGCGGCCGGTGGTGAGGCGATTGCGATTCAGGCAGATGTGAGTGATGGTGTTCAAGCGCAGGGATTGGTGGCGGCAACTGTGGGGAAATTCGGCCGAATTGACATTCTCGTGAACAATGCCGGCACAACCCGGGATGGTCTACTGCTCCGCATGAAAGAAGCCGACTGGGATGCGCTTATGTCAACCAATGTCAAAAGCGTCTACAACTGTTGCAAGGCCGTCTTGCGTCCGATGCTCAAGCAGCGCGAGGGCGGCCGCATCATCAACATCACGTCTCTCGCCGGTTTGGTCGGCAATGTGGGGCAAACGAACTACGCCGCCTCGAAAGCAGCCATCCATGGTTTCACCAAATCGCTCGCCAAAGAGGTTGGCTCACGTGGAATTACCGTAAACGCGGTCGCGCCCGGCCTTTTTAAGACAGATTTAACAGCTCATTTATCCGAAAAGAGGCTACAATCGGTGAGGGACACTGCGCCGCTTGGTCGGCTCGGTGAATTAGCGGAAGTAGCTTACCTTGTCTCCTTCCTCGCATCAGACAAAGCAGCATATATTACAGGTGGAATAATCCGCATTGACGGCGGTTTAGGGATCGGCGGATGAGCAATTCAAAATTGACAGGCAGTGAACGAAATTTGGCACGCGGGCAATCTTTGCTCACGAGTCAGCTTCAACTTGCGCCTGAACACCTGCTCATCATCGCCGAGCGCGAAATGTTGACCACAAAAGGTGTGGTGCGCCATGCTGTTCCGCCTGCGGCCGATATTCAGCATCGTAAAGATGGTATTCTGCTAACGATAAACGAAAATTGTGTCATCTTTGACATCTATGTTATCATGGATGCAAATGTCAACATCATGGAGACAAGCCGACAACTGCAATCTGCCGTTGCTGAACGTGTCAAACAGATGAGTGGCTTGCAAGTGAACGCGATCAACATACACGTAGAAGATGTAGCCTATCCTGTGGTGTAAGAACGCAAACCCGCAGGGATGATGATTTAACATGAAACCGAGACGACGCGCCCGTAGCCTCATACTCGAAATTTTATACGAATACGATGTCGCGGCTCACGAACCGATACCTCTATTGCAACGTCGTCTTAACGAACCAAATGACGAATATATCAACGATGATGCAGGGCCAAATGAAATAATCAGCGGCACGAACATCGACTTTAGTCGCAATTTGCTGCTCGGCGTGCTGCATAATCAAATGAATATCGATATATTGATCCAGCGATACGCGCCAGAATGGCCGCTCGACCAGATTGCAATTATTGACCGCAACATTCTCCGCATCGCCATTTATGAGGTATTGATCGATGAAGTGACACCGATCAAAGTGGCTATCAATGAGGCCGTTGAGCTTGCAAAAGCGTATGGCTCCGATAGCTCTCCCCGTTTTGTCAATGGTGTTCTTGGCAGTTTGACTGAAAGCACGGAGGCGTTACGCGCAGAATTAGTTCCTGCCTAGTCTCATTCCGATATTTCCCCGATTTGCGCTACAATCTAACCAGCGAACAGCAAACAGTAAATAGTCTGTTTGCCTATCCTGTTCGCTAAAAGATTGGTCACTGACAACTCTTCACTGCATACTGACAACATGGATGGGTTTAATCTTTTCAACATCGGCTTCGGAGAATTGCTGTTCATTATGGTGCTGGCAGGATTGGTGCTGGGGCCGCAGAGGATCCGCCAGATTGCCCGTTTACTAGGCGAATGGACGGCAAAATTGCAAAACATCTCGCGTCAGTTCCGCAATCAGCTTAACTCAGAACTGGATGCGGCCGATCGTGAAGACCTCAAAGGGGCGATGGACGACATCAAAGATTTGCGCCGGCAGGTGCAAGAGTTGCGTCGTGAGCTGGTTTCAAGCCCCAATTCACTCTACAAGGAAGGCGAACGTGCATTTAACGGAACTGGGCAAGTTGCTGAAAATAACATTGCGCCTCCCCCTGCAACACTTCCCTCGCTACTTGATATTGACGATGATCCTGAATGAGCAATGAGGTTCACCGAAGGAATCTTGTTCCAAACGACCCAATGGCACAACAAGCACAAAATCTTGATCCACAGTTAGAAGATCAGATGGGCATTCTTGACCATCTCAACGAGTTGCGCGTTTACGTGGTGCGTGCTGCGATTGGGTTGTTGGTTGGTACAGTCGTCGCCTTTGCATTTACGAACTACATATTTGAGTTTTTGTTGGAGTGTAACTATCCAGCGATTATTCTCGATGAAGCGTCGATCCTAGCGGCGTGTGGCAAGGTGATTACGACTCGGCCGACAGAAAATATCGAAAACTTTCTCCGTGTTGCCTTTTTAGCGGGTGCGACCCTTTCGATGCCGTGGATTGTCTTCCAACTCTGGCGATTTATCGCGCCCGGCCTGCATAAAAAAGAGCGTCGCTATGTCTATATCTTTGTGCCAGCCATCACATTGTTGTTTGTGGGCGGTGTCGTCTTTGCATGGGCATTCCTCATGCCGCCAGCCCTCTTTTTTCTCAACACCTTCCTCTCAGAAAATATCGAAATTAACTGGACAGTTGACAGTTATATCAGCTTTGTGACGGGCTTTTTGCTCTGGCTCGGTCTCGCATTTGAGATGCCGCTCGTCTTCTATTTTCTCGCCCGATTTGGCTTTGTCTCGGCAAAGATGTTGCGCGACAATTGGCGATTTGCCGTTGTCGGGATCGCTGTTCTCGCTGCGATGATTACGCCGTCCATCGATCCCATCACGATGTTGCTGACGATGATCCCACTCAGTGTGCTGTATTTGGCAAGTATTGGCCTTTCTGCGCTTGGTTATCGTCAGTTTTTGAAGTGAGTGAAGGTGCGGTTTGCAATTTGTGTGATACGGCGTGCGTGCCACCATTGCGTTGAGCCACCATCTTTGTTACCCGGATAGCCTGATTGGTTGGCATCGGCCGAAACCCCCTCCTGCAAGAGATTTCGGCCGATGGCTTCCTCCTTGTTCTCTCACATGTTCAAAATACCAGCGTGTACCCCTCACCGGGCAAGTCACGTGGCTCATACGCAACCTGATCGACGATTTTCCCATTTGCGTCCAACAAGGTAATCGTGTCACGTACATTGCTTAGTTGAATCCGACTGCTCAACTGGATGCGTACCGCCTCACCGCTGGACAACATCCCCGTTAGCTGTTGCTGCCCACTGCGATCTGCCAAATGCCAACCAGTCAAATCAATTACCTGATCGGTGACATTGATCAGCGTTACCGTTTCATTGCCGCGTTCTGGTCGTTCGGCCGAATCGACCAATGCTGCGATGATCCGAATAGGGCCAGAATATACGGGTGTTACGACTGGATTCTCAGGTTCAGTGAGAACATAATCATCTGGCACGATCACGACATCTTCGGGCGGATGCGACAGTCCAACCGTATCATCCACGACAACGATCAAATCGTGCATGTTGCCTAACTCCAGATTGGGTAGCAACAGTCGATCATCTCGATTAACAGGGTCTTCGCGCAACCAACTATCGAACCCAATCAAATTGTTGTGACCATCTTGGAAAAATGCAGCGAGACGGCGAAATAGTTTCGGCCAGATGACGAGTTGTTGGAGGGTCGCTGCATCATTGATTGTCGCTCGCGTTGTCGTAGAGGCCGTTGCGCTCGCCCACAGCCCAACCCCTGTATCACGAGCCGTTGTCACAATGTTAGTCAAATGCTGGCGCAAATCGGCCGGTAACGTCAGATAAAAGGCTGGATATGCTTGACCCACCCGTAGTAAAAACGCATTAAGACTCGCATCCAGCATTTCTGATTCGACAAAAATTGCTGACCCGTCGATAGCGGGATGATCGCGTGTGTAGACGAAACAGATCGTTCGGCCGAAAGTATCTAGCCCATTCGACAAGATGTAACCGCGAATAGGATGATTTTCAACCGTTTCAACTTTGAATTCAGCATTTTGGAAGTATGTGATTGTGCCAAACCCCATCTCATCCAGTAGTTTATCTCGCGCCGCGAGTGCCAAATTCATCTCCTGATGATATTCCGTTCCCGCAATCGAAAAATGAGTTTCGAGCGCGTCGATACCTTCCAGACGTAGCGTGGTGATTCCCGATTGGGTGAATTTTGGCGGCCGATTGGGGCGCGGCAGTCGGTCGATCAAGCGGCGATCATCTGGCATAAACTTAATCGTATCCCCATCTGGTTCGGGTCCATTACGAGGAGTGAGTGGGTAATGAATGTGAAATGTTCCCTTGATCAAAGAATAAGACATGTGCGCTCCTTTTTTAGCTCATCGCAAATTGCAAAACGTCTGTTCTCAATGCGGCAAGCATTCCATCTGGTGAATCAAACTGCAACCGTTCCCCCGTTTCAGGGTTCTCAATCACAAACCGCCACTGCGGCTGCTCTCCGCGTTCCAACCAGATGCGTAGAATGAAGGTGTGGTAGGGTGGTGGTTCACGATACACAATTGCTCCTTGCGGGTTGTTGCTTCCCTTGAGTACAATCGCAACGGGAAGTCATTTGAATGAGGTAAGTAAATCAAGCGTAAATTGATCGATGATTGATTTTGCGTTGATTTGGAGAGAAGGAGATGGCTGCATTACGCTTAGTGCTGTTTGATCGTGCTGAAATCTATTTGGATGGAAAACCGATTCATGCGAGTTTGCCCGACAAGGCGATTGCGTTGCTATGTTATCTCGCTGTGACGCGCACGCCGCATCATCGTTCACGGCTGGCTGGGCTGCTTTGGGGCAATAAAGTCGAGAAACGCGCCCGCAATAATTTGAGCATTGTTTTGAATAAGCTGGGGCGCATGAGTGACTTTTTGACGATCACGCGCCGTGAAGTGGGTTGGAATTTAAACAGCGATTACGAGATCGACGTGTGTGAGTTTGAACGTTGTGCGACTCGCTTAGGGGAACGGTCGCTGGTTGAGATGCAGCATTCGGCCGATCTCTACCGCGCCGCCCTCCTTTACAACTTCCGCATCGCCGATGAAGATGGCGCACGCAACTTCCTCGAATGGCTGCAAAATCAACAAACCCGTCTCGAAAAACTCGCACGCAATCTATTCCACACACTTGCTGTCCAGCACTTAGAGGCAAACAACATTCAATCTGCTATTGTCGCTGCCAAACGAGAGGCTGATCTCGATCCATGGCGCGAGGAGGCACACCGTCAATTGATGCGGCTGTACGATCATGCAGGGCAACGTGAGCAAGCGGTTGCCCAATTCAAACGCTGCTTGCAGATTTTGCAGGATGAGTTAGGAGTGGGCGTGTCGGCCGAAACACAACAACTGTACGATAACATCATCGCTGGCACGTCAAAGCCGCTGCGAACCATTTCGACTGACCCTCCATTTGAAGCACCCGCTTTACCCACCCATTTTGTCGGTCGCACGACGCTTGCAGCGACGATTCGAGAGCGGTTAGATGCGTTTAATCGGCCGATTTGCGCCCTCGTCGGTATGGGTGGCATTGGCAAAACAACGCTGGCGACTTTTCTCGCGCATGAGTGGTGTGCCGATTTTCCCGATGGCGTTCTCTGGGCGCACGCCGAGGACGAGGATTTGCTACACATTTTGGGACGCTGGGGCGAACGACTCGGCCGTGATTTAGCCCACCTCAAGTCTGTTGAAAATCGAGCGGTTGTTTTACGTGACTTATTGATTGAGAAACGTGCGCTGCTTGTGTTAGACAATGTGGATCGTGCAGAGGCGTTACGTGCTTTGATTCCAGCCAGTGGCGATAGTCTAATTGTGCTGACGACGCGCCTACATGACATCGCTTCTGCGCTCGATGCGTTAGCGTTGCCGATTGATGTGTTGTCACGCGAGGATGGGGTTGCGCTGTTGACAGAGGTGATTGGGGAGGGGCGGGTTTCGGCCGAACTTACCGCTGCCCACACTATTTGTGAACAACTCGAATGTCTACCCCTCGCGCTCGAAATCATCGCCCAACGCCTCCGCGCCCGTCCATACTATTTATTGGAAACGCTTGTCGCACAACTAGAACAGCTTCAATCACGCCTTTCTGCGCTGCAAGTCGGCGACCGCGCTGTGCGGGTTTCGTTTGAGGTGAGTTGGGGAATGTTGTCAGAGCAGCTTCAAGAGGCATTTTGTGCGCTGGCGGTGTTTGAGGGGAAGAGTTTTTCGGCCGATGCGTTTGCCGCGCTTCTCACACACTCACTTCCATTTTCCGCCGCAACCCTCTCCGATTTAGTCGCGCTCTCCTTGCTGACACCATTGGACGGTCAACGCTATCGGCAACATGCGCTGTTGGCTGACTTTGCCTTTGAAAAGGCACCAAACTTGTCCATTTATCAAGAGCGCATGATCGCCCACTTCACCGCATTTGCCACACAGCACGCCGATGATCCCAATTTTTTGCAAACTGACTGGCACAATCTCCTATCGGTTGTCCACACCGCCCATGCTCGTGCCGATTGGCAACAGACGCTCGCCCTCGTCAATGCAGTTACCCCCACCTTCTCTAAGCTCGGTCACTATAACGACGCTCGCACCATCTTGCCACTTGCCCGTACTGCCGCGCAATACCTCTGTGACCCGCTCAATGAAGCATATATCCTACACAATTGGGGGGCAGTCTGCATCGAGCAGAACGACTATGAAGAAGCCCAATCGTTACTCGAAGCAGCGTATGAACTGGTCGATGACCCACTCTTCGTTTCGGATGTGATGCTTGATTTGGCGCGGCTTGCTATCGAGCGCGGGATTTACGAAGATGCACATCAATGGTTAATAGAGGCACAGGAAATCAAGCAAAAATTAGCGGATGAAAGAGGTCTGGGGCTGGTGCATTATCGTCTGGCACGGTTATGTTTACGGAATGGGGCGTTGGAATCGGCCGAAAACCACTGTAAATCGGCCACAAAAAAATTAAAAACGACCTCGCCAGCCTATTTTGTTCGCACACTACAAACCTACGCGACTATCTTGGTTCAGATGAGGCAACTTGATTTGGCAAACACCATTTGCCAAGAAGCGTTACAGACTGCCTCACAGCTCAACAATACCGATCTCATGGCCTCTGTTCTGTATATCTCGCTTATCTGTGCGATTCGTGCCGACAACTATGAAAAAGCTAAGATGCTGGCCGAAAAATGCATCACGACTTACTCGATGATGGGGGCAACCAAAGACGAGGGACTGGTTTATTACGAGTTGAGTAATCTTGAGCGAAAGAGAAATCAGCCAGAGATAGCCTTGCAACGGGTTGAGCAAAGCATTCATCTTTTTCGACAGGTGGATGCTGTTTTTAGCTTGGTTTACGCATTGTGGCAGCGTGGCATTATCTTAAAAGAGCTAAATCGAATTCAAGATGCAAGACGTGCATGGCAAGATACACTTGAACATGCACGCTCTGTTCGCCATCCAAAGACGGCACTCATTCAATCTCAACTCGCCCAGTTCTAAACAGGATCAACTGGATCATTCTCCGGGCCACCTGTTGTCCACCCATTCATTGAGAAGACAACTTCCCAAATTTCTGGGGGTAGACGGTCTGTTGTGAAGCGCGAGTTCGGCCGAGCAAGCAGTTCAAGATATATGTCCCGCACATTCCCACCCAAGACACGCACAGTCTCGCCCACTACTCCCGTGAAAGGGAGTGGATTTCCGTTATCGCTCAGTTGCCATTTGGTATCCTTGACTGAGTGGTCAAGTTCCAGACGTAACATTGGTGGGGCTGTCTCACGGTGCAACAGTTGACGCAACTGTGTGGTGAAAGATTTCACATCAAATGGAATATCTTCCAGCTTACGTGGCAACTGTTCAACAATCTTTTTGTCAAGCTGCCAATCAGGTAATGTTGTTGATGTGCCAACCTCAACTGCGAAGTTATTACGCAGACGACGACGCAAAAATGGACGTGTACTGACTATCTGCCCAACAGTTTCAATCGTTTGCTCTTGATATTGCCTTGCTAAAACCAATAGGCAACTTGTGATAGCACTCAAAACATGTGAACGCACTTTTTCTAGGGTGTAAGTTTGCTGTCCGATTGTCACCATTGTATCCATATTGATACCACGTACAGCTAACTCACCTGTCCACAGCCGCTCCAATACTTGCCCCGTCCATATCTTTTCAGGAGCTAATAGATCACCGCTATCTGTTTCAATCGTATGATCGATTAAGTGCAGCACATCACTATAAATATAGGGGCGCAGCGCACCAAATGGATAGTGTGCGTCATAGGCAAGTAGTCGTGCAGGATCATTGTCAAGTTGAATCTCCCGTGCAGTTTCGCCAGCTGCGCCACCAGCCGTAACTGCCGCAAAAACATCGGAAAAAATCTCTTCAACCCAATCGTCAAGCCAAGCGGGGAGCGAAGGTGTGAGATTGTAAACAGCGCGGCTCACAGACATATCGCGTGTGCCAACTTTGATTGCACCATGTCGGAAAATATAGTGACCGACCTCGTGTGAAATTGCCAAGAAATCGCGCACATTCAAGCGCGGATTCGGTACCCCTTGGGCATCATGACATATTTTCTCGCCAGAAAAATCTTCGGGGTAAGGCTCGCCATTTTCATCAAGGCAAAGCATCCCTTTTGTATCATAGTCAAGAGAATGAACAATCGTTGTTGGCACACCAATGAGCGCAACAGGCGCATACGGCACAATACGAGCCTGAAACGACTTGCCCATATAAGTGACAGCCGCTGTTTTGTTAATTAACTGAGGCGCGGTCTCTCTCCGTGACTCATCAGGTGTATCAACCAGATTCAGCAGAAATGCGACGTATTTATCTGCCAATCGAATCGCCTTTAACGCCTCTGGGCTATTGCCGACCCGTAGCGATTGCGTAAATGCTTTTTGTACCACTTCCAAATCAAACGCAATTTGATCGAGCGTTGCACGGTAAACAAGCTCCTCTGGATAGCGTTTAGAGTAGCTCAAATACCCCTTCTTATTATTGCCACCATTGCGCTCAAACCCATTGTGGAAAAATGCCCACTGCTTGTGGGCAAATGCGTCAAGGCAAGTTAAAAGCGCATCGAGCGTGATCAGTCGATTATTGAGAATAGGCTCGCCCTTTTCTAGCTCAATGATAGGACGGGTCTCAGGAAAGATATCAGGCCCGATGTTATTACTGACCATTGAGCGAACATCATCAACGGTCAATTCGGAGCCAAAATCGGTCATGATATTGACGATCTTCTGCATTCCAGTGATGTCTTCTTTTGCGGTGCGGGTCGTATTAAAAAGTGCGTCGGCGCGTGCCTGCCATAGTGATTGATTTGTAGACATATAGTGCTCCTAAATTAAGTTGTCCTTTATTGTATGTTGGAGACTTGATTTACGATTGATTCACACCTAAACTGAATAGATATAATATGGCAACTCTACCGTATCGCGCTTTCCGCTATTTTGCACAAGACAACTTTGCCGACGCACTGCGTCGTGTTCACCGTGAGTATGGGGATGTCGTTTGGTTTCCGAAGCGGCGATATGTTTTGGTTTGCGATGCGAAGATGATCGAGCATGTGCTGGTCAGGAATGCGCGGAACTATGGCAAGTCGAAGGCAATGCACGCGGCGAAGATATTGTTGGGGGACGGGTTGTTGACAAATGAGGGGGATTTTTGGCGACAGCAGCGGCGCATGATGCAGCCGGCGTTTCATCGGCGACAGATCGGTCAGTTGGCGGGGACGATGACGGGGTGTGTTGATGAGATGTTAGCGGGGTGGCAAAAAGGGGTGGTTGTGAATGCCTCGGCCGATCTCTCCCTCCTCACCCTCACCATCGTTGCCAAAGCTCTATTCGGTTCCGCCATTTCAGCGGCCGAAGCAAGACAAGTTTCCGACGCGCTCGACCTCTTGCTCAAGATGTTCCAGCAACGGGCGATTTTACCGCTGGGGTTTTTAGATCATTTGCCATTACCGAGCAACCAAGCTGCCTACGCTCAGATCAATACACTCAACCAAATTATCTATCGCATCATTGCGGAACGGCGGGAATCGGCCGATTTTGGTAACGACTTACTCGGCATGTTGATGGCGGCGCAGGATGAAGAGACGGGCATCGGCATGAGCGACCAGCAGCTACGCGATGAGGCGATGACGCTCTTTCTCGCAGGGCATGAGACGACAGCGAGCCATCTGACATGGACGCTGTGGCTGCTTGACAAACATCGGCCGATTTTGGCGCATGTTTGCGCTGAAATTGAGGCGGTTGTGGGGACGCGCACCCCGACGTTGGCAGATGTGGGGCAGTTGACCTATTTGCGGCAGGTGATAGACGAGTCGTTGCGCTTGTATCCACCGGGCTGGTTATTCGGCCGAACAGCCCAGCATCCCGACCAAATCAACGACCTCGACATCCCTGCTGGCACAACCATCCTCATCTCCGCCTATCTGATGCACCATCATCCACTCTATTGGCAAAACCCTGCCCAATTCGACCCCAACCGCTTTTCCCAGCCCCTCACCCCCCGCTTCACCTACTTCCCCTTCGGCGGTGGCGCACGTCTCTGCATCGGCAACCAGTTCGCCCTACTTGAAAGCACACTCGCGTTGACGCAGATTTTGCAGCGATTCAGCTTGCGATTTTTGGATCAAGATGTGGGGAAGTTGGCTTCTTTGACAATTCGGCCGAAAAACGACCTTTGGGCTTCTGTAGAATAGCCTGTTCAGGCGCTCATCCTGTCATTTTCATGACTTCGTTGGTGGGCATCCGCCCATGTAAACTCCTCTGATTTTGGCGATGGTATTGTACAAGTCAAGCGACTACAAATAGCCTCGACAAAGTTGATCGACGCGCTTTAGCAACGTTGGTATACGATATCGGCCGTGCATCAAACCGACCAACCTTTGCGCCTCCACCACCTCAATTCCAACCGCAGTGACATAGAGTGGCGTTAAACTTTCGCCGCGCAAGACACCATAAGACGCATCAATTCCCTTAAACCTACGTTTTGCCACGCCAATGATCGGAATAGACTGATTGAGTGCATCAAAGAGGTATTTGCCCAAGCCCGGACGCGACGCGCCGTCTAAAAAGACATATCCATCCACGATGATGTAAGTCGGGAACAGATGATATTGATTGATGAGGTGTAAAATGCAGGGCAGTTCGCGCTTGTAGAAGCTGCCCGGTTCGTAGGGGGCGATGTTTGTAACAGTTGCAGTCAAGTCTCGAATAGGTTCGGCATCTTGCCACCTTTCAAATAACACCCCTGCAACCACGGCTTCCTTGTCTGCATACTGCACATCCATTGCCAAAATCATCTCACATCCTTTGTATACTCTAAATCTACCATCAGTATGTGCGCCAACCTCATTTGTCACACTAAATGTGTCAATTCTATCCTCTTTTTACCGACTTCTTCACGGAAGCGTGATTTATGGAAAATTTGTTGACAGATAGTGATATTTCGTTACTATAGCCTGAATTACTTGGAAGGGATCTTATGATTAATCTCGACGAAAGAGATCGCACAATACTGTATCATTTGCAAGGCAATTCGCAAATGACGATTGCCGAGCTTGCTCGGCTTGTTTCACTATCGCCATCAGGTGTACAGAAACGAGTCAAACGACTGGAAGAACACGGCGTTATTGCCGGTTATCGCTCGATTGTGGATCGGCAAGCGGTCGGATACGAACTGCTCTGCTTTGTGATGGTCATGCTACAGGGGCACGACATTGAGTCGGTCAAAGCGTTTGATGTGGCTGTACAGAACATCGTAGAGGTGTTGGAGTGTCATCGCATGACGGGAAGCTCAGACTATCTGCTCAAGCTCGTTGCCCGCAATCGAGAGCATTTGGATGACTTGCTCATGTCAACGCTCATGGGGCTAGAAGGGGTCGCCCGCGTTGAGACGAGCGTGGTGTTGAAAGAGATCAAAGAGACGACAGCCGTGCCGCTCAGTTAGATAGCTGATCGTACACGACAAAAAAGCGTGGGACGATAGTGCGCCAATCGTATTTTGTCGCAAACTCGGCCGCAAATCGCGCCAAATGTTGATGATGCTGGTCACTCAATATCGCGTTGACAGCGCCTGCAAACGCTTCGGCCGAATCTGCGATCAATAGTTGTCGTCCATCAACCACCGGAAAGCCAGCCGCCCCAATCGCAGTGCTGACAATTGGCTTGCCGGCCGCCATCGCCTCGATTAGCTTCAGGCGCGTGCCGCTGCCCATTCGCAGCGGCATCACAAAGACTTGACAGCCCTGCACATAGGGCTGCACGCTATCGACCCACCCCGTAATTGTCACGCCAGCAACATTTCGCAAACGCTCCAAGCGAGCATGTGGCTTTTGCCCGACGATGGCGAACGTGGCATTGGGATGTTTGCTGCGAATAAACGGCCAGACTTCATCGGTGAAATAGAGGGCTGCGTCGATATTCGGCCGATAGTCCATTTTGCCCATGAACACAACATCAAAGCTCTCTAACTCACCCGTATAGTTTGCATACCGTTCGATGTCAATGCTATTTGGCACAACCGTTATCCGTTTTCCAAATTCTGCCCCACGCAAATCGTCCAGCAAGCTCAGTAGTGCATCCTTATCGTCTTCGCTCACAACCGTCACTGCATCACTCTGACGACATGCCCAGCGTTCAAACCGCGCCAGTCGCTGCACTTGGATAAATGAGTAGAAGGCTGCTGCCCAGCGTCGTGGATTACGTGAATCTGTCTCCATCGCTCGCCGCTGTAGCTCCGTTTCGGCGTTGTGATTGTCAAAGACAACTTTGCTTGTTGGGCTGACATCGCGCACAATCGCAATCGCATTTGCCAGCTCAATGCCCTCAATCTGCACGATGTCAAACTGATTATTTGTCAGCAAATCATCAAGCGCGAGGTCAAACGCCACATCGCGCAGTCGATGCCCCATGTCTGGCTCGCGCGTTGTCACCAGTTGCAGCAATCGTGTGGCAGTCGTCCGTTCGGGCATTGGAATCGTCACGATCTCTGCACACAGATCAGCCAACGGGCCGAAATCAGCATCCAGCGAATGACTAAAACTCAGCAACGTAATTGTGTGTTGCTGTGCCAAACCTTTGAGGATGTGGAAATTTCGTAGGGATGTGCCTTGATGGGGCGGGTAGGGAAGTTGCGGCGTTAAGATTAGGATGTTCATCTGCTATCTTTTTTGTGATCAAAAGTGATCCATAGACAAAAAAGTGACTGCTTCATCCACCGTCGCCGCAAGCGGTCTTACATGGT
>CAYMGE010000110.1:0-17923 GCA_964389925.1 uncultured Ardenticatenaceae bacterium
TAGAAGGTGGTGGCGAGAAAGAATCTATTGGAGGTTGAGCAACCTGACGTTGAATCGGTTGTTGGAAAGTAGGAGCGGCCGATTGACCAGCAAAAGGTTGAGGTTGAGCAACTTGCCGCTGAATGGTAGGTTGCGGCGAAAAAGAATCTGTTTGCGGTTGAACGAAAGATGCTTGAGCAACTTGCTGTTGGGCTATTGACTGTTGTATTGGATCAACGGAAGTTTGCGGTTGAGTAAATGAGGGCGCAACCGCTTGTCTTTGAATCGCTGGCTGCTGAAAAGAGGGTGCTGTCGATTGTCCGACAAAGCTTTGTGGTTGATTAACCTGTCGTTGTGTTGGCTGCGGAACAGAAGGTCGAACAATTTGCGGCTGAATCGGCCGACTTGATTGCCGATCTATGAGATTTAGAGGTGGCTGCTGTTGAATGGGCAGCGAACGTTGCACCGCTCCCAAATCGAACGGTGGTTGACGCAAGGTTAACCCAATACGATGATGCTGTTGTATGCGCTGCACCAGCCGATCTGACATCAAGCCTCCACAATTTCCATCTCGTGACAAGCAAATTCGAGCGTTTGAATCGCCACGGAGTTATCGCTTGTCTTTAATGCTGGGGCTGTCCATTTAACGGGATAAGCGGCACTCAAATGCCACATCAGCAACTTTTCACGCTTTGCATTCATTAATGTCACTGTGATGTTGCGCCGCATAAAATTCTCACCCATTGATTCTTTACACCATTTTACTAAATCCCCGGTACCGATCCCATTCTTCAAGGTCAAACGCGCACGTTTGCGTCGCCCCGGCATTTGGTGAGTGAAAGTATTCGTGCCGCCTTCTTTAATCTCATAAATGTCCCATTCGACCGTCGGCAAGGTGCATTCTGTGAATGCGCCGACATTTGATAAACCCGAGATTGAGACGACAAAACGAAATGCAGGGTTTGCGAATGGGCGGAAGGGTTCATTGGCATTGCCGATTCTGGTCATTTAACGTTTGCGAAGCGTGCGTCCATGTAGCCGCCGCCGTTCGCGTAAAACTTCTAGCTCAAATTGCCAGAGTGTGTACACTTTCTCGAATACCGCTTTCATCTGTTCTTCTGTTAGATGGCGTTTCTGGTTATCCCCTTTTTGTTTATCGTCCATTATACGTTGACCAAGCGTGGAATCTGAATCTCAAACAGATTGGTGCAAAACGGGCAAGCTGTTTGAAAGACAGAAGGCTCCACCGCATTGAGATGCAAGTACACATCTTGTAAATACAGAAAATCAGAGGCGGACAGTGAGGCGAGCAACTCGGCCGATACATTCGTAATTGTCCCAATCCGCTCCACGACTCGTTCTAACACTAAGATTGATAAATAGGCAGGATTCCCCGCTGCTCGCATATCGCCTTGCGGTTCGATTTCATCGGCCGCTGACGCAAGCCGCATCCATCCTTGCTGATGCCGTTGTCCCCACTGATCCACGTAGCCACGTGGCAAAGTAAACGCTAATCCCTCTTGCATCATGCTGGCTCTGCATTTGCGCCAGCCCATTGGCTGAGGCGCAAGACGATAAATTCGGCCGGTTTCACAGGTGCAATGCCAATTTCGATAATGAGCTGACCCGCATCACGCACGGCAGGTGGGTTGATCTCTTCATCCACCTTGACATAAAACGCTTCCTCTTGTGATGTGCCAATCAGCGCACCGCTTTGCCAGACCTGCCGCAAAAACGCTGAAACATCTCGTCGCACAAACGCCCACAAAAAACGGTCATTTGGCTCAAAAACAACCCACAGTAGGTCACGGTCAAGTGACTCTGCGATCATGTTAAACAGACGGCGCACGTTGATGTAACGCCAAGCCTGATCGCTGCTCAGTGTCCTTGCGCCCCAGACGCGAATACCCATGCCCGGAAAAGCGCGTAAACAGTTTACGCCCATGCGATTCAGACGCGCATGTTCATGGTGTGTCAGCCAACCATCTAAGCCAACCACCCCACGCAACACTTCATTGGCTGGTGCTTTATGCACACCATACATCTCGTCGCTGCGATGATAAATGCCTGAAACGTAGCCGCTCGGCGGCACAAATTTTGTCCCCGCCCCTGATGGATGTGGAATTTCAATCCATGGATAGTACACAGCCGCGTGCTTGCTATCAAAATTGGTTGTCTCTTCACGCCATTTTTCGGCTTCGGCCGCACTCAAACGCGGTGGCATATCGAGAATGGCAAACCGAAACGTCTCCTCACAATGGTTAATAATTTTTGTTTGAATTGTTTTAACGCGCTCGACCGACTTCTCATCGGCCGCATCATACCCATAAAAACAGTCTGGACAGACAACTAAGTTGACAATTTCTAACACCTTGATTCCGGCAAGCCCTGTCCGTTCATCATCGTTTCCTAAAATATCTTCGACACTTAAAAAAGGCTTAACTTGTTCATGTGCCTTCAACTCACGCACAGCATGAACACTCATCACGTAACACGTGTCCCCCCCATTGCTAAAGTGACCATAGACAGCATCTGGTAAATAGGCATCTTCTAGGAACCCACCGAAAAAATCGACAAAATATGACCAGTTAGGAACAGGGACAACTTTGTTTAGCAAGTTTTCAACGACGCGCCGTTTACTTTTCATGTCATCGCCGCGTGTGTCAATCTCCTTGCGACTTGCCTCGGCCGTCACACCGATAAAGGCGGTAATCGAAGTGGGGGCGGCCTCTATCGGCCGAACGCGCCGATCAATCTCCTCAATATAAACGCCCGGAGCCGAGTAGGGCATGTGAATCACTTTATCTTCTTCTATATTCATCGAGAGCTATTTTGCTATGCGTTGGATGACGCACTATGTTGGAGGAGCAAACGACCAAGACGCTCTATGTTATACCTTTTGCTCACGCTGGCTATTAAAATCTACAGTAAAACCACTTCAAACAGACAGCAGCCACCGCATCGATGGCTGCTGTCTCAATCATTCACAAATTCACAAGGTTAGTTTGCGCGGAAAATACCCTCATGAACAACCGTCAATGCTTCGACAACAATTGAGCTATCGTCAGATTTTGTTGACGGCCCATCAATTTTAGATGGCCAACCGTTCTCAAAGTTCCAACGTGCAACCTCTGTCAAACTTTGGTCATACATCGTGATTGAGCCGTTCTTGCGGGCTGAGTTGACCTGACCATCCTCGACCATCTTGCGCCACACCCACAAGTCCATATTACTTGTGATGCCACGTTTCAACTCGATGTCGCCCCATTTCAGACGACCCGGAATCTTCAGCACAACCTCAACACCAGCGTCATTGACGACGTTATGCTCAATGACTTCATTTTCAGACCCTAAGCCTGCAACCTCTGTAAAGTAACCTGCGATTTGCCCCTGCACTTCGACAGCAAAGTGAAAGGAGACTAGAGGATCTTCGCGTGCGGTATCGACCATATTATTTGAACCGGCCATAATAAATCTCCTTAATTGGATAGGGTGTTTCCTGTCCAATTTTCATGTTGTTAGATAGCTAGGAACTAAACAACTGTTGGTTTTACATGTTTTGGGAATTGTTGAAGTTTAAGAATTAAATTGGGTAATCATTGTGTGGTGCGTGATGTGTATCTGGTCACGTACCACGTACCACGTACTACGTTTACCCGTTTAATTTTTTAATGTCCAACAATTCCCGAAACATCCTTAACAAGCTAAAGTTCCTGCCAGACTTCTTTTACTCAGCGTTTGGTCCTGCCCATTGGCTAATGCGGAAAATAACGAACTCGGCCGGCTTAACTGGGCAGACACCTACCTCAATAATAAGCTGACCCGCGTCACGCACCTCAATTGGGTTCAGTTCCTCGTCGCATTTCACGTAGAATGCTTCATCTTCTGATGTGCCAAACAGTGCGCCCGTGCGCCAAATCATCCGCAAGAAACCGGTCACGTCACGACGGACACGCGCCCATAAATCGTGATCGTTCGGCTCAAAGACGACCCATTGCAGCCCAATATCCATTGATGCCTCGATCAAGATGAACAAACGGCGCACGTTGATGTATTTCCAAGAGCCGTCGCTGCTCAGTGTGCGTGCGCCCCAGATACGGATGCCGCGCCCTTTGAACTCACGGATGCAGTTAACACCAATGGGGTTCAGAACAGCCTGCTCACCCTTCGTGATGCGTCGCTCAACGTCAATCACACCACGCAACACTTCGTTTGCAGGTGCTTTGTGGACACCACGCTCCGAATCTGTGCGGTTGTAAATACCAACCATCGAGCCACTTGGCGGCACAAATTTGCTCTGCTCGCTGCTGTCGCTCAGATCAGCTACCTTGACCCAAGGGTAGTACATTGCAGCATAGGATGTGTCGAAGTTGACATATTCACGCCACTCTTTTGCGCCCTGTGCCGTTAGCCCTTCCGGAGTGTCCAAAAGCGCAAAGCAGTAGCCAATCTTCTCACAATACTTGATCATTTCCGTTTGGATGCCCTTAATACGCTCTTTTTCTTTCGCAGAGCCATCATAGCCAATCCAAATGTCTGGAGCCGTCATCAAACGAATATCATCAAACGCCTCTAGCCCAGCAAGACCTGTACGCGCTTCAATATCACCAACTACTTCCTTAATGCTCAGTGGAGAGACGACGATCCCACCACCATCTAGGGTATAGGTGCCTGCAATCGGGGTTGCTGTTGATGTGCCGATGTTTTCAATCGTGCCAGTGCCAAAGGATGCTTTACCGACATAGTTTGCGTCTGTCTTTTTCATGGATAGACCTTTTACAGTTTCTCCATTGATGGTCAGATCAAACGTGCCTTTGTCTTTGCCATCTGCCACAACGACGGTTTTACCATTGCCAACCTCGCCTACAACATTCAACGTCACTGAGAAGGCAGGGCTGCCTTTGTCAGAGGCCACATCTACAGAGGCGGCTACCTCATTCTGACCACTATCCTGCAAAGAGCGCAGGCTGGTCACGTAGCAGGGGCCACCCCCGTTTGAAAAGTAAGCGTAGACGGCATCAGGCATATACGCACCTGATATAAAACCGCCAAATATCTGTGTATATTGTCGCCAGTTCGTGATCAATGTCGCTTTGTTTAAGCGTGACTCAGTTGGATTTCCATTTTCATCGAGTATGCTGGCGCGTTCTGAAATGCCAATAAATGCAGCGGTTGATACCCCTACGACCTCTATCGGCTTTATCCCTTTGTCAAGTTCTTCGATATAGACACCGGGAGATTTATAAGTTGTTGCCATTTGAATTCTCCTTTATGTTCAGCTTTCCTGAACAAATTGACGAGCCTCTTTGTGACATCTGTACGTCACACAGTATGTTTTGGTATTTGTTACCTTACGTTTTTATGCTTGTGAAACTTTCCGCTTATGCCTGTCCCTCCTCAAAAATTGATGTTGTAGTCCCCATTTGGAATTATTACTGTCTTTGTGACACTTTCGTTATCTCGATCAATTGCCAGCAGCGTATATTCACCCGCGGTCAAGCCAGAGAAACGATATTGTCCCTGAAGATTTGTTTGTGTGTGAAATCCCGTGCCGCGAATCCATAGCTCGGCGTTCGGCAAAGGACGGTTATTTGCATCAAACACGAAGCCACCAATTGTCAATCGTTCCGTGTCGCTCTTTTCGATGAGCTGATTCGGCCGACCCATTTCCCCAGTCCGCAATGTCAACGTCTGAACCATGCGAACTGGCTCCATATCCCACGGATCAATCGTGATTGTCAGCACAAGTGGAACAGCAGGACGCATCTCATTGTCCAAAACACCCCATACTTCGCTGACGTTCGGCAGCATGTCTGGGGATGCGAGCTTGCTAATAATTTTGTAGGGCTGATCTTCTAGCTCGCCGTCTAGGAATTCGGCGGGAATCGTTGGATGGCGCAGTAGAGCGGTAACGGCCGCACCGAGCAGATTATGCTGATCCTCAGTTTCGTTTGCCCACGTGGTGATGAGATAGTAGCAATCCATGCGAAATGGCGTGCGTTTGAGTGCAACATGGGTCTCTCGGCCGTTGCGAGCTGTCTGCATCACACGCTCACGCTGTTGAACACGCAACTGCGTGTTTTCGCGCATGTCATAAAGAAACAGATTAATTGTCGGCTTGCTTAGACGCGCACTCCACTCCCGCTTGGGTTGTTCAAATTCTATGTCTATTTCCCCACTACGGAGGGGGAGTTCACGGAGAAGCAACGCACGAAGGGTTTCGTCTAAAGCCGCGATCATAAACTACACTCGCATATTCCTTTAATGGTTCGCCACTAAGTACTCCAACAAAAGTTGTTGGGAGAGAAGCATATCAGTGTCTGTTAACTTTTGCGCTATTAATAAATATCTCTTTCTTGGAGTAGTTGGTAGAGTGACTTTTGTAAAGAAAGAGTACTTAGGAACTATTGCTACTATTATACGTTTTTTATACATCTTGTAAACAGATAGTTTGTTGTTGGCACGTAGTTTTTAACAAATCGAAAAAATTATAAGTTTGGATGATGCGCCTGAGAAGTTTTTGTCTCATTTGCTCCTAGATAACAACTCCTTATTTTTATCCGGTGTCTTATAATAGTGGTTTGTCAGCGAAATTCTTGCTTGTTGTAGGTAGAAATCGGCTCGTCAACTGCTCTCGCTGACCCGCATCGTTGTCATTTAACTATCTACTTTCGATGATGCACCTATATTTCGGGGATCGCGAGCGATGCGATCATCTACATGAGTGAACAGTGAAATTTTATGAAATACAGAAGACTAGGTAAAACAAATTGGCAAATTTCAGAGATTAGTTTCGGGGCATGGGCAATTGGGGCCGACTGGGGTAATGTGAGTGAGGAGGATGCGCTAAAAACACTGCATACGGCGTTGGACAATGGGATCAACTTTTTTGATACGGCCGATGTCTATGGTGATGGGCGTAGCGAAAGATTGATCGCACGTTTACGTCGTGAGCGTCCCAATGATGAATTTTACGTGGCAACCAAGGCTGGGCGACGGCTCAACCCACACAATGTGACTGGCTACAATGCAGAAAATTTAACGCGCTTTGTGGAGCGCAGCCTAAAGAACTTAGCGGTAGATGCGCTCGACTTGGTGCAGCTACACTGTCCACCAACTGACACTTACTACACACCTGAGACATTTGCTGCACTCGACGAGTTGATGGCGCAGGGAAAAATCAAGCATTATGGCGTGAGTGTTGAGAAGGTCGAAGAGGCGTTGAAAGCAATTGAGTACTCCAACGTCAAAACGGTGCAGATTATTTTTAATGCGTTTCGCTTGCGGCCGAGCCAACTGTTCTTCCGCGAGGCATTGGCAAAAGATGTCGGTATTTTGGCACGAGTCCCGTTAGCAAGCGGTTTGCTGACGGGCAAGTATGGGCTTGACAGCACATTTCCCGCCAACGACCATCGTAACTACAATCGAGACGGGGCTGCATTTGATGTTGGGGAAACATTTTCAGGTGTGCCTTATGCTGCTGGGGTTGAGGCTGCACGACAGATTGGCGAGATTGTGCCAGATGGTATGACGGTGGCTCAATTTGCACTGCGCTGGATTTTGGACTTTGAGGCAGTTAGCTGTGCGATTCCGGGTGGGAAGAAGCCATCGCAAGTGGTGGATAATGCGAGAGCGAGCGAGGTGGGGGGATTTTCGGCCGAAACTCACGCCACCATCCAACAAATCTACAACGCTCTCATCCGCGAACATGTCCATCATCGCTGGTAGAGCTGACAAAGCTATTGGATTCGACGCGATTTACCTTGAACATCTCTAATAAGTTGGCAAACACTGCCAAGATTTGTCATAGTGTACGTCGGTTATAAAGAATTGATTATGGAGAAATCAATGTTGAATATAGCACCCAAATACAAAATTAGGGAAACCGATCTCGGCCCGCTTATCAGTCATAGCCGCGTTTCAGTCTATGATGTAATGGAGGCACATGATGCTGGACATGATCTTTACTACATTTGCGTCAACTACAATCTAACGCCATTACAGGTGCAAATCGCACTCGACTATATTCAGTCCAACCGCGCCCGACTAGAAAGTGAACTAACAGAGATATTGCGACAAAAAGCGGAAAATGAGCGCTTTCACCGTGCATTAATTGCAGAACGCGAAAGAATCACCCTGCCAATGACTGAAAAGCGACAAGCGTTTTACAACTTGCGTGAGCGATTGCAGCGTACTGGCAAAATTTGATGCAAGTCATTTTGAGCGACCATAACTGCGTGGGACATGCAGAGGCTATCTTTAACGCTATTAAGCGGTTAGGATTTTTGGATATTGCGCCAATGGTTCTCTTAAGATTTGAGCAAGTCGGCTTGGCGATTGATGCAGATGACGAGGTAGTTTGGCAGATGTGTCAGGAGAATGGCTGGATTTTGCTAACCGGCAATCGCACACGCAAAGATGGTGAGCAATCATTAGAGGCAGTCATTCGTCGCTTACTGCAACCAGACAGCTTACCTGTCATCACAATTGGTGACTTGAATCGAGTTTTGATTGACCGTCGCTATTGCGCTCGTTGTGCAACACGGTTAACTGAGATTGTGTTTGATTTACAGGAACGGTATCTAGGCGTGATGCGGCTTTATTTGACATAATGGGCTCTGAGACTAACACTTTCCATTATTGTTCGGGTGGTATGAGGAGTATAAGCTAAGTACCCTGTTATTCGGTTCTAAGAATTATGAGAAGCCCAAGCCGCATATAGAGGGATGAGCGCGATTGTTGTCACCATATATGCTGTGTCTATTTTTAGAACTGATCAGCCCTGTCATACAGGTAGGTTTTTGAAGCAGACCCACCATCAAATTCACATTTCGCAGCTCTATTCTTGGCTGGTATACTACAGTCATCGAGACAAAAGCAATATAACGTGGTCAGCCCTCAACGAGTGACTAGCCACCTGCAAATTATCTAGGAGATACTGATGGCCTCCATCATTCAAAAGACAAAAACTCTCATTCAAGCCAACATGCACGACATGGTTGATCGTGCGCTGCAATCCAATTCACCTGCTGTCATGAAACAGTATATTCGGGATGCACAGCAAAACTTGCGTGAATTAGAGGAAGCAACGGCAACTGTTGGCGGTGAGGTTCGCACGCTTAAGCGCAAATACGCAGAGTATAAGAAGGAAGCCGATAAATATGATCGTAGCATCGACCTACTCTTGATGCAGGGCAAGGCTGATTTGGCGCGGGCGGCTCAGAGCAAGCTCAACAATGCACGCGCGATGCAAGAGCAGTATCACGCTCAGTGGGTCAGCCAAGAGCGTGAATACAAGACGCTGCAATCGGCCCGTCTCAAGCTGCAAGCGAAACTCGATGAGGTCAAGCAAGAACAGCGCGAATTGGAAGCGTTGCTCAAATTGGCGAAGTCGAAAGAGAAGACGGTTAAAGCGATCCGCAGCGTGGACGATTTGATGGGCGTTGGCGATGCCGATATGGAGCGTTTGGGCAATTCGATTCGCGCCCGCATCGACAAGGCTGATGCTGAAGCAGAAATGTATTCTAGCCGTTTGGATAATCAGATGGATGAGGCCTTGGGTTCGGCCGAACTCGATCTTCAGCTTGAAGAACGCAAACGCCGTTTGGGTCTGGCAAAACCAGCACCAAGAGTAGATGACATCAGCGATGAAGAGTTGTTAAAAGAGCTAGAAAGCCTAGAAATTTAGTGAACGGGCGGCAGTAAACAGTAAGCCCTTTGTCAGGCTTACTGTTTGTTGTTTGCTACTCACTGTTCACCGATGAACGAAGAAAAGCAAGCTCTCGAAGAGCGTGTGCAACGCGCGCTACTGCAATATGCTCTCATGCGTCCCGAAAGTGCGGGGGTACTGGCATTCTCCTTTCTCTTGACATTCATTCTTTCCCTGTTTGAGGCATCCATTTTTGGTATTCCAAATGTAACGTGGATGCTCGTTGGAATCGTTGCCTATCTCGCGCTTGCTTATTCGAGCTACACCGATCCAGACATCGCACACAAGGTCGTTGAATCGCTGTTGCGCGATGACTTTACGCCCGGCGACATCAAGGATAATGAGTTACGTGCCTACCTTGAAGAGGCTCTCGACTATCGTTCGCGTATCACTGACTTGATAACGGTGCGGCCCGATGGTGCGCTCAAGGTACAACTGGAAAGTATGGCGAGCCAATTTGACGAGTGGATTGAAGAGATTTATGTGATGGCCAGTCGGCTGGATGAGTATCGAGGCGAACGACAACGCCTTCATAATGGCTTTACTAAGGCAGAGCGGCAAAACAAAGAGTACAAAAAGCGATTGTCGAAGGTCAGAGATGAGAAGCTGCGTGCCGATTTAGAGCGCAACATCGAGAATAACAATCGCCAAATTTCGACTATTCAATCGCTTGAGGCAACGATGGCACGTGCCAAGCTGCGTCTTGAAGACACCATCACCGCAATGGCAACCATCTATCCACAAACGCTGCTGCTCGATGCAAAGGATATTGATAGCAGCCGCTACGATCGATTGCAGCAAGAGATTGCGGACGAGGTGGATGAGCTAGGGGATGTGCTGTATGCAATGGATGAGGTGTATGCCAGCTCATAGCTAGAAGCCGACTGTGCTGAAAATAATGGCGGCAATAAACGCGACTAGAATTAGGTAGAGCGCGACGATAAATAGGAAAAAAGAGAGTCCAAAGAGAAACAGTCGGCCGACATCCCCCCAACTCACGACCCTCCCCTCTCTCCTCCCCTGTGGAGCCGTTGCCAATAGCTCAATCGGTGGTAACTCTGAGCTTTGCACCACCAAATCAAGCCCCTCTGCGCGAATGCGTAAATCAAAATAGATCAGCGTCATCACGGCGACACGCAGCGGATTGACAAATAGGCTAACCAATACTGTTCCAATCGTCACCCCCATTACCGCCCAAATTTCTGTATTGCCAAACTCTTGATTGACGATTCCATCAAAGAGTGTTGCGCCCAATACCATCGTTAGCAATCCCTGAATGCCTGCTTGAACAGTCAAAATAAGCAGCGAGAGCGCGACCACCCACCATATTAGCGTCCAAAAGCGTGGTTTTGCTAAATGCCATGCGCGACCAATTGCCGTCCATGCACTTTGCCCCTCAAGCATGATGGCTGGGATAACGAGCGGGTAAACAACCCACGTGTAGAACAAAAATGCACCAATCCCAGCCAGCCAGCCCAATATCGTCAAAATGGCAACGAGTGTGGCAACGCCGATCCCGATCATGAGGGCAAGGGAGAGGACGGATACGCCTGCGATGGATTGCCAACGGGTGCGTAATCGGCCGAGAGCCTGCCCAATCGTCATTTGACCGCCAAAATATCCCTCCGCCACGATCACGCACAGCGCAGCGTTGGCAAATTGCAGCACAAACAGGGAGAGCAAGTTGTTGAGCGAACTGGCGATATTAACCCCAAATGGATTGCTCGTGGCGAGGCCGGCGGTTGGGTCTTCAAACAACGTGATAAAATTGTCAAACGTAAAATAGATGACAAACAGCGAAAGGATCGCTATTGGTATTTGCACAACCGCCAAAACTGACCAGTATGTCCAAAATTGACGACGATATAGCCGTGCTGCACGGTCAATAATTTGTCCAATTGTAAGGGGGCGTAAAATTTTCTGTGGCATAGATGAGTTGATCTTTCTCAATGTATAAAAGCTGATTGTAACGTGATCTGTATATACATCATACTGATTCGTTCCAAGATTAGCGAAAATTCGCTACAAAATAGGCTATAATTGGTGTTCAAGAACCATTATTAAAAGGTAAATTCTATGACAAAACAAGACTACTTTGGCGCACAGGCCACGCTGTCTAACGGCGGAACCTACTACAGTCTCGCGGCATTGGGTGATACCAGCCGTCTTCCTTACTCAATTAAAGTTTTGCTCGAAGCACTGCTCCGCAACTGTGATGAGTATATCGTCTCGCAGGAGGATGTAAAAAAACTTGCCAACTGGCAACCAACCGAAGCGCAACGACAAGAGATCGCGTTTATGCCCGGCCGTGTGATTTTGCAGGATTTCACAGGTGTCCCCGCTGTGGTCGATCTGGCAGCGTTGCGTTCCGCGATGCAGCGCATGGGCGGCGACCCCGCCAAAATCAATCCACAAGTTCCCGTTGATCTTGTCATCGATCATAGTGTGCAAGTTGATCAATTTGGCTCCGCCTTTGCCTTGTTCCACAATGCCGAACGCGAATTTGTGCGTAATCGTGAACGGTACGAATTCTTGAAATGGGGACAAGACGCATTTGAAAATTTCCGCGTTGTGCCACCCGCAACTGGGATTGTCCATCAGGTCAATCTCGAATATCTCGCTCGTGTCGTGATGAAAGATGAGGTTGGTGGGTCAGACGTATACTATCCCGATAGCCTCGTTGGAACGGACAGCCACACGACCATGATTAACGGGCTTGGCGTTGTCGGTTGGGGTGTTGGTGGAATTGAGGCTGAGGCAGTGATGCTTGGACAGCCCATTTACATGTTGACACCAGACGTGATCGGCTTTGAGCTGACCGGAACGATGCCGGAAGGTGCGACAGCAACCGACCTCGTTTTGACCGTCACCAAGATGCTGCGCGAGCGTGGGGTTGTTGGGAAATTTGTCGAATTTTATGGTAGCGGTATGGGGTCGATGAGTTTGCCAGATCGGGCGACGATTGCGAATATGGCTCCTGAATATGGCGCGACGATGGGCTTTTTCCCCGTCGATGATGAGACATTGCGCTACATGCGACGCACAGGGCGCAGTGAGGAGCAGATCGCGCTTGTGGAAGAGTACTGCAAGGTGAATGGCCTATACTACACGGCCGATACCCCCGATCCAGTGTTCACCGACACCCTAAAACTCGATATGTCTACGGTTGTGCCAAGTCTGGCGGGGCCGAAGCGTCCGCAGGACAAAATTGCGCTGACGGACATGAAGGCAGAGTACCGTCGGACGTTGGTGCGGCCGGCAGGCCCGCAAGGCATTGGGCTGAAAGAAGAGGAACTCGGCCGAACAGCTCAATACAAAAATGGCTCGACCATCGACATGAAACACGGCGATGTCGTGATCGCTGCCATCACGTCTTGCACGAATACAAGCAACCCATCTGTGATGGTCGGTGCAGGGCTGTTGGCAAAAAATGCGGTTGAACGCGGCCTCTCCGTCAAACCGTATGTCAAAACAAGCATGGCTCCCGGCTCGAAAGTTGTCACCGATTATCTCGACAAGGCCGAACTGACCCCCTATCTTGAGGCACTTGGTTTCCACACGGTGGGCTATGGTTGCACAACCTGTATTGGCAACAGCGGCCCCTTGCCAGAGCCGGTCAACCAAGCGATTATGGAAGGGGATTTGGTCGTTTCGTCCGTTCTGAGCGGCAACCGCAACTTTGAAGGGCGCGTCCATCCGTTGACAAAGACCAACTATCTCGCCAGTCCGCCACTTGTCGTTGCCTACGCTCTCGCTGGCACAACCGATATCGACCTTATCCATGAGCCGATTGGACATGACAAAAATGGTGCTGCCGTCTATCTACGCGACATCTGGCCGAGCAACATGGACATCGAGCGCACTGTTGAAGCATCGCTCTCACCCGATATGTTCCGCTCAAAGTATGGCAATGCGTACACTGAAAATGAGCAGTGGAACGAGATTCCAACCAGCGGTGGCGAAGTGTTTGATTGGCAAGAGGATTCGACCTATATCCAAGAGCCACCCTTCTTTATCGACATGGCTGAAAATCCGACGATTGGGGAGATCGAAAATGCGCGGGTGATGGTCAAAGTGGGTGATTCGACGACGACCGATCACATTTCGCCTGCGGGCGCGATTTCTCGGACAAGCCCAGCGGCCGAATACCTGCTCGAACGAGATGTTGCGCCTCCCTACTTTAACAGCTACGGTTCACGACGCGGCAATGATCGCGTTATGACACGCGGTACGTTTGCCAACATTCGTCTCCGCAACAAAATGGCTCCCGGCACAGAAGGTGGCTGGACAACCTATTTGCCGACGGATGAGGTGACGACAATTTTTGACGCATCGCTGAAATACAAAGCGGACGGCACACCGCTCGTTGTCTTGGCTGGTAAAGATTACGGAATGGGGTCTAGCCGTGACTGGGCAGCGAAAGGAACGCTGTTGCTGGGAATTGAGATGGCAATTGCAGAGAGCTACGAGCGCATCCATCGCAGCAATTTGATTGGGATGGGCGTGTTGCCGTTGCAGTACGTGGCGGGGGAATCGGCCGAGTCGCTCGGACTCACAGGGCGAGAAACCCTCAGTACGGTGGGGCTAGATGATGATCTAAAGCCGGGTCAAATCGTACCGATCAAGGTCGTGCGCGAGGATGGCAGCGAGTTTACTTTCAACACCATTTGCCGCATCGACACACCCGTTGAGGTCGATTACTATCGCAACGGGGGCATTCTGCACACCGTCTTGCGCCGGTTTGTTGCTGAAGGATAAGTTGAACGGCTTTTAAGCTGTTTACAAAACATTGGAGACGCTTGGTCGTCTCCTTTTTGTTTTCCATCCGAAGCCTATGTTACAATGAACAACTACAAATTTGGCTGATGGAGCAAGATAGATAGTAGACAAGGAAAAAACTGCTCCGACAGCTCTGGAGAAAAGCATGGCACAAGTTGCAGTTCAAGTAAAACAGGTGGATAAAAGTGGTTCTGAGGGAAGCGTCCGCGCTCACAAAGTGTTGATCGACCGACCCGCTAGCAAAGGTGGCGCAGACAGCGGCGCGATGGGTGGTGAATTACTGCTCTTGGCATTAGGTGGTTGCTTTAATAGCAATCTGCTCGCCGCGATCAATGCGCGAGAAGCTGATATTCAGAATGTCAACATCGAGGTTGTGGGAACGCTGGCGAGTGCGCCGAGTCGTTTTAGCGCAATTGAGATGACGGTTGATGCACAGGCTGAGGATCGGGATCAGTTGGCAAAGTTGGTGCAGATCAGTGAGCGGGCGTGTATTGTGGCGAACACGCTACGAGACTCGGCCGATCTCACCATCCGCGTCGCATAGTCCATGAGAAAGTACAGTGATTCTACACGATAGACAATTCGTCTATTGCTTGTCATGCGTCTGTGGCTATGCTGTGAACAACGCCTAATTATCAGGAAGCATTATGCAACGTCGCAACTACTTATTATTTATCTTTATTCCACTGCTCTTTGCAGTGGCTTTATCTCGGCCGACCGCCCAAGCGGCTGATTGGGAATCAAAGGTTGATTCTCGTGTGTTGGTTGGGGCGCGTTCGGCCGAGATCAGCTTCATCGTTGAACTTGACCGCCTCCCGACCGTCAAAACAGACCATCTGCGCGGCAAAAACGCCAAAGCCCAACATGTCTATGACACCCTTCGCACTCATGCCCTCGCTTCACAAATAGAAGTTATCGCGCTTTTAGACCAACATCAGGCGGTCTACTCGCAACATTGGATCAACAATACAGTTGTCGCAACGGGCGATGTTAGGCTCATTCAAGCCATCGCCGAATTAGACAGCGTGCAGTTTATCGCTGCCAACTTCGCTGCCAAAATAGACACACCCTTGCCGACGACCCTCCTCAATCTCCCACGCATAACGGCAAGTAATAGCATGACGGTAACGTGGGGGATTTCTAAGACACAGGCCTATCGCGTCTGGGATGAGCTTGGGGTGACGGGAGCAAACGTCACTGTTGGCGGGGCGGACACAGGCTATGAGTGGGAACACGTCGATTTACAAGAGCAGTATCGAGGTTGGAATGGAACATCGGCCGATCACGTCTACAACTGGCACGATGCCATTCATCAGCGCGATCCTAAAAATAGCGGCGAAAATACCATCTGTGGCTATAACACAACCTTCCCATGCGATGACTTTGGACATGGAACACACACGATGGGAACGATGATAGGGGGCAATAACAGCCCTAGCGCGACAGCCATCGGCATGGCTCCCGACGCAAAATGGGTCGCTTGTCGCAACATGGAGCGCGGTTGGGGAACGCCAGCCAGCTATGCCGAATGTTTTGAATGGTTTATTGCGCCCTATCCCTATCAGGGCGACCCCATGACCGACGGCGATCCGTCAAAATCTCCGCACGTGATTACAAATTCATGGTCGTGTCCAGAAGTCGAAGGGTGTACCGATCCGTTGATTTTGCAAGCGGCAACCGAGCAGGTGCGGGCGGCCGGCATTGTTCCCGTCGTCTCGGCCGGCAACGCAGGCTCATCCTGTGGCGCAATTAACACCCCCGCCGCCATTTATGACGCTTCTTTTACCGTTGGCTCGACCCAAGCGAGTGGCACGATCTCTGGTTTCAGCAGCCGCGGCCCTGTGACCGTTGACGGTAGCAATCGGCCGAAGCCCGACATCTCCGCGCCCGGCTCAAACGTCTATTCAGCGCGGCTAAACAATACGTGGGGGGATTCGAGCGGCACGAGCATGGCTGCTCCGCATGTCGCGGGTCTCGTTGCGCTTATTATTTCGGCCGACTATCACCAGATGGATGGCGAAGTTGCCTTAATTGAGCAAATCATTCGTCACACGGCCACCCCTAAATATACAACTGAAACGTGCGGTGAAGATACGTCAGATAGTTTGCCCAACCACACCTATGGCTATGGCGAGATCGATGCGTATGCGGCTGTCCTATTGGTGCAGGAGGGACTTCTCGCAACAGAATTGAGCGCAAACGAAGTGACTCAAACGTATGTTGTCATTCCTCTGCTTGGTTCTGTCGTCTTGCTCTTTTTCACGCTAGCCGTTTGGTGGCGCAGGGTGGTTTGATATTTGTAGGGACGTTCACGAACTGTCCCTACAATCATATCTAAGCTACAGCGACGCAGGCAGACAGAAACATCGTCAGCGCGACGAATAAGAGCAACATAACTGTTGCATACAGCAAAATTGGCATTTTTGTTCGCATTGAGGCTCCCTTTCTCAGTTTATATTGTTGTTTGCTACCAATACTTGTAAGGACTATAGCGAGAGATGACTGTATGCTCAATTCGTTTCAGCCGATTTCACCCACTTTTTGCCGTTGCATTTTCGGCCGAAACCGCTTAAAGTTCACATTTACATCTGTGAGATTATCCCATTATGCAACGCACTTATAACGCGAAACCGCCTGCACTCTACAAACTGTTGCTTGAAGCCCGCGCCCCTTATGAATTAGGTGCCTTTGCTCTCACCTTCCCGTTACTACAACATGCGCCACGTGGAGACGGGCATCCCGTTTTTGTGCTGCCCGGCTTTATGGCGAGCAGCCGCTCCACTATCCCGTTACGTCTCTTTCTCCGCAGTCGCGGCTACGCAACTTATGATTGGGGGCAGGGACGCAACTACGGACGTGGCCTCGATCTGAGAAAAGGGGTGACCCGCGACACCAACAGCTATCGTGAAATTGTGCGCTTGCAAGAAAAATATGGCAAAAAAGTCAGCTTGATTGGCTGGAGCCTCGGTGGTGTCTACGCACGTGAGTTGGCACGACTTGCCCCTGAGTCAGTCCGCTCCGTCATTACATTGGGCAGCCCATTTACTGAAAATCCACGTGCCAACAACATCACACCACTTTTTGAACGTGTTAGTCATAGACGCATTCAAGATTTTGATAAGCGGCTTTTAGAGAAGGCGACCGAGCCACCCCCTGTCCCCACGACTTCCATCTATAGCCGTACCGACGGGATCGTTGCGTGGGAATGTTGCCTAGAACGTCTAAAAGATGAAACAGAGAACATCGAAGTGGCGGCTAGTCACACGGGGCTTGGGCTAAATCCACTTGTTCTGTGGGTTATCGCCGATAGATTGGCGCAACCTGAAGGAGAATGGAAGCCGTTCTCCCGACAAGGATTACGTCGCCTGCTCTATCCCGCGCCTGTCTACGCTTAAGCGTGTAAACATTTGGGTGTGTTTCATTTGCTTTTGAAAACATGTTTCGGGAATTGTTGCA
>CAYMGE010000111.1:0-17535 GCA_964389925.1 uncultured Ardenticatenaceae bacterium
CGGTTGGATTTATGATGATAGTTACGCCGTTGTTAATCACGTTGTTGATGCAGCGCAGTGGGCTTTCTGGTCGCACCAATCAGGTCTCTATTCTTAGCCCCGCAATCAATGAAGGGGACTTTTGGGGAACATTTTGGCAGCATCTGTGGCACACTATCAGGATGTTTGTGTGGCGAGGGGACGAAATTGTGCGCCACAATCCATCTGGTCGCCCCGTCTTTGATAAGCTGATGGCGTTGCCATTTTTGATTGGCGTGGTCTGGTGTATGCGCCAATTTCGTCGGCCGACTGCCGCCGCCACGCTGCTATTTTGTGGCACAATGGCATGGGGAACGATTCTCGCAGAAGATGCGCCGCATTTTTTACGAGCGGCGGGAATGCTTCCTATTCTTCTCATTTTTCCCGCGATCGGGTTGTGTTGGCTATCATCGTGGAATAAACTTGATGCTCATTTACAGATTGCCATCCCCGCCTTCCTTATAATAGGTAGTATCGCAGTCACTGTGCGCGACTATCGACAATATATGCAGCAGCCCGAAACAGCGTATCTATTTGAGGCGGCAGCGCGGGAGCTAGGTGAGCGAATTTCGGCCGAAACCGCTCAGAACATTAGCATTGATGATCGGTATTTTGTTGGGTGGAGTGCCATCCCATTTTTGACTAATGCTGATCTGCTTAGTTACCATCATGCACCAACCGCCGTCTACGACTTACCTCACACCATTTTTGCATGGCCTTATGAATCACTTGAGTTTGTCGCCGATCAACTCCAGCCAAGCAGTTGGGTGACAGTGACGGTGGGTAGCCTTGCACGTGGTGACTTAGAGCCGACGGCCTACCCTTTTTATATTCAGTATGAGATGACAGAGAAATGGGAGTCGGCAGAAACGACTCTCGCAAACTTTGACAACCAACTTTGGCTCGAAAATGTGATAGTTGAGGCGCAAGAAGAAGCGGTTGCTATCACATTGACTTGGCAGGCAGAACAACCACTACAACAGCCTTTAACCGCATTTGTACATGTTGTTGACAAGGAAAGTGGCAAAATTCAACAAAGCGACATGCCACCCGCAGGACAATTTTGGTCACCCACATGGTGGCATGATAATCTATCATTAAGTGAACAGCGTAAAATTGCCATGAGCTATGATCCAATCCGCCACACAATTTTTGTGGGTGTGTACAACAGCGTAACGTTAAACAATCTGCCCATAGTAGATGTAAATGGGCAACAGATTGATGAAAAATGGGAATATCAGGATAAGTAAGCTTGATCGCGTATGATGCGCAATAAGCGAGAGGAAATTATGATTCAAATAAGAAAATTGTGGACAATGTTAGGATTTGCAATGCTGACGACGTTTGTCGTGTTATCGAATGCAACCCCTGCCACTGCACAAGATAACAACCCCAATCTGCTCCCCAATCCGGGATTTGAAGGCGGATATTACAACCAAGACGGGGTTGCAGAGTTAGCTGTCCCACTCGGCTATCGAATGCACTTTATCGACGGACAGGAGATCAATGGCTCAGAAGGGCTTGCTTATCGTCCTGAAACAGTCGTTTGGAATAAAAATCAAGCTCCGCCGGAAGAGCAGCCACTATTCTGGCGCGATGGCATTTATAACATCAAAATTTTCAAGGGTGGTCACGCGCTCTACTCGGCTTTGAGTACGGACGTAACGCTTGAAGCGGGCGCACGTTATCGCTTTGTCGCACCTATTTTCCCGGACATCGTGGCAGGCTACGATGGTGGCCGCAAGCAGTCTCCGGGAACGGCCGAATCGGCCGGTGTGCGTCTTGGTGCTTCACCACAGGGCGCAACGTGGATGGATGCTAGCCAAATCAACTATACCGGTTGGTTTAATGCAGGCAATACACCAAACTTCTTTTTCAACATGCTGAACTACTCTTTTGAGTTCACCGCGCCGACTGATAACGTGACACTGTGGATCGAACTGTTTGGTCAAAAACAAATCTCTAATAACGGTTACTTTATCGATGGCCTTTCATTGCGTAAAATTGCGGACGCGATTCCACCGACTAATACGCCAGCCCCAACCAATACACCACGCCCGACCAATACGCCACGCCCAACCAATACGCCGGGGCCAACCAATACACCACTGCCAGTCGGCCCGTGGTTCACGCCTGTTCCAACAAATACACCACGCCCAACGCGCATTCCACCCACACCATTGCCGACCGGCCCTTGGTTTACCCCTGTGCCACCCACCCCCACACACACACCTACATTAGTGCCTACGCTTGAACCGACATTGGAGATAACTGCGGAGATAGTTGTAGAAGAGGCCCCACCGATTGAGACAGTCGAAGATGAAGGGGCTGTTGATGCGGTCGCGGCCGCACCACTACCCGCTGCAAATCCATCTGCATTTGTCTTACTGCCCACCTCAACCCCCGATGCAAACGGTGTGATATATGCAACGATTGGACTTAATGACTCGGTGTGGAGCATCGCGGCAAAGAATGGTTTGACGCTTGATGAAATTTTAGAACTCAACAATATGCCGAAGGACGAGGTGATTTTTGTGAATGAGGGCGACCTGTTGATCGTTGGGTTTGCGGATCCGCCAGACGCAGTGGCTGAGGGAGAAGCGGGCGATGATGTGGCTGTTGAAGAAGGGAACAGCGAGGATGAGCCAGCGGCCGAAGCAGATAGCACAGAGGAAGCCACAACCGAAGATGGAGCAGATGAGGTCGCATCGGCCGAGCCTGTCGAGGTCACCCCGGAACCAACGCCAGAACCTGTATTAGGCGAAATTTGCCTCAAAGCATACGAAGATGAAAATCAAAATTCTACGTATGATGCAGGGGAAGGGTTGCGGGCAGATGTTGCCTTCACAATTTTGAAGGACGATCAAGTTCAGAGCAGTTATATCAGCCGCGTCGATACAGAAGTTTTCTGTGTTGAAGGGCTGGAATCGGGTGCTTATCGGATTACGCGCTCAAAGTTGCCAAATGAAACCTTGTCAACGGCAGGGGATGTCAACATTATGCTATCGGACGGAGGTTCAGTGACAGCCGAGTTTGGGAGCTACACGGAAGAAGCCGTCGCTGAGGTGAATGAGAGTGAACTGGAAGCAGAGGAGCCAGCGGAAGAGGCTGTTGAAGCTGCGCCAATCACAAATGATGTTGCGGCGGCCGATAGTGCGCCAAATCCAACGACTGGCATTCTAATTGCCGTCGCTGTTGCTGCCGTTCTGTTATTGCTCGCCATTTTGGTTATCATTCTAAGCCGACGCGGAACAAAGTAAATTAGCAGAAACGGGGTTCCTCGAAAGAACCTCGTTTCGACCCGATCCCCTAGAGAGAGTTTCTGGAGAAGAATTGAAATGAAGTTTTTGATCAAACAGATAAAATGGCTCCCATGTTTTGCCATGCTGTGGCTGTTGATAAATGGTGGGCAGACAGCATTTGCCCAGTCGGCAACACTCACCAACGCGAGTTTTGAAGAACCCTATAGCAACGGACTTGCACAAGGCTGGTCGCCTTGGCATGAAGAACGCAATACGGAGGTCGATTGCAACACTGAGTCGATGTTCCGGCGGCCGTCGTGGAGTCCTGAAATCGCGGGTGGTGATGGTGGACAGCTTCTCCTAGAAGGTATTCGCTCTCAACATGTTGGCAATCAATTTGCGACATGGCATGGTGGCGTTTTTCAAAACGTGACTGGCACAACGGCTGGCACGCGCTACCGTTTTACGACCAATGCGTGGGGACGCGCATCACAAGATCAATACCCCGCCCCCTCTGATCGGGTCGTCGATTTCACCGTTCGCGTAGGCATTGACCCGACAGGTGGTGGCAACTGGACAAGCTCTAATATCGTTTGGGGGCCGACGATTTCCCCACATGATACGTGGCAAGCTGTGTCTGTTGAGACGGCCGCACAAGGAGACAGAATTTCAGTCTTCATCGCGGCGAATTTTGCCGGGCCGGGTCACTGCCGCGCCCATTTAGACATTTGGTTTGATGTGGCCTCACTAGACATGATAGGCACACCACCCACGGCGGTTCCGACATCGACAAGCGTCCCTATTGCGACGAACACGCCCAGTGGCAGTGTTCCCATTGCGACGAATACGCCGGGTGGCAGCGTGCCAGTTGCGACAAATACGCCGGGTGGCGGGTTGCCTGTTGCAACAAACACACCCAATCGGCCGCGCCCGACGAATACACCGCGTCCTCGGCCGACGAATACACCCCGCCCAACAAATACCCCATTGCCAACTGGTCCATGGTTTACTGCAACACCGACAGAGTTGCCGCCAACAAATACCCCGTTACCAACAGACACGCCAGTAGAACCAACCGCTGTCCCAGTTGAACCGACGGCTGTCCCCGTGCAGCCGACTGCCATCCCCGCACAGCCAACGACCGTGCCAGTCGTTCAGCCAACGGCCGTTGTGATACAGCCAGTTGCGACTGCCATACCACCGACTGAAGCTCCACCAACTGATGTACCACCGACTGAGGTTCCGCCAACTGATGTGCCAACCAACACACCGGCTCCAGAAGGTGGCACAATTTGCGTCAATACATTTGCCGACGACAATGCAAATGGACAGCGCGATTCAGATGAAGGCTACATGGCGGGAATTCCCGTCTTTATCGGGCAAAATGGCGTTGTCATCAATCAGGGTGCGACGACAGGCTCAACAGCGGCCGTTTGCTTTGAACAACTCAACCCCGGCGAGTATGAGGTTGCCCAACGTTTACCCGGCAGTTTAGAGATGACGACGGCAGGCAGCCTGACTATTCCAATCGAAGAGGGTCAGCAGATCGGACTAGAGTTCGGTAGTCGTGTACGAGAAATTGCAATTGAGACTCCCTCAGAAGAGGTTGCTGAACTGCCAACCGTCGTTGTCCAAGATACAACAAACGAGACGGCCGGTGAGAGCGAGCTGCCCTCGACGGCGACTCAACCAAATGGTTTAGACACACTCTCGATTGCGGGCATTGTGATTTTGGGTATTGGGGTGCTTTTGCTTGTGGGCATTTTGGTTGCCCTCCTAAGAAAATAGACATCTCTGTGGGAACTTAGTTGCTAACCGTGCTAAAACGTTCTCACATCTTTTTAGCGGCTGCTCTGCTGATTGCGTGGGCAGCTGCTGTTCCATTATTAGAGCCAAACGCGCTGCTCAACACACGTGGCGGCGGAGATAGCCCCTTTTTACTGCAACGGCTGCATCAACTAATCGCTGGCTTGCAAGCTGGTCAGCTCCCTGTGCGCTGGATGCCAGATGCAGCGTATGGTTTGGGTTATCCATTTTTCCATTACTACGCACCCCTTTCTATCTATGTTGCCGCCGTCTTCAAAGGAATCGGTTTTTCCTTTACCCGTGCCATTCAGTTGACGCAGTTGAGCGGCTTTATCGTTGCCGCTTGGGGTATGTTTGCCCTTGCCCGCACATGGTTCAAGGATGATTGGGGCGCTTTACTCGCGAGTGCTGCCTATACGATGGCTCCATTTCATTTGGTCAACGTGTATGTGCGCGGAGATTCATTAGCAGAATTTTGGGCGATGGCGTTTTATCCATTGACGCTGTTGGCGGCGACGAGGGTGGGGCAATCGGCCGATTGGCAGAAAGCACGTCTCCCATTTTTAGGACTGGCATTTAGCTTCGCTGCCCTTGTTCTCAGCCACAATATCTCTGCACTGATCTTTTCACCATTTCTAGCAATTTATTGTCTCCAACTTATTATCTCTTCTTATTCACCTGTAAACGGTGGAATGCAGAGCAGACGACGGCGTTTTCTGTGGCTTATTAGCGCGGGAATCGTTGGGCTATTGCTGTCTGCATGGTTTTGGCTGCCCGCTCTCATCGAGAAGGAGCTTGTACAGCTTGCCCCCGTGACGGAGGGCTACTTTAGCTATGCCAACCATTTTCGAGGTTGGGAACTGGTGCAACAATCGTTGGCATTTGACTATGCTGTGACAGAAAATGCCAATCCCTTTCGCATGGGGTTGACACAAGCGATCCTTGCAACATTGGGGGGAATTGTGTTGCTCTTGCAGTGGCGTAAAGGGATATGGCGCGAACTTAGCTTTGTATGGCTGCTGCTGATTGTCACAACTTGGATGATAACACCGCTTTCACAGATCGCGTGGGAACAGTTGCCACTGCTTGACTTTACGCAATTTCCGTGGCGATTCTTGTCCGTTCAAGCGGTCGGAACCGCGCTGGCAATCGGTGGGTTGGGGCTATTTGGACGTGATGGGATTACCAAGCGTTTGCTAATAAGTGGCGTGGTTGTTCTGTTGGCATGGTCGGCACTGGCAGATTTGCGACAGGTTGACTTTCTACACTTGACAGATGAAGATGTATCGGCCGAGCGACTAGAGAGCTACGAATGGTTTACGAGCAATATCGGCACGACGATCAGCGCGGAGTATTTGCCAGAAACGGTTCAACCACGCCCATATGCCGGTTTTGGAGAGAGCGGATTTTTTACAGAGGGTAGCGGATCGATTGAGCTGATTGAGAGAGGTGTTTGGGATGTCGTGGTGACTGCGCCTCAAGACAATGCCTCACAAGCAAAGATAATGTTGCCTCACCTAGTGATGCAGGGGATTCGCGTGGAGGTGAATGGAATGCGTGTTGCTGGGGAGTCGCAAGCAGGGACGGGTTGGCTGCGTTTGATGTTGCCTATTGGTGAACATCGCATTGAGGTTGAGTACGTGGGAACGTGGTTGACGAATGCAGCCGAAATCCTCTCCCTTCTCACCTTCTTATTCATTCTCATTCCGTTTGTCAATCGTCGCAATCTATTGGTGAGTGGCGCATTTCTGCTGATTGTAGGTGGACTAATTGCTCTGCCCAACCGCGCAAGCGAGCGCATTGATCGCGCCCCTAGCTGGGACTTTGCACAAAAAGCGTATCTGCACAACGCGCCTAATGGCATTTTATTTTCTAACGGGGCGCGATTGGGGGATTATGCGGCCGAACAACGCGGAAACACACTCTTCATCACGCTCAACTGGCTATCTGGCAGCGGCGACGCAACGCTTGCACTCACCACCCCTGCTATCCATCGCGCCAAGCCTGAGCGACCAGCCCCTATTTTTTCTGAACAGACATTGCCCATCATAGCGGGAGAAGTGGCGTATCAACTGCCACTCGTTGACAATTTGCCTGCCGGTCACTATTTGCCCCGTTTAACGCTGCCAGATGGGGTTGCGCTGGCTGAAGATGGAAAGCCACGTGGTGATTTGTTTCTCGCGCCGATTGAAATTTCTCGCCCCGTCGAGATGACTAACGTGGACAAGCTGACGGCGCGAGTTGATGAAATAACGCGGTTAGAGAATGGCAATATGCTGCTTAAGGCGGCATGGGCGACACCACAACGCTTGACGGCAAACTATCAGGCGACTTGGCGGGTTTATGATCGCTTCGGCCGATTTTACGCCGAACTCGACGCGCAACCCGCCTATGGCTTCTCCCCCACAGCACTTTGGCAACCCAACGTTTGGCATCATGATTGGCTCGAACTCAACTGGCTGGCAGAGGATGGCGTTGAACCGTTTAGTGTTGTTGCCAGTTTGCGCGATGCTGCATCGGCCGAGATCGTTTATCAGCAAGAGCTTGGCGCATTTATCTGGCGCGATGGTCAGCCGCACTACACGGCACGCCAGCCGCAACGCGAGTTGCCTAAAAACGCGACTTCTGTAAACGCCCTGTTTGGCGAGCAAATTGAGCTAGTAGGGTATGAGGTTGAAGAGACGGATGTGCTATTTCTCGTGACGCTGTATTGGCGGCGGGTTTCGGCCGAGTCACTCGCTGACTACCTACGCTTCCTCTACCTCGTCAACCCTGTAACAGGCAACATCGAGCAGCAGATGAACACCCCGCCGCGCTTTGGCATTGCGCCAACTAGTCAGTGGCAAACAGATGACATTATCACCGATCTTGTCGCACTCCCAAAACCGACTGCACCGACCTTAGAAATACAAGTCGGTCTCTTCCAAATTATCAACGACACTTACCCGCGTTTGCCTATCACGATTGATGGCGTATCGCAGGGTGATCTCTTAATCCTAACGAAATGTGATAATCGGCCGTGTCAGAAATCTGGACTTTTGACAAAGTGAAGACTCAACAAAGATTGAGCGGTCAATCTGATCGTCAACATAAAAACGAATAGGATGAGGAAAGGCAACCAAGGCATCGGCCGAACAAGTCGCACATCAACCGAATCAACCGCCGTCGGTGCAAGTGTGCCTTCAAAATCGACCACAACTGTATTGTCATCGCGCCTTTGCTCCAACAATGCCTGATCGGGATCGACGTGCATCTCGATGCTGAATGTCGCTATGGTCGGCTGCCACGTGACAGACACCTCGTTTGTTCCTGTGACGAGTTGCCCCGCCGCGACTGTGGTGGAGTAGACGGGTGTGTTATCGACATCGAGAATGGTAAAGCGTACCAATGGATTGAGAACCGTGCGGTCGGCTCCAACTCGGCCGATAATCTCAACACTATTCTCAAGCACAATCGACTCCGCTATCAGTTCAACTGCCTGCGTCTGCGGCGGATAGTCGGGCAGACACGCTTGCATCTCGACCGTCACGCCCTCTTGGTCGATGCGCTCTTGCCAGTAACGTTGCACGACACGCGCCCATGTCGTCTCCCCTTGCAAAAAGCGCAACGGTTGTGTGCCGTCATCGTGATAGTATCCAACTTGCCATGAGAGTTGTGTGACCTCATTGGCAGCGGGTGTGCCGACAAAATCGGCAAACAAGGATAACCCAACCGCGTCGGAGCGGTTAAACTGCCAGTTGTTGGTGGCAAAGGTGGCTTGCCCATCGGCCGAAAGATAGGCCACCACCGCGTCAGAGGCCGCCGCTGCGACGACCCACCCAGCAACCCCGATATGGGGGGCGAAGGGAAAATGGTTGCCAATCGCTTGCCCCCACGCGCCCACATCGACAAGCGCATCATGTTTATCGAGCCGCCAATCTCCATCGCAACTCATATCGTAATGTTGCGCGGCGGCCGCTTTGACGCTGTGCAACTGTGCGGCGGTCATTTGGGGATCAAACGTAAATTCGCGCAAAATATCGTGTGCCAAGTCGTCGATAGCCACTTTTAACGCCCCCATACGTGACGCATCAACTGCGACGAGTGTGCGCGGATGCTCAACACTCATCATATCCCCATCGTTGCCATCCGCATTTGCCAACCCCGCATCGTAGGCCGTAATGAGGTCGGCCGCCAATGCAGTTGCAGTCATTGGGTCGCCTTGTTCGTCTACCAGTCGCACGGAGCGCAGCAGTTGTGCAGGGGTGTCGGTTGAAGCGTAGGCGTAGTTGGCACTACCCGTGATCGCTGCGGTCAAATCGCTGATCTCGTAAAATGCCTCAACTGATGCGCTAAAGCAATGCACTAAGTCGGTCACGTCGATAGGGTATTGTCCGTCGTCCGTGCCGATTAGCAACGCTTCGCGCAACGCTTGGGGGGCGAGCAAGCGCGGCGAACCGCCCTCAAGATCGGGGGTTGTGTCGGTGAAATCGGGGTTGCCCCACACTGAAAACGGCAACGCGAGTGGTTGCGGGTAGAGTGGGTCGGGTTCGGGGGAAAGGGTGCTGTCTGGATCATAGACCGCATCCAACCCGACGGATGGGAGGGCAAACGTGCCATGTCCAATGAAAGAGAAAATTGTCTTATCGCTGGGGTAGGTTGTACGCGCCCACTTGATGAAGCCCCCCAACAGTTGCCCAGCGGTGACGTTGTACTCGTAGTCTGTCGCTGGTGATAATGTGCCGTTGACTTGGGGAATTGCGTGATGCGTCGCCACAATTGTGCCATCGTTGATGACGACGAGGTGATCGGGTTGGCTGTGGAGATCGACAAGGAGGACGGCTGTTTTATTGGGCTGTTCGGCCGATGCCTGCACCAATCGTTGAAGTGTGTCAGGGTAGTGGGGTTCGAGGTTGCCGGCGGAGTTCGGCCGATTGTCAAATGCCAACACCCCCATATAGAGTAGTGTTGGCTCCGCCGCAGAGGTAACATGACGACTACCCACGACAAAAGAGAGCAGCAGTGACAAACAGAACAAGCGATAGAACATAACGCAATTCCCATTCAGATGGGCGTGGTGGGTGTTTGTTGTACCCGCCACGCCCTTTTAGTCGGCAAAATCAGGTGCGTGAATGCCGCCAGTACAACCCCGTCACACCAACCATGACGAGGGCAGCGATGAACATGACCGCCCCGTGAGCAGAGTGCAGTCCCCACGTACCCAGACTAATCGCAGTTGGAACGCCGCTGATCGTGATCGTGCTTTCGGCCGAGACAGAAAACGCTTCGTCAATGGCTGGAGACGAACTCGGTTCATAGTCGTCTCCGTTGTAGGGAGACGGGGCAGAACTGTAGGCGAGTTCACTGATCTGTGCGGTTCCGTCTGGATTTGTGACCGTGACATTGATGGTGTAGTTGCCGATTTGCGGGGCGGCAATTTCGGCCGAATACAATCCATCCCCCGCTGCATCATCGACTGTCAGACCATCATCGCGCAAGATGAGATCGATTGACTGTCCATCGGGCTGTGTGACGGTGGCTGCAAGCGAGACCGCTTTGAGTGGCAAACCGAGCTTGGCGACCCCAGCGACGAGGCGCAAAGGTTCATCGGCCGTTCCACCGACGGTGATTATAAACGCTTCGTAATCATCCGACGTGCGGTTACGGCTAGGGGCAACCCAATCGATCATCATATCAGCGCGGGACAATGCGTTGGGCAAGTCGATAGTGGGTGTGTTGTCGGGTGCGACGGCGGCCAACTCTGGGTAGTGGGGGCGTGGCAGGCGATTCGGCCGATATCCTGTCTGTGGGTCTTGGGCGGGGGGTCGTGCCAACACCGTCCAGCCGTCCGCTTCGTAGACGCGCCACTGGTTGTTTGGACTGCTCAAAATGTCTGGATAAGAGAAGTTGAGCCAACTCAAATCACCCCCGCGTTCTGGACAAGCTGCCCATTGATAGGCCATGACCGACGGACCAGTTTGTACATCGCCGACCAAACGGGGGTATTCGTCGTAGAGGCCGTAGAAGTAATGCCCCCACTCATGCGCCAATGTGTAGCCTGCGCCGCAATGATTGGCGGGATCCAACACATCATAGGAAGTGCTGAATGGAAAGCGATCTCCGAGCAGGATGTTTGCCCCACGTCGGCTGATGCCAGATGCTATTGCCATTGGCCAGCGTTCCGCTTTCCAAACGATGTCGGCATTTTCCCAATTGTCTTGATTTTGGTGAATTGTGATGTTGCAAATGCGATGAACGCCGTTGGACATCTCAAAGACCGCATCCGCAAAATGCCCTAGCACCGCTTCATAAGCGGCGCGGTCGGCCGCATCTGGTGTGCGATAGAGTGAAATCACCACGTCGTCGATACAGCCAACTGGTGGGGAGGTGTCATCCCACTTAAATCCCGGTTGAATTGGCCATAGTGGTGCGCTGTTGACCATCCATTCGTAAGCACCAGCGTCGGGATTCTCGTCGCGTATGTGTGCATCGAAGTCATAGCTGGTAATGAAGACATCAGTCGTTCCCATGCCGATCAAGAAGCTGGGTGATGAGGGGTATAGGTTGCCAGAGGTCGGGTCAACGAAATCATGCTCGGCCGAAATCCCAACCGTATACCCGTCGCTCGGCAACGCCGCCGCTGCTGGGTAAATGACATTGCCCGCAATTGTGACACCGGAATGCCCACCTTGCAGGTCAAATGTGTCACTGTCGCAATAAATCGCGTTATTGGCGAAGATGATGTCTGTGCTGTTGTTCCAATCACGGATATTGAGGCAGGTATCGGTGTTGTAAATCGTGTTGTGTATAAACGCCAAACTGCTCGGTGTGACCCCATTATGTGTGTGCGAGTTGAAGCCGATGCTTGATTCAAAAACGATATTGTTGTAGATAAACGCATCGGCCGCTGCTTGAATACCGCTCCCCGAACAGCCCCACATCACATTACCTCCAACGTGGTTGCGATCTTCTCCTTCAGTGCCATAGAGCAAGATACATGGGTGACTGGTGTTGTAAATCACGTTGTCGAACACACCGTTGCCGTAAGACCCCTTCTTGATTTCGATACCATCTCCCGCAGTTCCATTGCGCGTGTCATGTATCCAGTTATTATGAAAAGAGGAGTTAGAGACGGCACAAGAACCATCGTGACAGCCAATGTACATCCCTTCGCCAGAGTTACCCGTCGAAAGCCCTGTCGCGCCGTTCGTTCCCGTGTCGTAAATTTGTGTGCGCTGCACGGTAATGTTGTCGGCATCTTGTTGGAAGTTTACGCCAACGTCCACACCGTGAATTTTCAAATCGTGCAGTATGATGTTGTGATTGCCGCCTGTGCCATGAAATTTGATCCCATCGCCGCCGTTGCTCATAATCTCAAGCCCTCTAATGGTGAGGTAGCTGGCATCTTCGATGTTGATGGTGTTTTGTGGGTTGGCATCGGCCGAACGCAAAATACGCGGTTTTGCCTCCCCCTCGGCTCCCATAATGACGACGGGATTATCTGCTGTACCATCCACGCCAATACTGATGCGACCACTGTCGATGTAATCGCCAGCATGGACGATCAGTGTGTCGCCCGGTTGAAGACTTTCAACGGCCGCTTCAAAGCTGTCGCCCGCGAAAATATGGATTTCGTTACCGGCCGATGGGGTTGAAGTTGGTGGAAGAGGTGTATTTGTCGGGGTCGCTGGTGGCCCAGTTGGTGTATTTGTAGGAATAGGCGTGTGGGTCGCAGGCGGCGTTAGTGTCACTTGCCCCGTTTGAGCTTGTGCGACATTCGACAGCGCACTCATATTTTCCGCTGCATCAAAGCTAAAGATAGCAGCGTAAACGGGTGAGGCATTGCCCACATCAATCGTCAACGATTGGGCTTGGTTGGGTGTCGGGGTGAGGTCGGGGCCGACTGCATTCGCCGCCCACCAGTTGCAAACAGTTGTATCGAGCGATTGAGCCTCAACGATTGGCTTATCGCACCAAACGACGTGATAACGCGCTGCGTCGCTAGGAGCCGTCCATTGCAAAACAACCTGCGAGGCATTGATCTGGGTCGCCGTCAAATTGGTGATGGTGGGTGGGGGCGTTGTATCACTACGCGGCGTTTCAAGAACATACTGGTAGTAACGCCCTTCGTACTGTCCACTCCAGTTGGCAAATGTGCCATAGGGCGCAGCACCGCCGTTGATACCGCCATCGATGTAGTCTTCAATCTGCTGCCAATACGCTTGTTTACCCGTGTGCCAATAGTACCATGCCTGTGGGTCAATCAAGGTCATCCCTGTGCCGCTCGATACACCTGTGCCACCATTTTCGGCATTAAAGAAGTAAGGGAAGTTGCCATAGTTTAGGTTCCACACCATCAAGCCTGACAGATAGTTGAACGCTTCGGCGTAGGCTTGCGGATCCTCATCACGCACATATTCCATGTAGTCGATGATCGTTCGCGTGAGATAGCCTGTTTGGAAACCGCCACCGAGACCATCCGTCGTTAAATCTCCATACTGCATATCCTGTTCAGGTCGCAGATAGGTACGCAGATGGTCGAGAAATTCGGCCGAAAACGCCTCATCCCCCGCCACTCGCGCCGCTTGTAACGCATGATTGAGCGCATGGGCTGTGGCACGGCTATTACGTTCACGGACTGGGTCGAGTCCATCGAGGCGCGTGCGTCGGAATTGCACGATAAATTCGAGCCAATCTTTGACCCATGGGTTGCCCGTGTAGAAGTAGGATTCAGTGACATGATAAAACCAGCCATGTTGGTCATCTCGTGCGCCGTAGTCGGGGAAGATGTCTTCTGTGTCAGGCAGTAAATCGGCCGCATATACCGATGTATTTCCCTCAAATACCCGCCATGTCCCACCACAATATGGATTTTCAGTTGGTTTCAATGTGTTGTAATCGTTCGTGTGGGTGTAATTGGTCAACCATTGAGGACGCACGTTGAGTTCGCCAATTGCCCCCAGTTCGCCAAGAAAGTAATCGGCCGAGTTGCCATTGGCGAAAAAGGCCGCCGCGCTATACGGCCATCCGCCCGTGCCACATGGAGATGTCCGACCACCAGCCTCTGCATCGCCAAAATTGCGCCAGTTACCGCCATAGTAACGATTGCCATCATCAAAACGAGAAGTTGTCCAATACGCATCGGGGCTACCGCTGTCAGACGCATTGGGGATGCTACTATCTGGCGGCAGCATCCCACCGAGATTGAGCGAGGCGGCACTGTCACGATGCCAGCTTGTAGGAAGCGACCCAACGGGATGGAACTGAAAGGTTTTGGCGAGTCCCATCAAATCGTCATTGGCTGGCTGGTCGGCGTGAAACAGAAATAATGTCTCCTTGTAGACGTGCTGCATGTCTTTCAACCAATACAATCCCGTTGGGCTGATACGCTCTGCTCCATTGGTTTCTGCGCCTTCCCATTGTGCGCTCCACTCTGGAAATAGCTGTAACGACAGTTTGTTTTGGTCATCGACGGCCAACCCATTTGGCCACATCTGCCAGAAGTTGCGAACAACTGTTGTGACCCCGCGATTGCCATCACTGATGTCTACGAAACCCGCCCCGTCTGCAATTGTGTTGTAGGCAAGCCCCGTCGCATTCGTCAAAGCCGTTTGCGCTCCATTGTAAATCGTGTACTGGTCGTGACGTTCCTGAGCGAGATGGGACGGCGCAGTTGTCTGATAGGTCGTGCCATCGACCATCCCATAGGTCACCGTCGGATTGTTCCCCAAGTTGAGTTGTAGATCGAGGTTCATCCCCTCAAAGTACAGCGGCCACGAGCGCACCACACGCGCTGAGTTTTGTAGTTGGTAATCGACTTTGACAAATGGCTGCCCTGCATACGCATAGATGCGAACGGCAAAACCGTGTTGATGGTCGGTTGTTGAGTTAAAGAGTGTGGGGGCTTCCACACGGATGACGGTGCGGAGTGGTCCATTCTCCTCGATCTCGACCGTTAAATCGGTGCGACTTGTGTTGTATTGTGTGCCACCCGCGCCCGTTCGCGGTACGAGATGACCGCCATTTTGTGCATGGGAGTCGATCAGCCGCTCGCTAGTTGCAAAGTTACCGTCGCCATTGGCATCGAGCCATAGTTGGTCAAACAGATTAAACGACTGTTTGCTGACAATAAATCTGAGCGGCCCCGTGTTGACCTCGATTTCATCAGCGCGGTCGGTGACGGTGACGGGGGTGCTGGGGTTGGTTCGGCCGTTGTCAGTGAGGTGATAAGTGGCGGTTGCATCGGCCGAAACCGTCGCCTGAAAATGCACCAAGACGTGACGCAAGCTATTGTCCTGCGGCCACCGTTCGAGAACCTCGACCTGTGAAGCGGTCTCGGCGATACCCAACTGACCGACATCGCTATACATACCTTGTGGCAGCGGAACGACGACACTCGTCGGATAATCATCAACGGTTGCTCCGACATTTTCCCGCACGGTGATGGGAACACTCAAGGTCGCACGTTGCGCGGCCGAAAGTGAAACCATCACTAAACTAATCAGGCATACTAAGCCCATTGCTACATAACGCATTTTTAACTCCTATAAACGTCTGAGGACAAGCTGTTGCAGGAATAAACATTCTCGCAACAGCTTGTAAAAACGGCGCTTGCCTCTTTTCTTTGTTCTCTCTCCACTCTGAGCGAAATTATTTTTACTTGTTATCGACAACTGTTTTGCAGGCATAGTATAGAAGATGTCTCTTGGACAGGTAATGCCCTCCCCCTGCCCTGTTTTGCGGTTAAAATAGACGATCAGAGGAATCAAAATGCGCGATTTAGAATTGTTGACAGAAGTAGAGGTGCGAACAGCGTTCCACCAGATGTCTTCCCTAGCCAATTTAGCCAAATTAGAGTGGGGCGTTGGCGTTCATCCAAAACTGACAGGCTACGCGGTACAGGCGATCCTGCACTGGACACTTGGTGAACTCAAACGAGATGCACGCCAATGGTATCAGCAAAGTCACCAACTATTGCAGATGCGCTATGTTTGTGAGATGTCCAATACGATGTATGCCGATGCGGTTGGTCTTTCGTTACGACAGGCCAACAAGCGTGGGCAAAAAGCGGTCGAACGGGCGACAAAGATCATTCGCACGGCAGCTAGCCACACGACTTGGCGACAAGAGATGGCGCGATTGCGTTGGGCTGCATGTTCGGCGTTAGAGCGGCAAGCACTACACTTTTGGGCGTTGCTCGATGCACCTGTCTCTGACGCGGTGGGCGGTGAAATGTTAACTGCACACACCGCGCAACTGGTCGAGAAACGATTATTGATCGCTGGAGAACAGCGTGGCACTTGGCGAATCGATCCAGAGATGCGCCAGATCGCGTTGAGAACATCGGCCGAAGCGCACACCAGCGACCAACAAGCGCAACTTCATCTATTGCGAGGGCGTGTTCTACGCCAGACAAAGAACCTGGACAGTGCAATCGCATCGTTCGAGCAGGTCATTAGCATCGCCGACGTGACAACCATCTACAAGGTTGAGGCGTACTACGAGTTGGCAAAAGCGTATCAACAAAAAGATGTGCAAGCGGCTAAGAGCGCGTACAAGCGTTGTCGGGATTATTTGGGGGAGACTGACAGCGAGGCAAAGCGTCAGTTATTGGCGCAGCTATTGATCGATGAAGCAGCACTGCACATCGAACATTTGGCAGATGCCACTGCTGCCGCACGATTGTTGTCCAAAGCAGAGCCATATCTGTGTGCGGATTGGTTTGCGATTCAGTCCGATTGGCACGATGTTTGGGCGTTGACATTGCGGCGTAGCGATTTGAAGGTAGCGACAGCACATCAGTGGGAGGCGTATCTGTTTGCACGGGAATCGGCCGATACCGAACGCATCATGCTCACTTCATACAATCTGGGCATTATTTACACCCATCAAGGTCGTTTTGCGACGGCATACGAACATCTCACACGTAGTTGTGCGTTGGCCGAACAGCGCGGCGACAAGCGACGTGTCGGGCTGAGTGAGAAAGGGTTGGGCGAACGCGCTTATGGTGTGCGGGATTATTCGCAAGCGGCAGAGCATTATCGGGCGGCGTATGACTGTTTCACAACGATACAAGATCGTCACTGGCTCGCCGCGACCTGCTATGATTTGGCTGAAGTGTTGGCACAACTCGCCCAACCGCTTGCAGCTGCGGACTATTGGCAGCAGGCACACACAATTGCATGTGAGGCTGGCACACAACCTCTGCTGATCGCGCTTGACCAATTGACCGACCGTTTTCCCGAATTACTTCCCCAGTTAAATGTGCGGCAGCGGCAGGCGGTTGTCTGGATGCGTCATCAATCAGCCGTGAGTAACCGTGAGTATCGTGAGGAGTTTGAGGTGAGTAAGAAATCGGCCGAGAATGATCTGGGCAAACTGGTGACCGCTGGCGTTGTGCGACGAACTGGGCAGGGACGTTCAACAGCTTATTACCTCCAGTGTTGTGAATTTAGTGCTTGACAAATGAGCGGAAAGCAGATCGTCAAGG
>CAYMGE010000112.1:0-17400 GCA_964389925.1 uncultured Ardenticatenaceae bacterium
AGGTCAACATCGCCACTGATTCGGATGGCAACCAGTACAGTGGCAGCCAAGTCCTGTCCCTCCGAAACCGTCGTTTCCGTCAACGTAAGCGGCTGCAAACCAAAGGCACAAAGAACGCAAAGCGTGTCCTGCGTCGGCTCTCTGGTCGAGAGCGGCGCATGATGACACAAGAGAACCACCGCATCTCCAAGCAGATTGTAGAGCTTGCTAAACGCACCTGTCGTGGTATCCGACTCGAAGATTTGAGCGGCATCCGCGACAGGGTAAGGGTTAGAAAGCAGCAGAGACGACAACTGCACGGGTGGGCATTTTATCAATTGCGTCAGTTTATCGAGTACAAGGCCAGACTCGCCGGTGTGCCAGTTGAACTGGTTGATCCGGCTTACACGTCTAGGACGTGTTCTGAGTGTGGGTATTGTGCCAAACACAATCGAACGTCTCAATCTAATTTCTCCTGTCAGCAGTGTGGTTATACCACAAATGCCGACTACAACGCGGCGAGAAACATTTCTTGCTGGGCAGACCGTAACGCTGCCGTACAACTCGCTCCTATGGGGTAGGGTTAAAGCCCCGTTGCTTTAGCGCGGGGATTCGTTACCAATTATTCTTAAAGCAATTTATAGACGGTATATCTCCTATGACTGTTGAACTCGCGCTCCCTACCTTCACCGGCCCGCTTGATCTGTTACTGCATCTCATCGAGCGCAATGAAATGGACATCACCGCTGTCTCTTTGGCAAATGTTGCAACGCAATACATGGCGCAAGTAGAGCAGATGAAAGAGGGAAAAGTTGGACAGATGATCGATTTTATCGCGGTTGGGGCGCGATTGATGGTGATTAAGAGTCGTGCATTGCTGCCAGTTGCCCCGACGACGATGGTGGGAGAGGATGAGGAAGAGGAAGACTCGGCCGAAACCCTCCTACGCCAATTGCGTCTCTACAAAGCATTCAAAGAGATGGCTGCCTTCCTGACTGAACGCGATGAGCAGGGACTTCGCACGTACTTACGCCTCGCACCACCCCCCAAAGTCGAAAAAACGCTCGATCTAAGCCGCATTACGCTTGAGGGAATGCGGCTGAAAGTTCTCGCCGCTCTCACAAGAATGAAGGCGCGTGAGGGTAGCGTTGCCGTCGCTGCACCGCGCAAAATCACGATTGAAGGCCAAATTCATAAGCTGCGTCACGCGGTCAAAAATAGCAGTCTCGGCTTCGATGAGCTACTTTCCGAAGAGACCACCCGTACTGAGCTATCGGTGACATTATTAGCCGTCTTGGAAATGATTAAGCGACGCGAAGTACAGGCCTCACAGTCTGAAATGTTCGGCGCGATTCAAATTGAGCGTGCCACCTTGCCGCCCGAATAATGCACCTTTTATGCAACTCCTAGCGCAGAAATGCGTAGATGTGAGTAGAACATTTCAACAAAGGAGCATTCAATGGAAAGTTTAGGTTTATTTGGCTGGATCGTGTTCGGTGGTTTAGCTGGCTGGGTTGCCAGCTATATTGTTGGCAATCGCAAGCGACAAGGTTGTATTGGCAATGTCATCATTGGGATCATTGGCGCATTTGTCGGCGGCTTTCTCGTTAAGCTCGCACAGGGTGGTGATGGCATCAATTTTGGATGGGATTGGTATAGCTTTGGTGTTGCCGTTGTTGGCTCCTGTATTCTATTGTTAATTTTAGGCCGAAGGTGACGATGCAATCAGTGAACAGCTTGACGAGTTGTTCACTGATTTGGTTGCCATGCTGGCATTCGCTCTTGTGAATCGGCCGAAGTAATCTCCCGCTCCAGCAGCCCATCAAGGCTAATCATATTGATGTTGCGGTTGCCCTGTTCCCCACCTGTCGTGTTCGTATGGAAGAGAATCCACTGTCCATCGGCCGAAAAAGCAGCAAAAAAGTCATCCACGTTGTTATTGGTCAAACGTTTCTGATCGCTACCATCCCCATTCATGATGTAAATCTCATACTTATTGTCATCTCGATTGGTATGAAAGGCTATTTTCGACCCATCTGGCGACCATGTTGGATAGTAGCTGCCACGCGCCGCATCAGTTAACTGCACCTCGCCTGACCCATCCGCATTCATCACGAAAATCTCGCGGCCTTGCCCCGTTTCGCGGTCAAACGCAATTTTGTTGCCATCGGCCGACCAGCGTGGCCCCTCTTCGGCCGCGCTTGTGCGCGTGAGATTCTGGACATCCGAGCCGTCTGCATTCGCGATGAATATATCTATATTGCCATCGCGGTCTGATTGGAAGGCGATTTTTTTGCCATCGGGCGACCAGTCGGCAAAGCGGTCAGATGCCCCATTATTAGTGATATTGACCTTGTTCTCACCATCGGCATCCATCGTGTAGATTTCCCAATTGCCATCACGCTTTGAATGGAAGAGTATTTGTGTGCCATCGGGCGACCAAATCGGCCGCCAATCGCCAAACCAGCTATCCGTCAACTGTTGTTTGTCACCCCCATCAAGCCCCATGACGTAAATGTCGTAGTTACCACCTTCGTTCGAGGCATACGCGATACGATCCATCGTCGCCTGTTCGCTAAGGGTTGAGGTTGGTGTTGGCGCAGTTGGATCATCCTCCCCATTTGCAATGGATGTGCCGTCTTCTTCGCCACTATCGAGCGGTTCGAGCGTTGGGGCGGCTTGAAACTGTTGGGTTGGCGAGAGATTGGACGCATCGGCCGAGACTTCCGCAGCACTTGGCTCACCCGCCAATGGTCTCGTTGAAATAACCTGTTGATAAATCCCCCACGCAAAAAGTGAGAACATCATCACCACCAGTACGCTGCCAAGTAGACAGCCGGCACTGATTAGTGTGCGTGTTCGTTGTCGATTTCTAGCTCTATTTGCCATTAATAATTCTCACAGTAAATGAATGCAACGCAAAAGACATGCAAAAAATTATAGCAGCGCCAATGCCTATTGTGTTATTTGTTTGGGCAAATTTGCTCGAAAAAGTCGTGAAGGCAGCATGGATCAAAAAAGAGAGATCGGCCGATCTCCCTTTTCGTATTCATAATTTCAAACGCTGCACTTATGCTTTTGGCATCAAGACCCACAGCACAAGATAGAGCAAGATGCCCGGCACGCCGCCCGGCAAAAGTGAAATCAGAAATAGGATGCGTATCCAGACGGGATCAATATTGTAGCGATCACCAATTCCGGCCGCGACACCTGCGATAATCCCTTTTTTCCGTTCAAGTCGCTTTGTTTTATTCATGGCTGATATTCTCCAGTTAGACAGGCAATCAAGGCTGTCATTATAGTCACTTCATTTATCTACTATACGCGGCATCTCTACAGAAGTTGCGTGGGCTGTTGGCGAATAGAAAACGTGAATATCGGGAGACAAATGAGTTATTTATGAATCGCCCCACCAGTGTGAGCGTGCTACTCAGCAAACTCTTTCTTTACAAATGCACTTTGTTTGTTCTATACTGCATTTCGTGAGTTTCTCACTCGCAACTTGAGAAGGACGATTCACCGTAGCGCACCTTGCGCTAGAACCCAATAAATAAAAATGACGTATCTAATTTTAACGGGTGGAGCCAAACCCGTTGTAGTTATTCGTTGGAACGGAGGTTTTACATGGACACTGGTCTGTACGTGACGGCTGCTGGTTTAGAAAAGATTAAAGTTGAACTAACTGACTTAAGAACACAAAGAACGGCTGAGATTGCCGAGAAGTTACAGCTAGCTCTCGCTCATGGGGAGCTAGACAACAATCCTGATTACGACACAGCATTGCAAGAGCAGGCGATTGTTGAAGAACGTATTCAAATGCTTGAGGATGCAGTACGATTTGCGATTGTGATCGAGGAAGAGGCAACGTGTGATAGCGTTCGCGTTGGCAGCACGGTCAAGATCAGCGAAGAAGGCTGGGATGAGGTTGAGGAGTATCGTATTGTTGGTATTCATGAGTCTGCACCAAACCAAGGGTTGATTTCTAGCAAATCCCCGCTAGGCAATGCACTTCTGGGTGCAAGGGTGGGCGATTTAGTCGTTGCGCTTACACCGGGCGGCGAGGCGCGGATGCACGTTTTGAATATCGCCTAAGAGATATTTGTTGAGCAGACGTTAGTGTGCTCCTACACAGAAGCAAACTAACGTCTACTCAACGTTTTGTATTGGCAAAGTCTAGGAAGACGATTGAAAACATCAGGTTTACTTTCATGCAAAGTTGTTAAGAACAATTAGAATGCTACGATGATTTGATGCAACAAACTCATCTTCTATTATTGGTAGCAATTTTTTGGTTATTGACCGGCTGCTCTCTAGCATTGCGTGCGGAACCGACACCGCCACCCATTTTTATCACCGATGTCGTTGATGTCGCGGGGGTTGATGTCGTCATAACGCTTGAGGTTACACCCACCCCAGCAGCACCTATCATAACGCCCGAAGCGACAATTCCCGTGCAGGAAGATATTGTTGAGCTTGATGTTGCCTTAGCAGGAGCCGTTGGTGCGCCTGATCCACAGTTGGCAACTGCCAGCACAACGATTGATTATGTGACAAATATCTATGCGGGGTTGACGCGCATCAACGAAAGCACTAGCCAAATTGTGCCAGAGTTGGCGATGAGCTGGTCAACGCAAGAAGAGGGGCGCATTTGGCAATTTGAGTTACGCGATGATATTTTTTGGGTGCGCGGTGTGCCGCCTGTTGGGGCGGGGTTATTGCAAGATGAAGAGACGCAACGGCTGGTCGATGTGGCGCAAATTCGGCCGATAACCGCCCAAGACATCGTACTAGCCATCCAACGCGCCTGTGATTCGCGCACCAACGCCCCTGATGTCTACGTCCTCTTCATCATCGAAAATTGTCAAACGCTCAACAATACGCTTGAGCCGACAGAAGAAGAGATCGCCACACTCGGTGTACGTGCGCTGACGGACTTTTCGCTCGAAGTTCGTCTGACAAAACCAGCGGGCTATTTCTTGTCGATCACGACGCTGCCGATCTTTCGGCCGATTCCTGTCGATCTCGTCACAGATGAGGAAGAGGACTGGCTCGATCTTGAGCTATTTCGTAGCAGTGGCCCATTTCTCTATAGTCCACTGTCCAATTTGGAGGCAGAAACCCCTCTCTTAGTTTTGCAACGCAATCCTCATTGGCCATCTGACCTCACACCGCCTATCCCTGAAACATCGCCCGACGTGACGCTGCGTTACGCCGAGCGTATCAATCTTTATCGCTATCCTTCCCGACCCGCCGCGTATGAAGTTTACGATGATGACCAGCTAGACTTGATGCCGTTGCCATTTGAGCTACAGGAAGAGGCACTGTCGGCCGAAGTTCCCCCCCCTTTTGTCACCAATGGGGATGTCTTCTATCTGGGTTTTAATTATGACGACCCAGAATTTGGACGGTCAGAGGTGCGTCGTGCCTTTAGCAAAGCAATTGACCGTGAACGCTTGATTGAAGAGGTCTATGATGGAGACGGTCGGCCGATGCGCTTGTTTATCCCGCCCAGCGTCGTCCACGCCTCGCCAGATTTGCTGCGAAGTGCATTCGATCCTGACACCGCACGTAAACTGCTGACGGATGCGGGGTATTTCAACTGTCAAGAACTCGGTCAGATCAGCTATCTCGTCGATGCAACCGACCTTGCGCTACAACATGCCGAAACACTAATTGACATGTGGATAGAGGAGCTTTCCTGTGTCGGCAGCCAGTTTGAAATTGAGCAGGTGCAGTTTGGAACGCTGTTAGCGTACACACGTCCCGGCACGGGTGAATTGCGCCCCGATATTTGGGATTTGGCTTGGTCGGGCTTTTATCCTGATGCCCATGACTACTACAACACGGTTTTGCACTGTGTGGAGAGTGAAAATCGGCCGAATCGCCCCTGCTCTCAAATCGATGGCTTGATTGGCCTCGCTGCCAAAATGACTGATCCTGTCCAGCGTGATGAACTGTACAATCAAATTTCAGTTGCGCTCTTTGGAAATGAGGGAGAGTTTCCAATCATCCCACTTTATGTGCGCGGTGAATATCAGCTTGTTCAAAACTGGATAACGCGCAGCGATGGCAAAATAGATCGCGCCCAATTTGGTGGAACGCGCTATGATTTTTACCTTATCAATCAGCAGGTGAAAGCTCTGGAGCGTAGCCAGTAAGCGGTATTCGGCTGTGCTTTTACCGAATACCTCATCAATTTTGGCGAGAAGCATTCTCTAGCTCTGCTTCTAATGCGGCCGGAATCGCCAATACGTCAGGGGAGAGCCGCATCATATAGGTTGGGGCAGCGTCAGAAAGCTGGCGCAAAATGCTAAAATGGCGCGGGATCATCGGCTTATCCCACTGCTCGACGGCGTGAGGCAACAAACGGCGCAGAGCTTCAGGTTTGCCAATCGGCTCAATAGCGTGTTCGTCGCGCTGTTCGATTTGGGGGAAGATGATGGCGGCGATAGGGGCAGCATCGAGCCAGACGTTGGGGAAAACGGACTCGGCCGAGACCAGCAGCTTCTTACGACCCGCCATCTCAGGAACCTCTCCAGCCAAATGCGCCGTGCGGCCAAAACGCGCAAATGTCTCAGGATACCCAGCCAGCACACCCGGATAGCTCAAAATCTGACCACCCTGCGCCACAATCGGCGAATCATTTGAGAGCAGTTGCCAGCCAGCATTGAGTAACGACATCCCTGTAGTCGTCTTGCCAGCCCCAATTCCGCCAACAATCAAAACTGCTTTTTCCTCGAAGGCGGCCGCAAACGCATGGATGAGAAAGTACCCTTTGCGCCGCAGATGAGGAGAGAGGCTGATCGCAACCAAATCTTCTAGCACACCGTAAGTGTTGAGCGCGTCCTCAATCACTTTGCCCGTAGTCGTTCCTGACGCTAAATCCAGATACAATTGTCCGAACTTTGGAAAATGCGCGATGACTCGGTCGGCGTACACGTAATAGTGAAGGAAATTACCCGTTGTAGAAAACTGCGGTTCGCCAGCAGGTTGAGCGGGCACTGCATCGACAACATTGAGTTGGATGGTGATGTCGGCTTCGGCCGATTCCACCACCTTAGCCCGCGATGCAAACGACATTTTCCATGCGTCCATCAATTGTGTGTGATTGCTGCTGCCCGCAACGGTGAGATCGTGAAAATTCCATTTCATAGCGGTGGCAGTATAGTTAAATTGGGGAATAGTTGCTAGTTGCTAGTTGCTAGTTGAAAGAAGGTATCAATAGAGGTATTTTCTCACTAACCACTAGCCGACCAGCCACTAGCCTCTTCTGAAAATATGACTCCAGAAACAGTTTTAACGCGGAGTGAGTCCGCATCTTATGAAATCGTCGCAGATGAGGCGATCTTGATCGATATTAATACAGGAACCTACTTCTCACTCAACTCTGTCGGAACCGAATTTTGGCAACTTATCAACGGTCAACGGTCAATTGCCAGCATTGCGACGGAGTTAGCCACAAAGTACGAGGTTGACGTTCACATGGTGACCAATGACTTGATTGAGTTGGGAACAAAAATGATGGAAGAGGGGTTGGTCAGTTGAGACAGACTTTGTGAAGATGATCGGGGGTGATATTTCTTCGGTTCTGTACACTTTTAATGAGCGAACGAGGACGAAACTACAGGCTTTTTCTGCGCTGGCTGCCAACGCTGTTGACGAGCGGGGACACACGGCGACTGCTGCGTGAGATGATGGGATTTGTGCGGGACATTCCAGCGGTGATGAAGCAGCCGTTGCCACTAGCAATGAAGTCGATCACGCTCGAAACGCCTCTGCCCCACCTTCCTCAAGGGGAGGAAACGTTGCGTGAACTGGCTGATTTGGCGGCCGCTTTGGAGCGACGATCTGTTCCCGGCATTTGTCTAAAACGATCACTCGTTCGCTATCATTATCTGACACAGATTGGCGTGCCATTGGACGTTGTGTTTGGGGCGCGATTTGTCGAGGGCGAGAAAAAGGATGTGACAGGTCACGCTTGGCTAGAACAAGATGGGGCGATTTATTGGGAATCGGCCGACAACGTCACCCCTTTCACTCCTATCTATCGCTACGTTCACTCAAACGAAATCGGCCGCAGTTCATAAGCAGCCAACCCTAAACCGAGAAATCGCTGATCGTTGGGCGATGCAAGTGTGATGTTGGGGAATGTGAGCGTGATTTCGTTGCGGCCGAATTCATTGAGCTGCTCGCGGCGAACGGTCAAGAAAATCTGGCTGTTTACAAGTGTCTCGTTTGTCAAGAATGTGTCAAGCAACACCTCATCGTTAAAGGCAATTTGGACATCCTGATCGCGAATCGCATAAACGACCAAGACGAGATCGTAGATTTCGGCCGAGGGGTGATGTTCGCCAAAGTCAAAAACGATCCGCGCTTCTGGGCATCCTGTCCAACGATAAGTGGAGTCTTCAGTAGACCAACCAATCCAGACAGGGCGCGGCTCCTCCTCTTTGCGATCTTCATACCTCAGCACAAAACGATAGTCGTGTATCTCATCGCCGCGATACCCGTTTGCCTCATCAAGTTCAATTTCACCAAGCGGTAACTGAGCATCGAGATAGGTTTTGACTTTATCCGCCTCAATGTCACAGACCATACGACTGGTGGCAAATGGCTGCGCGTAATCCCAGCGAAACATATCGCCCAGCGGGTTGCGGGTGTGGATGGCGGGAATCGGCGAGACACGCGGATACCAGCGCATGACGGCTTGGCTGTATAAGCCTTGAATGACGTTGATGTAGATGCCGACCCCACCTAATCCTAGAAATAGCGCGATGACTGCGATTTGGGCATGTCGGCCGAGATGCTCCCGCGCTGCCACCCACGCCACAAGCAGAATCAGAACCAGCCCAATCGACGCATCGGTGAGCAGTCGTGGGCCGAATGACCAGCCGCCCCACCATTGCGCCGCGCGTGAGACGAGCCATAGATGCACGCCAAACCATGCGAGACAGGCGATGACGAGCGTTCGCGCTGTCAACTTTTTCCAAAAATAAATGATGCCCGCTACGCCCAACAAAAAGAAAGGGCTATAGACAAAAATGCCGCGTGACGGGCTGAATAGGTTGCCAATCATTCCGATCCAAACGGGCAGCCGTCGGACAGAAAGACGTGCTGTCGAATAGTAGGCAGGCAGCCACGTATCAAATACTGATTTTGACCAGAGTAAAAAGAGTCCTAAGCAGATACCCGCTGTTACCATCGTTTTGAGCGTATAACGCCAATCTTTCCAAAGCCAGTAGGAGACACGTAACGTTGCGATGCGATGGGTCGGCTTATCTGGATCGGGATGGTGTTCTAATTGTGGGCTGAGTTGGATGCCGCTCAGGTAGATGAAGATGGGGAGGATGAAGGCAGCGGCCGATGCGCGTGCGAAGAAAGCTAAAAACAGAAAAAGCCCTAACAGAATTGGTGCGATCCAATCGCGGTATACGTTGTGTTTTTCTGGTTCTACGGCGCGTTGTGCTAGGATAATTAGGGCGGCCGCAAAGAAGAGGCTAGAGAAATTGAGGCTCCACAACCCCGTCCCCATACTGCTCATTATTGTGCTGCCCGTCACGACGACAAACGGGATCAGTAAACTGGCAAACCCTTTGACAAAGACTCGCGCCAGCCCCACCAATAGCCAAAATAGCAGGATCAATCCCCCAGCCGCCAACCAAATTTGCAGCGTCACGTTCTCTATCGTCCGCATGTCCATCCCATAACTGCGTGCAACAGCGACAAATGGGACAGCCATTAGCGACGGGCCGACAGGAAAATAGCTGTAGAAATCGTCTTCATACTCTAAAATATCAAGCATGTTGACGTACCATTCAAAAGTACGCCCTAGAATCATATCTTCGCGGTAGGCAGTTAGGGCAACCGTGCCGTGATCGACAACGGCCTGTGAGACAAGAAGTGTAAACTTTGGATCACTACGTGTATTATCGTTCTTCGCAGTTGTAGCAAGCTGCCAGATAGTGGCACTACCTAATACAAGCAGAACGATGTAGGCAATCGTGGCGAGATACTTCATAATAATGGCAAGCGTACAATGATTTAGCTAAATTGGCTACTTTTACCATACGTGCAAACGTGCCACAGGCATCTCTGCCTGTGAGTGACACTATGAACAAATCAGCATGAAAGACCCACTCCAACCACACAGCCACGACAACAACACAAAACCGCCGCACACCGACCCGTCAATCCTGCTCATTCTACCCACACTAGAACTCATTACACTAACGCTCGACGACCTACGCGCTCTGCCGCGCACTCAATTTGCCTATGAATACACGACCGATCATGGCAAACATGGCCCTTATCAATTAGAAGGTGTTACGCTGGCAGATTTGATGGGGCGTTATTGGCCGGGGCCGTTTGTCTCGGTTGAGGTGATGAGTGCCGATCAGTTTGGCAATCGACTTTTCCCCGATGAGCTAATGGGTGGCAAGCACAATCCGCCGCTGCTCTGTGATATGAGTGATGGGGAGAGTCTGACGCGGGAAAATGGGCTAGTGCGGCTCGTTGTGCCGAGCGAGATAGACAATGCGTTGCGTCAAGTGAAGTGGGTGGCGACGATTCGGATTGTTCGTTAGGGATCAATATGAGTCTACCTCATGTTTCCACTGACTAACTGCCCGTTGCTTGCTATCAAAGTTTGCTCCAATCAGCGTGATCGGTTTGTCACATAGACGATATTTTTGATAGTGTTGTGTCTGCTTGATCTGCTGCAACGCTTCATATTCGATTACGGCATCAATTCGGCCGATATTCGTCTTAATTTCAACCTCAGTATAAATTCCCAACATGCGAAAGATGAGGTAAAAAATATCAGGAATTATTTGCATCGCATCATAACGATTGACATTATAGACAACAGACCTGTTGAGCGTTTTCACAATTCCTCAACCATCATTAAGAAGCGCGTCCAAGTAGGCCAAAAGCGCGTATCATCCAGCGCATGAGATATTTGCCGTTGCTGTTACTATTCGTCCTCATCCTAGTTGCGTGTGGGGATGATGAAACGGGACCTGCCCCAACAACGCAAGCTGAAATCGGTGAGGTGATGCCATTGGCGATTGTTACCCCGGAAGCAACGCCAACGTTACGACCTATTGCAGAGCAGACAGCGACTGCGATGGCGCAAATCACGCCATCACCAACGCCATCGCCGACGGCAACCCCGCCGTTGGATGAGCGGTTGGAATTTTCGGCCGAACTCATGCTACACGGCAACTACGATCTCGTCATCGAACACCTCGCCAAGGCATTGAGTACCGCGCCCGATGGCCCTGTTAAAGAGCGCATCCGCTACGATCTCGGCCGCGCACACCTCGCCGCTGGCAACGCAGCCGCTTCCCAGTTTTTGTTTGCACGCTTGGCAGAAGGGGATGACCCACCGCCCGACGCGCTCTATTTTTTGGGGCAAAGCTATTTTGAACAAGGCAACTGTGACGCAGCGGTTTCCGTCTTTCGCCGCTATCTCAACGCGCAGCCAGAGTTGACCGCCTACACGCGCAGTTGGATCGCGCAGTGTGCGCTGGCAGACGGCGACATTGACGAGGCGATTCAGCAATATGAACTGGCGGTCGAGGCAGACTCACAACGGCTGATTACCTATCAAAATCGCGTCGTGTTAGCAGGGCTGTACGGACAGCAAGATCGGTTTGCAGATGCGGCAAATTTGTACGCTGTGATTCGGGATGAGGCGCGGACAGATTATACAAAGGCGGAGATGGGCTATTTCTCGGCCGAAGCCCGCATCGCAGCCGGCGACACGGCCGAAGGGTACGCGCAATACCGAGATGTCGTCAATACCTACCCTAGACAAAATGCTAGCTACCGCGCTCTCGTCAAGCTGGTACAGGCAGATGAGCCTGTCGATCAATACTATCGCGGTGTCGTTGACTACTATGCCCAAGCCTACACGCCCTGTGTTCCTGCTCTTAAAGGGTATATTGCGGATAATCCAACCGATTACATCGCGGATGCACGCCTCTATCTTGCATGGTGCTACGAAGCACTTGGCGATAACACAAACGCGCTGGCAGAAATCGCAACCTATACAAAGTTAGATGTCACATCTGCTGGCAGAGGCCTCTATGAGCGCGGAGAGCTACTACGCCGTCAAGGGTTGACCGAACAGGCGATCACGACCTATCAGGAACTCGTCGAAACGCTGCCAACGGCGGTGAATGCCCCCGATGCGCTCTGGCAAATGGCACGGCTGCATGATTTCAGTGGTGGTACAACGGAAGCGGTTCTCTACTATGAGCAGCTTGCCAATGACTATCCTGAGCATGAGCAGGCGGCCGAATCGCTTTATCGGGCTGGCTGGCTGGCGCGGGCTGGCGGCAACGACGAGGTTGCCGTTGCTTATTGGACACAAGCGGCCGAGACATATCGCAACACCTATCACGGTGAATCTGCGCTGGCGTGGCTCTATCGAATCGCCGCTCAATCAGAGCTAGAGGAACTTGCCGCGCTGGGTCGGATCGAAGACCGCTACTACAGTGCGCGAGTTGCTGATCTTGCGGCAGAATTAGAGCCGTTTGAACGCACCGGGGAAACACTCAATTTTGACCTCGATCAGGCTGCGGCCGAGGACGTACTGCGCGAACTTTTAGAGATACCAGCAGATACGCCGATTCACAGGTTACCGCCCTATGTAGCGAATGATCCGCACTTGGTGAGGGGTGAGATTTTGTGGCGCATCGGCCGACCCGAAGATGCAAAGCGCGAACTCGACCACCTGCGCCAAGTCTATAGCGACAATCTGCTCATCAGCTACCAACTTGCCATTCATCTGCGCGATGTTGGCCTTTATCGTTCCTCCATCATGGCGGCCGCAACCGTCATCAATCTGATGGGTGAAACCCCTTTCACCGCGCCCAAATTTATCGTTGGTCTCGCCTACCCCGTCTACTACGATGATTTAATCGTGCCATTGTCAGAACGGTATGGCTACGATCCGCTCGTGCAATTTGCGCTCGTTCGACAAGAGTCACTCTATGAGAGCTTCGCCACCTCGACCGCTGTCGCGCAAGGTCTCGCTCAGGTTATTCCTGATACCGGCCGATATATCGCCGACAAGTTGCTCTGGCCTAATTACAACAACTCCGACCTCTACAAACCGTATGTCAGTCTTGAATTTGGCGGATTTTACTTGGCTGAACAGTTGCAGCTTTTTGAGGGGACGGTACACGCGGCTTTAGCTGCCTACAACGGCGGGCCGGGCAATGCGTTGCGTTGGTTTAGGGCAGCGGGGACAGACATTGATCTCTATGTCGAAACGGTCAACTTCCGTGAGACTCGCGCTTACATCGAGCGAATCTACGTCGGCTATGCGGTTTATCGACATCTGTACGTTGACCAGTGATTACCAGTATGGCTTCCAAATATAGTTAATAGGAATGGAGAGATCCGCAAAATCGTCGATGCCTGTTAGGTAGGATGGTTTTTCGAGTCTTTGCGGGGCGGTATCTGGCTGATAGACCCAAACCGCTTCATTCTGTGGATCGATCAGCCAACCCATGCGAACACCATTGTCAATATACTCGTCCATTTTTTCTTTGAGCGTGAGCAAACCGTCTGTTTGTGAGCGTAATTCGACAACTAAATCTGGAGCGAGTGGAATAAATCTCACCTTTGTCTGACCTGATAGCCTTTTCAATCTATCAAAACGCACCCATGATACATCAGGTGAACGGGTTGCTCCATTTGGTAAAATAAATCCACCAGAGGAGTTAAACACCTTTCCTTTGCCATTTTTTCTAGCCCAGATTGTAAAATCGGCCGTCAAATCCGAATTACTGCCGCTGGAATATCCGCCTGCCGGAGCCATAACGGTTACTTCTCCTTCTGCATCACGTTCGATGTGTAACGCTTTGTTGCGTTGACAAAACTCAAAAAATTCCTCATCTGTCAATGTTGCCAATGGATGAAGCGAAACGGGAACGGGAATATCGGTAATTGTCATCATATTAGCACCTCGTCTATACAGTATAGCAGTGTTAAAATCCTTGAATGCAAAGTATCAACCAACCATCCCCCTTCCGAAAAGGCCAGAATATGTTCCTCGCATGGCAAAAAGCCAAGCCAAACAACTTCTTCACGTCCGACCAAAATCTCCAGCGCACGCTCGAATTTTATGATGGAGCGGAGATGTATCGGTCGTATGTCGGCCGACTCTACAACTTCGGCGCAGTCGCCGCACAACAGTTAAACGCCGCTGCAACCGAAAGCAATAAAACGGTGAACTTGCCCCATTTGGATCGCTACGATGACTTTGGCAAACGCATCGAGTCTGTCAACTATCATCCATCTTATCACGAGGCAGGGCGTTTGATTTACGGCGCGGGCGCAATGTCCGTGCATCGCAATCGCGGCAACAACACGCTGGCTCTGGCACTCCACTATTTGTCCTCACAAAATGGGGAGGCAGGGCATAACTGCCCATTAGCGTGTACGGCCGGGCTGATTAAGACATTACAAGCGGTCGGTTTGACGGACAATCACGCGGGGATGGCAGAGGGATGGCTCGAAAAGTTGCTCAATGAAAATTATGACAGCAACTTCACGGGGGCGCAATTTTTGACCGAAATACAAGGCGGGGCAGATGTCGGCGCAAATGGGACAGTGGCGACAGATAACGGGGATGGGACGTGGCTGTTAAATGGGGAGAAATGGTTCTGCTCAAATGTAACGGCCGATCTCGCGCTCGTCACCGCCCGCGTGCCGGGTCAGGGCAAAGGCACACGCGGCTTGGGACTATTCCTCGTACCAAAAGTGCTGGCAGATGGCTCGCAAAATGGGATGAAGATTCAGCGATTGAAAGATAAGCTGGGGACGCGCTCGCTGGCAACGGCCGAAGTCCACTACGACAATGCGTTCGCCTATCAAGTTGGAGCAACGACAAACGGCATCAAAAACGTCATGGAACATGTCATCAATGTCAGCCGTATCTACAATGCCAGTGCGGTTGCGGGAATGGCGCGACGCGCCTATGTCGAGGCGTGGTACTATGCCAAAAATCGCCGCTCCTTCGGGCAGGACATCATCAACTATCCGCTCGTCCAAGACGTGCTGGCAAAAATGCACACCGATTCCAACGCAATTGCATCGGGAACTTTTCACATCGCACGACTACTCGATGACATGGAGATCAATGCCAGCACCGATGCAGATTTACGCGCCGTCGTCCGCACGGCGATCAACCTCAACAAATATCGCTCTTCTGTCATTGCCCACGAGGTCATCAATCACGGCATCGAGATTTTGGGCGGCAATGGGGCGATTGAGTCGTTTAGCGTTTTGCCGCGCCTGTTGCGCGATAATGTCGTTTGTGAGAACTGGGAGGGGCCGCATAACGTGTTGATGGCGCAAGTGCAGCGCGATTTTCGACGGTATGCTCATCATTTGCCATTTATTGCGCGGGTTCGCAACATGTTTAAGGGATTACGGGTGGAGAATTTGAAGCGGGAGGGGCTGGCGGAGGTGGAGCGGATTTCGGCCGAACTCGATGCCATCCTCGCCCTCCCCGAACTCGAAGCCAGCGTCTACTTCCGCCCCCTCATGGACCGCCTCACCGATCTCTACTACACGGGCTGTATGGCGGTCGAAGCCGCATGGGAAACCCTCATCAAGCAAGACCGCACCAAACAGCGTCTCGCCGAATTCTATTTCAATCGCCGCGTCATCAAAAAACCGCTTGCCCAATGGACAGAATACCCAACTTGGGTTAGCAAACTTTGTCATGATGTTCGGCCGCGTCAAATCAACTGGGAAGAAGACCAGTGGGAAGGGATGGATGACCCAATCTGGGAGTAGTGTCGTACCAGAATAACCGCCAATTTTGCAAAGTATTCCTCCATCTATGAACATCGTGTAACTTAGGTTGTTAGATAGTCTCGAAATGCGGAATTAGACATATTTCTTACAGTTTGTCATAAGAATGGGTCAGTAGACAAATCGCAAGGCATCCGCCCTTGCAACGATAAAAATGGAGCATGACAATGAAATACAGAAGACTCGGTGACGCTGGCATGAAGGTGAGCGTTGTCTCAATCGGTGGCTGGATCAACTTTGGTGAAAACAAAGTTGAAGAAGCAAAAGGCCGCAAAATTATCGAAACAGCCTATGAAAATGGCATCAATTTCTTTGATATTGCCGATATTTATGGCAAAGGAGAGTCAGAAAAGGAGATGGGCGCGGTGTTGGCGCAATACGACCGCCATACGCTTGTCGTCTCATCAAAGGTGTTTTGGCCGATGAGTGACGATGTCAATGACCGCGGCCTCTCGCGCAAGCATATTATGGAAAGCGTCGAGAAGTCGCTCGACCGCTTGGCGATGGATTATCTCGACATCTACTTTTGTCATCGCCCCGACCCCGAAACCCCCATTCGTGAAACGGCTCAGGCGATGCACGACTTAGTTGAGCAGGGGTTGGTGCATTATTGGGGGACGAGCGAATGGGAGTCTGGGCAGATCGCGGAGGCATACCACATTTGTGACAAGTATGGCTGGCACTTGCCCAAAACGGAACAGCCGCAATACTCAATGCTCTATCGTGACCGCGTTGAAAAGCACATTTTGCCAACGACAAGTAAGCTCGGTGTTGGCCTCGTGCCGTGGTCACCGCTAGCGATGGGGATGCTGACTGGCAAATATGATAACGGTGTACCAGAAGATTCGCGCTTCGGCCGCGAAGATTGGGCGAAAAAACGCTTCTTGACCGATGACAATGCGGCAAAAGTGCGAGCCATGAAGCCGATTGCTGAGGAATTAGGCATTACGCGGGCGCAGTTGGCCTTGGCATGGATCTTGCGGCAAGATGGTGTGAGCAGCGTTATCACAGGCGCGACGCGACCGGAACAGGTCGAGGATAATGTGAAGGCGGCCGATGTTGAGCTATCGGCCGAAATCATCGAAAAGATTGAGGGGATTCTCAATCCAGAAGAAGCGTAAATCGGTATTCGGTAGGTCGGTATTCGGTAAATATCGGAGACCGACCACTCAAACAGCGTTCGCAGGGTCGTAACTACCCACACCGGCAATTCTCTTGACTGCAAACTTTCAAATGGGGGAGGGAGGCCATTTTTAATGTTTCTGTATTTTTCGCCAATGACCGCAAGCGTTTCTGGAAATCGGGCGTAGCAAGCAATTTTATCGGGAAAGCCTCAGTTAATCATCACACAAGCGCAGATTGACGAAATGGTGGCGATTTTCGGCCGCTCGCTTGATCAGACTCAACAGCAGTTAGAACAATCATCGGCCGCTTGAAACACGAGCCTACCCATTTCATACAAAATTATGCTATACTGATCGCTGCATGGGGATGACTGGCTTCGACGGGGAAGGTTGGTCATGAACTGCAAGCCGAGCTGCTCTAACTCGTAAAACTGGACACAACCATAAGTGCAAACAACGCACG
>CAYMGE010000113.1:0-16982 GCA_964389925.1 uncultured Ardenticatenaceae bacterium
TATGTGGCAATCAGCGTTGAAAACCAAGATGATAGATGAAAACATAGAAGAAGTCTGAAAAAGGAAGGCGACCCCAGAAAAGTCGCCGCCGTTGGGCTACAGCGGCGTAACGCCTGTGGACACCATGTAAGACCGCTTGCGGCGACGGTGGATGAAGCAGGTACTTATAGCGTGTTGCACATTTTTGCACACGTTTAAGGTAGCAGATTGAACTCGTGCATCCAGTTGTTGCGAGGAAAAGGGAATGGTGGACAATGGCGCCATGAAAGTCCACCATCCACATGACCACTACTTCCGCGAGAGCTTCCGCAAGCGAAAAATCATTCGCGGGTTCTTGCAAGAATACCTGCCAACCCCACTGTTAAATCAAATAGAATTAGACATGCTCCAGCTAGAAGATGGCAGCTACGTGGACGAAGAGCTACGCATTCACCAAACGGACATCCTGTACGGTGTAAAGATGGTCGATGGTAACCGACTCTGGCTCTATCTGCTGTTCGACCACAAGAGCGCACCAGACCGTTGGGTGAGCTTGCAACTGCTGCGCTACATGGTGAAGATATGGGAGGAGAAAAAGCCAAAGCGTACAAAGGAGTTTCTGCCACCCATCTTGCCGCTAGTTGTCTATCACGGCGAAAAGAGATGGCAACTGGCGACAGACCTACACGCGCTGTTTGGCGAACTGCCAGAGATGTTGCAATCCTACATCCCTCAATTCAACTACCAGCTACACGACTTTTCCCACCACTCAGAGGTGGAGATCAAAGGAGAAATCTGGACACAAGTTTGTCTGATGACGCTACGCACAATTTTCGACCCGCATCTGCACCAGCAGTTGCCAGGCCTGATCGAGTTAGCGTTTCAACTGAGCGAACAGGAGACAGGACTGGAATATATCTACACAATTTTGTACTATTTGAGTGTAGCAACCGAGCGTGTTGACAAAGAAACAATGACGCAACTCTTGCTAACGCAAGGGGAGCAGGGAGCGCGACAGATGGCAACTTTGGCACAGCAATGGATTCAGGAAGGTCGAGAAGTAGGGTTCGAGGAAGGGGCAAAGTGGGGAATCCAGCAGGGAATCGAGCGAAGGGCAAAAGAAGAGCGCAATCGTCGACAAATTATGCTGATTCGCCTGTTGCGTCGGCACAATCTCGTGACAGCGAGCGAATTAATGGACTTACCCCTCGAGGAGGTGCAGTCACTACGCGCTGAGATCGAGCAGGTGGAACAGCTATTAAAAGAACATGACGCTTTTACTGTCAGGGAGCTAACAGACTTACCACTTGAACATACCTCTCGTTTACGCGATGAGTTGGGGAAGGGCGGGTAGTTTTTCGAGTATCTCGATGAAATTTTACTTTTCGATGTACACGTCCCCCGTTATAAAAGAGAACGTATACGGCTCATAACAGTTTGCCTTTACCTCAACTGTAATTTTTGCATTGGGGGAAAAACGACCCTCCGGGCGGATATTTGCCAGCTCATCAAACGTGGCACTCATTAAGGTTTCGTGTCGCATACGTTCAGGGGGAATGCCCTCTGCGGTTATAACTGACGGATAGGCCATGAGTCGGCCGTCCGCGCCACCACCCGTGACATAGTGCCAACGTGCATCGGCCGAGTCCACCACATTGATCCCAAAATGACTCAACGCCATCAGTTTATCAGTGTCGAGCTGCACCACAACGGCAGAGTGTGGGTCAATGCCAGTTGCCCCCGATGGTGGATGCTGCGCCGCAATTGCCAACGTTTTACCGCGTGACGGCAAACACCACTGTGCCTCCTGAACGACATCAGAGACGACCTCACACCCCAATAAGCCAAAAAGAAGCAGTAAAAAAAATAGGTTTCGCATGAGACTATTTTACAAATTTATGTCACAGTAATATCACAGCTACACAATGTGCGTGCAAATCGTTGCAACATTGTCGTCTTTACATTCGTATCGTACACATTATGCCTGAAATCCTCGTCTACCCCAACTGGCTCTACATCCTAATTGGCTTCATAATTGGTCTGCTCATCATTCGCTTTTGGCGCACGATTGTTGGCTTCTTTGTTTTTCTCGCTATCTGCGGTGGGCTGTATTTTGTTTTTCAAGACCGTATCCCGACGGAAGTCGATAGCTTTGTGCGTGCTGCGCTTGATTTTGACAACCTGCCCGCGCCGCCGCCACTGCCGACGTGGGAAGTCGCCGAACGGGTTGCGCCCGCGAACGACGGAGCAAACCCGCTGCCGACTCAACCCGCGCCGACAAGCGCATTGGCAACGTTGACCCCCATTCCCAACACGATTCCATTCGAGATGGTTGATGCCCATGCGCTGGCTGCACCGGATTCGGCCGAACAAACCCTCGACGCGCTCGCCGACTATCTCAACGGTGGCACACATAGCGAAGCCGAACGCGCCCGTGCCATCTATCGTTGGATAACGGCCGAAGTCGATTACGATGCCGAAGCATTTTTTGCGGGTGACTATGGACTGCTCACGCCAGAGGAGGTGCTAGCTGAACGAGAGGCGATCTGTTCGGGCTATTCGCGTCTGTTTGAGGCATTGGCCGAGCGCATGGGGTTGGAGACAGAAGAGGTAATCGGCTATTCAAAAGGGTACACATCGGGCATTGGCGAGTTGGACGATGTGAATCACGCTTGGAATGTGGTCAAAATTGATGGGGAATGGCAACTGCTCGATGTCACATGGGGGTCTGGTTACTTAAATGACGCGGGGCAGTTTGTTGAATCATTTAATCCGCACTACTTTTTGACTCCGCCAGAGCAGTTTATCAACGATCACTACCCCGAAGAAGAGCGGTGGCAACTGTTGGGTGAGCCAATCTCGGCCGAAACGTTCACAAACTCGCCCGACATTTCGCCTGCATTTTATCAATACAATCTCGAATTAGAGAGTCACACGGCGGCTGTGTTGTCGGCGGCCGATAACATTCTCGTTACCATCCAAACGCCCCCCAATATCATTATGCTGGCTGCCCTTGCCCAAGATGAAACGCGCCTCGACCGTAATCTCACCTTTGTGCAACGCAATGGTGATTTGACAGAAATTATTGCCCATTTCCCAACGGCCGGTAGCTATGAGCTACAAATTTTTGCCAAAGAGCGCGACGCGGATGGCGAATTCCCCTATGTGGCAGGCTATCGGATTGAGGCGGCCGGCGGCTCGGCCGCTCACCCCTTCCCTCAGCAGTACGCGACCTTTGCCGAAACAGATGCCCGTCTCGTCTTCCCCCAAATGGGCATTTTGCAGCGCGACACACCCTACACGTTTGAGATTATCGTCCCCTCCGCTTTAGATGTCGCTATCATCGACGGTGACGACTGGACATTTATGGAGCGCGAGGGTGACACCTTCACAGCAACGACGGCTGTTTACAACCCCATTATTCAACTGTCTGCTCAACTCGACCCCGACTCGCGGACATACAATGGCTTGGTTGAGTATCAAACAGAACCTTAGACGGAGGTTGAATCCTCATCTTCAAATCGCCTGAAAAAGACGTGTTCCCCTGTCAGCGTAGGCAAACGCATATAGAGCGGTCGGCCGTCGGCCGCCTCATACGCCAACTGCACCTTCCGCCCCTGTAGTTGCACAATTCGCGCCCACCATTCGCGCGACATCTCCTCTTTGGGTCGCTTCTTGCCGTTTGGGTCTTCCTGCCAACCGCCGATAAACTTGCTCAGGTTGACGAGGTAGCGATCTTCGCGGGGTTGTAAGGCGAGAATTTCGGCCGAGAAGATCGCTCGCAGCCAATCTCCTTCCGTCAATTTCCACACAAAGTGTACTTGAAACTGCTCGCCAACGTTTAATTTTGCTTCCATACAATAAAAAACCGCTACCATTCGGCAGCGGCTCGATAATTCTTAGGTTTTTTGCAGGCTACACAATGCGCTGTTCTGTATCTTTGTCAAACAGGTGCATGTTGTCTGAATCCATAATCAGATCGATTTGGTCATCAACTTGCGCCCGCACACGGATGTCAATTGTCGCCACAAAGGTGTTTGCGCCAGAGTTGACGTAGATGTGCAGTTCATGTCCCAAAAGCTCGACGACTTCGATCACACCGCGAATGTTTGATTTTGTCGTGATTGGCGGCGCAAATTCTGGGGCATAGATATGTTCTGGGCGAATGCCAAAAACGACGGTTCGGCCGACATAAGGCTGATACGCTTTGGTGCGACTCGGCGGAGCCTGTACGCGGAAATCACCAGTATCGATCCAGATGCGACCATCCTCTTTGACCAACGTTGCGTCAAAGAAATTCATGCTAGGGCTGCCGATAAAACCAGCCACGAACATGTTGTTTGGTTCGCTATAAAGTTCGCGGGGAGTCGCGCACTGTTGCAGCGAGGTCGTCTGAACAGTTCCGCCTTCTAGCGGCTTCAAGACGGCGATGCGGTCACCCATTGTCATCGCTTCAACTTGGTCATGTGTCACATAGATGAAAGTCGTTTGCAAATCTTTGTGTAGCTTTGAGATAAATGCACGAGCGGTGACACGCAATTTTGCGTCGAGATTTGACAAAGGCTCATCCATCAAAAAGACGGCTGGATTACGCACGATGGCTCGGCCGACTGCCACACGCTGACGTTGGCCACCAGAGAGAGCCTTTGGCTTACGATCAAGCAGTGGGTCTAAGCCCAGACTCGATGATGCCTCTCTCACCCGTCGATCAATCTCATCTTTTGGCGTTTTCCGCAGCTTGAGGCCAAATGCCATATTATCGTACACTGTCATGTGTGGGTAGAGTGCATATGATTGAAACACCATGGCGATGTCTCGATCCTTTGGCGGAACATCGTTTACAACCCGATCTCCAATGCGAATATCTCCATCTGTTACCTCTTCAAGACCGGCTAACATACGCAATGCCGTTGACTTGCCACAGCCCGATGGCCCGACAAAGACGACAAACTCTTTGTCTTTGACGGCTAAATCAAAGTCACGGATCACAATCACATCGCCAAAACTCTTTTGGACATTATCGAAGGTTACGCTTGCCACTATATCCTCTCCTCATCATTAATTTTGATAACTTGGTATGGAATATGCTGAACCAGTATTTGTGCAGGAGACTTACAAACACCAATGGAAACTAACTCAAGCTCAGCATAATAACTATCTATTGCTAAAAGCAAGAATAACGCGAGATCGAATATACGTCAAATGATTGAGGCGATTTCGTTGATAATCAGATAATTTATGCTCGTTGCACGGGTTACTTTTTTACCAACTGTATCCAAATATAGATCGAAAAGTGTTTGCAACCTTTATACAGAGGTGGTTCATCCACCATTTTTACTCACGCAGGATGAGCGGCATATAGAGCTTATAGCCGTTAATGTAGTATGAGTTTGTTGCGCCATGTTGCACGACTTGCCCTGCTACATTTGTCGTGACTTCGTATGGTGTCAAGATGTCCATTTGCATCCGTATGTGATCCTCAGACGTTTTGACTTGATAAGAGAGGATACTGACGACCTGATCACGCATAGTTCCTTCGGCCGACCAAATCACCCGTCCATCGTTAAAACGAACAGATGTCGTATCGACCGTCGCCTCATGCGCCATAGTCGTGCCAAAGGGCATTGTGTCGGTCACAGTGAAGGTGTAGGGATTTTCCCCAATCAAGCTAACTGTGTGTGTGAGCGTCACCGTCATCATCTCACCGGGTAAGATCGTTGCTGGTTCAAAAGACTTTTCGAGCGTAACAACTGGCTCTGGATTTTCGTCAAGCTGACAGTTAGAGCAAACGATTGCAAAATCTTGGTCAATGGGCGTATCGTTGTTGGAAACACCATCTGAGGTAAGGTTTGAAGCGATGACAGATAGGGTAAATGAGGCTGCGCGACCTGTGTTTGGTGGATTGCCAGTTGGTAGCGGGATTGGGAGAAAAACAGCCTCGCTGTTGTTGCGGAAATCGGCCGAGCCGTCCACAATCGAAAACCCATCGTCACCAAACTGATTACCTAGATAGGTCTCCCCCCCGAACGTGACCTGCAAATCTAAATCATTGCTCCAAGCTGGTTGTGTGCCACCCATCCCATGACCAGGGGCATCTGTCCAAACGAGCATCACCCGTACCGGCTCATTTTCATCAACCGTCTGCATGGAGAAAGAGGCTGTTTGCCCCGTCTCGGTCAGTAGCATAGGCTGGTCGAGATAAACCACTGGAACGGTTGGGCTGAGAACGTTGCGAAGATTGAGCTTGCCCCAACCCTGTTTGCTGTCAAACGGATGCCCCAGTTCCCCACCATCTGCATCCTCATTACCAGCTAAACTATCGGCTGAAATCATTAACGCTGCCTTGCTCAATGCCACACTCGGCAAAACGTCAAACGTCATCTGATATTGCTGCAAAAACAGTCCCAACGACCCTGCGACTTGGGGGGCAGCCATGCTTGTGCCGCAGTTTAGACCATGTGAGCCATTTGTCAATGTCGAATCGACGCGACAGCCGGGCGCGACGATATGAGGAATTGACCGCCCGTCTAGCGCGGGGCCGTGTGCGCTGTTAAATGAGAGATCATTGAAGTTGCTATCTTGTGAGCCGTTACTTGCCTGCATCTTGGTTGAACCAACCGTAATGATATTTTTGGCTTCATCAGGCGACCCTTGCGACGACACACCACCATTGCCATTCATAAATGCCAGCACATAGTGAAACTCTTGATTACCTGCTGTGGCCGGGTCAGCGTCACGTGTGCTGATGTCCACCTCAAGCGTGTCCGCATCATAGCCTCTGGGTGTGCCTGCTGGCCCCCAGCTATTGCTAGAAAGTAGCGCACCGTTGGTGTGTGACTCTTCTATTAGCTGTGAGAGACCGCCCGCTTGAGTAAAGAGTGTGCGATAGTCTTGCTCGAACAGTTGTGCGCCGGGTGCAACACCGAGACCGCGCAAGAAACCATTGCTGTCGGTGATGCCCGAACTGCCATCGGCCGCCATGATACCCGCCGTATGCGTCCCATGAGAACTGCTTTGGTTAATGCAAGATTCCCCCGAACAGGGCGGCAAAAAGCGATTGATGAGGTCGGGATGATTCTGGTCAACCCCTTCATCGACATTTGCCATGATGATCCCCGTTCCATCGACACCAACAGCCGCCAACCACTCTCGATAACCAGTCACGACCGTGCCGTTGACGATGTTGCGAGCATTCGCCTGTGCGCTCATTTCGTTGCGTGAACCACCATCGGCCGCAACGCTCTGTAGCGAATAAACGGCAGGCAGATCGAGTAGCTGCTCGTAGATGTCGGCCGAAGCCACCACGTCAATTGCCAGCCACTTGTCACCCAATTGCACAAATTCACTCAATTTTATGCCCAACAAGTCAGCAATAGACTGTACGTCACCGCCGCGATAGGCCAAAATAGTCACGGGTTGATTTTGACGACTGTCATCGAGATTGACTGTCTGAATATCTTGGGCAAGCGTTCCCTGTGCGAGGACAAAATCATAGTTGGCAGCGCGACTCAACGCGACCCCATCACCGTAGACGACGTAGGTGAAGGGATGAACATATTGCACAACTTGTAGCCCTGCTGCTTCGATTTTGGTCAACCAGTCTGCTTTTGTGGGGCCAATGAGTTGAATCGTATAGAGGTCAAGCGCAGCAGAACGACTGACAGGGTTGGTAAGCAAGGCAGTTGTGTAATCCGTTGTTGCATCGACATTTGCTGTCTTGGGATAGATCGCCCATTTGAATGAGCCGTAGTTGATGACGTGCAGTGGATTGCCGACCGGCTCGGCCGTGACACGCACACCCACGATCTCGGCCGGAACCAGCGTCTGAGCTTCAACGCGCAGCAGGGCGACCAAAGCGAGGAATGAAAGCAAGAAAAATAAGAGAATAATGTTACTTGTACGTTTGTACATAGAAGACCAAACCTTCCTGTCATTAAATTAACACTTGCAGTTTCTAGGCGAAACAAGCATACTGAGTTTACAAACCGAATGATGTGAAAAGGGTCGGTTTTCGGCCGAATTTTCACATTATCATTAGTTATCTAGGAGCAACTCTTGTCTGAAAAAACCAGCAGTAACACACGCCCTCTCTTTATCATCGGTGGTCTACTTGCCGCTGTCGCCGTGATTGGTGGTGGCATTTTTTTTGGCGCACGCCGCTTTTTGCAAACGAGCCAAGCTACCGTTGCCGCGATGCCGGTCACGACAGCACTTTATGCTAGCTTAGACATGGTTAGCCTGCTTGAGCCAAGCAGCATCCGTATGCTTGGTCAATTGAGTGGTGAGGTAGCGGCCGACAACGAAGACGACTTGTATGATCAGTTTGACGAGCAGCTAGCCAGTTATGGCCTGACCTTTGAGGAAGATATTCAAACATGGTTAGGGCGCAGCGTCGGTGCAGGTATTTTAACATTTGATGCTAACACCTCTGAGCCAGATCGCTATGTGGTTGCATTGGAAGTGCGCGACAAGGCAGCGGCGGATGCCTTCTTGGAAAAGTTTGCCGCGAACAATGAGACAGAATCGGCCGAATACAATGACTTCACATACCTCTCGACAACGAGCAAGGAAGGGCAGACGATTCTACTCGGCCGATCCGACTCGCTCATGCTGATGGGGTCAGATGCCCCCGCAATTGAAGCATCGGTCGATGCACTGGCTGGCGAATCGCTGGCTGATGCGCCCGGCTTTGCGGATGTGCTTGCCAAGCTGCCCGAAACACGCGCTTTTACGCTAGTTGGCACGGCCGCACTGGTCGATGGGTTTGCGGCGATGGCGGCCGAGTTTGACACAACGGGAGCCACATCTGGCCTGTTCGACAGCAATTATATTCGCGCTTTACAAATGATGGCTGCTAGCCTGCGGATCACCGAGAACGGGATAGAAATGGATGTCGCCAGTCAATATGATGAAGAGGCACTCACCGAAGATGAACGCGCTAACATCTCACAGGTCAATCTGCCCGCTGGCGACATGGCCTCTGTTGCGCCAGAAAATACGCTTGTCTACCTTAACAGCGTCGGTCTAGGCACATCATGGGAAACGCAAAAAAATGTCATTGAAGAGACGAATGAGGACTTTGCTGACTCTCTAACGCTGGTTGAGGAACAGTTAGGCTTTAGCCTTGACAATGAGCTAATGCCACAGTTAACGGGTGAAATGGGGCTATTTGTCTTTGAAGCGACTTCTGGCCTCTTGCCTGAACTTGCCCAACTCGATCTCGGCTTTGCGCTGGCACACAATGTCGAAGATGCTACGACAATGCAGGGACTTCTCGACCAGTTCACAACGGTCTTGACTAGCAACGGGATTGATGTGGTCGAACAAGATGGCTTGCAGGCGCTTAACTTTCTTGGCACGCCCGTTGGGGTATTGGGGATGCAAGATGACCGCATGGTGATCGCATCAGGCGCGGCCGAAGTGGCACAGCTAGGCGCGACTTCGATTGCAGACAATGCTGAGTTTGCTAACGCACAAGCCGCATTTCCAGACAATATGCAAATGACGATGTGGATGGATTTAGATGGTTTGCTGACAACGTTAGATGCAGCCCCAGAAGTCATCGAGCAGGTAGGGCAGGTTCCAATGGTGGCTGTGGCTGGCTCGGCCGATGCAGCCCGCATCATCATCTTTATCGACACAGAACAGTAGACAATACGTTCAAACCCCACGAGTTATTGTCAATCACATGTCTAAAACACCACTAAACATCGTTTGTCTCGCCGGTGGCGTTGGCGGCGCAAAGCTCGTCGATGGGCTGGCGCGGCTTTTGCCGGCCGATCAACTCACCGTCATTGGAAATACAGGGGATGATTTTGAGCATTGGGGGCTGAAAATTTGCCCCGATCTCGACACGGTGCTGTATACGTTGGCGAACGTTGCCAGCGTTGAGCGCGGTTGGGGGCTAGAGGGGGAGACATGGCGCACGCTCGAACAAGTTCGCAAGCTCAATGCGCCCGACTGGTTTCGTTTGGGCGATCTCGACTTGGCGACCCATCTGGCACGCACACACTATTTGCGACAGGACAGGCTCTCGTTGACAGAAGCGACGCGCAAATTGTGCTTGGCGCAAGGGGTGACTGTGCGCCTGTTGCCGATGAGCGATCAGCCCGCTGCAACGCAGATTGAAACGGCCGATGGCGTGTTGGCCTTCCAAGAGTGGTTTGTGTTGCAGCGGTGGCAACCAATCGTAGAGCGTATCCTCCTGCCAGACACAGCACGAGCGACAAAAGCAGTCATCAGCGCATTGCAAAAGGCGGATGCGGTCGTGATCGCGCCCTCAAATCCATTTGTCAGCGTCGATCCAATTTTGAACACTTATCCGATTCGGCCGATGATTGAAGACCTCGTTCCCGTTGTGATTGCCGTCACACCAATCATCGGCGGCGATGCGGTCAAAGGTCCATTGGCAAAGATGTTGCGTGATTGGGGTGAGGTTGTTTCGGCCGAAACCATTGCCAAACATTATGGCGATTTGTTAACAGGGTTTATCTACGATACAGCGGATGCTGCATTTGCTATGGACGAGATCGCCATTATCGGTGAGAATACGTGGATGAGAACGGCACAAGATCGCACGCACGTCGCACAAGTCGTGATAAACTTGGTAGAAAAGCAGTATAGAGAGCTTGCATGATAACTTGGGCAATCGTACCAGTAAAACCACTCAGTAAAAGTAAAAGTCGTTTAAGCAATGTATTATCAAATGAAGATCGCTTCGCTTTGATGCGCGAAATGTTTCTCCATGTGATGACTATTTTGCGTGATATTCCAACACTGGATAAGATATTGGTCGTCAGCAAAGACCCGATGGTTCTGGAGCTGGCAGAAACATTTAAGGCGCAGACATTTACAAAAGAGAAACCAAGTAATTTGAATGGTGCGGTCAGTCGAGGGGCCGAGTTTGCATGGCGGAATGGCGCAGAGTCGATTGTCGTCTTGCCGGCCGATCTCGCTCGACTGGAAAGCCGCAGTGTGGAAGCCTTACTGGATACCCCTGCACGTGTTGCCATCTGCCCTGATGAAAGGTTTGATGGCACAAACGCACTCCTGTTACGCAACCTGCCCGACTTTAACTTTCGCTATGGTGATGAAAGTTTTGAAAAACATCTTGGTGAAGCAGCGCGGCTCAAAACGGTCGCGCAAGTTGTCTATGCGCCCTCCATCGAATTTGACCTAGATACACCTGCCGATTTACGACGGTATCGGCAGGCTACCTTACAGCCGACATGAAACAGAAAACGCAATGGCTTCTCCTCCTCCTTATGCTACTCATCGTTACGGGTTGTGGCCTTTTTAGCCCTAACATCAATACGGGGGCAGATCAAGAATTTCGTCCTGATGGACAAGTATACACTTATTGTGGCACACTTTGCGCTGCAAAAGGACAGTGTGGCACAATCGAGCGTGATGGCACCTCGGTTAGCGTTGTCCTCGTCAATCCAAGTGAACCTGCAACCGAAAATCATGGCGCATTTATCGAAGATAATTTTGCCGTCAACGTGATTGAACTACGGCGCTTGGATGTTACTTTCAAGGAAACGGGTGAACTGTCCAACGGCTATCCGTTTTATCGCATTGATGACACAAGCTCTCCGATTGTCGGCTGGGTCGATGGGGTTTGTTTAGCGGACAGAGCAAGATAGCGTCCCAAGACAGGGGTGGTGGGCTGTTTGCTTACAAGCGTAGTTCTGGTGGTAACTGAAAGTTATTTTGCGAATCGGCCGAAAACCCCATCACCCGTACCACCGCTTCCAAATTCAACGCCCCATACAAATGTGGAAACGACTCTACAACATCAGTGGCTTGCTCATAGAGCAGTTCTGATATAAGTTGACGTTCATCCACTTCCAATAACAATAGATCACGTTCGCTAGCATAAAAACGTTGTGCTGTTGCCACAACCTGTTCCAATTTGGAAAAATGGATAAACCCTTCGTGCGCTAGGGATGGTGGTCGATAGACTCCTGCGGCTTGGGCAGCTTGCCACGCTGTGCGGCTAATAATGTGATAGATCATTGGTTGCTCTTGGCGCAGCAGGCGGTCAAACTCTTCGGCCGCTAACTGCAACTATCCACGCGGCTCCGTCAGGCTAAATCGGGCGTTGATCAGAGAGTTATGAGAGGTTCCACCTTTCCAAAAGATGGAACCTCTGGCGATTAACGCGAGTAGGCAGCAGCTGCCTCGACTAAATCGGCGAATTGCAACACTTCAGCGTCGGTTGCAAAACGCAGGGCGACATTTTCGACATCGCCCCAAATAGTCTCCATCGAATTGTGCCGCGCCCAATAGCTATCTTTGAGCAATTCGGCATACTCGGCGACAACGGCAGCGAGTTGTAGGCCATTATCTGCGTCGGCGAGGGAGGTGGCGAAGTTGGTGGGTTCGGCCGATTGATCGAGTTCACGCACCTCACCCGTCTCTGGGTTTTGAAAACGCACCCGTACCGTCAGTGCCGTTTCGGACAAATCAGCCTCATCAGCCAAACGCAACTCGTACAACGCCGTCACGCTATGCCCCGCACCGATTTCGCCTGCATCAACCGTATCATCGCGGAAATCTTCATCAGCGACCGCACGATTTTCATACCCTAGCAAGCGATAGTGCCAAACGACATCGGGATTAAATTCTACCTGTATCTTGGCATCTTTGGCAATTGTCACTAACGTGCTGGTTAAATCGGTCACAAAAACGCGCTGTGCTTCACGCAACGTATCGACATAAGCGTAAGAACCATCCCCCTGATCGGCGAGTTGTTCCATCAATGTGTCATTATAATTGCCCATCCCAAAGCCAAATGTACTGAGCGAGATACCGCGCCGTGCGTGGTCGAGGATGCTTTCGGCCGTCGTATCCCCTACATTAGCGACCCCATCGCTCAACACGATCAAGCGGGTCACCTGCCCATCGAGCAGATAGCGATCCGCCAAGCGATACCCTTCTAAAATTCCTTCCTCCGCATTGGTTGCTCCCTCTGAGCGCAAACCATCGATGGCGTTGATAATTTCAGCACGCCGCTCGACGCGAGTTGGGTCAAGCACAACCCGTGCATTAGAGCCGTAGACCACGATGCCAACGCGGTCACTGTCACGCAGTTCATCGACCAACAGGCGTAGTGACTCTTTTGCCAGCCCAAGCCGATTGCTCTGATCCATCGAGCCAGACACATCGATCACAAAAATCAACAGTGCATCGGGGCGTTCATCGGCCGGCACCTCATACCCCTGAATCCCAACACGCACCAAGTGATAATTTTCATCCTCGCCATAAGGGGTGCGTGCGCCGTCGATGTGAATGGCAAAGGCATCCTCTTTGGTGGGGCGGGGATAGTTGTAGTTGAAGAAGTTGATGTATTCCTCAACGCGCACTGAATCGGCCGGCGGCAACTGCCCATAATCACTCAGATAGTTTCGCATCAGCGTATAACTACCCGTGTCAACATCAATGGCAAACGTCGATTGATTGTCCTGACGCGCATCGACAAAGGGATTAACGTCCGTGCCGTCAAATTCCATATTGTCTGGCTCATCAACGCGTTCTGGGACGATAGCGCGCGGGGCTTCTACAGGAGCGGCCGGTACACTGGTAGCTTCTGCCGCTGCTTCATTATCGACCCCACTTATAGCACTGTTGTCAGCACTATAGGCTCCTGCCTCGTCAATGGCATCACTATAACTACTGTTGAAAACAGTGTCGGCTTCGACCTCAACAATTTGTGTGACGACAACTTCCTCAACCACTGTCTCCCCTTGAACCTCAGCCTCTTTGACCGTTTCAACAAGCTGTGTGACAACAACCTGCTCTGCTGCACCACACGCTACAACCATCCAAACCAATATCAACATCAACAAACGCTTCAAAATTCTACTGTTCATCTTAATCTGCTCCTTTTGAATTTCATGCGACGTTTTGTCGCCGTTCTGGAGATAAGACGAAACTCAAGCCAAAAAGGTTCCCAACTATTCAAAGATCATTAGCAATGTTTGTTTTCAGAGATGATTTTGTCGTTTTCTGTTACATTAGCGGCGGCATGATTTCGCTTATGCTGTACCTGTAGAAGATGCACCGCATCTAAAGAATCCACGCAGGTATTATACTTCCAATATAATTTCAAAGTAGAAACAAAACAGCAGTACACTTATTAGTGTTCGCATTGCACGATACTAAACATGTTACGACGATATGAAAAAATTTGCAGTTCTGCATTAGACCGTGAGATAGAGATGTTAGCCTTTGGACACATAGGCGCACCCATCATTGCTTTTCCATCTGCGGGTGGGAAGTTTTTTGACTTTGAGGGCAACGGCATGATCGATGCGCTTGCCCCCCTAATCAACAATGGCATCATCAAAGTTTATTGTCCGCAGACGGTTGACAAAGAGTCATGGTTGAACAAAGAGGCCAGTATTGAATGGCGTGGACATGTTTGTAATCTCTATCAACACTTTTTTGTAAACGAGCTTGTGTCCTTCATTCGACAGGATTGCAACACGCCTGATATTCGTATTGGCTTGGTGGGGTGTAGTGTTGGCGCGTATCATGCGGCAAACTTTGCGCTGAAATACCCGCATATTTTCCACTATGCGCTGTGCATGAGCGGCCGATACGATTTGCGCGGGTTGATCGGGTTTGACACCGACTCAATGGACGTTTATTTCAACAATCCATTGGCATATGCCGCCAACCTAGAGGGTAGCGCGTTGCAACATGTTCGCAACAACACCCACTTAGCATTAGTGGTTGGGCTAGGAGCGTGGGAAGGGGTCTGTATCCCGGAAACAAACGCACTGGCTGACATTTGCGTGAACAAAGGTATCAGCCATGAACGCGATATTTGGGGATATGACTCAGCACATGACTGGCCATGGTGGCGCAAGCAGGTACTGTATCATTTAGGAAAAACATTTACATAAAGCGGCTAGTGTGTAGTTCCAGCAATTAGCAACTAACGACGACAGAAAAATGGCAACAAAGAAAATTGGTTTACTATTGGGTGATGAAAATGATTGGCCGAGCGCATACGAAGGATTGTTGCGCCGTTTGCCGTCAGAATTTAGCTTTCGAGGGAAGACGCATCAGGTTGGGGTAGATCGTGTGCGAATTCATCCATTTCGTTTGGATTCACCGACACGCTACGATTTGGTGATTGATCGGATCGCCTACTGGCATTTCAACCCACGTGAGTGGCTGAAAAAGGCGGCATTTGTCAACGGCACGTACATGCTGAACAATCCATTTACCTTTCAGAGTATGGAGAAGCATACGGCGTATGCAGCGATGTTGCGGTTGGGGTTGAACGTGCCGGAGACATGGTTGATTCCACAAAAGCAAGGGCCTTCGGATAGAGTGGAGAAGTATCAGACAACGGTTGGACGTTACCACGATTCATTTGATCTGAAGCAAATTGCCGAGCAAATTGGCTATCCACTGTATATGAAGCCGTTTGATGGCGGTGGCTGGCGTGGGGTGAGTCGCATCGGCAATGAAGCGGATTTGATCAAGGCGTATGATGAGTCGGGTCAGATGCTGATGCACTTGCAGGCGGGGATCGAAGATTTTGAGGTGTTCACCCGCTCGCTTGGCTTTGGGCCACAAATCATGACGATGAAATACGATCCGAGCGTGCCATTGCATTTGCGCTATGTGATCGATCATGGGTTTTTATCGGCCGAAAAAGGCCGCGAAGCCCGAATCATCACGAAAACGATCAATGCGTTCTTCCGCTGGGATTTCAACTCCTGCGAGGCGATTCTTAAAAATAACGTCTTATCCCCCATCGACTTCGCCAACGCGACTCCCGATGTCGCCATCACCAGCCTGCATTACTACTTCCCGTGGGCGATGAAAGCCCTAGTCGCATGGAGCCTCTTCTGCGCCGTCAGCGAACGCAAAATGCACATCACGATGGATATCGATCCATGGTTTGAGATTGCTGATTCAGATCGTTCTTACTGGGAAAAATTGGAGGCTTACGAGAAACTCGCTGATGTACACCTGCAAAAGGATGAATTTAGCGAGTTCCGTGCAACGGTGCTAGGTAATCTCGACGAGATTATGTGGCACTATGCCCAAACGCCTCAGTTTGACCACATTATCGTTGAAACGGTACAGACGCTCTTCCCACGCCATGAACATGAAAAGTTCATCAACCACTATCGCGGCTTGATTTGGCATTGGGTTCATGCAAATCCTGCATAGTATTGTCATCATTCGCCTATAGGCTTGCAAATCACATATCAGAACAAAATGTTTCGGGATTTTTGAGTCCCGAAACATGAGTGCCAAATGTAACTACTGCCAAGAAAATAGCGAATGTTTAACGTAGAACGAATAAACGCAGAGACATATCGATGTTTGCCTTGTTTATAGACACCAATTAGGCCTTTTCGCTCTTATTGCTGTGTTATACTGTTGTACAAAGGAGCTAACTATGCAAGCGATGAGTTTGGCACAAGGCCAGCGACAATTGGACAAACTACATCGGCAGGTAATTCATGATTTTGAACCTGTCATTTTAACGCACGATGAAGGTAGCGTTGTTTTGATTTCATTAGATGAATGGAATGGGTGGCGTGAAACAATGCGGCTGTTGCAAGATAAGAAAGCAATGCGAGCATTATTAGAGTCATTCGATGAGCATGACAATGGCGTGAAAAATGGATTTTCGATTGAAGAACTATTTACGGATTTGCAATGAGTTGGTTCGTCTCAATCAAGCCAAAAGCGGCTCAAGACCTCGCTTGGTATCGTAAACGCGACAGAAAACGATACCTCAAATGTTTTGATTTGATACTAGATATAGCTACTGATCCAAGAGAGGGAATTGGGAAACCAGAGCGACTAAGATATTTCACACGGGAAGTTTGGTCACGTCACGTTTCACACGGTGATCGTTTAGTTTACGTCGTCTACGGTGCTGAGAATCTTGTGGAAGTTATCTCCTGCAAATCTCATAGCTCTTTGGGCTTTAGCCCGTGGAAACCCCGTCGCTTTAGGGCGGGGAG
>CAYMGE010000114.1:0-16438 GCA_964389925.1 uncultured Ardenticatenaceae bacterium
GCTTTCGGATGGGCAAGACGAGACGGGGAGTTCGATTTTGATCGGGGAACGGGATGTCGTGTTGAGTGTGGAGTTGCCCGCGTTTTATCCCGACATGACAGTGGGGGAGAGCGAGATTGTTGAGGATTCGGCCGAAATCGTCCCCGTTCCCAACACCCTCATCAACCTCAACGACATGACGCAAGATGAACTCCTCAACACCATCCCCAACTTTAGCAACCGCATGGTGCGCGAATTTTTCGAGTACCAGCCGTACATCAGCATTCAGCAGTTCCGTCGTGAGATGGGCAAATACATCGATGACGCGCAGATTGCGGAGTACGAGCAGTACGTCTATGTGCCTGTCGATGTCGATGAGTCGGATGCGGCGACGTTGATGCAGATTCCCGGCATCGACCAAGCGTTGGCGGAGCAGTTGATGGCGGCGCGTCCATTTGGGTCGAATGAGGTGTTTTTGAACGAGTTAGGCGCGACGCTTTCGGCCGAACAAGCCGCCGTCGCCGCTGGCTACCTGCGATGAACAACGAAACGATTCTGCAACGCCTCCGCACCTTTTTGCTGCTGCTGGCGATCTTCATGTGCATCGGCACGTTGGTCGAACTGTCGCTGATCAATCATCTCGAAAGCGTCGTGCAGATGATCCCGTTTGGGTTAGCGATTATGGGTGGTGCAGTCGCGCTCTGGGTGTTGGTACGTCCAGAGCGGCTATCGCTGCTCGTTTTGCGTGGCGTGATGGTCGTCGTTGGATTGGGTAGTGTGTTTGGCATCTATGAACACGTCGAGCATAATTTGGCGTTTGAGTTGGAAATTCGGCCGAATGCCACCGCTGGCGACGTATTTTTTGAAGCATTAGGAGGAGCCAGTCCCTTACTGGCTCCGGGCATCTTGGGCTTGGCGGCCGTGGTTGCACTTGCCGCCACTTACTACCATCCAAAACTGAATTAGAGCGCATTCATGTTTTCAATTTTCAATTCCTTCAATTTTCAATTGAAACCAAAGGCAATTGAAAACTGAAAATAGTCAATTGAAATTGGAAGCAAATGAAAGAGGTCAAAAAGATGTCATGCCCTGATTGGCTGACAAAACTCAGGCCGTCGAATTTGCAAAAACACCAAACTTGTGAAAGGAGAGTTCAAGATTCAAAATCTGCTTGTTGACAGCATTTTTAAAGGCAAAACAAGGTTCCAAGTCTGGCAAAGGGGATAATTTCATCGAAGAAATCAAAGACAATCCTTTGGGCATATATGGAAACAGTAACGGCAAAATGAATGTCGCGCATAGCTTACGATAATGGCAGTTAGCGCAAGGTACACATCTGCTTCGCCGTATCACCCCCTCAACATTTATGTGCGTTGGTTATCAAACACATTAAAGTGGAACGATGATGGCTCAGGGAGATGCTTGGGGCTTATGGCTAACTTTCTTCTCAATGGGCTGAGTTGGAGCAAATTGTGCCAACAGCATACCGACCATCATCAAAGCGCACCCGAACAGATCGCGGACAGAGAGGAGTTCATTGAGGAATAGGTAGCCACCAATGACGGCAAACACGGCCTCCAAGCTAAGGATAATCGCAGCAGCAGCGGGATGGGCATCTTGTTGAGCGACAACTTGCAGCGTATAACCGACCCCTGTCGAAAGCAACCCGGCGTAGAGAATTGGCAGCAGACCGGCAGAGAGTGCGCTAATTGTTGTTGTTTCGAGGGGGAGAGCAACAAATAGGCTGAGAAGACCACAAACATAAAATTGCAGGACTGAGAGCTTGAGCGGGTCTACATGGGTGGGAACTCGGCCGATCCACTGCACGTGCGCGGCCCAAACAAATGCGCCGCCCAGCATCAACAAATCTCCGCGTCCGATTGTAAATTCACTGCTCACACTCAGAAAATACATGCCGATTGCAGCTAGGAACGCGCCTGCCCAAACAAGCGCGTTGGTGCGCTGCCGCATGAAAATCCCCATTAGTGGCACAATGACGACATATAAACCGGTGATGAAGCCTGCTTTGCCTGCCGTTGTGTAGAGCAACCCAACTTGCTGTAATGTCGCCCCACAAAAGAGCAGACCACCCGCAACGATGCCATTTCGCACCACGACGGGATGTAAAAATGCAAGTTGTTCAGATTTCCTATTCTGTGTGTCAAAGAAAAAGACAAGGGGTAGCAAGGCCGTTGCCCCAATGAAAAAACGGGCGGCATTAAACGTAAAGGGACCGACGAAATCCATACCCACCCGCTGGGCAACAAAAGCAAAGCCCCAAATGGTGGCTGTTAGCAACAGTAAAAGATTTGCACGTAAGTTTGATGACATAGCGCGGAATGGTAACGTTTTTCAATTCTGTTTCAAAATCGGCGGGCAAATGACGCATGAACGTTTACTAATTGTTGGGATTGTTTTGTACAATCGGCCGAAACGCCCCCACCTATTTTTTGCTAGGCTGTTTACGAACATGATAAAACGACTACTACTCTTTACCCTTCTTCTATTAATAACGCTGCCACTTGCGGCCGAGCCAATCGACGTACTTATCAGCCCACGCGCCAGCCGCTTACAGGTCGCCCCCCTCACAAACATTACTCAAAACATGCCTGTGCAACGCGAAAAAGGGTTTAGCCTGAATCAGAGTGGTAAGGTGCGCGTTGTCATTGAGTTGAAGACGCTCCCCGTCGTGCAGCAGCCGACGCGCAGCGCAAATGTTGTACGCGAGCTGATTGAACAGGAACAGGCAGACGTTTTGGCACATGTGGGCGCATCATCGGCCGATTTCGCCTACGATACGCTGTTTAACGGGATTGCGCTTGAAATTGCGCCCAATCATCTCGACACCCTACGCAACCACCCTAGCGTCAAAACTGTCTATCCCGACGCGACCTATCATCTACAACTCGATGCCAGTTTGCGCCAGATCAATACTAGCGACGCATGGCTCGCCACCGACGGCGCACAAAACGCGGGGCGTGACATGAAAATTGCCATTATCGACAGCGGGATCGAGCCGCTCAATCCGCTGTTTGCTGGTGATGATTTCACAATGCCGGACGGATATCCAAAAGGAGATTGTGTCACCGCTTACGCCGATTTTTGCAATGGAAAAATCATCGTCTCACGCTGGTATGGCGAAAATGGTGGTGTGCCTATGGGGGCAATTCCGCAGGAGGTTGCCAGCCCACGTGATCGACAGGGACATGGGTCACACGTCGCGGGCATTGCGGCCGGCAACTTTGGCGAAAGCGGTATCAGTGCCGATTCAGGTGATGGTGTGCTTGAAGTGATTAGCGGCGTTGCACCCGCTGCACATCTGATGATCTACAAGGCGTGCTGGAACGGATTGGGCTGTCTAGGCTCAGGCTTGATGGCTGCAATCGAAGATGCGGTCAACGACGGGGCCGATGTCATCAACAACTCATGGGGCGGTGGCGCCGGTGGCGATCCGCTAGACAATGCGTTTCGCACCATCATCGAAAATACGGTTGAGGCCGGTGTTCCCATGATCTTCTCCGCTGGCAATGATGGCAATGACGCGACGACCGTTACATGCCCAGCCTGTGTCCCGGAAACGATCGCGGTTGCCAACGTGCATACCAATCGGATTCACGGTCATCATGTTGAGCTAGTTGGCGATGATATTCCGCCACAACTTCAAAATTTTTCGGCATTGGCAGCGGCCGATTCTCCCGACCCCTTTCCTATAAACAGTGCAGAGATTTATGTCACAGAGGCGGCTGGCAGCGCGACCGCCTGTACCGCATTTGAAGGCACGCCATTCACCGATGGTGTCGCCCTAGCATTGCGCGGCGACTGTCCATTTGCAACAAAAGTCAATAACGTCTCTGCTGCGGGGGCAAGCATCTTGCTACTTATCAATGAGATGGGAGGGCCGCCCGTCCACTTTAGCACGAGCGGCGCAGACCAAATTCCAACGCTGATGCTCAGTCAGATTGATGGGCTAGCTCTGCGTGATTGGATACAGGCGCATCCCGATGACCTCGTGACGGTTCACGAATTAGCGCGACGCATTAACAATGGCTGGGCTGACATCGTTGCCTCGACAAGTAGCCGCGGCCCAAATGGGGATGCCACTGTCTTAAAACCAGACATCGCCGCGCCCGGTGTCAATATCTTATCGGCCGGCAGCTACCTTTTCGCCCCCACTGGCTTTCAGTTCGACAGCGGCACGAGTATGGCCGCGCCACACGTGACAGGCTCGGCCGCCCTGCTCCTACAACGACATCCTGACTGGTCGGCCGAGCAGGTCAAATCAGCCCTGATGGGAACGGCAAACAACACAGACATTTTGAAAGAGGGCGGCGTTGATTTTGCCGACCCGTTTGACATTGGCGCAGGTCGTGTTGATCTTGCGCGAGCGGTCACAACCACATTGACTTTCGCGCAATCATCTCATGCCAATCCGGATTGCGTGTTCCAATGTACTTGGGCAAATGAGGTGACAAATGTATCGGGTGAGGCGTGGAGTGGAACGATAGAGGGTGATGGTCTGTCGATTGCGGCTGATCCGTTGACGTTATCGGCCGATCAAACCAAATCCTTCCAAATTCTCATCGACACACAAGGGTTGGCGACAAATCAATGGCACTTTGGCACTGTCAACTTCACCAGTGGGGGCGAGGTTGACGCACATTTGCCCATTGCTATCTTTGTCACAGAGAGCGTTGAGCGACTCGTTTTGAGAAAAACGGCCGAGACCCCCATCCCATTCTACGCCGACACGCCGTTTACCTACACGCTGCAGCTCGTTAACCCAGCGGATATTATTCAGACCTACGGGATAAGTGATACGCTGCCCGCCAACGTTGACTACATCGATAATACGGCGACAAACGGACTCGTTTATGATGACGTGGCGCGGCGGCTATCGGTAGTCGATCAGGTAGACCCGGCGTTGCGGATTGTCTCGGCCGATCTCGGTGGTTATATCGACCTGCTTGCTCAAAATCCCAACTTGCCACCCGTCGATTGTGTGGGTCTCTGCGACGATGACTTCTTCACTATCGAGGATCAAGATTTCTACTTCATGGATGAGCATTTCGACACGATCTATGTCAGCGTCAACGGATTTGCCGCCTTTACGCCGCCGCCAACCGGAGCCGTCACCAATGCGCCGCAAGAGATGCCCGATCCCACTGCCCCCAGCCATCTTGTCGCACCGCTCTGGACAGATTTCGATTTGGAGGGGACGGCAGCTGATGATGAAGGGGGCGGCAAGCTATATGCAGCTGAGGTGACAGATGGTGTCACTATTTGGAATGTGTTTGAGTGGCGTAATGCGGCGCATTGGGGCAATGCCCAGCCAAATAGCCCCAGCAATATCGTCCACACCTTCCAACTGTGGATTCAGCGTGGGTCGAGCAATATGTGGTACACCTACGGCCGACTCGATGAGTTTGGTCAATGGGGTTATCCTGTCGCTATCGGTGTCGAAGACCGTACCGGCTTGCTCGGTTCAACGTTGTTCTACAATGGGACGGGTGGCCTGCCTAGTCTCGATATTGACACACGCATTCTTAGCAACGGTGGCAAAGCATACACCTTCCACGCAAAAGTAACGGAGGGTCTTTTTGCAAATAACGTTGCCTACGCCACCGATGGGGAAGAGACGTATGTGGCTTGGCATCGCTTGCGAGTTGGCGGCGATATTTATTTACCACTGATTGAGCGTTGATTGGTATCGCCTTCTTTCATCCTTCATCCTTCATCCTTCATCCTTATTTTCAAAGGAGCCGTGGGGTATTTCGGCCGAGAGTGCAGCCGCCACCCTTCGCGGATTACCCGACGCTCACTATGCGCTCAAAAAATTATAAATGCCATTTGACAATACTGGTTTTTGGGTTATCCTTCCCCGCGATATGATAAACGCAGCCCACTTTCTTAAGAAGAGCAAGAAGCCAAATCCCTCTTAACCGTTTGGTCTCTTTTGCTGCGAACAAAATTTGTAGAAAAGCTCGGCTAAACAGTCGAGCTTTTTTATTTTTGACATGCTGACGATCACCAATACAAGCAAAGCCGTGAGCAAGACGCACAAGAAAACTCACTATCTGTGGCGTTTGGTAATTTTTGTTGCAACCTAACTGTAACGAAAGCTCGACCAAACAAGCATGGTCGAGCTTTTTTGTTTTAATGATTAAAAGGACAGTATGAGTATTCAAGACTTTTCAATTATCGAATCGACGCTGCGTGAAGGAGAGCAGTTTGTCAATGCCTTCTTTACCACCGCGCAGAAAATTCGCATTGCCCAAATGCTCGATTTGTTTGGGGTCGAATATCTGGAGTTGACAAATCCGGCCGCCTCGCCGCAGTCGCGTGATGACTGCGCGACTATTGCAGGATTGGGTCTCAAAGCAAAAATCCTGACACACACGCGCTGTCACATGGACGATGCCAAACTTGCCGTCGATACGGGCGTGGATGGTGTTGATGTCGTCATCGGCACGTCCAGTTATCTACGCGAGTTCAGCCATGGCATGAGCATCGAGCGCATCATGGAGCAGGCACAAACGGTGGTCGAGTGGATCAAGTCACAAGGCGTTGAGGTGCGCTTCAGCACTGAAGATAGCCTACGCAGTGATCCAGAAGATATTTTTGAGGTGTACCAAGCGGTTGATCAAATTGGGGTCAATCGGGTCGGCGTAGCGGATACGGTTGGTGTGGGAACCCCATTGCAAATTTATAGGCTTGTGAAGGCACTGCGCGAACAGGTGTCGTGTGACATTGAGTTTCATGGACACAACGACTCAGGCTGTGCAATTGCCAATGCGTATGCCGCGCTAGAAGCGGGCGCGACCCATATCGACACCAGCGTGTTGGGGATTGGGGAGCGCAACGGGATCACGCCGCTGGGTGGCTTGATCGCCCGTATGTATGCCACCGATCCTAAACTGGTGCAAAAATATAAGCTCAACCTGTTACACGACATCGATCATATCGTCGCTGAACTGGTCAGGGTCGATGTGCCGTTCAACAACTACATCACCGGCTTTTCCGCCTTTACGCACAAGGCGGGCATCCACGCCAAAGCCGTTCTCAACAATCCATCCACCTACGAAATTCTGAAGCCCGAAGATTTCGGCCTAACACGTTATATCCATGTGGGCAGCCGCTTAACAGGGTGGAATGCGGTCAAAAATCGGTCTGAGCAGTTGGGTCTGGTGTTTACGGATGATGAGTTGAAGGGGATCTCGGCCGAAATCAAGTCCCGCTCCGACTCTGGCATGTTAACGCTCGATGATGTCGATACGCTGTTGTTTGAACGGGCAAAATAAAAAAAGGACAAACTATGTCACAAACATTGACACAAAAAATTCTCGCTCACAACGTCGGCCGACCGGTTGACGTAGGTGAACTCGTCATCGTCGAACCAGACGTGGCGATGGGACACGACTCCCTCTCACCCGGAATCATTAACATTTTGCACAATCAGCTCAACGTCGAGCGCGTGCATGACCCAGAAAAAATCGTGCTGGTGATGGATCACGTCGCGCCCGCCTCAACGGTCGCCGTCGCCGAGCGGCACAACGTGTTGCGCCGCTTTGCTCGCGCACAGGGGATTCAGCTATTCGAGGTCGGCCGCGGCATTTGCCATCAGGTACTCGTCGAGGAACGACTGGCGCAGCCCGGCCGCATCATCATCGGATCGGACAGCCACAGCACGAGCTATGGCGCGGTCGGCGCGTTTGGCACAGGCATGGGCAGCACAGACATCGCGCTCTGTTGGGCAACCGGCAAAACGTGGCTGCGCGTGCCGGAGACAATTCGACTCCTGTTTTCTGGTCGCTTCCGTCCCGGCGTTGATGCCAAAGATTTATCGCTCAAGCTGTGCCGCGAGATGGGCATTGGCGGCGCGACCTATGCCGCACTTGAATATCACGGTCTCGACTGGCTACCGCTGCATGAACGCCAAACGATGGCGAGCATGGCAATTGAACTAGGCGCAAAAGCGGGCATCTTCCCTGTTGATGGTGAGGTCGCTGAACAGTTTGATGTTCCTGGGTGGCTGACAGTCGATGAAGATGCGGAATACGCACAGACAATTGAAATTGACCTCGATGCGCTAGAGCCGCAGGTTGCCGTGCCGCACGCGGTGGACGCGGTGGTCGATTTGTCAGAGGTTGCCGGCAAGCACATAGACGCTGTTTTCTTGGGAACCTGCACCAATGGACGTTATGAAGATATGGCGAAGGCGGCCGATATTTTGCGCGGCCAGCAGATCAACTCGCATACACGCCTAATCGTCTCCCCCGCGTCACGCCAAGAACTGCTGCGTGCAATGGAGGATGATACGATGCAAACGCTGCTAACGGCTGGCGCGACGTTGACGACACCGGGCTGTGGCCCCTGCATGGGTCGTCATGCCGGAACGCTGGGCGAGAATGACGTTTGTCTCAGCACGGGCAATCGCAACTTTAAGGGGCGCATGGGGCATCCAACCGCCCAGATATTTTTGGCTTCACCCGCAGTCGCGGCCGCAACCGCGTTAACGGGACGTATTGCTGACCCACGCGACTTATAAAACAGGAGAACAAACATGGCTCGTATATGGCGATTCGGCTCTGATGTCGATACCGATCAAATTGTACCGGGGCGCTATGCGCCTTTTATGCTGAAACAAAGTGATGATGTGGGCAACTATGCGTTTTATGAGGCGCATCCCGACTTTAATCGACAAGCGGGCAGCGGGGATGTCATTGTTGCAAGCGATAACTTCGGCTGTGGCTCATCACGTGAGTACGCGCCCGTTGCGCTCAAGCGGCGGCAGGTTGGCGCGATTGTTGCCAACAGCTTCGCCCGTATTTTCTTTCGCAACGCGGTCAATCTGGGGATTCCGCTCTACGTCGCGCCAGAGGTCGTCGCGGCGGTGCAGGATGGGGCAGACGTGACGCTCGATGTGGACACCAACACACTGACCAGCGATGGCACGACATACGACCTGCCACCGTTGCCAGACTTTGCCCGCGAGATTATCGAAGCGGGCGGAATTGTGCGTTATGTGCGCGAATTCGGCCGATTTCCCGGAGAAGCCTAATGCCTAAACTATGCGTCATGCCCGGCGACGGGATCGGGCAGGAGGTGATTCCGGTTGCGGTCGATGTATTGCAGGCAGTTGTAGCTGAACTTGACATCGTGGAGGCAGAGGCTGGCTGGGGATGTTTTGAGCGGCACGGGGTCTCTGTGCCAGCCCAGACGCTCGATACAATACGCGCGTGTGGGGCTGGGCTGTTTGGCGCAGTGCAGTCACCGCTCTATAAAGTAGACGGGTATCGCAGCGCAATTTTGACGATGCGGCAAGAGCTGGATTTGTTTGCGAACATTCGGCCGATTATCCCCCTCCCCCCCATCACACCACGCGACGACATCAACCTGCTCGTTGTGCGCGAGAACAGCGAAGGCTTGTACAGCGGGCGTGAACGGTCAGATGGCAAAACGGCAATTGCCGAGCGTGTCGTCACTCGTGGTGCATCGTCTCGTCTCGCGCAGAAAACGCTCGAACTGATGCGACAAAGTCGTCGTCAGCGATTGACCATCGTTCACAAGGCAAACGTGCTACCGCTGACCGACGGTCTCTTCCGCGATACGGTGCGAGAAGTATTTGCAGACGCTGAGTTTGAGGTTGACGAACTGCTCGTCGATGTCGCCGCGTTAAAGATGGTTGGACAGCCCGACTTTTTCGATGTGCTGATTACAACCAACCTGTTTGGTGACATACTGTCTGATGCAGCGGCACATTGGGCAGGTGGACTTGGCTTTGCGCCGTCGCTTAACTGGGGAGATCAGGTCGCAGTCGCGGAGCCGGTGCATGGCTCCGCACCAGACATTGCAGGGCAGAATTTAGCCAATCCAATTGCGGCTGTGTTAAGTGGTGCATTGCTCGTGCGACATGTCTGGCAACTGGCGGATGAGGCAGACGCGATTGAGCGGGCGGTGCGTGAGGTAGTTTCGGCCGAAATGCCCCAAACCACAACTGCTATCCGTCGCGCGATTTTGGATCAGCTATAGAGGAGGCAGCTGCGCCATATGTAAATGATGCGGTGAGGCGTTAACTTTTGTTGCGTGGAAGTGTATCGAGATAGGCCAACCCTTCTCCATCGAGCAAATGATCGTACAATGGTTTTAGCCACACTGTCACATCCCACTCGGCCGCCTCAAGAACAGTCACCGTGAAACTTAAAACCTCAAAAAAGTCAGGGATGCCGCGCAAGAATAGATGATCTCGGCCGACGATTTGCAACTCAGCATACAGATCGCGTAACCATGTGAGGTGAGTGAGGGCATCGGCCGATGCCCGCCCCACAACCAACGCCCGCGCAAAGCGATAACGATAAACCGCCTCCGTTTGTTGCGCTTGCGGGTTCGGCGTGAGCAAATCGAGAGCTTGTGCAAAATGATCGTGTGCAAGCCCGTTGCGTTGGACACGAGCGGCGGCGCACGCCGTTTGCCACCATGACAGCGCATCCCCTTTGCCCTCGGCCACGGACAACCATGACTCATACGCCAGCGCATGTTGCTCAATCGCCGTATACGCTTTCGCCAAGATGGTTAGAGCTTCGATGCGGTGGGGTTCCTGCTGTGTTAGCGGCCGAACATCGCGGATAATCGCCGCATAGTCAGGTTGAGGCTGATTCAAAAAGTAACGCGCCGAATGCAGAATCGTCGCGCTGTCTCGTTGGGTCTTTTTTGCTTTACATCGAATCATCAGACAATACCTCGCCTGTTTCGGCCGCAAATTGCGACCGCACCACACGGCTAACCGACAATGCCTGTAATGCAAAGTCATCGCGGAAACGCATGTACTTGACACTCATAATTGTCAACTCTTGCACCAAGTCGAGCGCATCTTGGCTACCTTGCAACTCCGCTTGTTTTTGCAGACGGCGCAGCAAATCAGTCTGGATGCCTTCCAGTTCTTTGACCCCTTGCTGTGCTGCTTGCACGACTTCGTCCGTTTCCCCAGCCAACTGTTGATAGAGCGAGCCCGGTTTGTCGAAATCCATGCGTGCTTCTTTGATCAACGTCTCGAACTGCTCTGCCAACTCGTTGAACTTGGTGAAATGCTCAAAGCCTTCATCGACACCGCCTTTGGCAATTGACGTAAAGCGGTCACCATATTTGCCCACCGCCTTAAGAATCGAAGTCAATTTGGCAGGGTCTGTTTCCAGCAACCCGACCGCATCGATCAAGTCGTTTACAGCATGATCGAGTTTGGGCAACTGATCGACCACAGCAGTCAACCGTTGGGCGGGCAGGAGCGGTTTGCTTGCCAATTCTTCGGGAGTGAAACCACCGAACCCATCGCGCTCAGTGACAAATTTACGCACGCCACCGCCAGACCAGTAGCCACCACCACCAGCCGTCTCCAATAATGCTTGTTTTTCAGCGATTTCGAGCGTTAACTCTTTCTGTAAACCGCTGTCCCCCACTTTGATCGCCTCGTCGAGTTGTTGGTGGAGCGTGTCGATTTGGCGGGCAAGGGCTAATTGGTCAGCCTCAGACAAGGGGCGATAGGGAACTTCTTTGATACCCAATTCAGCCATTTGTTCACGGATTTGTTCCGCGAGACCCAAATGCCCTTCTTCAACCGCGTCGTGGAGGCGACGGCTGTACATGAGGATGCGCTCTTTGTCGGCCGCTTCTTTGGCGATTTCAGCGCGAGCCGCTTCGGGCAACTCATCGTAGATGTGCATCCGTCGAGGGTCGGTGAACACATCCAAATCGAGCAAATTGTGTAACTGGTCACGCGGTGTACCAGTGCGTCCCGACAGATAGGAGAGCAGTTCTTCTTTGTTTTCGGCCGCCTTCGAGCCAATCAGCGTCACATCCATATCGCTGGTGAATTTGCCCAGCGTTCCCGTGCGCTTCAATTCGCCCCCCAGCTCATCGGCAACGAACCCCTTCATGTCATTTTCGAGCATCGACCGCCATGCGTCCAGCCTCAAACCAGCCTCAGAGCCTTCACCGAGCAGCTTGCCAGCATTCTTCCACCCGCCGATCATCTTGATGGTGTCAATCGCCCCATACTGCTCAATGGCTTGAACGACGAGCTTATCTGCTTCGGCGCGGGTCAGACCCGCGGCAATTTCGTCACCGAGTTTGGGTAAACGGGCGGCGAGGTCACCCGATTCTTGCAAACCGCTCTCTGCCACCTCTTTGAAAGCGGTCAAGCGTTGGCCGATGTCAGACTCGCGGCCGACGATTTCGATCAACTCATCGGCCGATTGCCCCGTGCGCTTGACCGTTTCCTCAACGCCCAATTCGAGAACGGCGCGTTCGATCAGCGGCTTGCTCTCTGCGACTGCAAGATCACCGACCGCTTCCAAGCCCGCCATCCCCGCTTGCTTGATCCCTTGTTGGGCGACCTTTGCTGTCGGTTTGATCGCTGCCCCAATCAACGGGCCAAACGCATCGAGGAAGACAAAGACTGTGTCGAGAACAGCGGCAAAGAGGGCGGCGTTAACTTGTCCATCGGTGACGAGTTCCGTTTGACGATTGAGACCTGTATCGGCCGCTTGTGCCAAGTCGAGATACTTTTCCCAACTCATGCCAGCCTGTGTCGCGCCCAATCCGACACCAACGGCAAAAGCGACGGCGGCCGTGCCACCACTGGCGAGGGTGGCGACGACAAATGCGGCCGCGGCGGCCGTGCCGAGACCGATGGCTGTCCAGAATTCGGCCGATTCATGGTCACTCAACACATCCTGCCCAATCCACTTGTAAAAATCCTTGCTCCAGTCGGTGTTGGAATCTCCCTTGACTTGTCCACCAAACAATTGGTTGTGAATCGGTGTGACATCGCGGTAGTCGAGGTCGCCATTGTCGATTTTGGGGCGCGTACTTTGGATGTTGTCGTAAACTTCTTCTAAACGCCCCCCGACCATGGTTTGCGCTTCCATCGTGTCTTGGATATTGGCAAACCCTTCGAGATCATCCGACGAGACCAGCCCGTAGAGAGCCGGAAATGCGTCGATAAACTGCATAATCGCCACTTGCACCGTTTGATATTGCGTGTTGACCTCATCCCATGTCGGCCACGCTGGCTCTTCGTCGCCATCTGGCCCTTTGAACGGCTTATCGGCCGGATTAAACTTAGCTGTGGGATAACCGACCCCACCATAACTCGCAACGATGTCATACCCCACAGGCAGTGAGCGCAACTGTTCGAGCGTCCCCTGCAAGCCAATGATATTGTTGGCGACGGTCTGCAACTTTCTAATCTCATTGATATGCTCATCTGTGGGTATCAAACACGCGCCCGGATCGACCCCAATCGCGTTCATCTCCTCCACAACCTGCTTTTCATTCATGTCAAGATAGTTTTTAATCACGCTCTTGACATCATCAGCAAAGATCGACTTGTGCGCCTGCACCCATGAAATGTTGTCGAGTTCAGCCCCACGATCATACGATTGTGTCCACAAATCCCAATTGGCCGCGGCGACTTCGGGCAGGTTCAGGCCAAATGAGTTCCACAATCTTTCGAGTTCCCATTCATCCCATTCAGCAACCCATGTGTAGGTCAAAATTTCGCGGATGCGGTCGAGGGGGTCTTGTTCCTTTTCATCTCTACGCTGGAGGGTGTCATCTTGCTTGCGTTGGAGAAGCAGACGCTGTACCGCTCGATTGCCATGTGTTCGGCCGAATTGGGCAATCGCCGCTCGCTGATAGCGGGGGTCCATGCGGTCGAGATTTGCCAACAGCATCTCAGGACTATCTGCTACGATGCGGCCGACATCTGAGGTCGCTTGATGTTGCACAGGCTCTTTTTTTGTCACCTGTTTCTTCTGCTTAGTGCGTTGTTGAGGTTGAGTGTGTTGTTTTGTTGACATACGACGTTTTATGATATGAAGGTAAGACATCATCAAAATAGAAAGAAAGGTGATGCCCATGCTATCGCACAACAGAGTAAAAGATAAGCCACAGTTTTGTTGCCATTTATTTTAGGTGACGGTCAAAACTATCTCAGTTGCGCCCCCTCGCAACCTATCAACGCAACCTTCCTGCCCGACTTCTTCTGGGCAGGCACAAAAACCAATCGCGAACGCATGATCGGCAATGCCTTCCCTGTCAACTACTGCTGCCGCATTTGGTCAGGGGTTAACTGCGCTGCAATATCCTCCATCATCTCGTAAACCGTTAGCCGCGTGCCTTCAACGAACAGTGTGCCGTCCCGCCGCTCAACGCCCGCCGCGATTTGCTCGACATCTTGGGTCACCGCATCGATCACCCACTTGTACATGATGGGGTTTGTCATGATGCGTTCAGTTTCATCGAGTTCAGCATCCGCGAATAGTTCACGCCACAGCTTAATTGGCACAAGTACATCAGTTGTCTGCCCTGTTGCATCGGTAACGTATCGTATCGTTGTCATGCCAAAAGTATAGCAGAAAATAACTGTATCAAATCACACATCATCTAGCCCTTGCATCATTCCTTGCTTACGATACAAAACGGATTTGCTGGGGGTTGGGTCAATTGGTGGCACGGGGGAGATCAAGATGGCGGAAAGTGGTGCGTGAAAAAATAAATTTCTTCACGCACCGCGCACTATAGGAGGAAAAATCGCGCAAACCTTCAACGAGCCGGGATCAACTCCGCGCCACCCATGTAAGACCGCAATACCTCTGGAATCACAACTGAGCCGTCTTCCTGCTGGTTGTTTTCCAAGATGGCAATCATCACACGCGGCAGCGCGAGGCCGCTGGCGTTGAGCGTGTGCGGATAGCGTGGTTTGCCACCATCGGCCGGTCGATAGCGAATGTTCGCCCGCCGCGCCTGAAAATCTTCCGCGTTGCTGATTGAGCTAACTTCAAGCCACTCTTTGCAACCGGCCGCCCACACCTCAATGTCATACGTCTTTGCCATGCCAAACCCGATGTCACCAGACGCTAACTCCAGAACGCGATAGCGAAATCCGAGCGCATCACAGATGTCTTTGGCATCTTGTAGCAGCTCCTCGTGGAAATCATAGCTATTTTCGGGTAGCGCATAGCGATACATCTCAACCTTGTCAAACTGATGTCCACGCTTGATCCCGCGCACATCCTTGCCCGCGCTCATCTTCTCGCGTCGGAAACAGGGCGTGTAGGCGACATATTTGAGCGGCAACTCTTTTTCGTCCAAAATCTCGTCGCGGTGAACGTTGGTCAGGGCGACCTCGGCCGTTGCCAGCAGCATGTAATCCTCCTCCGCGTCCCGATAAATGTTGTCGAAGAATTTGGGCAACTGTGCTGCGCCCTCAAAAATCTCTGAACGCACAATAAACGGCGGATAGATTTCAGTGTAGCCGTGCTGCATCGTATGCGTGTCGAGCATAAACTGAATCAAGGCGCGTTGCAGCCGTGCGCCCCACCCTTTTAGGAGGTAGAAACGGCTGCCACTCAACTTCACGCCGCGCTCAAAGTCGATGATGTCCAAATCGACGCCGAGTTCCCAGTGTGGCTTTGGCTCAAAATCAAACTGTGGGATCGCTGCACCTTCGGCATCACGAATAACGTTGTGTTCCTCATCGGGGCCGATTGGGGTCGTCTCGTGTGGGATATTGGGAACCCACATCTGTAGCTCACGGAACTTTGCTTCCACGCCACGCAGCTCGTCATCGAGTTCGCTGATGCGCTCACCAATTTTGCGCGGTGCGGCTTTTGCATCTTCCGCTTGCTGGGTTAGTTCGGCAACGAGTGCTTCATCGCCGGCTTTCTGGGCCTTTTTGAGTCGGCCGATCACGCGACCAATCGCCTTACTCGCCACATTGCGTTCCTGCCGCAACGCTTCCACCTCGTGCAGAATCTCGCGTCGCCGCTCATCCGTCTGCAAAATCTCGTCTATCGGTGCGCTATCATTGCGATTTGCAACCTGTTCTTTTACCCAGTCTGGACGATTACGAATTAAGTTTATATCTAACATAGAAAACTCCTTGTAACTTTAAGATCAAAAAAGCCCTTCCGCCTACCAAGACGAAAGGGCTTCGTGGTGCCACTTGGTTTCGTTGCGGCCTTGCGGCGACAACCTCATTTACGCTATAGCGGGCGTACCCGTTTGCCTTGTCTAACCAAAAAGGTTACGTTCTCGGCAACTGCTCCAGAGTGCTTTTCACATTCTCTTTGGTCTTGCTTTCACCAACCGCAAGCTCTCTCTACCATCAAATAATGTTACTTGTCTCTTTCAACGCATAAATTCAAACTATACCGAACATTATAGCAAGCGCAAATTGCCTGTCAATCGTGCAGCAACGGCCTGCTCTCTCTGCCAACGTCGAAATTCGTGACCGTTTGTTTCGCCCATTCGCAATTGGCAGTTGCCGTGCAGTTGCTGCTATGCTTATACTTATCATGAGCTTATCTCCATTGTTGTCAATTCTCTTTCACATGAGGTGTAGGCGTTTGATATGGGTGTGTTTCATTTACTTTTGAAAACATGTTTCGGGAATTGTTGCAGT
>CAYMGE010000115.1:0-16411 GCA_964389925.1 uncultured Ardenticatenaceae bacterium
CGTAGTACGTGGTACGTGGTACGTGACCAAATACGCATCACGCACCACGCACCACCATCCCAAATGGCTCTTTCCAGGTCGGCGTAGGAGGAGTGAACAAGCGCAAACAGATGCAACCAAGCCAATGAATGAGCGTGGCATGCAAAAGGCGTTGAAAGAGGCGGTGACAGCGCAAGGGATTCAAAAGGTGGTCTCAGTGCATACGTTGCGCCACTCGTATGCAACCCATTTGCTAGAGGCGGGAGTCAATCTGCGCCAAATCCAAACGTATCTGGGTCACAAATCGTTGCGAACGACAGCGATATACACCCATTTGACCCGTGATGGGGAAGCGCGAGCAGCCACGGTCATCAATCGCCTGATGAAAGATGTGGGTGTTGTGGAGGAGGATGCGCCATGGTGACGCTAGCCGAGATTGTCTCCCAAGTTGGCGACGCTTATCGAACCGAATTTGCAGCCCAACTTCTGCCCAGCCATCAACAAGCGTTGCGGGCGATTGAACAATGCCGCACAGAGGCTCTGGGTGGACATGTCTACTATTGTCACACATGTGATGAGACACATTATCACTATCACTCCTGCCGCAATCGTCACTGCCCACAATGTCAATTCCAAGCAGGGGAGCAATGGCTCCAACGGCAACAGGCGCGTCTCTTGCCGACGCACTATTTTATGCTGACATTCACCTTGCCTGAGCCGCTACGACAAGTAGCCAGAGCCAATCAGCGGCTCATCTACAACTTGTTGTTTCGCTGTGCGGCACAGGCCACCCAGCAGTTGGCACGCGATGACCGTTTTGTCGGTGGACAGATTGGGATGGTCGGTGTTCTACACACATGGGGGCGCAATCTCTCCTACCATCCGCATGTCCATTTTCTCGTTCCTGGTGGCGGCTTGGATGCTAACGACCAATGGCAGGCCACATCGCACAACTTCTTTGTGCCTGTCAAAGCCCTCTCCAAGCTGTTTCGCGCCAAATTCCGCGATGCGTTGCGCGAAACAGCCCTCTTCCCGTCGATTCCGACATCCGTTTGGCACACTGAGTGGGTCGTTCATTCACAGCCCGTTGGACAAGGGCAACACGCTCTCAAATACCTTGCTCTCTACATTTTTCGTGTTGCCCTCTCCAATCGTCGCATCATCAAATTCGACAACAACAAAGTCACCTTCCGCTTCCGCCAGTCCGACACGGGTCGCTGGCGTTCCTGCACGTTGGCTGTATTCGAGTTCTTGCGGCGGTTTTTGCAACACGTCCTGCCCAAAGGGTTTGTCAAAGTGCGCTACTATGGCCTCTTTGCCCCCTGCAAACGCCCCCAACTGGCAACCTGTCAACAACTTCTGCTCACCGTAACCGCCTCCTCTCTCTCTGCTGATGAGGCGCACTCTGACAAGCTCTCTTACCAGCCCTTGTGTCCAGTTTGTGGGCAACCACTGCGCTTGGTTTGCACGCTACGTGCCCGCTCACGCTGGCCTCCGTAGCCCTTGTTCTGACCATTGTGAGCCTTCCCCAGCGTGAATCTGCCATTCCCGCTGGTTTCGCTTGCCTGCTTCTTGCTTGCCATCTCTCGACAGCGATAGTGCTGTGCCGTCATGGGCGTTTTCGATTGCCATTTGCTTGCTTTTGTGTTGCTTCCTCCATTATAATGACCCTACCTGTTGCTTTTGTTGGGTTTTAATTGACAATCTTCTCTCTACCTTTTTCCATACAACCCACTTTTCAACGGCTCAGTTCAACAGTGATTATGCGGCGGCTACGAAGACTCCGCGCCGCATCAATCCTTTCTCGTTCGGCGGGCTAACTCAACAAAACATTCTACGCGAAACGATGCCCGCCGAACAAAGGCTTCAAGCGGACGCTGGCAACCGCGCCGCTTAAGCAATCAACGGCGGACTTAATTTGGAGGAAAAATGAAACTAACAGCAATACTAACCACATTCATTCTTTTGACTTTACTAATCAGCAATATCGGTCATGCAGACAACTCTTTAACGCCTAGGGGTTTCAAAAATCTCTCAACACTGAATTTGCTCACGGATACCTTTGATGATGAGAATGAGGGAGTTCCTGAACTCGACTACGCGGATTTTTCAAATTGGAATGTGTCTGACGGGTCGTTCGATTTAATTGGCAATGGCTTTTTCGATTTTTTCCCTCAGAATGGTTTGTATGTTGATCTTGACGGATCAATTGAAAATCCAGGCGTTCTGAGATCGAACGAGAGTTTTACACTAGAACGTGGCATTTATTATCTTCAGTTTGATTTAGCTGGTTCCCAAAGAGGCGACACAAATACTGTGACTGTACGTTTAGGTGATGTTTTCAATGAACAATTCACTTTAGACAGTAGCGAGCCGTTCATAAATATTAGTCGCACAATTATCGTGACAACCCCAACAGCAGGACGCTTGTCTTTCGAACTAACAGCAGGAGGTGGTGATAACGTTGGGTTAATACTTGACAACGTAGACCTTAATGCCGACATTTTCACTGAAACGCTTTACTTGCCACTCATAGTTAGGTGAAAAACAACTATCTGACTCAGACGACAAAGCCGCCGAACATGGCATCAACCTGACGCGCCCTAGCGGGACGCGCAGGTTATGCAGGCGTTGGGGGCGACTTATGCCCCGCTCGGTAAGTTGAACAGCAACGCCCCCAACAGCCGCATGAAGCTGACAAACGGCGAGCAGATTTGCGGCTTATGCTCTCAAACGGGGCGACAGGCATGAATAAAATGATATTACTGAAAACGTAATCAAGAAATAAAGATGCAGTGGAAACCTATAACAGACATTAGTGATGGTTGGATGGTACTCGCGGACAAGCAACTCCCGCCACTTGTAAGCATTTGGAAGGATCAAGCGGACAAGCTAAAAGAGTCTGGAGCATTTCAGTCTTATATGCAACGCTTGATTCGAGAAGTAGCAATCGAAACGGGGGTCATCGAAAGGCTATATACCCTAGATAAAGGTGTCACCCGAATGCTGATTGAACGCGGCATTGATGAAGCCCTCATTCCGCATGGTTCCACCGACCAGCCAGTAAAGCAGGTAGTTGCGCTTATTCGAGATCAAGAACATGCAGTCGAAGGTTTATTTGACTTTGTAGGCGGACAGAGACATCTCTCAACATCATACGTCAAAGAATTGCATCAAGTGTTGACGCGAAACCAGCCTACTACAGAAGCAGAAGATCAGTTTGGGCGCATCATGACGGTGCAATTAAGACGAGGAGACTGGAAACTACATCCTAACAACCCAACACGTCCCGACGGAGAAGTCCACTTTTATGCTCCTCCTGAGCAGGTTTCATCTGAAATGGATAGGCTTATAGCATTTCATCGTCATCACACAAACATTGGGGTTTCTCCAGAAGTTGAAGCTGCTTGGTTGCATCATCGTTTCACGCAAATACATCCGTTCCAAGATGGCAATGGGCGCGTTGCTCGTTGCTTGGCAAGTTTGGTATTCATTCGGGCTGGGTGGTTTCCTTTGGTAATCACTAGGGACGATAGAGGTGTATACATTGACGCGCTCGAATCTGCTGATGGAGGTGACTTAGCCCCTTTGATTGAACTTTTTTCAAAGAGTCAGAGACTGTCCTTTATTCGAAGTCTCAGTTTGTCTGAACAGGTGTTATCTCGGTCAAGGCGAGCAAAAACGGTAATTGCGAACATTGCCGATAAATTCGGTCGCAAAGCAGAGACAACACAATCAAGAATCGAAACCGCAGAAGATTACGCAAAAATTCTACATGATGTCTTAACTAGCCGACTGATAGAGGTAGAGTCCGAAATCACGTTATCCCTACAAAATGTGGTGAATCAATTCAATGTGTTTACCTCTCAAGCCGTCGCGGGTAGTGAACGTTCGCACTACTATCGCTACCAAGTCATTGAAACAGCGAAACAATTAGACTACTTTGCGAATTTAAGAAATTATCATAGCTGGACGCAATTGGTTCTAGAAGTTGATCGACCGACAATGATATTGTTTTCCTTTCACGAGTTAGGAAGTGAGAGCATAGGATTATTCGTTTGCTCGGCGTGTGCTTATCATCGTGACGAAACAGAAAATGGAGAGCGCAATGTGAATGAAATCCAGCCGCTCGTTGATGTTCCGTTTCAGTTCTCTTACGCCGATCAGCAAAATAATCTCATCGAGCGTTTTCAGAAGTGGATGGAGGATGCAATTGTGGCGGGATTAAACTATTGGAACAGCAGCTTGTGAGTTTAATATTCATCTCTGCGCCCCAACAGAGCTTGGTGTGACCTGAAAAGTCGCTAGTTTAGCTGCTGAACTGTCTTGGGTGAGACGGATTCAGCCTGATATTCTGCTATCAGTACCCCACCGACACATGCGTTGCAAGTAATTGCAGGGTGTGGGCGTTGGGGACAACGCGCTGTTGGGACAATGTCGCCTTATTCCTATGAGGCCCTCATCCCGCAAGGGCGGTCGTGAAAACGAGAGTGGAAACGGCGACTACCAGCAGAGAGGTGGTCAAGGAGATAGGGCCTGAGTGATATGGTGAACAGATGCGAACTACTTTAAGCGTCGGCCTGTTGTTCAACAGGATAGTTCGGAACAAGTGAACGAGTGGAGATACCCACTCTAGCGATAAACATCCCGACGATGACCGACCTTGACAACTGTGACCGTGATGATCTCGTCTTCAATCATATAGAGAATACGGTAGTTGCCCTGCCGCAGTCGATACTTTTCTTCACCAGACAGTTTCTTAGCATTGACAGGTCTTGGGTCTGTTGCCAGTGCTTGAATACGCTCTATTATCCGCTCGACATCCTGTTTTGGAACAGGGCGCAAATCTTTACGAACAGAGGGCAAGACGACAATTTTATAATTTGCCATCTGTCTTCAACTCTTGCAAAAATGCCTCAAAACCGATTGGTTGCTCGTGTGCGCGGTCACGAAATGTTCGTAAATCTTCTGCATCTTCCAGTAACTGTATTCGTAGCAAATCGTTGATGATTTGTGAAATTGACTCATTTGTCTCGGCCGATTTATAACGCAATGCTTGATGTAACTGAGGCTCTAAATAAATGGTTGTTCGCTTTGTAAGTGTTGTCATATATTGTATCTCCATAACATGACAACATCATAGCATCATTTGTTCGTCAGACAAATCGCGTGTTTAACAGACAGGGATTCATGGGTGCAATCCAAAAGTATGACAAAAAGGAGTGGCGAAAAAGAGAAGTTCGCAACATCATTGAGTAGAAATAAAAAAGAGTCAAGGAGCGATGATGCGAACAGAGGGAATGATACAAGTGAGGAGCGGGAGTTTTGGGCTAAGGCAGATTCGGCCGATTATCTCGACTGGAGCAAGGCCGAACGAGCGGTTTTCCCTAAACTCAAGCCATCAACCAAAACTATTTCGCTACGCATGTCTGAATCAATGCTGAACGAACTGCGCTTGCTCGCCAACAAGCGGGACGTGCCATACCAATCTTTGATCGAGGTATTCTTGCAGGAGCGTATTGATCGGGAGTTGTATGGTGCAAAAATGTGAAATCAGGAGAGGTGAATGGGAGAGATTTTAGATGTACTGGAAAAGCATAGAGTGCATTTCAAATCAGTAAAACGTGTGGGTAGGGGCTAGGCAAATGGCATAAGGTTTCACCTTACCTCAAATTTTACGCCATTTGTCTCGCCCTCTTCGCTTGTGATGGTAAGGCGAGATAAACGGCGTTGGCTTTGAGATTTGTGTTGGGATTATGCGCCGTTTACCTCGCCTCTACGTCAAATATCAGCAGAATCTAGCGTCGCTGATTCAGTTGATATGAAGCAATGGTCAGTTCGATTTTGCGCCTCATGCGTGACGGCCGCACAAAAAAGAAGAACCGCCAACGTTGGCGGTTCTAGGTTGCAGAAAGTTACGAATCGACAGTCAGCATTTACTCGTTGAATGCCTCATGTGTCAACTGTTGGTCACCAGCGAGGGTGGTCGAAAGCTGGTTGACAACAGCGAGGAGCTGGCCACCGCTGCTAGCAGTACAAGAGCCACCGCCAACATAATTAGCGAATGCGCTGGTATTTTGGACAGCCGTCAACGCGCTGCCTGAGGGAACTGACTCGGTGATCGTCGTTGAATTGCCGCTGAATGTACAAGTGACAGTTGCAGATGAGCCGACGTTAATCACGTTGAAGCCCGTGAAGTAATTGAATGCGTTGATGATCAACGGCATAACAACTGTCTCTGTCGCTTGTGCAGGGTCAAATGCGCTGTAAGCGCTGCTCTTTCCTGCGAAGTCTGTTTGGTTTACGATAGCCACGAGTGGTTGCGAACCGCTATTTGTAGTGACTTGTGCAGAGCCAACAAAGGCATCGCCAAAGGCACAGTTGTTTGTACCGGCTGGGCCGTTGAGCGAGAAAGCGTACAAACCAAATGTTTCACTTTGACCAGCAGCAACTGATTTTGTCTCTGTACAGGTTGAGCCAGACAGTGAAGGTGTATAGGTAACCGTCACGTTTGTTGCCGTCGTGCCTGTGTTCTGCAATTGAACGCCCGTGTGGAAGCCGAAGTTGTTGAAGGCAACCAAAGGCATGACAGGGCTTTCTGAACCAGCAGCGAAGCCGTTGTAGGCAAACAGGCCAGTTGGGGTTACTTGGAGAACGGTTGCGACGATGCTATCACCAGCATCGCTTGTGGTGATTTGTGCGCTGTTGATGAAGCCAGAAGGCAAGCACGTATTTTGTGATTGGAAGAAACTAGCTGCGGCACTTGGCTGAATTGTTGCAGTTTCTGTGCAGCTTGTACCAGCATAGTTTACGGTCACAGTTGTTGCGCTGGACCCAGTGTTCTGCACGTTGAACCATGTGTCGTTGTCAAAAGCATCCTTCATCGTCAGAGGTAAAGAAACGGTGTTTGAACCGCTGCTAAAACCGCTGTAGCTGGAGTTTTGAATGCTATCGCCAATGACGTTGGTAATAGCGGCAACGGGGCGATCAGATGAGATGACGGCCGAACCGTCAAAGCCGGCCGATACACCGTTAGGCAGTGGAAAATAGGTTGTTGAATCGCCAGCGGGAATTGTGTCATTTACGGTTGCTTGCACCGTGCCGTCTTTTTGATAGAAGGTCATGACAATGCCGGCCGAGTTGCTGTTATCTAAATTCTTAACTTGGAAACCGGAGTTGTAAGAGGAATACTCTTCGGCCGAAGCAGGTGTCCCCACAGCCAATACCAGTAAACCTAGCAGTGCTGCGAAGAGAAACATCATCATTTTCTTGCTTGAAAGTTGTTGCATAATCTTTTACCTCATAGAAATTGTTACATTTAATTTATATGTTAATGGACGAATTGGCTAATTTCAATAATCCTTATGGGTTAATTCCTATAATCTAAGGGAGTAGAGGGAGGAAATCAGCTCTCCAGACAGCCAAATCAGGCGTACAACGATACCGATTAGCAATGTGACTGGCAAAGGTAAGATTGGCGTCAACAGAAGAGCCAGCGAGACTTCTCGCAGCCCAAAGACCGATAGGGAGATAAATCCGACGAGCGAGACGATGCCTGCCAATGACCATACGCCGATGCTCATAGGCAAAACGGTCAGTGCAAGTGGCTGGAACAGGTTGATGACCGCGTGAAGAACAAAGCCGCCGACCACCCATGTGAGGGCATAGATCAGCAGCCAGTAGAGCGTCTCACGCCAGTAAAGCTGGCGCACGCTTTCTTTTGCAAGCCATCGCCAGATGAACTGTAAAATGGTTGGATTTGCCAACAGTAGTGAACACAGAGCAATGAAAATAATCAGCCAAGCAGTCGGGAAATCGTTTGATAAATTGCTGGGCAACTCCCAGAAAGGCAGCGTGCAGAGCGTGACGACGATGCCTGAACTGATAAAAAATGTCAGTTCGAGCGCACTGAGCAAGGTCGTCATTTTCTTTGAGACACCCTGCTCTTCGTACAGAATAGCACGGCTAGCAACATACCAGACAGAGCCAGGGATGCGACGCGCGAGATTTGAATATAAATTTATTTTTGTGTTGATGCGAAAATTGTCGAATGCCGTCAGGTTGGAAACGAGTAGGTGCCAAGCATAGAGGGCGAGCAGTAGATCGAGGACAAAGAAGAGCGCGGCCGGCAGGAGAAAAATCGGCCGAGCCTCCCGCAAATAAATCCCCAACGTCTCACGATTGACATAGAGAATCTGACCAATCACGGCAACAGTCAGCAGGATAAAGCACAGGGTCAGCAACTTGCGTCGCCAGCCCGTCGTCAGATAAGTTGCAGCTTGACTGAAGGTCTGTTTCACGTCGCCGCCTCCTTCACGGCAAGCATGAGCAGATTGTCGTTCATGATAATTTGCGATCCAGCGCGGGTTAAGAGCTTTTCATGGGTTAGCTCACCATCTTTCATTTTAAGTCGCCAGCGCGTCAGAAATGGCAAATAGTGGGTCAGCGGCTTATAGAAGCCAAGGATGAACAGTCGCAGCAAGATAACGCGCACAAATTGCGTGCCATAACGCCACAACTCCTTTTTGTCACTCTCATCGACCGTGTGAATACCGCCGACGTGCAGAATGCGAAACCCGTTTTGCTGCAACAAACGGCTTAACGTGCGCCGTGAGAAGTAGGTGAGGTGACCGATCGGTTGGAGGTAACGCCAGCGTTTGCCATAGAGTCGGGCGAAGAGGTTGCCAATGTCGTGTGTGCCGACAACCAACAGGCCATCTGGCTTAAGCAGCGATTTCATCGTCTGCACGAGCAGTTGTGGATCGTGATGATGCTCGATCACGTCGAAGGAGGTGACGACATCAAAGCTATTTGGTTCAAGTGGTAGCGTTTCGAGTTCGCCTTGATGGACAGTCAACTGATTGACGTTGCGACAGTAATCAACGAAAAATGGGGCGATTTCCTGTCCGACGACATCAAAACCGGCCGAGCGGGCCTCTGCCAGAAATGTTCCCGCGCCACATCCGACATCGAGCAGTTTGCCGGTCAGCGACTTATTATAGCGACGCAACGTGCGGATATATCTGCGCCATGTTTGCCGTTGCAAGTCGGCATTCTCGATAAACCAGCGTTGTACAAATGCCTGATCTTGGGCGTTTTGAAATGTGTAGAAATGATCGAGAGCGGCTTTACTCGGCCGAGGATTCGCATACAACAAACGACAACGCTGACACTGCACAACAGGCCATTCATCGAGCGCAAAGAGACCACGCTGATCGTCGCGCACGGGCAGCAGATAGCGCAACGTTGTATCATCGACACGACAGATACAACAGGGAATCGGCACTGACTGCTTCATGTTTTATCGCCCAGCCTGGCAAACGCCGTCATGCCCGTCGTCTGATTAAAATGCTCGGCAATCCAATAGGCTGGCAGGGTCAACAGGCGCAGTGGGTAATTATAGAGATATGACAGGAACTTCTCGGCCGCATCCACCCCAATCCCTCGCGCCGTCAACCAATAGCGCACGCTCAGTAAGGTCACACTCAAGCGACCGCTAAAGCTCTTGATTACAACGCGCTCAAACCCCGCATCATACAGATAGTTTTTGAGGACGGTAGGCGGGAAAACGTGCAGGTGACGCGGCCGATCCCAGCCAGCCCAGTGTCGGCCGAATAACTTGGCCTCTGCGCTCGCCGGGTTGGGGGTCATTGCCACAAACAGGCCATTTGGCTTGAGGATTCGCACAATCTCTTTGAGCGTTTCTTTTGGATCGACGACATGCTCCAACACGTCCCACATCGTCACGACATCAAAGGAGGAGGTGGGAAAATCGGCCGATGTCAGCGTACCAGTACGCACATCCAAATTTAGCTGCTCACGCGCATAGGCGGCCGCATATTCACTTAACTCAACGCCAACCGTTGCCCAGCCGCGCTCGCGCATCGCATCCAAAAATTCCCCCGTCGCGCAGCCAATATCTAAAACGGTGCCTTTTTGTGATGCGTACTGCTCGACGCGAACACAGCGACGCTTCATCCCGTTGCGTCGGTCGGCGCGTTCTAGCATCGCTTGATCGTGGTCTAGGTCAGTAGGATAGCTCAAATACTGGTCGGGGTAGTGTTGGGGCAGCTCTTCGATGGTTAGTCGCGGGTTTTGGTAGATCAGCCCACAGCGACAACAGCGCACAAGCTGATAATCACCAGCACGGCCCAACTGTAAATCTGCGCCGCGATTGACCAGATGTGTCTCAGAGGACTGACAGTAGTTGCAAACGACGGATTGCATTACGCTTTGTGACAGACAAAGACAAAACAGAAGGCGAGGTTGAGGGGGATAAACGGGCTTAACAGCCAGCGGGCGATCTCTTTCGGCCGATTGACATAATTGACCCAAAAATCGCGCACTGTGTAGGGCCTCGGCCGTTCATAACCCAGCGTCTCCATCACTTGCAACCCATTTTCCTCTAGCAATTCATGCCACTCGATTCGCGCCATGTAGCGTTGAATTGGCTGGTAGGGATCATAGCTGGTATACCCCTGTCGATAGGCGATCCAAATGTTGTTGAGCAAGCTAAAGGTGTTTGGCACAAGCACATACGCCCGTCCCGTCTGCTTGAGAACACGCGCCATCTCGCGCACGGCCGCTGCCATATCGACATAATGCTCAAGACTGCCGATGTTGCTAATCACGTCAAAGCTGTCATCCCTGTACGGCATGATTTGGCTGTTTGCGGTGGTCAATCGTTGTGTGGGGGATTGTGCATGGCGAAATGCCAGCGCGTTGAAGGAGAGATCTAGCCCATGCACCGAACGAATACCTGTCCGCTGTGCATATTCGATTAGCTCACCGCGCCCGCATGAAATATCGAGGTAGGTTTCCATCGGCCGCAACTGCATCAGCTTGAGCAGCCAAATATAAAACGATTCTGGCTGCGTCAATCCCTCTGCATCATAAACAGCATCATAAGCCTGCCGACTTTCATCCGTCGTAGCGACTTGATTTAAGCGCACGTCTAGCGCAATATCTGCCTTCACTTCTGGTCTTGCCATAGTGACCGATTTTACGTGAGAACAAACAACTGACTAAAATTTCTCATAAAAACGTTCCAGCCGATCTGTCACGCGCTCCCACGCATACGCCTGTGCGTGCCAAAGGGCGTTTGAGCCGTAGGCATGCCGTGCTGCGCTATCATTGAGCAAGTTGAGCGATTTTTGCGCGAGGTCGCTTGCTGTGGCTGCTGAGAGTGCGCCAATCGGCCGATCTCCCTCAAACAACTGCGTCCACTCCCCCACATTGGTGCTGACGATAGCTCGGCCGCTGGCGAGATAAGCATTTATCTTGAGCGGCCAGCGACCCCGATTGGACAGCGTGTCACTCAGTGGCAGCCACGCGATGTCACTCGCCGAGAGATAGGCGGTCAACTGTTCATCTGAGACAAATCCCGTTTCAATGATGGAAGTTCTCAGATCATCGAAATGTGCAGCAATATCGGTTTTGTGATTGCCAATCAGCAGCAGCTTGGCCTCTGGCATCTGTTTGTGTAGTGTGCGAAAGGCATCTCCCATTAATTTGGCATCGCGCGGGAAGGCTTGTCCCACATGTGCGATTAAGGGGGCGGAATCGGGCAAGTTTAGATGCTGGCGTGCGGTTTTGGTTGGCATCGGCCGAAATTTTTCCAACTCAATTCCATTCGGCAAATGCAGCATCTGTTCTGAGCGAACCTCTAGCCCCCGCGCCCTTTCTGCTAAAAGCGTGTTGATAACTGTTGTGCCTTGCGCCCTTGTGCGGTAGTTTTCCTCAAAGTGGGTTTCTATCGGCCGCAGAAACGTTCGCATGATCGCACCGCGCTCTTCGACGGAGCCGCCGCGACCGAACCAGTCACACCAGTCGAGAATGAGCGGGGCGGCCGATTGTCGCGCCGCGTACAAAGCGGGATAGATCACGGTCGGTCTCGACTCAAAGCCATGCACTAAATCGTAGGATCGGCCGCGTAACCACCAAATGCGCCGCAGTGCCTCCATCATGTCATAACCAGAGCGCAAGCTGCCCGTCACCAGCGACGGAGCCAGTGCAAGCGTGACTCCCTGCTCCATCTGCACAGTCCAACACAGTTTGTTTGTTGTATCTGTCGTCAGCAACGTGACGGTATGACCGCGTGAGACTAACTGTTTGGCGAGACCAAAGGCACGATAAAATGTGCCACCCCCTTGCCAAGGCATGTTGAGCGAGATAAATAAAATACGACTTGCTTTCATCGTGTGACCCATGCCGGCGGTTGTTTTGTCGCAACTCCTGTTAGCCAGCCGCGTGTCAGGCCAAGCCAGTAGGCTGCAATCGCTCGCCAGTTGCTCGCTCGTGCCAAGCGCAAGGTTGTACGAAGCGCACTCAACAGCCGGTAGATGATGATAAATGGTCGCTGTCGCAGGGTGCTGTTTGTGCGGTAGTATCGGCCGCTGCCCTGCCCCATCCAGTAACGCTCGGCCGCACTATCCTGTCCACCACTACTCGCAGAAACCGCGTGCCACATCTTCGCCATTGGCACAAAGACAAGCTGATAGCCAGCTTCGCGCAAACGTTGACAATAATCCATATCTTCGTAGTAGACAAAGTAATTTTCGTCTAGTAATCCTATGTCGCGCACGGCCGAGACCGCAATCAGAACGCCACACAGCGGCGCAAAATCAATTGTCCGCAACGTCTCCCACTGCCCACTGTCGGTCTGGTCATCTGCCAATTTTTGTATCTCTAAAAGCAGCGGTTGTAAAAGACCGCCAATCGACCAAATGCGCTGCGGCCGGTCGGCATAGTAAATTTTTGCCGTTGCCAAGCCGAAGCTGTCTGTTTTTTCGGCCGCGTCCACCAACTCCGTCAAGCAATCAGGCGCAAGTAGTGTGTCGTTATTGATTAAGAAAATATAGTCGCTATTTTCTTCTAATGCAGCACGAAACCCAACGTTGTAGCCACCCGCAAAGCCGAGATTTTCGCTATTTTGCAGCAGCGTGACATGTGGGAATCGGCTTTGCACCACGTCGCTAGTGTTGTCATCACTGCCATTGTCTACGACGATGACCCGATAGTTTGCATAAGTGAGCGCGTCGGCCGTCTCAAGACAGGCCACTGTTTTATCGACTTGATTCCAAGCCGTCGTTAAAACCGTCACGTGTGGTTGCCTCGTCATTTTATTAGCTCATGACACAACTGTTGCCATGAATTCTCGGCCGATTGGCGAACGAGCATCCTGTCCCCCATTAAAAATTGGCAGATCGTTTCTGATAGCGCAACGGGATCATTTGGCTCAACCAGCAAGCCCGTCACCCCGTCCTCGACGACATCGACCAAGCCCCCTACTCGCGTTGTGATGACTGGCGTTCCTAGCCCGAAAGCTAATTGTGCGATCCCGCTTTGGGTCGCGGAACGATAGGGGAGGACGACGACTTCGGCCGACTGCACCCACTTTCCCAATACCGCATTACTCACATACTCGTTGATAACTGTCACATGTTCCCCGATTCCCAACCGATCGATCTGCTCAAAGTATTCTGCGCCGCCGCCCCACATTTCTCCAACAATCCCAAGATGAACATCATGTTTTTTCAGCACAGTTGGCAGCGCATCTAGCAAAATGTCCAGCCCCTTGTAGGGACGAATCAGGCCACAAAAAAGCAAAAGCAGCTTGTCAGCAGGAACGGGCAATGGCTCATCGCTTATTTCTGTGCCAAGCGCGGCATAGCTGGGATGTGGAACGATGGCGAGCGGCTTGTCAGGCGTAAGCAGTTGTAACTTATTTGCCTCACTTTGCGCTTGCGCGATCAGTTTGTCCGCAGGGGCGAGCGCAAATTTGACGGCAACTCTATCAAAGCGCGATGGTTCGTGCGGCAGCGCATTGTGGACGATGTAAGCGAGTTTGGCAGATGGCAGGTTACGCTTGAGCAATCGGCCGATCCCCCCCCAAGCGACCGCCCAGAATGGAACCCACCACTGCATCACGACCAGATCGGGTGCAAACTGCGTGATTCGCCTGACCGTTTGCAGCCATGTCAGCGGGTTGAGCGAATCGATCATGTATTCGGCCGATTCGCGCACCGCCCCCGCCTCTGGCTCTCGATCTGATTTGCCCGGAAAGAGCCAGCGCGGATATTGTCGCTTAAACGACACTAGCAACACCTCATGCTCCTGCCGCAGCTCTCGCGTGAGCAGTGTCGTGTAATGTGAAATCCCACCCCGAAAAGGGTAGGTCGGGCCAATGACAGCAATTCGCATCCCATGATTATAACGATGCGTTCTAAACATTCATTGAAACAGGTTGTCAACAACCCACTGCGCCCATACTATTCCAACTCTATGACAGCACTCCCCCTGATCGTTTTCGCCAACTGGCTTACAGGTCGTCAACTGCGTCGTTATTTCGACGTGTTACAGGCTGATTTTGTCGCTGAACTGTTTATCGCCTTTGCGCTCGGCATGGGGGTCAACGGCTGGATTGCCGTTCTGTTGGTGGGAATCGGACAGCTTAAGCCACTTCCGCTCGTCCTGCTTTGGCTGCTCACGCTTCTGATTCCGCAATTCACGGCAAAACATCAACGGCCAAGCCCCGCCTTTATACGCAGCAATATCGCACTTCTACTCTGGTTACCGCTCGCCTGTTTTCTATTTTTCCGTCCTCATCAGTTTGTTAAGGGGGCGGCCGATGCGGGTGTCTATATCAACATTGCCAGCAACATTGCTGAAACGGGGCGACTGCTTATCCAAGATACGCCGCTAGAAACGCTACATCCCGATCTGTATCCCGCCCTTGTGCGCGAGGTTCCAGATGGCAATGTCGAAAAATTTCTCTATCTGCCCGGCTTTTACATCGAAGCGGTTGGCACAGGCAGCGTCACACCCCAGTTTTATCCACTTTATCCTGTTTGGCAGGCTATCGCAGTCCTGCTGGGAGGGGTCAGCGAAGGGTTGCGGATGACGGGGCTGTGGGCATTGGCGGGGACGCTGGCTATTTTCTTGTTGGTACGCGATTTGGATCGGGGAGTCGGCCGATGGCTTGCGCTCACAGGCTTAACGCTCAACGCCATGCAGGTCTGGTTTGCACGCTATCCGACAACGGAAACATTAGCACAATTCACATTATGGACAGGCCTCTGGGCATTTTCACGCCTTTTTGACCAACGTGATGAGGATAAGCGTCTGTTCGCCTTGCTCTCCGCCCTGATGTTCGGCTCGGCGATGTTCACACGCATTGATCTCTTCCCGCTCGCTCTGCTGCCACTACTTTTACTCACATTACACGCGGCTCAATCCCAAAAAATAACGCGGCAAACACGCCTCGCTTTTCTGCTCCCGTTTGTCAGCCTCGTCGTTCATGTCTTCGCTCATGCCTACAGCCAAAGCAAACCTTACTTCATCGGCATTCTTGGCTGGGAGATCGTCGTTCAACTTAGTTCGCCAATCATGCTCATTGGTCTACTTTGCGCTGCCATCTTGTTCGTTGCAATCCTTTTCTTAGTGCAGCGCACGCAGATCGACTGGCTTACTATTTGGGGATACATGCGTGTGGTTGTCATTGTTGGCGTGATTGGCTTGGCGATGTGGGGGTGGTGGATTCGGCCGAATGCCCCCATCCCCTCCTATCTCGACTGGTACAGCGGACAGCCTCGCTTCATCTACGACACGCAAAACCTCGTGCGACTCGGCTGGTATCTTGGCTTTAGCGGAGTTTGGCTTGGCATACTCGGTGGCTGCTGGCTGCTCTGGCGCATGAAAGCACCGACCATTTTGCTGCTCGGTACAGGCATATTTTTCACGCTTCTTTACGTTTGGAAATTACGCGCCACATTTGCCCAAATTTACGCCATGCGCCGCTACGTTCCCGTCACGCTGCCCTTTCTCATTTTGTGCGCTGCGCTACTGCTCGGCTGGCTTATCACGTGCAAACCCGTTTGGCAGAAGGCGATTGGCGGAATTTTGAGCCTGATTTGGCTTGTAAGTTTGATCTTGCTCTCACGTGGTTTTGTCACGCAAATCAACGAGGTCGGCAGCGTCGAGCAAGTCGCCGCCCTTGCCGATACGCTCGACCCGCGGGCAATTTTGATTTTTAATGACTCTCGTGCCGTTGGAGATGCGGATACGCTGGGTACACCGTTGCGCTTTTTGCATCAGCGCGGTGTGTTTGGTCTGCGCGATCTCACAGATTTTGATCCTGCGCTGTTTGCCGAACAGATCGGCCGATGGCAAGCACTCGGCTATACGCTCTATTGGGTCGAGACAGGCACGGCCGATGGCTACGCATGGCCACTAGACCCCACACAGCTAGAGGCTGCCCAACCCTACCGCATCGAACTCTCCGCCCTTGAAGAAACACTAGAACAAAAACCAACGCAAATTCTTCCGTTTGTCTGGGAAGGCATTATCTACACTGTGAAGTGAGACCATTTGTTCTTTCTGCTACCTTAAACGTGTACAAAAGTGTGCAACACGCGATAAGTACCTGCTTCAT
>CAYMGE010000116.1:0-16255 GCA_964389925.1 uncultured Ardenticatenaceae bacterium
GTCTTTGTCAAGTTGCTCCCACCACAAGCCACATCGAGCGACAATCTGTCACCCTCTGCTTCTTTGCGCCTCGTGTTCTCGGCTCTTTTGCGCGACCCTTCTTTTTTACAACTTGTGGCAGCATGACCATGCTTGTTCACCTATGACCACTTTTTAACTATCTCTATCAATCGTATAGATTTGAGTGATGTTGACAACGCTCGACTTGGGTAAATTGGCTTCTCCTTTCCGCAGCGACACATTTCCAGGAGCTACACCACGTCGCAAGTTTGATGTCAGTAAACAAACGACGACGGTTCTAATGTCAGTTTGGTTAAAAATGTCGCTTTGAATAATGACACACGGTCGAATGTAGCCAGGCTCGGAGCCGCGTGGTTCACCAAAGTCAGCCCAAAACACATCCCCCTGCTGAACTACCATTCGTCAATCTCCAAATGGCGACGTGCAGCACGACGATAAACTTCTGCAACTTCTCGCTCCTCCTCTTGCGGATCACCTTGATATGCTAAACGAATCGCTTCGGCAATTTGTTGTTTTTTACGTCGCTCCATGAACTCTTGTAGCGCAAGGGCAATAACACCGCTTCTCGAAAGGTTGAGTGCTTGAGCCGCCTGATTCGTTTGCTCAAACAAATCACTTGGTAGAGAAATTGCGGTTCGTGTTACGCTCATTATAATTCTCCATAATACTATTTTATTACTATTGACATTTTAGCAAGAGTTATAAAAGTATGTCAATTGCAAAAGGTAAGCGCGTCACACCTCAACAAACGAAAAATGAGAAATAGCCATGAGAAAATTTTGCCGACATTGCGGTAAGAAACTGAGTCGTCCGGGAGCGTCTTTTTGCCCTCAATGTGGAAAGCCACAGGCTCTAGCAGGCAGCGGTGCGGATGCCCCTGCCCCCAATGCGAAAGTGCAACTGCTGATTCAACAGGCAGGGCAGCCACCACGTACCTTCCCACTGACTCAACAAACGCTTACGGTTGGACGTGATCCTAACATCAATGACCTGCACCTCGATGCGTCGTTTGTTTCGCGCAGTCACGCGGTGATCGAGCAGCGTAATGGGATATTTACGATTCATGATAAGGATAGCACCAATGGACTTAGCGTTGATGGTCACTTTGTAGAAAGCTACACGTTACGGGATGGCAGCATCATCCGCATTGGCGACCAACAAGGCAACTCGATCAGTCTGACCTTCCAGCAGATGACGGCCGCCAGCACCCGACCGCGTACCATCAGCTTGAGTAAATTGGAGACAGATGGGCAGACGGTGACAATCGGCCGAGACCCCACCAGCACTATTCACCTCAATCACCCGGCCGTCTCGCGTCATCACGCCGAAATGCGCCAAGCGGGAACGGGTCACACGCTGCGCGATCTCGGCAGCGCAAACCGCACGTTTATCAACGGTCAGCCAATCGGCACTGCTCCGCTCAAGATAGGCGATGTCGTCCAGATAGGTCCCTTCAAGCTGGTCTACGATCAGACGGGGTTGACGGAATATGCGGCCGATGGCAACTATCGACTTGAAGCGGTCAACCTGCGGCGTGTCGTCACCATTGGTGGTGTGACGGCGAAGATCGCTCCATCGTCAGCGACAGAAAAGGTGATCCTCGATGACATTAGCCTCGTCGTGCAGCCAAAAGAGTTTATTGCGCTCGTCGGGGGCAGTGGCGCAGGCAAAAGCACGCTGATGAAGGCGATGAGCGGGTTTGCGCCTGCCAATGAGGGAGAGGTGCGGGTCAATGGAGATGACTTGTACAGCAACTTCGCCGCCTATCGCAGCATTCTGGGCTATGTCCCACAGGATGACATCATCCATCAGGGGTTAACGGTGCGCGGTGCGCTGGAATATGCGGCAAAGCTGCGCTTGCCCGACAGCACCGATGAAGAGATCGATGAGCGCATCGAGTTGGTTCTCGATGAGGTTGAGTTGACCGATCATCAGCAGAAGGTGATCCGCACATTGAGCGGTGGACAGCGCAAGCGGGTCAGTATTGCGGCCGAACTACTAGCAGAACCCGGCTTGTTTTTCTTGGATGAACCGACCTCCGGACTTGATCCCGGCCTAGAAAAGAAGATGATGGCGACAATGCGCCGCTTGGCAGATGCCGGACGCACCATCGTGCTTGTGACACACGCGACGGCGAACATCAGCCAATGTACACACGTTACCTTTCTAGCTGAAGGCCATCTCTGCTACTATGGGCCGCCAGAGCAGGCTGGCGATTTCTTTGGCACAAGCGACTTTGCTGACATCTATACGCAACTGTCGCAGACAGTTAATCCACGCACACTCCCGACACGATGGCAGCCGATTTATCAACAAATGCTACGAGCCAACGGAGGTGAGTCGCCAAATCCATCGGTGTTTTGGGCGACGTGTTATAAAAAGTCTGCTCAGTACGATCAGTTTGTAGAGGGACGTTTGCGGAACTCGCAATCGGCTCCCGCGCCGTTGCCGCCCACGCCACCTAATCAAGTTAGACAACGTGCTGATTTATTCAAGCAGTTTGGCGTGTTGGCGCGTCGCTACTTTGAGTTAACGCGCCGCGACTTGTTGAGCATGGCTGTTTTGCTGCTCGTTATGCCGATTATTGGCCTTCTGCTGCTCATGATGGCGGATGAATATGATTTAGTCGGCTTGCCACGCACCTTAAGCGGGGGTGGGGGAACCACTTCATTTGAGTATTGTGAAGAGATTGTGGAGGGTGAAGAATCGGCCGAAAGTGTGCGCGAGCATGTGCAGTGCCACATCATTGTCGGCCGAGAAGACGCGACGCTAGCCACTTTTCAAGGTATTTATACGATTGCCGGTCAGACAGAGCGTGTTTTGTTCATCATGGCACTTGCACCAACGCTGCTTGGCATCTTTGCGGCCGCCTTTGAGATCGTCAAAGAAGCCCCCATTTATCAGCGAGAGCGCATGGTCAATCTGAGAATTTGGCCTTATCTATTTTCAAAGACAAGCGTTTTGGCTGTTTTTGGGCTGCTGCAATGTGCTTTGTTCCTGTTGGTCTTGCAGCTTGGTTTGGAAATGCCAGAGGGGGGAAGTTTGTTGGGGTTTGCGACGGCCGAGATGTTTATCACGCTCTTTCTAGGTACGGTGGCAGCATTGTCAACAGGGCTATTTCTTTCCGCACTCGTTCGCAAGTCAGGAACCGTGATCTATCTGATTTTACTGGTGCTGTTTGTGCAGATTTTATTTGCTGGCGCGATTTTTGAGATTCCATCATTTGCAGAGCCGATCTCCAAAGTGACGTTGACACGCTGGACGTTGGAGGCATTGGGCAGCACGGTTGGCATGGACGACCTGCAAACGTTAGAAGGGGGCTGTCTGGAACCGACCCCGCCAAGTCAACTGCCCCGTGAAACGATTTGCAATAAAAATAATCAAATCGAGCTAGATGCTGGCTATAACTTTAAGATTGACTATAGCTTTGAGAACGGTAGCACAAGTGGATTTTTGCTGACGCGCTGGCTGGGATTACTTTCGTTTGCGGTGGTTCTGCATCTCTTGACTTACGTTTTGCAGAAACGCAAAGACGTTATTTGAGCTAGATTTTATCAGCACATATTTCTAGGCTAGTTTATTGGGAACATTCAAAAAGGAGAAAAGTCACATGTTAGAGCGTGGTGAGACAGTCAATCAACGCTATCGAATCGTACACCTGTTAGGACAAGGTGGGTTTGGCGCAGTATACAGAGCGTGGGACATTGCGCTCAAAAAACCAGTCGCGCTTAAAGAGAATTTGGACGTTTCGGCCGAAGCCCAACGCCAATTTGAGCGCGAGGCTACAACGCTCGCGGGCTTGCATCATTCCCATCTACCTCGTGTCACTGACCACTTTATATTGCCAGAACAAGGGCAATACTTGGTGATGGATTTTATCGAGGGCTACGACTTGGAGAAAATCGTGGCGCGGAAGGGAAAAATATCGGAGGAACGTGGGCTAGCGTGGATGCGGCCGATTGCTGACGCGCTCGACTACCTCCATAACCTGCCCAACCCCGTCATCCACCGCGATGTCAAGCCTGCCAACATCATCGTTACCAAAGACCATAAGCCATATCTCGTCGACTTTGGTCTGGTTAAGGTGTCTAATCAAAAACGTCGCACGACGATAGGCGCACGCAGTATCACGCCGGGTTATGCGCCGCCAGAACAGTATGGGAGCGGTGGCACGGATGCTCGTACCGACCTATATGCCCTCGCCGCGACGCTCTACACACTTCTCACCGGAATTACCCCACCTGAAAGCGTGCAACGACTAGCTGGTGACACATTGCAGCCCGCCCACATCGCTAATCCAGAGGTATCAGAGCGAGTTGGTCATGCAATTAGCAAAGCAATGATGTTACCGCCAGCGCAGCGTTTCCCGACAATGCTGGCTTTCAAACGTGCCTTAACCGCATCCGCTCCGCTAGGCGACAATGCGACAGAGGTTATTCCTCGCCCTCCCCTCCCACCACAACCTATCCCGCCACAGAAAAGCAATCGTTATGCACTAATTGGCGGTGTTGCCGCGCTCGTATTACTAATCGGCTCATTTATTTTTGCTGTCCCACGCATGATTGATAGTGAGCGTGAGAGCGCGGTCGCTGAGGTTGGTGCAACATTGACACAGGATGCTGATTCGGCAAATGCCACCTCTATCTTTGAGGCGACGGAAACACAATCGGCCGAAAACGCCACCGCGACAGACATTGCCCAATCTACAACACAAGCGCAAGCATCTGAAACAGAAACGGCGTTAGAGTTGACGGGAGATGCTGGGGACATTGGGACGGCGACGGCGGTGGCGGCGGTAACAGAGGCTGCGCTCGCAGAACAAGCGGCTACAGAGACACAGATTGCGGCGACTACTTTGCAGGCAGCCGCAGTTGAGGCAACACTCACGGCTGAGTCACAAAATGTCGCCACGCGCAATGCGTCTGGCACAGAAACGGCCGAAGCGGAGTTGGCGACTGTTGCGGCGGAGGAGACGCGGGCGGCCGAATTTGCACTCACAGAAACGGCCGCTGTTGTGCAGGCGGGTGGGACAGCCCAAGCCATCGCTGACCAAAATGCTGCTGCCACTCGGAATGCTCAAAATGCTGTCAGTACGCGCAATGCCCAGAATGCTGCTGCCACTCGGAATGCCCAAAATGCAATTGCCACACGCAACGCTCAAAACGCGGCTGGCACTCGTAACGCTCAGAATGCCGCTAGTACTCAGGCCGCCGCCACTCGTAACGCTCAAAACGCGGCGAGTACGCGCAATGCTCAAAATGCCGCTAGCACTCGTAACGCTCAGAATGCTGCTGGCACGCGCAATGCTCAAAACGCAATTGCGACTCAGACAAAGCAAGCTCAAAATGCGGCCGCTTGGAATGCAACATCAACGGTCAGTGCAAGACAGACGATTGCGGCGCGGCCGACCAATACACCACAGCGTGGCATTCTCAACGGCCGATGGGGTGGCAACAGTAATGACAATAAAAACAACAGAGCATGGGAAGAGTTCTGGACATTAAATCACAGCGGGGGCGGCGAATTCACTGGCACAATCTCCTATCGTGGCTCAGGTGCGCCAGCGAACTCATCGGACAGCTTTTCCATTTTTGGTGTTGTCGAAGGGAATGAATTTGCTTTCATTGCAGATGATTCAATCCTATACGGTGGCATAGTATCCACCAAAAATGGACGGCAAAATCTGAGCGGAACGATGTATTCTTGCGAGGATAAAAACGGGGATGGCGATGTCGCTTTTAGTGAGTGCGATCCTATCGGGACATTTGAGTTGTGGCGACTTTGATGATTGGTCTGTTCTAATTTCTCAGGAGATACTGCTATGTTACAGCAAGGTTCTATTTTAAGAGATCGCTATCGCATCGCCCGTAAAGTGGGTGGCGGCGGGATGGGAGACATCTATCGGGCGTGGGATCTCACCTTTAACATGCCCGTCGCGTTGAAGGAGATGCGCCCCCAACCCGATCTCGATGAAAAACTTCAACAGCCGCTGCGCGAGCAGTTTTTCCGCGAGGCAAAGACGGTTGCCCAATTGCAGCATCCCAACCTCGTCAACGTCACCGATTACTTTGTTGAGAGCGACTATGACTATCTGGTAATGCGTTTTGTCGATGGCGTTGATCTCGAAACGATTATCGAGAAAGAGGGGGCGTTGCCGGAGGAACATGTGCTGGCGTGGGCAGATCAGTTGCTTGATGCCCTTCAATACATTCATCGGCAGAACATCATTCACCGCGACATTAAGCCTGCCAATATCATTATTCAGGATGATGGCACGCCTGTTTTGGTTGATTTTGGGTTGGTAAAGCTGTGGGATGTCAATGACCCGCGCACACAGGTGGTCATTGGTGGCATGGGGACACCACGCTATGCGCCGCCAGAGCAGTATGGTGGCAATACGAATAGCACAGAGCCGCGTAGCGATCTGTATAGTTTATGTGCCACGCTGCATCACGCCCTGACAGGCAATGCACCCCCTCATTTGTCTCAACTGTTGTCTGGGCAGGCCTTGCCACCCCCAATGACGGTCAATGCCAATGTGTCACCGCACGTCAGTCAAGCAATTATGAAGGGGATGTCGCTCAACTTGGAGGATCGTCATCAATCGGCCGAAGCTCTCCGCCAAGCCCTCCACCCCCGTGTTTCCACAAACAAATTTCCCCTTCCGATGTGGGCAATTGCTCTCATCGCCTTCTTCATCCTTCTATTCGGTGGGACAGGAATCTACGCGGCATTTTTGCGTCCTGATCCGACACCTGTTGCAGGTGACACTGAGACAGCAACAACCACATCAATGGCTGTCATCAGCGAAGAAGAAACACAAACGCCCACCCCCGCAATAGAGCCTACGAATACTTCAATACCGACCCCTTCACCAACCCCAACTGCCGCACGTCAGACTATCTCGGTTGACAACGTTGCCCAGATAGTTGAAATTGCTAAGTGGGGAGAGCCAGCTCTATACGGTGCATCCTATTTTGATAAGGCTGACAAACTGCTGATCGCAGATGCAAACCACATTTCTATCCATGATGTGGAGACGTTCGCTGAAATTGATCGTGTCAACATTGGCTCTTTCTTAAGTGCGATTATCAATGACGATGGAACGGAAATAACGGCGATCTACCTCGATGGGGTGATACGGGTTTGGGATATAGCGACGGATGAAATGCTCGATGAATATGTTGGGCATAGTGAGCCACTTTCCCAAATCGATCAAACGGCTGATGGCGCACGCTTTTTGATGGCGGACGAAGAAGGATTGCTAAAACTGTTGAATGCAGATGATCGCAGCGTGATTTGGGAGCAACCGACTGCACATGAACGCCGTATCTCTGTGGCGGGGTTTTCGGCCGATGAAACAACCATTCTAACCGTCTCAAATGACCGAACGATCAAACTGTGGGAGACGAGTAGCGGCCGATTATTATCGACATGGGAACATGATGGCTACGCTATTTTGGATGTCTCTATGTCACGAGATGGGCAATTAGTCGCTTCCACAGGCTGGGACGGGACGGTCAAAATATGGCAAGCGGGTCAATCTGAGCCACTGCTTGCTAATATCGAACCTGATCCTGAAATTGTCCATGCGCTTGCACTCTCGCCCGATGGTAGCCAAATTGCACTTGGCAATGAAACAGGCGAAATTCGCTTTCGTCGTGTCAGCGATGGACGCTTAGAAGGCACAATCCCCAACGCACATCGCGGCTGGCTCAATACAATGTCTTACTCACGACAGGGCGACCGTTTAGTGACAACCGGTAGCGATGCACGCATCAACATTTGGGATGTCACAAATCGCACAATCGTTGAATCACAGGAGAAAGCCCCCGCGGTGTATGGGGTTGCGTTGGTTGGAGATGACCAACTTGCAACATTGAGTGATGATTGGAAAACAACTATCTGGGACATGACAAGCGGACGTAAACAGCGAGATTACAACAATATCTTACCCAACCGGTTTGCAATTGCGCCTGATGGATCACAAATTGTGGTTGGCTCAGTCGCAAGTGACGTAATCATCCACCCCACACAAGGAGACTCTATCACACTTTCAGATGCACATACTGAGAGTGTCCGTGGGGTTGCCTATCGCGCAGATGGCGAACTCTTTGCAACCGCATCAGGTGATAGAACGGTCAAAGTTTGGCAAGCGGATACCCTCGAACTGATCGCTACTTACGAAAATGAAGATATATGTTGCTCAAACATCGCATTTTCGCCCGTCGATGATCAACTGATGGCGATTACAACATTTTCTGGAGTTGTCCTTTGGGATTTTGGGGTTGATGCTGTGGTGCGTGTAATGGAAGAAGATGTGTCATTTTATCCCGTTGCGTTTTCAGCGGACGGCCGATATCTCATGACAGGCGACTATGTGAGCAGCTTTGCTGTCTATGATGTTGCCACTGGAAACGAACTTTTTCTGAGCTTTGACCACAGTTTCAGTGTCAACCAGATTTCTGTTTCACCAGATGGAAAGCTGGTCGCAACTGCTGGCAATGATGCACAAATTGGATTGTGGGAGTTAGATGAAGACGGTTCATTGACGTTGATAGAGATGCTGGATGGACATATCAGTGGGGTAAGTGGGTTGACTTTCTCGGCTGACGGCCGAACGCTAATCTCCAGTTCGTATGATGGGACGATTCGTTTTTGGGGTGTCGTAGGGGAGTAGCAAACTCTGTAGACCCTTAGAAACAGGAGCAAGAAAAGATGACATTCAAGAGAGGTCAAGAGATATACCACAAACGCTATCGGATTGTACACTTGCTGGGGCAGGGCGGATTTGGAGCTGTTTATCGTGCGTGGGATGTCAGTTTGGGCAAACCTGTTGCGCTCAAGCATAATCAAGATATGAGTTTGGAAGCGCAACAGCAATTTGAGCGCGAAGCGAAGATTCTGGGTAGCTTGTCCCATCCAAACTTGCCGCGAGTGACAGACCATTTTTCGATTCCCCAACTCGGTCAATTTTTGGTGATGGATTATATCGAAGGGAAGGATTTAGAGCAGATTATTCAACGCGAAGGCAAAATTGAGCAAACACGAGCAATTGGCTGGATTGAACAAGTCTCCAAGGCATTGACTTATCTGCACAATCAACCGATTCCCATTATTCACCGTGACATCAAGCCTGCCAACATCCGCATAACAGCGGAGGGAAAAGCATATCTCGTCGATTTCGGACTGGTTAAGTTGTATAACAAGGATAAAAGAACGACGATGGGTGCGCGTGCCGTTACACCGGGCTATTCACCACCTGAGCAGTATGGACAAGGGAACACGGATAGTCGCACAGATGTCTACGCACTGGCGGCGACGCTTTATACTGCGCTGACGGGACAGGAACCTGTTGAGAGTATTCAACGAATTGTCGTTGATGAGCTGCGTTTAGCCTCTCAGGTCAATCCCAAGATTGAGCCAACTATCGGGCAGGCGATTGCGAAGGCGATGTCGTTGAGTCCGACACAGCGATTTAGATCGGCCGATGCCTTCCAAAATGCGCTTCGCTCCATCACATCTCCCGTGCGACAGGACAGAACAGTACAGCTCTCCCCACATACACAGCCTCCTACTACTACACCAATTCGCCCCGCTTCTCAAAATATCTTGCTCGGTTTGAGTGGTGTATTAGGTGTGTTGGTGTTAATGTTGGGAGGATTACTATGGCGTGGAGGTTTCGTAGGTGGAGCGACAGCAACCGAGGTTGCTGTAGTTGCAACGAAAACCCAAACGCTTACGCTTGAACCAACAATTAGCAACACACCTCCAAAGTCAACTGACATCCCCCCATCTCCAAAGCCAACCGACATCTCCCCATCTCCAACAGCTGTGCAAGCAACTCCGACAATTGATTTTGCCAATAATCTTCCACGAACAGGGGGTTACGCGCCAAATTTCGAGCTTTCAGATAGTAATGAATCAGTTGTAAACTTATCAGACGAGCTGCGCCAGCATTCGATTGTGCTAGTGTTTTATTATCGGTATGACTGACGAAATTGCATTGACCAACTCGTTGAGTTGGAAACCAGTTATGCAGAGTTTGCCGTACAAGATGCCCAAATCATCGCCTTGGCTCATCAGACTATTGATGAGGCTGCACTTACAGTTGAACAAATAAGTCGAACGAGTCTTCGGGTCAGCTTTCCTGTCGTCGCCGATGTAGATCGTAGCGTACATGGTCGCTACAATGTGATAAATCCGAGCGTATTCATTATTGACCAGAATGGACAAATCGTCTGGGATTATATTGGAGAAGGTATCTCAGACCGCCCCTCGGTAACTGCAATCCTCAGCAATCTTCCATAACGCCAGTGTTGTAAAAAGACTCGCTGAAAAAGGAGGCAGTTCCCCACATCCCAAAGTCGGCCTTCATACTCATTGCCGTTGGCGAAACGGCCTATTACTGTTTTGCTCTTCCGCCCACTGCTCTGTCTCGCGGCGCACAACCAAGACATCGGCACGTGGCGGTCAAGACATTCAGTTGGAAACAACTATTACGCCGCGCCTTGGCAGCATCAGTCGCAACAACTTTGCCAATAGCAAAACATTTGACAAAATAAAACCCAAAGGAGGTTCCATGTTTGAATTTATAGTCGTCGTTCAAAATCCCTATCTCTCATCGTTCGCCACAACCCCAGCTATTTCAACACGACCCGCAACCGCACTACTCTTTATCGCAGCCTTGCTGTCGATCACAGGCACAGCCGGCCCCGCTTGGCTTCTCAGCTTGTGGACGATAGCTATCTTGATTGCCGTTGCAATCGTTGAATGGAATGTGGGCAAAGATATGGCGTTGTTTGAGATGCTTGAGCCATTTATGCCATTTTTGAAAGCACTTGTCGCCGTGATGGTTTCGCTGGCATTGCTGGACTCGCGCACGGCCGATCTCGCTTCAACTTTGATAAGTGAGGAGGTCGCTACCCCGTTATGGGAGTCAGGCCTCAAACTGGTCTGGGCTATTCTGATGGGGATATTGGGCTTTATTGCGGCGATCTATCGCACCAGCTTTTACCTTTTCATCAGTGACTTTGATCAAGACAACGATTTAGGCTTGTTGACCCTCTACTCGTGGATGGAGGTATTTTTCTCCGTCACTGGATCGTTATTGGCATTGGTTGTCCCTGTCGCCGCGATTGTGATGTATATTGTAACGGTACTGGGATTATACGCATTGCGTCGTCAGCTCGAACAGATGGAGGAGAACAAACGGGTTCCGTGTAAAGGCAATTGCGGAACGACAATTTATCCATGTGCCATTTATTGCCCGACCTGTTTTGCGCCAAATCCACACCCTTGTCAGGTTGGGCTATTGGGGCAAACGACGATCAAACCTGTCACAGATGCACCGAATCATCCATGGATGTTGTTGGCACAGAAGCGTTGCCCACGCTGTGCGACACGTTTTAAGGGGCGTGACATGCACCAAACTTGTGTGGCCTGTGGGACAAGTGTGTTAGGCTCACCTGAAGCGGTTCATGCGTATGTGGCGACGTTTGACGCGAAGCTGTCAACGGTAATGATGATCTGTTTTGGGCTTGGTTTTGTGCCATTTGCGGGCTTAATTGCGGCCGTCATCTACTATCGCTTGACGTTGGTTTCCCCGATGCGACGGTATGTGCCGGCGGCACAAGGTTGTCTCGGCCGCTGGCTCACCCGCATCTTCAACCTGATTATGATCTCGTTCCAAGCGATACCTGTCTGTGGCCCATTCATATTGCCAGCGATGTGTTATGTCAACTACCAACTCTATCGCAGCATGATGTTGCGGTCGCAATATCGGCCGACGCAGCCCCCAAAGGAAAATTTTGCCTAGATAAACTTGTGGTGGCTGCTTCTTCGTAAATACATATTACATAAGGTAGCGGAGCCACAACCAAGTAAATTTTCGTCTCTTTCGTCGCCAAACTCACGTAATGAACAATTATATATCCCGCCTAAAAATCACGACGCGACAACAAGTTATATCACTTGTGGCTATTGGGCTAGCACTGCGTCTTTTTTTACTTGGCTCAAAGAGTCTTTGGCTTGACGAAGCAAACAGTCTGCGAGTTGCCTTGAATGGCCAAGAACTACTCTGGGCGGCTCGTTCAGAATCATATCATCCGCCCTTTTTCTACTGGCTGATTGAGAAATGGCAACTGTTGGGTCAGTCAGAGCGCGTTTTGCGGATGAGTGCCGTGATTCCCGGTGCAGTATCGATATGGATGGTCTATCTGTTAGGGAAGGTTTGGCTCGGCCGAAATGCAGCCATAACCGCCACTGCACTCGTTGCATTTTCACCCATCCTCGTCTGGTACTCCCAAGAATTACGCCCTTACTCGCTGATGACGTTTCTCGGCTTAGTCATCATTTTGGCAGCGACAAAGCTGTTTATCAACATGAGTTGGCCTAACGTCGCACTGTTAATTTTGAGCATGACAGCCATGCTCTATCTGCACTATTTCAGCGTCCTTTTTATCCCCTTACAACTGATAGTGTTTACTGTCCTTTTAGCTGCACGCCGCACCAAATGGCAACGTCTTCCGATTTGGTTTGCAGCGATAATTCTCTCTGTAATTGCCTACTTGCCATGGCTACGAACACCCAACATAGATAACTTCACTTCTTTGTTAACGGGTCAAAACAACTATATTTCCAATCTCTTGAGTAGCCGGTTTGGCATTGAGTTTCAGATGAGTCTTATGTTCATTGCACTCGTCGCGCTCATCGGGCTTGCTATTATCTTGCCAATCTGTTTTGTCGCTGCCCGTTGGCTATTTAGCCAATCAGGGTTACGAACAAACCGTTTTCTTCAGATAGCACTTGTTGCGCTTTTTGTCATCTCACTGGTCGTATTCGTCGTCCCACGCGGCTATTCGCTTAAGCGTCAGTTTGTCGTTTATTGGCCATTTGCGCTGATTATTCTTGCTTGGTTCTGGCCATGGCAGGTAGAATTCGGCCGAACAATCACCCTCTTGCTTATTCTTTCACTCGGCGCAACGCTCATCAACACAATTTTTATTCCAAAACCACGGTGGCGAGAGGTCAATGCACAAATTATTAGCAATCAGCAATCAGGGGATATTGTTCTCCTAGAGCCAAGATACATGACCATTCCATTCAACTACTACAATCGGGATGCAACCGAACAGACGGGAATTGCGTTTGCATCAAGCGAGCTTGCAACGACTTTGCCGGAACACGAGCGTATTTGGTTTGTAACACACGCAACGGACTATGACGCGGCCGCACAAAACGAAGCGTGGCTGATGAAAAACGCGCAGCTCATTGAAGAACACCAATTTTACCGGCTTAGGCTACAGTTGTTTGAGGCAGGCGAATGAATGACTAACAAAACGCGCTTAAGCGCGTTTTGTATATCAGCCAACGTGTAGCACTCGTTACATTGCTTGAAGCCGTTCCGTTACTTCCGTGAAACTGGACTGGAGCAGCGCCAGCTTGTCGCGTTCTTTTTGTACGATGGCGGCCGGTGCTTTTTTGGCAAATGGGCTGCCAAGCAGTTTTGTGAGACGAGTGATTTGCTTCTGGAGATCGACCGATTCCTTCTCCAACCGCGCTCGCTCTTTCGCCAAATCCACCATCCCCGCCAATGGCAAATAGGCTGTGTAATCGCCCAGCGAAACGGTCGCCGCGTTATCGGCCGCATCCGCATTGGCCACAATCTCCAACTGCCCATCGTCCAAGCGAGCCAGTGACACCAGCACGTTGCGCTGTGATTCGATAAACGCCGCGTTTTCACCTGCGACAATCGTGGCAGCAATCCGCTTGCTCGGCGGCACGTTATACTCTGCACGCGAGGCGCGAATGCCGCGAATCAACTCACGCAGGCGATCAAAGTTGGCCGCCTCATCGGCGAATATGTCCCCCGCAGTTGGCCAGTTGGCAATAATTAACGCTTCAGGCCAATCGCCATCTGGCGCAATCTCTAGCTGTGATGATTGGAAAGCGTGCTTCAACTGTTGCCACGTCTCTTCCGTCACGTAGGGGATAAACGGATGCAGCAAGCGCAAACCTGTGTCCAGCACGGTCAGCAGCACGGTCAACGTCGCGTTTGCACGCGCCCCCCCCTCATTTAGCTGTGCTTTTGATGCTTCAATGTACCAGTCTGCAAATTCACCTTTGAGAAAATCATACGCTTGGCGACCCGCTTCCCCATAGTTGTAGCCATCCATCAGGCGATCCACATCTGTGATCGTTTCACTCATGCGCGTTAGAATCCATTTATCGGCCGATGTATAATCAGCCTCGCCAGCCCCCTGCGCCCCTTTGCCCAAGTTTGCCACAATAAACCGCGCCGTATTCCAAATTTTGGTCGCAAAGTTGCGATTGCTCTCCACCTTGTCAATCGCTAGATTGAGGTCGTTGCCCGGCGTGCCACCCGTCAATAGCGTAAAGCGCAACGCATCCGTGCCATATTCAGCGGTCACTTCAACGGGGTCAACCACATTGCCGATTGTCTTTGACATCTTGCGCCCCTTCTCATCGCGCACCAACCCATGCAGATAAACCGTCTCAAATGGGATGTCGTTTGTCAGCAGCAAGCCCTGCATCGCCATTCGCGCCACCCAGAAAAAGAGAATATCATAGCCTGTTTCCATCATCGTGGTGGGATAATAGCGGTCGAGATCGGGTGTTTTGTCAGGCCAGCCAAGTGTGCTAAACGGCCAAAGCGCAGAACTAAACCACGTGTCCAGCACGTCGGGGTCTTGTCTGAGCGTCACATCGTCACCGTACTTTGCGCGTGCCTTCTGATACGCCTCCGTCTCCGAACGCGCCACAACATACTGAGATTCATCGTCATTGACGTAATAAACGGGGATGCGGTGTCCCCACCAAAGCTGGCGGCTAATGCACCACGGCAAAATGCCCGTTAGCCAGTGTTCCCAGATTTTGTTGAAGCGTTTTGGCACAATTTCGATGCGACCCGAGCGCACAGCCGCCAGCGCAAGCTCCGCACCCGGCTGCATGTTCGCCCACCACTGGATGCTGACCATCGGCTCGACGATTTCGCCGCCACGCTGGGAACGCGGTGTTGGGCGGGTATGTGGGGTTGTTTTGAGGGTCAACTCGGCCGATTCCATATCCGCCCACAGCTTATCCCGCGCATCCTCCCGCGACAAACCAGCATACGCACCGCCACCTTCGTTGATGGTCGCGTCCTTATTCATGATGTTGATGAATGGCAATCCATGTTTTTTGCCAAGCTCAAAATCGTTGTGATCGTGGGCGGGGGTCACTTTGAGCGCACCTGTGCCAAACGCCATATCGACGTATTCATCCGCAATCACGGGAATCTCGCGGTTGAGCATCGGAACCAGCGCGGTCTTGCCGATGTACTGTTTGTAACGCTCGTCGTCTGGGTTGACCGCTACGGCCGAGTCGCCCAAAATGGTCTCCGGGCGCGTCGTTGCAACGGGTAGATGACCGCCCTCTTTGAGCGGATATTTGAAGTAGTAGAGCAACGCGGGTTCATCTTCTGTCTCCACTTCAAGATCGCTGACAGCCGTTTGCAAACCCGGCGACCAGTTCACCATGCGTTCCTCGCGGTAGATCAAGCCCATACGGTGCAGGCGTTCAAAAGCAGTGTAGACGGCTTCGCTCAACCCCTCGTCAAGCGTGAAGCGGGTGCGGCTCCAATCGGCCGACCCACCCAACGTTCGCATCTGGTTGATGATGCGCCCCTCATAGCGGTCTTTCCATTCCCACGCAAAGTCTAGGAATGCGTCTCGGCCGATCTCCTCGCGCGATTTGCCCAGCTTACGCAGTTCTTTTTCAATCACAAGCTGTGTTGCAATCCCGGCGTGATCTGTGCCGGGAACCCAAAGCGCAGCACGCCCCTGCATCCGTGCGCGGCGGATCATCAAATCTTCCAGCGACACAAACATTGCGTGACCCATGTGTAATGCCCCCGTCACGTTTGGTGGCGGAATCGAAATCACATAAGGCTCACCATCGGGATTCACCTCTGGCTTAAACCAGCCATTTTCCTCCCACCATTTGTAGAGGCGAGTTTCGGTTTCTTTGAATTGGTAATTTTTCGGCATTTCTGTTGCCATGTTCAACCTCCAGAATTGTCAATTTTTTAGTACAACAAAAAAGCTCGCGTCCTTTGACTAGGACGCGAGCTTTTTTGTTACTGCCACCTTAAACGTGTGCAAAAGTGTGCAACACGCAATAAGTACCTGCTTCATCCACCGTCGCCGCAAGCGGTCTTACATGGTGTCCACAG
>CAYMGE010000117.1:0-16251 GCA_964389925.1 uncultured Ardenticatenaceae bacterium
CGCGAAGGTGGCTTGACCGTCGGTGCTGGTGTTATCACTAAAATTGTTGAATAGTTGAACCAAGAATAGCTTGGCTCCAATTGTGAGCCAAGTTGTTTTTTTGTTGAGGCAAGTATGGCTCAGAAAATTCGCATTCGCTTGAAGGCTTACGACCACCGTGTACTCGACCAATCTGCAAAACGTATCGTTGGTACGGCCGAGCGGACAGGCGCAACGGTCTTGGGGCCAATTCCACTGCCAACACGCATCGAACGGTTTACGGTGCGTCGCAGTACATTTGTCCATAAGGACTCACACGAACATTTTGAAATTCGCACGCACAAGCGGCTGATCGACGTGGTCAACCCAGATGCAAAGACGATTGATACGTTGATGCGTCTGAACCTGCCCGCTGGTGTAGATATTGAAATTCGACTTTAAACTTTAGGGAATGATGGCGCACGCAATGAATATGTTCGCAGCTGCGTTTCAGTTCCGGAGGTTATGATGAAAGGTTTAATCGGCCGAAAAATCGGCATGACCCAAGTTCTCGATGATGATGGTGTGGCAACGCCTGTCACCATCGTCCAAGCGGGACCTTGCTACGTGACACAAGTCAAAACGGACGAGACAGACGGATATACCGCCGTTCAAGTTGGTTTTGAAGAGACAAAAGAAAAGCGTCTCAGCAAAGGTCAGCGTGGTCACTTGGGATTGCTGAAAACAGATAATAAACATCCAAATCGCAAGGAAAACAACGGCATTCCCGCTGTTCGTCACTTGCAAGAGTTCCGCACTGCGACCGCTGGCGAATATAGCGTTGGTCAAACGTTAACCGTTGAGCAGTTTGAACTCGGTGAAAAAGTTGATGTGACGGGGACAACGAAAGGGCGAGGCTTTGCGGGCGTGGTAAAGCGTCACGGCTTTGCGGGCGGCCCCAAAACACACGGTCAATCTGACCGTTGGCGTGCGCCCGGCTCGATTGGTGCTACCTCAACGATGGCACGTGTCCAGAAGGGGATGCGGATGGCGGGGCACATGGGTGTTGACCGTCACACCGTCCAAAACCTGACCGTTGTTCGCATCGACTCAGAACGCAACCTGCTTGCGATCAAGGGTGCTGTTCCCGGACACAAGGGTGGCCTTGTCCTGATTCGGGAAGCACAAAAGGCAGGGTAACAGCATGGAAGTCTCAGTTATTAACACAAATGGTGAAGCTGTCGGCAACGTCGAACTCCCCGCATACATCTTTGATGCCAAAGTGAATCGTGGTTTGATGCACCAAGCATTGGTGCGTCAGATGTCAAACAAGCGAGCGGGAACCCATAAAGTAAAAGGCCGCAGCGAGATTGCCTACACAGGCAAGAAACTCTATCGTCAGAAAGGGACGGGTAATGCTCGTCATGGCAGCAAACGTGCGCCAATTTTTGTTGGCGGTGGTGTAGCACACGGACCACAACCGCGTGACTATAGCAAAGATATGCCGCGCAAAATGCGTCGTGCAGCGATTCGCTCTGCATTGACGGTGAAAGCACAAAATGGTGACATCTTAGTTGTGGATAGCGTCAGCATGGACGCACCCAAGACAAAAGAGATTGCAGCCACCCAGCGCACACTTGTTGGGGACAGCAGCGCACTACTCGTTTTGGGCGAACGCAACGAGAATGTTGAAAAGTCAGCACGTAATCTAACGTCAATGCGGGCATTAAACGCTAACTATTTGAATGTACGCGATCTGCTTGGTCACGACAAAGTTTTGATGACACAAGATGCGCTTGAGGTAATCAAGGGTTATCTGGGTGAGGAGGCAGCGTAATGCACTGGCGTGAAGTTATTCGTCGGCCGATTATCACCGAAAAAAGCAACTATCAGACAACGCTCGATCAGTATGCTTTTGTCGTTGATATGCGTGCTAACAAATTACAAATTGCAGACGCGGTTGAACGAGCATGGCCTGGCACGGAGGTTGCAAAAGTTCGTGTCATGGTGATGCCAGCCAAGCGGGGTCGCCGCTTGCGGAAGATGGTTCAACGCAAACCTGCATACAAAAAAGCGATCGTCACCCTCTCAAAAGGCAGAATTGATATCTTTGAAGGTGTTGGATAGAACATTTTAGATTTGTGATTTTAGGTTGGAAATACAATCTAAAGTCACAAATCCGAAATCTCACAACGTCGATAAACGCACTGCCCGCAACTATGGCGTTTGTGAGCGGAGGTAATTATGGCAGTTAAGGTATTTAAGCCGACTTCACCGGGACGGCGCGACATGACGAGCTATTCGTTTGAGGAAATCACGCGAAATCGCCCTGAAAAATCGCTGACGGTGGGTCTAAAGAAGCGCGGCGGCCGCAACTCTCGTGGCAAGATCACGGTGCGTCATCGCGGTGGTGGTCACAAGCGTAAGTATCGTATCATCGATTTCAAGCGCAACAAATTTGGGATGCCCGGCACGGTCGTTTCGGTTGAGTATGATCCGAACCGCACAGCGCGTATTGCCCTGTTGCGATATGAAGATGGCGAAAAGCGCTACATTATCGCCCCACTTGGCCTGAACGTAGGCGATGAGGTAATGAGCGGTGAAGGCGCGGCAATTCGGCCGGGACACACCCTGACGCTCGATGCAATTCCACTCGGTACACTCGTTCACAACATCGAATTGCAACCGGGTAAAGGTGGGCAGATGGTGCGCTCAGCGGGAACATCGGCACAGCTTTTGGCAAAAGATCATCCACAGTATGCAACATTGCGTTTGCCAAGCGGCGAGGAACGTTTTGTTCCAAAGCAATGTTTGGCAACGATTGGCCAAGTTGGCAACTCGGAACATAGCAATATCAAGCTCGGTAAGGCTGGTCGTAAACGGCACATGGGGATTCGACCCGCTGTGCGCGGTACGGCTATGAACCCGAACGATCATCCACACGGCGGTGGTGAGGGTCGCACGGGCATTGGTATGAAGGCTCCGAAAACCCCATGGGGTCAAGTTGCACTCGGCCGACGCACGCGCAGAAACAAGGTAACAGACAAGATGATTCGTCGTCGTCGTACAAAGAAGCGGAGATAGAGAGAAGTGGCTAGTGTTTGGTGGCTAATGGTTAGTAAGAAACTAGCAACTAGCAACTAGCAACTAGCAACTAGCAAAATTATGTCACGTTCACTCAAAAAAGGTCCTTTTATTGACCCGAAACTTTTAAAGAAGGTCGAGACGATGAACGCATCTGGGCGCAAAAAGATAATTCGTACATGGTCGCGTGCCAGCACGATTTTCCCGCAGATGGTGAACCACACGATTTCCGTGCATAATGGTCGTCGTCACGTGCCGATTTATATCACGGAAAACATGGTGGGTCACAAGCTCGGCGAGTTCGCCCCAACACGCACTTTTCACGGTCACATCGTGGAGAAGCGGAAGCGCGGAGGGCGACGCTAATGGCTGAAGCATTTGAAGTACGCGCAATTGCCAAACATATTGCAATTTCGCCGCAAAAGGCACGATTGGTTTGTGATGCAGTGCGCGGCAAAGACGCACAAGATGCACTGGATACCCTGCGTTTTCTGCCACAAAAGGCGGCCGAGCCAATTTATAAATTGGTTTCATCGGCCGTTGCAAACGCGGAAGAGAACTTTGGGTTGGATATCGAGGAACTATACGTCCACCGCATTTTTGCGGACGACGGGCCACGCAACCGCTTACGCCCGTATGGTGGTCGTTTCGGCGCACGCGGTCGGTTTAAGCCGATTATCAATCGCAGCGCACACATTACGGTTATTCTAGCGGAACGTGATCCCGCCGAGTTCGACTAGGAGAAAATATGGGACGTAAAGTACATCCACTTGGTTTTCGTTTGAAGACGATTCGTGACTGGAATGCCCGCTGGTATGCAGAGGGCAGCCGTTATCGTGAACTGCTGAATGAAGATCGCAAAATTCGCGGCTTTATCATGCGGAATCTTGGTCACGCCTCGATCAGTGATATTCAAATTGAACGGTTTCCAAATCAGGTCGCCATCAATATCCACTCGGCAAAGCCGGGGGTTGTGATCGGCCGAAAAGGATCAACCGTTAAACAACTACGTAGCGACCTTCGCCGCCTGACAGGCAAAGCGATCAAGGTCGATATTGAAGAAATTACCAACCCAGACTTAGACGCACAGTTGGTGGCAGAGAATATCGCCAACCAGTTGACGCGCCGCATCTCACATAGCCGCGCAATGAAACGCGCCATGCAAAATACATTGCGTGCCGGCGCACAAGGTGTACGTGTTGAGGTGGCAGGTCGGTTGAACGGCTCAGACATGGCACGGCGTGAGAAGATGAGCGAAGGACAAGTTCCTCGTAATACCATTCGCGCTGACATCGACTATGGCTTTACGGAAGCACTGACGACTTATGGTCAGATTGGTGTCAAAGTTTGGGTCTACAAGGGTGAAATTCTGCCATCTTCGCAGAACACGGATGTTTATGTAAGTGAGTAGGTGGTATGTAGGCGTTGGTCATTGGTTTTGTTACCAATTGCCAACCAACAACCAACTACTGGAGAGTAAGTTATGTTAATGCCAAAGCGTATGAAATATCGCAAGCAAATGCGTGGACGCATGAGAGGCATGGCGAAGGGTGGCACGAATCTCGAATATGGCGAGTATGGCATTCAGGCGTTGGAGCCGGGCTGGATTACAGCACGACAAATTGAGGCGATTCGCGTCGCATCAGTCCGCCAGATGAAACGCCGCGGTAAATACTGGATTCGAATTTTCCCCGACAAGCCAGTGTCGGCAAAAGCGGCCGAAACGCGCATGGGTAAAGGTAAAGGTGCAACAGATCGTTATGTAGCGGTCGTCAAACCGGGACGCATTTTATTTGAGATTGCGGGCGTTTCTGAGGAAATTGCTCGCGTTGCGTTGAAACGCGCCCAGTACAAACTGCCGATCAAGACGCAGATTGTCTCGGCCGAGGAGACGTTCTAATGGCAAATATCGTTGAATTGCGTGATTTTAGCAACGAAAAGCTGGAGGACATGCTTGAAGGTAGTCGTGAAGAGATGTTCAATCTTCGCTTCCAACAGGCTTCCTCCCGTCTGACAAATCCTGCACGCATTAAAGAAGTCCGTCGTGAAGTTGCACAGTTGAACACAGTGCTGGCCAATCGTCGATTAGCGATTCAGGAAGCTGCTGCACATGCTCAAATTGCTTCCGCATTAAGCGGGCGTAACTATGATGCAACGGCGAAATACGTGTATGAAGAGCAGGGCTTCCAAGTCGAATTCACGGATGGAAGCGCAACGGTTGCGACTGCGCTCGTGAACCTCAGCAAGAAGCAACCACATGGTCGTCGCCAACGGGCCGCAGCCAGCGCGGGGGCAAATGCTGCGCCAAATCGTGTCGTTCGCTATGAGGTGAAATAATGAGAGATCAACGCAAACAGTTAGTTGGCTTGGTGACGAGCGACAAGATGGATAAGACGGTCGTCGTTGAAGTGTCAACATTGAAACAGCACCCTCTGTATCGCAAAACGATCAAGGTGTCGAAAAAGTATAAGGCACACGATGAGCAGAATGCTTGTCAAACGGGTGACCGAGTACAAATCATTGAATCAAAGCCGATGAGTCGCCACAAGCGTTGGGCAGTTGTCGAGATTTTAGAGCGGGTAGAGTAAGAAGCTAATCAGCTAGTCAGCTAAGATGCTGAAACAGTGAAGGCTGAAATGCTCTAAGGAGTATTAAAATGGTTCAACAAGAGTCCCGCTTAAAGATAGCGGATAACACAGGCGCACGCGAAATTCTCGTCATCAAGATATTGGGTGGCTCCCGCGTTCATTACGGGGGTGTCGGAGATGTCGTCGTTGCTTCTGTCAAAAAAGCGGCTCCCAACTCAGCAATTAAGAAAGGTGAGATCGTCAAGGCAGTTATTGTACGCACAAAGAAGCCCTTCAAGCGTGACGATGGCAGCACAATTCGTTTCGACGACAACGCAGCGGTGATCATCAATCCAGATCAACGGCCGATAGGCACACGTATTTTCGGGCCAGTGGCACGTGAACTGCGGAGTGCTGGCTATAGCCGTATTTTGTCGCTTGCGCCAGAGGTATTGTAAGAAGACCCTCATCTCTCAGAGGGCAGAGGGAGATGAGAGTCGAGGTGATTAGATATGAAGATTAAGAAAGGCGACAAGGTTATTGTCATTGCTGGCAATGACAAAGGATTAGAAGGTGAGGTTCTGCGCGTGGATCGCAAACACAATCGAGTGGTTGTGGATGGCGCGAACATGGTCAAGAAACACCAGAAGCCACAGAACGTTGGCGGCCGACAGCAACAGGGCGGCATCATCGAGTTTGAAGCACCGATTGCGGTTTCGAACGTGATGCTGATTGACCCAAGCAGCGGTGAGCCAACACGTGTTGGCATTCGTCGAGGCGAAAACGGTGAACGGATTCGTGTGGCGAAAAAAAGTGGGAATGATATTGATTAGTTGCTAGTTGCTAGTTGCTGATTGCTAGTCAGACTAGCCGCCAGCAGCTATTTACTAGCTACTATCTCAAGTGGAGCCAAGCGGCGTACTGGTGGAGACACCACAGCTGGCTTGCCACCCGCTGAGGTAACAACATGGCATTTAAGGCTTTACAGGAACAGTATCACGAGGATGTTGTCCCTGCTTTGATGAAAGAGTTTGATTATGGTAACCCGATGCGGGTTCCAAAGATTGAGAAGATCGTTCTGAACGTCGGTGTCGGCGAGGCACTAGTCAATGCGAAGGCGATTGAAGCGACTGTGCGTGACATAACGCAGATTACAGGGCAAAAGCCAGTGGTAACGCGGGCGAAGCAAGCAATTGCGAACTTCAAACTGCGTGAGGATCGGCAGATCGGTGTAAAAGTGACCCTTCGCAAGGAAAAAATGTGGTCATTTCTAACCCGATTGATTCATATTGCACTGCCGCGTACCCGCGATTTTCAAGGAATTTCACCTGACTCTTTCGACGGACGCGGCAACTATACGCTAGGTATCCGCGAGCAGCTCATTTTTCCTGAGATCGATTACGACAAAATTGACAAAGTGCGTGGGTTGGAAGTCACCATTGTGACATCAGCGCAGACAGACGAAGAGGCACGCAAGATGCTCTCAGAAATGGGGATGCCATTTAAGCGTGAGCAGTAAGTTTTAAGGAAGCGATATGGCTAAAAAATCAATGGTTGCTCGTGAAGACAACCGCAAGTATGAAACCCGTGTTCGGAATCGTTGCCAAAAATGCGGCCGACCACGAGGCTACTATCGTCGTTTTGGATTGTGCCGCATTTGTCTACGTGAAGAGGCATTGGCGGGCAACATTCCCGGCTTAGTAAAATCAAGCTGGTAGATAAGACCTAGACGAATAGAAAATAAGCGCGGTATGGAAAGTGTAGGTGCTGACTACAACTCTGTACTGACAAGGTGATTTAGAGAATGAATACAACAGACCCTATCGCTGATATGTTGACACGCATCCGTAATGCAAATATGCGTCAACATCCAAGCGTCGCAATTCCTTATTCAAAAATGAAGAAGGCAATTGCAGAAGTACTAAAAGAAGAAGGCTACATCTCTGATTTTGAGGTGCTGCCCGAAAAACCGCAGGACATTCTGCGCGTTAATCTGAAATATCTGGGTGAGCGTCGTCGCCAAAAGCCGATGATCACAAAGTTAGTGCGGGTGAGTAAACCCGGTCGTCGGGTTTATGTCGGAAAAGGCGATATTCCTTGGGTTTTACAGGGGATGGGCATCTCGATTTTGACCACCTCACGCGGCGTTATGACAGGGCAAGAAGCGCGACGAGTCGGTGTCGGCGGCGAAGTGCTTTGTACCGTCTACTAGGAGGTTGAGATGTCTCGAATTGGTAAAATGCCGATTACAATTCCTAGCGGCGTAAGTGTCAAGATGGAAGGGCAGACTGTGATCGTGAAAGGCAAAGGCGGTTCGCTGTCACAAGTTGTGCATCCGGATATGAATGTTGTTCAGGAGAACGGTGAGTTGCGTGTAAAGCGGCCGACTGATCTCAAGCATCATCGTGCGCTGCATGGCTTAACGCGCTCACTGCTCAATAACATGGTTGAGGGTGTGAGTAAAGGGTTTGAGAAAAAGCTCCAAATCGAAGGTGTAGGTTATCGTGCAGAGATGAAGGGGAAAACGTTGGTTTTGAACGTTGGCTACTCGCACCCTGTCGATGTGCCGCCACCAACGGCCGAAACGAGCTTTGATGTGCAAGATCGCGGTAAAACGATTTTTGTGAAAGGAATTGACAAGCAGGTTGTCGGCGAAATTTCCGCATATATTCGGAAGCAGCGTCCACCAGAACCCTACAAGGGGAAAGGCATTCGTTATGCTGGTGAACACATTCGTCGCAAGGCTGGTAAAGCGGGTAAAGTTTAGAGTGATAAGCTTGCCACTTTTCACTTACTACTTTTTCCGCAAAAGATAACGAAATGGGTAAAAAATCAAGAGAAGAACAACGGAAACGGCGACATCGTCGGATTCGTGGAAAAATATCAGGCACGGCCGAACGTCCTCGTTTGAATGTGTTTCGCAGCTTAGAGCATGTGTATGCACAGGTGATTGATGATGTCGCTGGACATACGTTGGTGTCTGCATCGACGGTGGATCGGGGATTGTCGGCCGATTTAGAAGGCAAGTCAAAATCCGAACGTGCAAACCTCGTTGGTAAAACCGTCGCTGAACGTGCAAAAGCGCAAGGCATCGATACTGTTGTCTTTGATCGCGGTGGCTATGTTTATCATGGACGTATCAAAGCACTGGCTGAAGGCGCACGCGAGGGTGGCCTCAAATTCTAGGAGCATATTATGGGTGGCAGACGAAACAACAATAATGACCGCTCCGAATTTGACGAGCGCATCATCGACATCAACCGCGTTGCCAAAGTTATCAAGGGTGGCCGCCGCTTCGCATTTCGCGTAACGGTAGTCGTGGGCGATAACAAGGGGCGTGTGGCAATTGGCATTGGGAAGGCACGTGCCGTACCAGATGCGATTCGTAAGTCAATCGAACGGGCGCGAGACAATCTGCAAAGCGTTCCTATGCTGAACGGGACGATTCCACATGAGGTCGTCGGCGCACACGGTGCTGCACGTGTTTTGCTCAAACCAGCCTCTCCCGGTACAGGTGTTATCGCTGGCGGCGGCGTGCGTGCGGTTGTCGAAGCGGCTGGTTATCAAAATATCTTGTCTAAATCACTTGGCAGTGACAATGTGCTGAACGTGATGAAGGCGACGATGGACGGCTTGGATCAACTGATGGATATGCGCGAACTCGCTGAGAATCGTGGGAAAGATATTGTTGATGTTGCGCCGTTTTGGAGTCGAAAAGAATGGCGAAGCTAAAGGTAACCTATACAAAAAGCGCGATTGGCTACAACGTGAAACAGAAAGGCACGATTCGTGCACTCGGCTTAAGAAAATTGCAGCAAACCGTTGAACACGACGATAATCCCGTCATTCGCGGGATGGTTAAGAAAGTCGAACACCTCGTTGAGGTTGAAGAAGTAAATTAAAAGTGACTAGTCGTTAGTAGCTAGCGGTAAGTGTAAATTGCTGGCAACTAGCGGCTAGCAAACTAGGTATTATTATGAAGCTACACGATCTGCGTCCAGATGTTGGGGCGAAGAAAAAGCGCAAGCGAGTGGGTCGTGGTATTGCGGCAGGGCAGGGTAAAACTGCTGGGCGTGGTACCAAGGGTCAGGGCGCACGCAGCGGCGGTGGGAAAGGTGTCTACTTTGAAGGTGGACAATTGCCCCTTGCACGCCGCTTGCCATACAAGCGCGGGTTTACAAATACTCGTAAGATTTATTACAAGACAGTCAATGTAGGTGATCTTGCCGCACATGACCTTGAAGCCGGTTCAGATGTAACCCCTGCGACAATGGTTGCACTTGGGTATCTGAAGAAGGAAAGCGACCCCGTTGTGATTTTGGGTGATGGTGATCTAACCGTTGCACTCAACATTAAGGCGCATCGTTTTTCTAGTTCAGCAAAAGAGAAGATTGAAGGTGTGGGTGGATCGGCCGAAGTGATTCCCCTCAACTAGCTAGGGAGAAGACCTTATGATTCAATCGCTACGCAACGCCTTCAGCCTGCCGGATTTACGCCGTCGTATTTTATTTACGCTTGGCATCCTGATCCTATATCGACTGTTGGCAAACATTCCTGTACCGGGCGCAAACGCACAGGCACTTAGCTCGTTTGCCCAACAGAATGATTTAGGGCCACTGCTCAACACGCTTAATCTGTTGTCAGGTGGCGCGGTTCGTAATTTCTCGGTGATGGCGATGGGCGTATATCCCTACATTACCGCGTCTATTATTATCCAGCTTTTAACACCGATTGTTCCCTATCTGGAAGAACTCCAGCAGGAAGGTGAATCGGGACGCAACCGTATCAATAAGATCACTTATTACATGACTGTGCCACTTGCATTATTGCAAGCTGTTGGTCAGATCAATTTGATCGGCTTCTCTTATGGTGGGTCGCTTGAAGGTATTATGCCCTACTTTGGTTTCAGTCAAGTGAGCAACATTTTGCCAACGCTGATGACGCTCGCGGCGATGACAGGTGGCACGATGTTTGCTATCTGGCTTGGTGAACGTATTACTGAGGAAGGGATCGGGCAAGGCATCTCGCTTATCATCTTTAGCGGTATCGTTGCGATGATTCCGCAGGGCCTCGCTCAGATTGCGTCCGGATTTGATCGTCAAGGTGCGCCGGTGACGCAGACAACACAGATTGTTGCTTTTATCACATTCATCGTTTTGACAGTGTTCTTAACGTATGTGATTGTGCTGATTCAAGAAGGCAATCGTCGTGTTCCAGTACAATATGGTCGTCGGCAACGCGGCCGAAAAGTCTATCAAGGCCAAAGCACATACATTCCGCTTAAGGTCAACACGGCAGGCATGATCCCGATTATCTTCGCGCAGTCATTGCTGGCATTTCCTGCACTACTGGCGCAGATATTTGTGCCAGAGACTTCAGTAGCAGAAGCGGATTACACATGGGTCAATGATTTCGCCGTTTATCTGAACACGTCGTTTGGTCAGCAAAGCGGCTGGGGTTACTGGATTGTCTACTTCTTACTCGTTTTCGCCTTCACCTTCTTCTACACAGACGTGATGGTAACGCAACAAAAGCTGCATGAAAACTTGCAGCGACAGGGTGGATTTATTCCGGGCATTCGGCCGGGCAAACGCACCGAAATCTACATCAAATCGGTTGTGCGTCGCATCACGTTCGTCGGCGCACTGTTTTTGAGCCTCGTCGCAGTGGTGCCGGGCATTATGCAGCTCGTTTCTTGGGCGGTCGGGATGCCCGGACTCGACCTCAGCGCGGTTATTCTCGATGGCTCCGGACTCATCATTGTCGTCGGTGTTGTGATTGACACGATTCGCCAACTTGAGGCGCAGCTTGTCATGCGAAACTACGAGGGCTTTTAGCTATGGCATACATTATACTGCTGGGACCTCCCGGTGCAGGCAAGGGAACACAAGCCAAGCTGCTACAAGCGCAGCTTGGTATTCCCCAAGTTTCCACAGGGGACTTGTTCCGTTATAACTTGAAAAATAACACTGAACTTGGTCAACTTGCAAAGAGTTATATGGAAGCGGGTGAACTCGTTCCAGACGAAGTAACGGTGGCGATGGTGCGGGATCGTCTTGCACAGGAAGATGCCCAAAACGGCGCACTTCTTGATGGTTTTCCGCGCTCTCCTGCTCAGGCCGATGCACTGTCTGACCTTCTGAGCGAACTGGATAGTCGCGTTGATCATGTACTAGCGATTGAGGTAGATCAAGAAGAGTTGATTCAACGTTTACTCAAGCGTGCTGAATTGGAAGGTCGCAAGGATGATAACGAAGAGACAATTCGCACGCGGATGCGCGTCTATAAGGAATCAACGGCACCATTGATTGCCTATTATGAGGCGCGTGGTAACGTAACACACGTTGATGGTCAGCAATCCGTCGAAGCGGTCAATGAGGCACTCACAGCGGCAATTGAGTCGTCCTCATAGTGTTACGATTGCCTAGAAACATTGACAAATTTTTCAGAAAGTCGGCCAGTTTTGGTATACTGGCAGATTGCGGTCAACCCGCGATAATGATTGTTTGCCAGACGGCTTTTAGAGACTCGGAGAACGAAAATGAAAGTATCAGCTTCCGTTAAGAAGCGGTGTCCAAAGTGCAAGGTAATTAAGCGTAAAGGCATTGTTCGTGTGATTTGCAGTAATCCAAATCACAAACAACGCCAGGGGTAAGGTAAGAGCATATGGCACGTATCGCTGGTGTTGACATTCCACGCAATAAGCGCACAGAGATTGCGCTAACGTATATTTATGGTATTGGCCTCACTTCGTCGCACAAAATTTTGGAAGCGACAGGAGTTGACGGCAACAAGCGCGTCCGTGATTTAACGGAGGCAGAGGTGACACAGTTGCGCCGTGAGGTTGACAACTATCAGGTTGAAGGTGACTTGCGCCGTGAAGTCAACTTGAACATCAAACGGTTGATAGAAATCGGTAGCTATCGCGGCTTACGGCATCGCCGTCATCTACCGTTACGCGGACAGCGCACGAAGACAAATGCACGCACACGCAAAGGGCCGAAGAAAACGGTTGCAGGGCGTGGTCGTCGTTCAGGTAAGTAAATTATGGGACGCAGAAGAAATAATCGGCGCGGCGGACAGCAGGTTCGCAAACGCGCAAAGGTGCAAATTCCTGAAGGACAAGTGCATATTCGTGCGACCTTCAACAACACAATTGTGACAGTGACAGACATGAACGGCAATACGTTGGCGTGGTCAAGCGCAGGTAACGCTGGGTTCAAAGGTTCACGTAAGTCAACACCGTATGCAGCTGGTTTGGCTGCACAAAATGCGATTCAGGTTGCACGTGACGTTTATGGATTAAATGCTGTAGAGATCATCGTGAAGGGGCCGGGCCCTGGTCGTGAGTCTGCAATTCGAGCGGTTGCGCGTTCAGGGATTCGCGTTCGTTTAATCGACGATGTTACCCCTGTGCCACATAATGGCGTGCGCCCTCCTAAAAAGCGTCGCGTTTAGTTAGAACTTTTAAGAAGATAGATAAGCATCCGCTGCCCGTTACTGATACGGCAGGAGTTCGCTCCTGCCTTTTACGGGTTTAGGTCGTGGAGGTACGAAATTGGCTGTTGAAAATCTTGTAATGCCAAAAATTGAGAGTGAAGCCATCACGCAACAATATGGCAAGTTTGTAATTAGCCCACTAGAGCGTGGCTATGGTACGACGATTGGAAATTCGTTGCGACGTGTATTATTGGCTTCTTTGCCGGGAGCAGCTGTCACGTCGGTTCGCGTAAGCGATGTGTCGCATGAGTTTGCAGCGATTCCGCATGTGCGTGAAGATATGATGCGCTTGATCCTAAATATCAAGCAGCTGCGTGTGCGGTTGGTGGATACAGACAATGCGCGAGTACGGCTAGAAGTGCATGGGGCAGGGACGGTGACGGCGGCCGATATTATCGCACCCCCAGAAGTTGAAATTATCAATCCTGATCTGTACCTGTTTAGCGTCGATTCGGATGATGCGTTTTTGGAAATTGAAATGACCATCGAGTCGGGTCGTGGGTATAGCCCTGCGGAAGAGCGCGGCCGATTGCCGATTGGCGAGCTACCTGTCGATGCAATTTTCAGCCCCATTCGGCGTGTTTCGTATAACGTTGAGAAAACACGTGTTGGCCAAGACCAAGATTATGACCGTATAATCATTGAGATTTGGACGGACGGGACAACAAAGCCGGAAGAGGCATTGTCACAAGCTGCCCAAATTATGATTCAACACCTAATGCCGCTTGGTGGTGTTACGCCTGATTCTCTGGCTCCTGTTTCAGTAGTCGAGGAGGATGAGGACGGCATCCCGAACGAGTACTATGACACGCCAATCGAGCAGCTTGACCTGAGCGTGCGTGTTTTCAACTCACTTAAGCGGACAGGTATTACAAAGGTTGGCGAGATGTTGGAGATGCTAGATCGTGGTGAAGAGACGATGTTGGCAATCCGCAATTTTGGTGAGAAGTCTTTGGATGAGTTGAAAGATCAACTACGGACAAAGGGTTTTCTTGATGATGCGTAAAATATAAACCCTCAGAAAGAGGGTTTGTTTGTCATATAGAAGGGGTTGAAATTCTCTGATAGTGTTCACCGTTGCAGACGCGAAGAGGTTCGGCTCCATTAAAATTAGAGAGCAACGAGGTTAAAAATGAGACATAGAGTAAAAGGTCGCCGGTTAAGCCGCGACATGGCGCATCGCAAGGCGTTGCGGCGCAACTTAATCTCTGACCTGTTTGCCCATGAGCAGATTGTGACAACCGAGGCAAAGGCGCGTATGCTGCGCCCTGCGGCCGAGAAAGTGATCACAATTGCAAAACGTGGGTTGGCAAAAGGCCAGAGTAATCCTGCATCAGAGGTTCATGCACGTCGTTTAGCGGCCGCGCGGATCATGCGTTTTCGTGAGACAGAAGACGAAGATGGCTTCATAGAAGAGGTCGATGTCGTGAAGAAACTGTTTGCCGAAATTGCACCACGCTATGCGGAACGTCCGGGTGGCTACACGCGCATTGTTAAACTGGGTCGTCGGCCGGGTGATAACGCTAAGATGGCGACAATCATGCTGGTTGAAGAAGAGTGAGTTGAGCAACCTTGAGCCGTTATCGCGCAACGATTGAATATGATGGAACCAACTATTTTGGCTTCCAGCGACAAATCGACGCGCAACAGACGATTCAAGGTGAGCTAGAAAAAGCACTTTTCAAATTGGCACAAGCCTCTATACAAGTCTTAGGTGCGGGACGCACCGATGCGGGCGTTCATGCACGAGGTCAGATCATCACTTTTGATATGGCGAATTGGCGACACGATGAACAGCGATTGCAACGGGCGTTAAACGGCACGTTGCCGCGTGACATTGCGGTACGTAAGGTACAGATTGTTGATGAGACATTTCATCCACGCTTTGACGCGAAGAGACGAGGGTATCGCTATACGGTCTGGAATCGGCCGACTCCTTCTCCTCTCAATCGACGCTACGCATGGCACATCCGCCAGCCACTCGACATCCTAGCAATGAACACGGCCGCGTCAACGTTAATTGGCGAACACGACTTTGGCACATTTGGCACGCCGCCAAATGGAAACAACAGCGTGCGTCGTGTCTTTCGAGCAGAGTGGCAGCGCAAAGATAATTATCTGTTATTCGACATTGAAGGGACCGCATTCTTAAAACGAATGGTTCGCAGCATCGTTGGGTCACTGCGGCTTGTTGGAATTGGCAAATGGAGTATTGACGATTTTGTGGCGGCATTGCAGGCAGCGGAGCGCGGCCGAGCAGGTCAGTCAGCTCCCCCACAAGGGCTTGTGTTAGAGTTTGTGAGATACGATTAACAAGAAGCAGACCAGTCTCCGACTGGATACTGAACGACTGATAAGTAGGGATAAGTAATGAAAACATTTGCACCAACGCCAAATGATATTGAGCGGACATGGTATGTGGTCGATGCGGAAGGGCAGACACTCGGTCGCCTAGCATCAAAGATCGCGCAGGTTTTGCGTGGAAAACACAAGCCGATTTTTGCCCCAAACGTAGATTGTGGTGATTACGTCGTTGTCATCAATGCGGGGAAAATTCATGTGACGGGCAATCGCCTCGATCAAAAAGTATATTATCGTCACTCGGAATATCCGGGTGGTTTGACAGAGACCGTTTTGCGCGATCAGTTGCAACGTCATCCAACTCGGCCGATTGAATCAGCCGTAAAAGGGATGTTGCCCAAGAACAAATTAGGTCGCGCGATGATTAAGAAAATGAAAGTTTACGCGGGTGCGGATCATCCACATCAAGCGCAGTCGCCAGCAGTTTTGGAGCTATAGGAGTCTATTATGGCACGTTATTTTGAAGGAATTGGTCGTCGTAAAAAGTCCTCTGCGCGGGTGCGCCTTTATCCAGAAGGGGAGGGGCTTGGCTCTTTCACCGTCAATGGAAAAGAAGTGAAAGAGTATTTTCCTCGCTTTGGTGACTTTAGCATTTTGAATGGCCCGTTGGAAGACGCTGGCTATTCAGGTCAGATGGATGTCACTGTTCAGGTGAAGGGTGGTGGCACGACAGGTCAGCGCGATGCAGTGCGTCTTGGGCTGGCGCGTGCGCTTGTTATGCACGATGAAGAGTTGCGCGGCAAGATGCGTGAAGAAGGGCATTTGACCCGTGATCCACGTG
>CAYMGE010000118.1:0-16194 GCA_964389925.1 uncultured Ardenticatenaceae bacterium
CCTTGACGATCTGCTTTCCGCTCATTTGTCAAGCACTAAATTCACAACACTGGAGTTTTCTATACTGCTCTGAATCAAATTCCGACCACAATCGAGACTGGCAAATTACACTGACACGAACATGCTCATTTCCGCTCATCAAGGCTATTTGTACCAAGATATACTCGGTGCTTACTTCGTTGCTCAAGAACTTGCTCTAGGTAAGGGAACAACCAAAGTCCATTTTGACCATAAAAAAACTCCCACTAACATTCCCGATAAATTTGACGACCTAACACTATATTTTGAGCATAAAAAGCTCTTCATTCAGGTCAAATATAGCAACGAAGATCACCGTCATGTCCTGACAAAACAGGATTTCTCAAGCAGTGGCAGCTACGACTTAGCACTGTATGATCTTTTCGCCACTTGGAAGGAGCTACGTTCCTCTGGGTGTTCATGGCGAGTATGTTTAGCATGGGACACCCCTCGACCTGATGATCCTATAGTTGATGTGCTTATCCCGCTTCCAGATAGCGACAGCCTAATACAAGGTACAAGTTGCTACAAGTTCAATTGTGATGCCTTGTGGCCTACCGATACTGGCGTATTGCCTTCGTGGAGAGCATTGAAGTCAAGGTCAGCCTCAATCGACAGAGCAGAATTTCAAGCGTTTCTCGATGATCTTGTTCTTGAAGTCAACTGTCCAAAATCGACGCTTCTAAGCGACTACACTCAGGGGCTTGAGAAGTTATTAGCTCGCGTAATAGAGAAAATCGGCATAGGGATTTACCCAAATGATCATCTAAAAGTTCGCCAAGTAGCCGAAGCTCTCTGCACGATTGCAAAAAGGAGAAGAAGCACAAATAATCATTCACCAATCAGTTGCAACGAAATTGCACAAGACATCAACATTTTGCAAACCAATGGCGGGGTGGAGCAAGATTTTTCCATTGATGAGACCCTGTTGCTTGATACCCCACACCGCATCGATCAGGTCGTATCGCTCTTGGAGCAACATCGCGCCATCGTTCTAACGGGAGAACCGGGAACAGGTAAATCTTGGTTTATTGAAAATCTCCAGAACCAATTACAAGAGACAACAGAGGTCATTAAGCATTACTGTTACACGGCGCTTGAAGACCCGCTCGCCTTAAAAAGAATCACCGTCAATGTTCTCTACGGGAGTTTGATCACTCAAATATTGCAATGCGACGAACAATTAAGTCGTCACATGACCAAGAAATATGCGTCTAATCTGGAACAACTTAACATCCTTCTCGGCAAAATTGAAAAACAAACACTCTTAATAATTGACGGAATCGATCATATTTGGCGTGTATATCAAAAGAATAGAGGCGGACTTACCGAAGATGAGACAAAAATTCTTGAAGCACTCGCCCAGCTTGACCTATCAAATCCAAATATCTCAATCATGGTTATCTCTCAACCGATTGAGCAACTCGCAATACTAGATCAGTTTTATCATTGTACACTCGCGCAACTTTCAGAGACCTTCGTCGAAGGACTTATTGAGAAACATGGTTTATCCAATATTGAAGTTGAAGGGAGCTTGTTATCAGAAAAAATCTACGAAAAGAGCAACGGAAATGCCCTCTATTGCAAATACCTCATTGACCACGCCATCATAAACAAAACCAATACATTATTTGAGTGGATTGAATCACTTCCTCATTATGACTTCAACCTCACAAGTTACTATCAATATCTACATGAGCAGATTCATGGTAATGCCAGCGTTCCCTACGCATTATGCGGTGCAGATTTCTCATTGACGGAAGATGAGTTGAAGGAGATTACCCACTTAGGCAATTTGGTTTTCAAACAACTTGTTTCCTTGCAGCCCATCCTTAGATATGTGCCATCAATCGGGTATTCAATCTATCATGAGAGTTTCAAGCGATTCATAATCGATAAAATCAACGATCAGGGGGCATCGATTGGTCACTTGATTTACCGTCCGCTCATCGCTTGGCTTGAACAACACTCATTTTTTGAGTCCACAAAAGCGTATGGGCATCTCTTAAAGCTCTACTACGAAATAGACGACTATGTGTCAATTGCTCAGACAATCTCATTAGATTTCCTTGATGACAGTTTATTCTATGCCCAACCCCTAAACCGCATTGCTCAAAATCACAAACTGCAAAAAGCATCCCTTCGCCACGTCAATCGTTTCGCCTCTATGATTATTGTCGCGGAGCAATCAAAAGTTGTCTACGAACTTGAACATACAATCACCGATGAACTTCTCGTACATTATCTCGAAGCTGTTCAGCAGATTCATGGGCGGGAAACAATGTATCGTGCGCTTTGGGATGGACAAACGCTTTCAATCGGTACGACGGATACTCTACGTTTTTTAGTAAATCAAGCCTATTCAGGCGAAGAGGTGGTTCATTGGTCGATGGTTCCCATAACTTCTAGCATACCATACGAAACACTGGGATTTTTTGCTGTAGAACTTCTTCACACAACGCAATATGAACGCTTTGATGACCTTGTAAAAAACATACATGAAAATCCAGACCACGACGAAGCCTTGTCAATCATCCTAAATGAGGTGGAATGGTGGCGCATTTACTCTGGTGATGACTGGATACAACAGACACCGTACTTTCGAGATGTCTTGGCGAATCACACACCTTCTGTTGCAACGCTTCAACAGGCTGTCGAGCGCATAATTTCGGATGACAGAGGGTTATTCATTTCCAATTGGAAGGAAATGGTTCGAGATATTATTTATCTGACAAAATTAGCAAGTGACGATGACATCGTAGCCTCAATCCACGCTCTTTCAAATTACAACTGGTTTCGTAATTGGCTGATATATCTGATCAAGATAACAGACCTGTCCCAGAAAGAACATGATCCCAAGGCGATAAATGACGCATTCACCTATCTTGTGCGCGATCTTGAACCCTTCAAAGGAACGCCCCGTACAATTGATTTGTACAAACAGATACCTTTCATAGAGAAAACATTTCATTGGGGGTTGTTACTGTGTGGTGACAATCATGAGCTTCTGCTTCAATGTTGTAAGTTGCTAGAAATGGTAACAAACACCATGGCTAGCTATCCGGGAGGATATTATTCGGGGCCTCTCACTGACGAAAAGTTTTTAGAAATTATTGGCGTTTATATGCCAAGCGATTACGTTCTTGCAAAGTACGAGTCATCCTATGCAGCGTTAGGGGCAAGACGTTTTTATGCGAACGTTGCCGAAACAGCTTTCAAATATGCTATCGCGTTAGGCGTTGCGGGGGACCAGCGCGAGGCTATGAACAAATTTCGTGAGGGTGTTCAAGCACTCACCGCGTATGGATTTAGAAAAGATCGCACCCTTAGTGAAATCCTTTACTCAAGCGTTCCTTACCATCAAGCCTATGGGACATTAAGCGTCGATTGGTTTTACGACTTGTACCAATTGGCCTTGTCGGTAGTTACGCATACCGATGGAAAATCGACTAGTAGCTACCCAATCGAATGGTTCCGCGAGTTTATCAAGGTTTATCCAGACGAAGCGTTAAAATTTCTCGCAACAAAAACATTCGCAAATGATCGAGCCATTTGGCATCAAGAAGAACAATTTCTACACGTTTTGGAGGAGTGTGATTCTCTCTTTGAGCCAACTCAATGGTTTTTGTTGTGCCGATCACTGCCACTTACGTCGTCTACCGAGATAATCCAAACTGGGCTGGCTATTCGCGGCAAAGTGGATGCTTTGTTGCAAGATACCTATGACCGATGGTTGCAATCTTTGCCAAATAAGAGACCAAAAAAGGAAGAAGACACATACCCTAAAGAAATTGCCGAACAATACTCAAGCCTGTTTGATGTATCTCTTGAAGCTAAACCAGACGACAACGCGATAAAAATATCTTCGCCCGTTAGAACGAATCCTGATGGCGTAACGTTTCCTACTGATTCGCTAGAAGAGGGATTGGCCTTCATTGAAGAAAACGGTTTAACTGAGCGTGATGCCGTTCAATTTGCCCAGTTTCTGAATGCTCTAACTGATTTGGAGGAAAAGAAAGAGGTGCTGCGCGAAGTGGCACAGGGCTTTAAGCAGGGACACGACGTTGGTGAGTGGGTAACAGATATTCTGGAGCAAGGAACACCAGAATGGCTATATTTCAACGTTTGCCTATTCGTATTTGTCACCGACGGATGGCTTCGTGGCCTTCATTTCACTCATCACTTAAAGCGTGCATATCAAGAAAATCCCCAAGAAACTATGAGCTTGCTCCAAGAGGTTCTTGGACATTATCTGTCAAGAGAGAGATACACAAGTCTAGTTTCTTGCAATCTCATCACAGCATTGTCAGAGCTACAAATTGCTGAAAAGAGCGTTCAGGAACTCCTACACGTCACTACTGAGATCGTCCAACGCCGCCTCCCAAATAAACCTGACCAAAACATCAATCAAGCGATATATCAGGGGCTTGACGGATTTAGTCGTGCTGAGTTGATGGTGGTTCTACTAATTTCAAGACTCAAAACACTGACAACTGAAAAAAGTCAAGGCATTGTTTGGTCGTTGACCTACATTGCCCAAACAAATCCAACGAGTCTCTTAAAGCCATTGTACTGGGCATTCTCACATCGTACATTTCTCCTGCCTATCCATAGAGCGATGTTGCTCCAAATTCTCTGTGAGTACATTGAGTTGAGCCAAATCCCTGATGAGTTGATAGTAGTTCTAATCAGCAACTATCCCAGCGGCTACTTTCTTGAAGATCAATACATTCGCTCGTTCGTAGATTATCGGATAGACCTTGATGAGGCTGCGTCAGCTTCTATCGTGCGAGAAAGTCATTCTCACGATAGTTGGTTTCTTCCTCACTCTCATGTCAAGTACCGAGTTGTTTCCGATTATCTTACCCTTGACGGCTCCTATAAAACCTACGCTTACGCACGTGACAATATCAGTAACGAATTTAATTCATACCACATTCAGGCTGATCAAGTCGTTACACCACTCGTACTGCTTGCGAACGCATCGTATGAAATTGTCAACAGGCAGTTCTACGGCTCTTTGAAGGAGATCACTTTTTATCGTGGGGAGCCTTACCTGTGTGGGTTAGAGTTTTGTTTTGACGAAGTGGTTTTACAAATTGGCTCCCTGTCTAACAGACCATCATCGCTTCCTACGCCACAGCAGTTTCCATCGTTTGAAACTCGTGATTCTTCCCAACCAATCGAACACGATGGATGGATAATTCTTGCTGCGAAGGAGAAGGAGCTTTACGGAGAAACCTTTAAGCCAAAGAACACACGCATATCCGAAATGTCAACTGTATTCGGTGATGAACCTGCACCTGATGATGAATTGTTTGCAAGGTATCTATTTAGAAGTGGTCAATACAGTGAACCTGCTATTCAAAATGCACCATTCGATCAACCGATTTGTACGCTTGGCATTTGGGACACCCTTGAGCGTGCTTCCATTTTGTATTTAAGCCCTTTCGTTGTGCGAGAGTTGGGGCTAAAAGTCGATAGGTTCTTACACGGTGGGTTTATAGCGCGTGATGATAATGGCAATATTACTGTCAAGATGGTGTTGTGGAAAGAAAACTATGTGGGAAGAATCAGTAGCGGTACGGAGGTTCCCCTAGTGGAAGGGGTGGCAGTCATGATTAGAAAAGATTACTACGATAAACTTTTAAATCTGTATGATACAAGTGGTTGGATTGTTACGAAAAGAAACGATGATAGTGGTTATTATTGAATAGGTGATCTCGCCACAAACGGCGTTGCCCTCTCCATGAGCGACCGCAACGGTTTGGTCGCGGGCGGCATCGACATCGCCAGCGTTGACAACGGCAACTGGCAACTCACCCGCACCTACGATCAAGCCCCCTACGGCATTTACTCCGCCACGGTCACAGCCAAAGACGCAGTAGGCAATGAGGCAACGACTGTTTCAACGTTCAAGCTAGATGGCTTGCCGCCCTATGCCGATGTGACAAGCGCACAAACGTATGTCGCGGCGAACGCTGCTGCAACGATTGCGGGGGTTGCCAGCGATATTCCATTGCCGACCGATGGGCGCACGCTGCATCTGCATTTTGAAAGTGACGGCGTTTGGAAAGATAGTTCCGACAACAATTTGACGATGGTGTGCGCGGCTTGCCCGACGACGGGCGTTGCAGGGCAGCGCGGCTGTCACGTTTGACGGCGCAAACGATGTGTTAGCCTTTAGCGGCAATGAGCCAATCACAACGACGACAACGGCTGAACAGATCGGCTTGCTCGGCGGCAGCTTTACCGTGATGGGCTGGGTCAAGGCAAATAGCTGGGGCGGCGATCAGGCGATTATTGGCGGATCGGCGGCCGATAGCTTCTATCTTGGCATTCAAAACGGCCGTCCAATTGTCGGCTATGGCGGCAGCGACACGGTGATGACCAGCACGATTCCAACGGCGGAATGGGTGCATGTGGCATGGCGGTATGATTCGGCCGAAAATGAACGCGCCTTCTTTGTCAATGGTGGGCTGATTTCGGCCGAAACCAACCCCGCCTTCACCCCCTTCACCACCGACGACACGATGCTAATCGGTCAGGCACGCGGCGGCAACCCGTTTGGCGGTTCGCTCGATGAACTGGTCATCTACAGCCACCCGCTGGCCGACGACATCATCTACAACGTCGCCAACCCGCTCAACACGAGCGTCAGCAAGCTCGAACTGCGCGTCCGTGCCTACGAAAACCGCGACATGGGGCAGTTTGACGGCACGTGGCTGCCCGTCACGCTCGACACGTCGAGCGCCCTCTACACAACTTGGCAGCACACGCTCCCCGCGCTCAACATGGGCAGCTACAAGCTCGATTTGCGCGTGACGGACAGCATGGGCAACATCAACTTTGTCGATGGGGCGTGGGATGTGTCGGTGATTCGGCCGAATCCTCACGCGCAATCAACGCCAAATTGGCGTGCGCTTCCGCCTGTCCAATCGGCTGGCTGAGGTCTTCACGGAGTGACAAAACTGTTTGCCATGTCGTTCGTGCATTGGCTGTTTCACCTCCCGCCTGTTGCACATAAGCTAACTGAACGAGTGCATCGACCTGATAACGCGGCGCAAACGTCGCGCTGTCGGTGACGGCCTGCTGTACTGCTGTGTGCGCTTGGTCGAGATCGCCGTTGTGCAAATGCCAGCCAGCACAGGCAGTCGCAAACCAGACCTGTATGCGCGAATTATTACTGTTGCGAATTGGCTCATCATATCGTTGGATGAGCGCGGCGGCATCGGCCGAAAATCGATCCTCCCCCAACTCGTTCGCCAACGTCGTCAACACCTCTATTTTCGCCACCGCCGCCCCCATCTCCCAAAAGAGCAGATCGACCGCCTTGCACAGCGCGATTGCATGGTCGAGCGTCGCCACTGCCTCCCGATAGCGACCCGCCCCCGCTTGCGCCTTGCCCAAGTAGTAGAGTGCCATCGCCTCGCCCGTCTGCTGACCTTGCCGACGGTAATGTTTCAGGGCGGCGTGGATGTGCGGTTCGGCTGATTGGTAGTCATCCAGCCCCATCTTGATCGTCCCCATGTAGACGTATGGCTGCCCCAACCGCATCTGTGTGCCGACTTGGTGCGAGCGGTCGATCACCCGTTGCAAGCGTTCTAGGGCTTGATTCGGCCGATTGGCGACATAATCGATCTGCGTCAGAAAGAGCAGGGCATTGTTAACGCGCTGCCATGCCCCGACCTGCTCTGCGACTTCAAGCCCTTGCTGAAAGTAGTCGGCCGCCACATCAAAGTCGTCCGCCATATCGTAATGTTGTGACCCGATGTTGAGCAGTGCCAGCGACTCCTCTTCGCGCAGACGTTGCGCCCGTGCGCTGGCGAGTGCGTGCTGATGTTCAGCGATGGCGGCGCGAAATTGGCGCATGTGCGTCTGCCATATCCCGCGCCAATGATGCGCCTTGACCTTCTGCACGCTGTCGGGCAACTGTGGCAGAAGTGGTTCAAGCTGGTCGATTTGCGCCGCCATCTCGTCGTAGCGACTGCGCCGATAAAGCGCATCGATCAGGCTAATGCGTGCCGTTGCCAGCGCGACGGGATCGGCTAGCTCCTCCGCAATTTCGACCGCCTCAGTCGCCGCCGCAATCGCCGTTTCAAACTCACCGCGATATTGCAGCGCGTTTGCCTGATACGCCAGCGCGTGACAGAGTAGGTCGATGTGTGGGCGGCGGATGGTCATGCGCTGCTGCAAAAATTGGTGCAATGTGGTGACGAGTTGCGTCAACGCCGCCGCGTATTGCGCCAAATCACCTGATAGTCGATAGAAGCGCACCAGCGTTGGCAGGGTGGCGCGTAGGTCGGGAACGTTGAGTAACTGCACGCTGAATTGCCACGCGACGGTGATATTTTTCGCCTCTGTTTGCAGACGTGCCAGCGCGTTGCGGCTGTCGTCTTTGCCCAACTCGCTTCCCTCATCGCGTAAGAGGGCAAGGTAGTAGGTAGCGTGCTGTTGTTTGATGCGCGTCGGGTTGCTCAACTTTTCAAGCGCGTATTGGCGCAGCAGTTCGTGGCATTCATATCGTTCGGCCGAAACCCGCCGCAACAGCGATTTGCTTGTCAGCTGACGCAACTCGGCCGCTCCAATTTCACATACCGTCTGGGCTGCCGCAAAGCGAAAACCGCCCTGAAAGACAAATAACCGCGCAAACACCTGCTGCTCATCGGCCGAAAGCGACCCCCAACTATGCTCAAACACCGCCCGCACGCTGCGATGGCGTGGCGGCACATCGCACATTTCCGTTCGCAAAATTTTGAGATTATTTTGAATTTCGTCTGCCAGATAATCGCACGGCAAAAAGTGGGCAGCGGCGGCGGCCAACTCGATTGCCAGCGGCGACCCATGCACCAACGCGCAAATGTCGGCCTGGCGATTGACGCAGAAACGATTTGGATGCGGATGATGTCCAGCTTGAGGTGTTACAGGCGATGCAAAACGCGGCGCACACCGTCCCGCTAATCGAAGGGCGACGCACCTTTGTGCGGGCGTATGGGCGCATCGGCAGCAGCAGTGAAGGGTTAACGGAAGTTAACTTGTCGCCAGGTATGATGCTGCACGGGACGCGGAATGGGAGCGCGTTGGAGGGGTCTCCACTTCGGCCGATCAAAAACCCCGCTTTCACCCCCGCCGCCATTGACCGCACTTCAATGGACAACACGTGGCTCTTTGAACTACCCCAATCGTGGGCAGAAGGCTCCATTGTCCTCACCGCCATCGCCAACGAAGCCCGTCTCTTTGACGAAACGACCTACGCCAACAACAGCACCAACCGCACCGTTTCCTTTGAACCCGTGCGCGGCCTCTGCCTCGACATGCTCTCCGTTCACACACAATCTGGCAACAGCGTCACCAACGGGTCGAGCCTGCGCCGCCATCTCGAACGCGCCTACACGCTGCTGCCCGTCAGTGAGTTTGGAACCGTTTGGCGCGGCGGCAATGCCCGCACTCGGCCGATTACGGGCGCACCGTACAACATGAGCGACACGGGCGAAAAATCTCGCTGATGCTTGACTTGACGTTTGAGTTTATGTTTAGCGGCCCTCCTCCCCACTGCGGCGATTGGCACGTCGTCCGCACCATTATGGTCACGGACTCTGACCGCTTAGGCATGTCCAATCCCGCCGCACCGTTCATCTACTTCTTGGAAAGTTATGCTGGCGCACCCGAAAATTTCCCATGGGGCGGCACGGCAGGGCTGGCGCATGAGTTAGGACATCAGCTACAGGGTGGACACGTCAACTGTCCACCGAGCGGAACCGGCTCCCCCGATTTTCCATATACGACGTTGCCCTATCCGACGCAATGTCACATCGACCATACGAACAACCACATCGGCTACGATCCGCTCAGTGACACGCTGATCGTACCGCTTGATGGCAGCAACCAACCGCAGTACAACGACGTGATGAGCTATGGCAGTCCCAATTGGACATCGGAGTTTGTCTATCGGCGCATGTACGACACGCTGCGGCTGAGTCGCGCCGCGCAGCCAGCCCCGCGCACCGTCACCGCGCCGCAACAGGTTGCAGGCGGCTACATCGCGCCCGACGGCACAACCCATCTCGATGCGCTGTACGAGGTCGATAGCGCAACCGCTACGCAAATGGCGACCATCGTTGATGGACTGGAAGCGAGTGATTACGTGTTGCGCGTTACGAGCAAGACGGGTTCGGCCGATATTCCCCTCTTGGTGGAAGACCACTTTGGCGATTTGGAAGATGGCCTCGTCTTCTTCGCGCTATTCGACCCGATTGCCGACATCGAAAAAGCGGAGGTTGTAGACACCAAAACCGCAGCGGTGCTAACCACGCAGGAAGCGGATAGCACAACGCCTAGCGTCACCATTTTAGAACCAACGACGGGCAGCACGATTTCTGGCGATTCGCTCACGATTCGCTGGCAGGGAAGCAACGCCCGTGCTGACTCGCTGCAATATCGCGTGCTGTACAGTGGCGACGGCGGCAATGGGTGGTATGAGGTGGCGACGACGGCCGATACCGACATCACAATCGACACGGCGACGCTGCCCGGCAGCGCAAACGGCTTGTTGCGCGTCTATGTCAGCGACGGCCTGAACAGCAGCTTTACCGACGCGACAGGGCTATCCTTGCCCAACAGCGCACCACTTGTCACGATTACACCACGCAGCATCATGGATGACAGCAGTGGTATCATCAGCTTCCCCGCTGGCAGCGCGGTTGAGTTTGGGGCGACCGCCTTTGATTTAGAAGACGGCCCACTCGACGACGCGACGTTTAGCTGGACGGCAGACGGGTTTATCGACGTAAGCGACACGGGCGCGACGTTCTTCAAACAAAACCTGCGACCCGGTATTTATACGTTGCGGATGACGGTTGCGGACAGCGACGGGTTGACGGGTGAGGGGTCGGTGCAGTTCCGCGTGTTGCCCAAGCAGGTCAACGATCAGGCGGGGATTGTGCTGGAAGGCTCTTGTGATGATGCGGGATATTCGGCCGATGCCGACCTCCTCTCCCTCATCAGCCCCGACGACAACGCCCAAATCCGCATGGTGCGCTCTGGCGGCGACTACTACATCTGCATCAGCAACATGGATCAGGCAAGCTACACCGATGAGTACGTCGAAGTGCGTCTTGACCCCAACAACAGCCAAGACAACACGATGCAGGGCAACGACCTTTACGTGCGACTCTACCGCGACGGTCGCTTTGAGCGCGGCGTTGGCACAGGCTCTAGCGGCACAACGGCGAGTACGCCATCGGCACTGTATGCAGGGACGGTGACAGAAAGCGATGACGGGAGTTCGTGGCAAGCGGAAATCCGTATCGACGGCAGCATTTTGCCCGCGTGGAACAGCTTGATCGGCGCGTCATTCCGCCACAAATACAGCAGCCTGAGCTTCGGTGTCGCCACGTGGTCGAGTAGCTCCCTAATCGGTGGGCCAAGTCGCTGGGGTGAGGTCACGCTTGGGGATGCGATTGTGCCGACGGCGGTAACGGTGCAGAGTAGTGCAGTCCAAAACGGGTCGGCCGTTTTGATACCCCTGCTGTTGCTGTTGGGGTTGGCGACTTGGGTTGGCGTGCGGCGTGTGTCTGAGTTCGGCCGAAGTCACCGCTAATTCTCCGCACTTGGGGTGACTGTCACCTTGATTTGAGATACTAAGGGGGCGCATCCAGAAGTAAGGGGACTTAACCACTCTGCACTTAAGTGCAGAGGTTTGATTGCGGCTGAAAGCCGCGGTTTCGGCTCAAGCCGACTAAAGATTATTGTGACTGTAAGTCACCCTTTCGACTCAAGTCGACTCAAAGCTATCTAGCTTAAGCTAGTTTTTTCGGACTCCAAGTCCCTACTCCACCACAAAATCATCATTGTTGTGGTTTGGATGGTTTTCATGATTGTCAAGATATTCTTGCACCATCTCATCTGTTATATGCCCTGCACTAAATGCTGCGTACCCTATTCCCCAAAAGTGTTTTCCCCTGTATTTTTTGCTCAGTTGCGCGAACTCTTCTTGGATTTTTCGCGACGACCTTCCCTTCACCCTTTTCATTATTTCACTCACTGATATTTTCGGTGGATATTAGATATACAGATGCACATGGTCTTTGCTCACTCTTCCCTTTATGATTTCTATATCATTACTGTCACACACTTGTCTTATCAAATCTCTGATTCTTTTTCCCACTTCTTTTGTTAACACTTTGTAACGATATTTTGTGCTCCACACTAAATGCACTTTCAGGTCATAGACCGTATGACTTCCTTTTCTGTACTTTTTCTTGCTCATACACCACAGTTTACTAAAAGTCTTGGGCTAAAGCCCATAGCTTCTACTAGCGCATTGGTACAGTGAATAGTCGCTACTTCATGTTCGTAGTGTCGCCTTCAGGCGGCTAAAAGCCCTCTAAAGCGGTCACTACGAACGAAAATTGCCCATAGTCCGCAAACCCTGCATAATTGCGACAAGGATCGAACGCTGTTCCCGTTCGCTATCGCATCTATGAGTACCATCCCCAAACAAGGCCAACTGGTCACCGTCCGCAACCGCCAATTTGTCGTCGCCGACATCAACGCCAGCACCCAAACAGATTCCCCGCTTGCCAACCCGCCGTCCAAACCACAGCACCTCATCTCCCTACTTTCTATTGAAGATGACGCGCAAGGCGAAGCGATGCAAGTCGTATGGGAGCTAGAGCCAAGCGCACGCGCCATCGACAAAGGCAACCTGCCCGAACCGACGCGCTTTGACACGCCCGCCCAATTTGACGCATTTATCGACGCGGTGCGCTGGGGGGCGATTTCGGCCGAAGACACCACCCACCTGCAAGCCCCTTTCCGCAGCGGCATCGAACCCAAAGAGTACCAGCTTGATCCACTCGTGCGCACCTTACAACTGCCACGTGCCAATCTGCTGATTGCCGACGATGTGGGGCTGGGCAAGACGGTCGAGGCAGGTCTTGTCGTGCAGGAGTTGATCGTTCGCAGCCGCATTCGCACGGCGTTGATTATCTGTCCCGCTGGGCTGCAACTGCACTGGCGCGACCAGATGCGCGACAAATTTGGTCTCGACTTCCGCATCATCGACAGCGATATGATGAAGCGTCTGCGCCGCGAGCGCGGCCTGCACGTCAACCCGTGGTCACACTTTCCGCGCCTGATTACGAGCATCGACTATCTCAAACGGGAGCGACCGCTGCGCCTCCTGCGCGAACTGCTGCCGAGCGATGTCACCTATCCGCGTCGTTTTGACATGCTGATCATCGACGAGGCGCACAACGTCGTGCCGTCGGGCAGGGGGCAGTACGCCATCGATTCGCTGCGAACCCGCGCCGTGCGCCTCATCGCGCCCCACTTTGAACACAAGCTATTTTTGAGCGCGACCCCGCATAACGGCTATGCGGAGAGCTTCACCGCGCTGCTCGAACTGCTCGACAACCAACGCTTTGCGCGTGGTCTTGCGCCGAGCAAACAGCTATTGGGGCAGGTGATGGTGCGGCGGCTCAAGAGCGATCCCGATTTCAAGCATCCCATCACGAAACAGCCACTTTTCCCACAGCGTCAGCTTGAGGCGATTGAAGTTTTGTATAGTGCTGATGAGCGAGCTGTGCATCGCCAATTGCGCGAATATACCAAGCTGCGACGGGCGAACAGCCGCAGCAGCTAGAAATGAAGTTCGCCGACTTCAACGCCGACGAGCGCAACCAGCTCACCCGCGACATCGCCATTCCACAGGAAATCGAACGCGAACAAGAAGCGATCTATCATCGCGTCCTCAATCCAGAACCGCGTTTGTTTCCCGTCGGTGTTGTCTTCCTAATTCCAGAGGGAATGGCATGAAACCCGTTCACAGCGACCCCGCTCGTAGTGTCGCCTTTACCCAAACCAGCCCGCTAAAGCGGACACTACAAGCCAGTCGCCCGTTCGTAGTGTCGCCTTCAGGCGGCTACCCGCTAAAGCGGTCACTATGAACCAACTACTCGTTCATTGTTCTGAGAATGTGATTGTACAAACGTGGGGCAATAAAGAAGTTCGCCTGCTGGCGCAGGTCGTCAAGCACGGGACGCACGGCGAGCAACAACCCCTTTGCCTTCGCCTCCGCCAGTATGCCCAGCACACCCGTCACGTTCAAGCCGAGACGCTTCGCATGGCTGCGCCCCGCACGTTCATCGATCAAGACCAAATCGGCATTCAGTTCGAGTGCCAACGCAATCGTCTCCGCTTCTCCCCGATCGAGGTCGTGCTGCAAGGTCGTGACCAAATTTCCGTTCTGTGGCGTATGATGCAAAATCCAGCTAGAAGCAGCCGCAACTTCGGCACTGCCCGGCCATGCGATGCCGTTGGCGTTCAGCTCATGCCAAACGCCGTCTGCAATATGAAGTTGTGCATACAGTTGGTACAAAAGCGAAAATCGGCCGATCGCCGCCAGATTAGTCAGTGGAGACGTGTTGCTAACAACGATCACAATCGGCTCAATCGTTCCAGCGTCTCAATATCTTCGTCAAATGAGTCGATATCGACATCAGCCGCAATCCCCCGCACCGCAGCCAGCCGGCGAAACTCCCACAGCGAGAGATTCGCCAACTCACGCGCCTTGCCAATCGAAAGCCGCCGTGAACCATATAGGGCGAGCGCCAATTCAACGACCATCTCCTCTTTCGATAGCCGTGCCGATGACAAAATATCTTCTGGAATCTCAAGTGTCACTGTCATAGCCTACAGTATAGCATGTTCACCCCCGTTCGCAGAGTCGCCCGTTTGTAGTACCGCCTTCAGGCGGCTCTCTTCAAGCCAGCCCGCTAAAGCGGACACTACAAACCTGTCGCCCGTTTGTAGTGTCGCCTTTAGGCGGCTATCTTCGGGAAGACCCGCTGAGGCGGCCACGACGAACCTAACATTATGATCGCCAAACACCACGCCGAATGACTCTCCCTCCTCGACATTTCAGGCCCGTTCCTCAGCCTGCCCGTGCTGATGTGCCACGTCAACGCGGGACTCGACCCGCACGACGCGGCGTTGAGTGCAGAAATCCGCGCTGCCTACGAGGAATGGCTCGACAACCAGCTCGGCCCAGCCCCCGACCCCGCCCTGCACAGCGCATGGATCGACTACGTGCTGGGAACCGTCTTAGACTACTCTTACGCAGACGATCTGCTGCTAAAGGGGCAAGCCATCCCGCAAACGCTGATCGTCCAGCGTCTCAGCCAGCCCACCGTACGCCCCGACCGTGTGCTAGTCGGCGACGACGCGCCCCATCTGCTCATCACCGTCTACCCGCTGACCGTCGATCTCGACAAGCGGCAGACCGACGATGCCAGCCCGATTAGCAACCTGATCGACCTGCTGCGCGGCACGGGACACCCGCTCGGCCTCGTCACCAACGGCGAGCAGTGGACGCTCGTTCATGCCCTGCCCAACGAGACGACGGGCATCATCTCATGGTACGCCAACCTGTGGCTAGAGGAGCCGCTGACCCTGCGTGCCTTCCGCACCCTGCTCGGTCTCGAACGCTTTTTCAACGTGCCGGACGACGCGATGCTCAAGGAGAGCAGCAGCGACCAGCACGACGTGACCGACCAGCTTGGCTACCAAGTCCGTAACGTCGTCGAGATTTTGGTGCAGAAGATCGCCACCATCGACCAAAACCAGCACGGCGAGCTACTGCGCGCTGTTGATGAGGGGACGCTCTACGAAGCCGCGCTCGTCGTCATGATGCGGCTCGTCTTCCTGCTCAGCGCGGAGGCACGCGGCTTGCTCCTACTCGGCGACCCGATCTACGACCAACATTACGCCGTCAGCACGCTGCGCGGCCAGTTGCGGGAAGCGGCCGATCACGTCGGCGAAGAGGTCATCCAGCGGCGCAGTGACGCATGGGCGCGACTGCTCGCCACCTTCCGCGCCGTCCACGGCGGCATCTGGCATGAAGATTTGCGTCTCCCCGCGTATGGCGGCTCGCTGTTCGATCCCGACCGCTTTCCCTTCCTCGAAGGAAGACAGGTGGTCAGTCGTCAGTCGTCAGTGGTCACTTAACCACTCTGCACTTAAGTGCAGAGTGGTTAAGTCCCCAACTCATTTACCAACTTTATGCCCTACGCTGGCAAGTTGAAATCTTTTTCAATCTCATCAAGAACGTTCTCAAACTGGACAGCAATTCCCGCAGGTTGAAAATGTGAGAGAATAGAGGGATGAAGAAGATAA
>CAYMGE010000119.1:0-16192 GCA_964389925.1 uncultured Ardenticatenaceae bacterium
ATGGGATGATATTTTAGCCTTTGCCACTTGACCGCCTTTTCCAGAGTTTTCAGCACCCAATGCACGTAGATGCCTGTGTCGGTTGCGTGGGGCAAATAGGGTGACTGGCTGGGCAAAAAGCTATGTCCGTCCTCAAACTCAGCCCCAAAGAAAGTGGCAGGTCCCGGTCGCTCAAAGTTCTCCAAGCTGCTTTTCCAGTCAGACCCTCTGGGCGACCATTTCCCATCGGCTGGATCGACAAAGCCATCGCGCACTGTTTTCTTCGCCAACTCGCAAACCTTTTGCTCAATGACGAGGGCTTCCACCTTAATCGGAACGATGATGTGTTGATTTGACGCTGCCATATCTAGTTGTCCTCAATCATGTCGCCAGCGTTGTGCTGGTTGATGTCGATTTGCTGTTTTTCGGGGGAACGCAACATTTGCAGGGCAAAGGCAGCCGCGCCAAATGTTTTTGCGGGATCGAGCTTGGTTGCCAGCCCGCGTATGTCGAGGACACCGTGCCTTGACCGCAAAATAAGCCCATCCTTCTTGACCTCGTTGCCATCACGGATCACGGGGGATCCCAATTCACCTGACCCTGACTGCCAATATCGCAACATCACTTTGTCGTCATCATCCAACCCGAACCGCAACCCTTCGCTGGGTTCTCTGATTTCGGCCGAATGAACCTCACCACTCACAATACACAACAGAAGGTCTTTACTCAGATGATCGAGCCGCACAACGTCGAGCCGATTGCCACCAGCGTCCGTACAGATGATTTCAAGACCCGGCCAACCAGACACCAACGCAGAGCGCAGGAGAAAACCCGTTTTGGGCGTGGAGAGATAATCGGCCGATTTTTCATTAAATAGCGTGGCGCGAGGCATCCCCTGTAAATGATGACGGAACTGATAGACGAGTTCCGATATTGCCGTGTCAAGTTCAGAACGAACAGTCGTAACCGCCAGCCTATCGCGGGAGCAATCTTGCACAAGGCTTAACGCGCCTTCGATGGCGGCATCGATCCAGTTGTCGTCAACATAGAAAAAGCGGATCGATTCGGGCGGCAACAGCTTGTGATGGGCAACCATATATTCAAATGGGATGGGATAGAGCAGCGCAAGCTCGGCGAAAAAGTGCAGGAGGGAATCCGCCATGGCGATTGGGCTTTTAGCGTTCCGTTTGAGCTGTCCCGCGCCGTTCGCGTGTTTCCCCTGTTTGATGCGTTCGATTTGCGTCGCAGAAAGCCCCCACTGTTCCATCTCATGCAGCAGGTGTGCGCGTGCCTCTGGGTCGGTGAGGCTGGCAAATTCGGCCGAAAGTGCCTCCAACTCCGCATTCCAAAACGCCTCTTCGACATCCGCGTTGGCGTGTTTTTTCAAAAACGCCTCTAACTCGATCAACGCAAAAAACGCATCGTGCTGCGCGTCGATAAAGCGGCGCATCTCTTGAGCGACCGAAGGCGCACTGAGGGCGTGTAAACGACCCAACTGCCATGCTGCCGCATAGGAAAGGTCAAACAAGCCGCTGGCAGGATCAAACACGAGCGCGGCATCCGCACGGTGATACATCGGGATGGTGTCGCTCAATTTGGCAACAGGCTGCGCGGTAAAGGGGCCACGATACCAGCCAAAGGTCGGGTCGCCATGATACGGCTGGTATTCAAGCGGCACATAACCACGCCCCAAGGCTGTATTGACGTAGGAATCGGCCGATGTCGTCTCGACGCGCAGCGAGCCAGCCGTCAAACTCTGTGCCAGTTCGCCAAATGTGTGAATACCGCGCTCATCATCGGTGAATGCCCACGAATCGAGCATGATGAGACGCACGCGATCCACGTGTTGAGGAGGGCTGTATGTATCCTCAAGCAAATCGCGCCATCCTTCGAGCGACACAAGAAAAACGACGTTTGACCCATTTTGCGGCATTCGATTGGCGATCAGAACGGCAAAGTCGCCCGTCGCGTGCATCTTCAGAGGCGCCTTATCGCTTGGATCAACACAGCGAACGTGCGCCAAATAGGGCAAGTCGTCCCGACGTGGGCAGACGTTGCGAAATAGGTCAATCGGCAAATCGAGAACGCGCACCTGCGTTTTGTCGTCGTCGCTGTCCCCCTCATCATCGAGTTTGGGCAGGAGCGTGTTGCGTGGCGGGGTGGCGTGCAGGGCTTTTGGTGTCGTCGTGGTTTGCAACGGGCTGGCAGACTGATCGTTGGGCTTGAGCTTGTGTGCAGCGTCGAGCAGTTCCTGCTGGGACACGACGAGTAACGCAAGCCACGGCTCTTTTTTTGTGCCGTCAACCGTGCGCTCCCAGGGCAATGCCCGCTTGCGTAGAACGACGTGCGGCAGGGTCGTCGCGTAGTTGCCCATCCCGTTGACCGGCGGATAGCGTGCGAACACCTCATCCTGCGGCAGCTTGTAGCGTGGCCCAACGACGACAAAACGCTGGTCTCGATAGTAATGGTGCGCTTGGTCGCCGTATGTCACCGACTGCTGGACGGCAAGGCGGTATGCGCCATCCTGCACGGCGGGAATAAAGTTGTCATACAGGGTCATCGCCTGCGGGCGTTGATCGGTGGAAATGCGGTTAGACGTTGTCATTAGATTTGTTTCACGGTGGCAACTGCGCCTTGCAGGGGAGCCGCGTATAGTAGACGGGGTGCGCTTTGGCTGACCTTAAATGTGTGCGCTTCGGCAAAGCCCGCCGAAAATAGGGCGGCGGCAATCGTCTCGCGCATAGGTGCGGTGTGGGCGAAGGTGTTGGGAGCAACTTCGGCCGATTTCTCCGCCACCGTCTGCACCGCTGTACCAAGCTCCACAACTTTGTGCGGAAGCAAATCATCCCAGCCGAGCTTCTTCGCCTTGATGGGGCCAATCGACCCGCCAATCGTGCCACCAGTCGGTGGCTTAAGGCGGCGCACGCCCGTGATGCTGTTTGGAACTGTTTTGGCAGACGGTTCAGGCGTGGATCCATCTGCAATCGGCTCACCCCAAATCGCTGCGGGAACGGCTGATTGCACAACATCGACAGCCCATTTTTCGACTTCGACCAGACTCTCGTTGTCTTTCTCCGCAATCACCGTGACGCGGGTTGTCGTCTGGACGGCGTTGTGATTCATCGGCCGCAGGGCAAATTTGTGCTTGCTCGTCTTGCTCTGAGCGTTTCCGTCTAGCTGAATGGGGCTGGCAACGGTGAGCGGTTTGCCGCTGTCTGAATCGGGCGGCAGTACGAAACCGCTCTTTGGTGCAACGTTGCCGATCTGTAGGTCGGAGATTGGCACAACCGACGCAATGGCAAACTCTATCTCATCGCCGCGCACAAACCAGCGGGTATCCTCTTTCGGCTTGTTTGCGTTTGTGACCTCTCCCTTAAGCAGGTTGAGCTGATGCAGGTTGGGGCCAGCGATAGACGCTTGCCGACCGCTTGGCAATGCCCATTTGCCCGTTGGCTTGTCATCGTTGGCGTTGGCCGCCTTACCACTGGCGGCTGTGCGGTCGAGGAAGGCGCGTCCAAATTCAGGCCACGCCTCGATGTACGGTGGCTTGTCTGGCTGGTCGCCAAAGCGCACGGTGACGCTAATCGCTCCCACTTTGAGCTTGGCCGTGCCGTGCATCGGAGGGCCTTGAATGAGTAGATCGGCCGAAAGCGACACATGAATCGTAAACAGCCACAGGTCTGCATACGCCCGCACCGAGATGCCCATGTCGATGTCGTAGTAGAGTGGCTTCCACTGAATCAAGAAGTCGGCATACGCCACAAAGTCGGCTCCGACAATGCTTGTGCGGAAGGAGGCTTCTAGCCGCCCACCCGCCATAAACGTCGAGGGCGTGATGGCAAAATAGGAGCCGCCTTTGATGATCAGCTTATCCGAAACCTGCCAGTTGAAGCCGAGACGCGGCACGGTCGGGTAGTGGGCGGGTTTGACAAATCGCGGATGGTAGCCGCCCAGCGTGATGACAAAATCCCCTTTATGTTCGCCACCGTACCAGATGTAGAGTGCAAATCCGCCCGTGATGCTGCCGCCAGGGTCAAGCACCCATGAGTTGGCTAACAGAGCTTCCAGTTTCAGAATCCCCGCATCGGGCTTGATGTCGAGTAGGATGTCGAGTTCGATGTAGCAGAGGGGGTTGCCTACGTCGGGTTTACGGAATCGGCCGATGCCGATCACCGCGATCTCCAGCGACCGCCCACCCTGCACAATCGCCAACGCAAAGCAATCAATCGTCTCGAACAGCGCAAACCGCAACCCGATTGCGCCGAAATATTGCCCCTGCTGGGCTGGCAACACATTCGACATCTCTGCCAACAGTTGCGCGGCATCATTTTGTGCGGGCGCACCCAGCAGCGATCCGCCGCCCGGCTGCCCCATCACCAGCGTCACCATTGGGAAACGGCTCACCTGCTCGATTTTTGGAACCAGCACGCGCCGATTGATCCCGAATCCCAGCGCAACCCCCGTAATCATAATCGGGCCAGCAACGATTCCCGCACCGTCCTCCGCGCCCAACGCGCCATAGATAAAGACGGTCGGATCGCCGCTTGCCATCTGACCATAAGCCCCAACAGCGACCAGCGACACCACCTCCGCCTGAATCCTGACCTCACCCGCATATTGGGTAACGGTCTGATCTGTCTTCTTGCCGTTCGCATCGTAGACGGGGGCTTGCGTTTTGAGGAAAACACCCGTCATTTGAATCGGCCCCGCCGTATAGGAGAGGCCAAGCCCATCTAGCGAAAATTTGGGTAGCGGCGGCAACTTTAATTTGAAGCCAACCCCCAACCCCTGCACATCCAACGCCATCGGCCCCGCCGCCAATGAGCCAGAGAGGAGCAACCAAACACGCTTGTTGGCATACCGTCCACCCAATTTCTGGATCATGAGTGGGCCGATTTTTGTCTGCACGTCAATCCACGTCGCATTGCTGGCGGCGGCTGTCGCTGATGTGCCGCTCCCTGTCGCTGCCCCACTGTTTTTTGCGATAGCGGGTGAATTGCCGCCGTCCGCTGCGCCGCGACCCGACGGCTTTGCCCCCCGTGAGCCAGAAAGCAGCGTATATTTGCCCTTTGGCAAATCGAGCGTCGCTGCAAAGTTGAGACCTGCGTTGAGGGCTTGTGGTTGATTCGCTGGCTTGTTTGATGCAGCGGGTGCGTTGGCTGGCGGTGGTAATGGCAGCGTTGGCTTCACCGACAACGAATCTAAAATCGCATTGATCTCCGTCGCGCTAGGTAGAGAAACAGGTTTTGACGCATAGATCGCCTGTAGGCTGGAGATGCCAAGCGGTTGGAACTGCTTTAACTCGTTGCCGATGACGGGGATTTTGGTGAGGTCGATGTCCAGCGCCAGTGCGAGGGCAAAGAGGGTGGACGATGCTTTCGGCCGATCTGAACGACTCGCGTATGCAAATAAAACATCTTGCAACGACAAATCAACCTCTGGTAAATCGTTGGCGACGGCTGGAGAAAGCGCACCGACGAGCTTTTTAAGCTGAATCTGCTTCTTGCCTTTGGGTGGCTGAAACGCGCCCAGTAGATACGTTTCGGATGTGGGAACTTGCCCAGATGTGTTGCGCTTCTTTTCAAATGCTAGATCAAATTCATACCCACCGATATTGATAATGCCCGTCAGCTTCATCTTGCCCATATCGCCTGTGTAACTGAGGCGAATATCGACGGTTGGATCGGTGGGAGCCGTTTGGAAGGCGACCTCTATGTTAAAAGTGAAGCTGCGCGGGTTGGAAACGTAATTAAACCCAATCTGTTCCAGTTTTAGAGATTTGAGGGCTGTGGGCAGAAGTGGCGGCTTGTCGTTGAACGCATCCGCGATTGCTGTAATCAAATCCCCAATAGCAACCTCTCGATCTGGCACAGTTGCGCCAAGCAGCGACCATCCGCTTTTTTTGATCTCGCCCTTAATGATGATGTCGAGTTCATCACCCGTGTTCTTGCCAAACGGAATGGCTAAGGTCGTCCACGCCGCCCCCGTCACGCCACCCGCTCGCCCGCCTGTGTAAATCAGGTCGAGTTCTGTTTGGGCAACCTTGAGATGGTCAAACGAAACGAGATTGGCGATGGCAAGGTGCAGCACCACACGCGGCTCACGGACGGCGGCGATCACCTTCAAGTCGGTCAGTTTGAGCGCGTCCTTCTTGAAACCGGGTGCGCCACTCAGATGCCCTGCCACATTTGACTGCACTTTATCGGCCGATGTTCCATCCGCTTGCCCTTCCTGTAGCTCTGCCTTAAAGATCATCGCGGGGAGTGATGCGCTGACATCCATTGCAAGGTCAGCGTCGAACAGGGTCATTTTTTTGGCGGTGAGTTCGGCCGAAATAAAGCTCCCCGTCGCGCTAATCTTGGCCTCAAACAGCTTAACATGAAACGGAACTGGCTCTTTAATCCGATACGGCCCCCAATCGAGCGTGATCGAAAATTGAACCGGCACACCGTCCTTACTCGGCACAAACGACAGTGCCTTGAGCCTTGTGCTTTTCAGCACGTCTTTGGCCGCGTTAGGCAGCAAATCAACCACCTGCCCTGCATCAAAAAAATCACCAATCACGTTCGCCAACTCGGCAAACGATGGTGCCTTGCCGTCTTCAAACGCAAAAAAGAGACCGCTTTGATCCGCCTCATTGGGCTTTGGCTCAAACCCCTTGTTTTTTAGTTTTGCCTGAATCTCCGCCTTTTTTGTGTCAAACGTATCTGTCATATGCACTCCTTGCATGATCGCTTTTGGGAAACGCTATTGATGCAATAACGCAACGGGTGGCACCGAGCGATTTTGGGCTTCGACTAAGTTTTTGTCCTGATTCAACTCGTCGTTAAACCATCGAACGTAGAAATCAAAAAAACCTTCATGTCCAACCCCTTTGATCTTGCTGAAATCAATAAAGACCCCCACCACAAAGGTGAACCCGAGTGAGACAAGCGGCGTGACCGTCTCGTTGACATCTGAAATCCGCACACGCAGACGCAGTGCCTCAAGCGCGGGGGAATTGGTCGCTTCCCCCGCCTTTGGCGCGAGGGTGCTGCCAAATTGCCTGATGCTAGCGTTGGCAAATGGTCGCTCTAAATCGTAAAAGCTGGCTGTCTGATCCTGCCGTTCTTTCGTTTTTAGCGTTGCCTTGAGCGCAACTGTTGAATCAAAGGCAAATGATGATTCGAGAACAACGGTGCTTGGCAAACCTGAATTGGTCGTTTCTAAATCGGCTTCTGCACGGTAATCGGCAAATGCGTCTTTCAGGAATTGGACGAGCGTTTTCTCGTCAACGCGCAGTTGCCTCGACAAGTTGGTGAGGTATTTATTGGAGCTACCAGTTGCCGCATTTCTGGTTTTGTAGAGCTTGAGTAAATCGGCCGAACACCCAAAAACGATGCCGCTCCCGCTATACGTCGTCACAGGTATCTCATCTGGCGTTGTCGCACCTGCGTTGGGCAAAGAAGACGACCAGTATGTGATCACCGATTGGTACGTCATCGTGTTGTACTGTGCGAAATTTTTGTTTTTAGACCCTACATTCTTCTCTCCATACGTTTTTTTGGGCGGCGCAATGCCGATATACGTGTCGAGCGAACCATCGAGCATCACTTGGCGATACGAGATCGTTGTGTCCTGCGTCATCATCAACTCGCTGATTGCGCCACCACCTTTGCAGAGCGATTGCCAGCGATATTGGGCATTTTTCATCGACGCAGCCCCTTTCAAAGATGCGACACCACGCACGTATGGATTTGTCTTGTCGAGATCGGTCACGACAATGCCCGCGTTGGCACGTAACTCACCTGTAGCAGTCAAGGAACTGTCAAATGTTCGCAAGCTGAAGTAGTTGAGATAGCTGGCGGGCGACAGTTGTGTGTTGCCCAAAAAGCCAAGATAGACGTTGATTTGCTGAACGGCAATCGCGGCATCACGATACTGAGCGTAGCTTTTGTCGAAATCTTTTGGATCTCGCTTCCCCCTGTTTTCATAATCTCGCTTGGCGGCTGCTGGCAAACGCGCCATCTCTTCTTGCAGTGCGCTTTTCAATTGCGTTAAATCTGCGATTAGCCGCTTTGTTTTGGCACCCTTTTTGAGCTTTTCCAACATCGACTTTTGGGTTGGTTTCAAGGCATTCTGTTCCAGCTTTGTGACAATCCACGCCTCGATCTCCTGTATCTGCTCTTTCCGCGTTTCTTGTTCGGTCGCCTCTCCTCGGCCGAGTTGTTTAGCCAATGCCATGCTCAACTGATAGTTTGCACCAATGTCTGTTGCATTTGGACTGGGGAAATAAGATGCAACACAGTTGGTCAACTGAATGAGTTGCCCTGTCACAGTGCCTCCCGCCGTCAAGCGTGCCTCCAAGCCAAAGCCCAGTTCATCTGTTCCCAACGGTATCGAGGGAGTCTTCGCTCCAATTGTCGCACTCACGGTGTAACTCCCCTCATACCGATACCCTTCAAACGCTTGCAAAATGATCGGTTTTGCTGTTTCCCACGCAACGGCTGGCAATGGGTCAGACAACTTAAGATCGCTGATGCGTTTGACATACACGTTGTCTGGAGCGCGTTGCAAGATGATGAAAACTTCCGACATGACCTTTCCCCCTACACCAATGTTGATCGATGCAAGCAGGACGGTCGGCACGATCAGATCGCCAAAATTGGCCTTGACGGTAATCCCACCACCACCGCCGACGCGACTGTAAATTGACGAAAGTTGCCCTTTGTAATCTAAACCAGATGCGCTGAATTCGGCGTAACGCTCGGTCACAGGCATCGTCAGGTAGTAGTTTTGCCCACGCCACGTCTTGATTTTCGATTGCCAATACTCGTTTAGATTTTTCCGTGCTGAATCGGGCATACAAAATACCTCAGTAGCACCCCAGTAAATGGCTAGGGGTTGCCATGCTGTGCTGGTAGAAGGATCGACACTATTTGGTTATCCAATGCTGTAGGTGTTTGTTGTTGTACAGCGCGTTCAAAATGACGGTGTCGCTGTCAAGATGGGCTATCGGGCGGTGATCCCCGTTCCGTCGTGTTGTGATGTGGTGTTGTCATGTTGGTCAGCCTCTTATCCAAATTGCGTAAAATCAGTATAAATGGAGTCCTCTTTTATGACTAGACATAAAACTACCTGATTTGTGGGAACAATTTTTACCTGTGAGGGCAAGCCCTCAAATGCTGAGCGGCTAGAATCGCACCATTTTGAATGAGTGTGATGACCAATGGTACAATTTGCTATAATGACTCACGATCAACTATTCAAAGAGTTTTTGCGCCGCTTTTTGGGTGTCTTCATGCAACTGTTTTTTCCGACAGAATCGGCCGAACTCGACTTCTCAACTGTCGAATTTGTCGAGCAGGAGTTTAATGTCAACCTACCCAACATTGGTAAACGGGCGGCAGATGTCATCGCCAGAGTTAAAACAGCCGATGGCACAAAGACACGCACGATCATCCTGCACATTGAAGTCGAAGCGTACATGGATTCATGGTGCATCATTGGTCGCAGACTGCTCGATTACTACGTCTTGATCCGTTTGCGTGAAAATCTGGACGTATTACCAATTTTGCTGATTCTCAAGCGCGGCGGCAGCGATGCGCGGTGGCAGAATTACACCGAAGAGCTACTCGGTCACACCTTAATTCAGTTCAAGTATGGGCAGATTGGGTTGCCGAAGATGGCGGCCGAAGAGCATTTTATGAACACCAACGCCGTTGCTGCTGCTCTCTCTGTCCTTATGAGACGTGGAGAGATGTCACCGTGGGAGTTGAAGTTCAAGAGCTTGTCAGTCATCGCCAATGACAATATAGATGAAGGGGATCGGCATTTTCTGATTAGTATGGTGGATCGGTACATGCCTGACAAGGAGCTACCGACACCAAGCGAGATAATGGAAATGAGTTACGCTGAAAATGTGCAAGAGCTACGTGAAACTGCCTTTACCCGTGCGTGGGATGAGGCAATGGCAATGGGTCAGCAGGTCGGCATGGAGCAAGGACTTGAGCAAGGGCTTGAGAAGGGTCTTAAGAAAGGCCTCAAGAAAGGTCTTAAGAAAGGTCGTGCAGAAGGCTTGCTCAAGGGTCGTCAAATCATATTGCTTGACCTGATGAAGACAAAGTTTGGCACAGTTCCCGAACAGAGCATTGAGCGACTGTCACAGATTGAGGACGAGGAAAAGTTGATGCAAATCGGCCGATCTCTTCTCGTCGCTGAATCACTCGAAGCACTTCCTTATCTGCATACAACTTAACCAACCCTTTTGCTTCGGCAATGACGCTTCAGCAATGGATCGATGAAAACAGTGTGCAGGCGGTCGAGTTGGAGACGTTTCTCCAACTTGCGCTTGGGTTGACAGCGGCGATTGGGGAGCAGCACGCGCAGGACGGCTTGCACGGTTCGGTCAATCCCGACACGGTGCGGGTTATGTTGTCGGCCAATTCGCAAAACAAAACTCGACATTCCGCCCCCCAAATCACGCTCCTCCCCCCCCACAGTGACCAACCCCTCCCCTACATCGCCCCTGAACAGACGGGGCGCATCAATCAACCGTGCGACCAGCGCACCGACCTCTACGCGCTGGGGATTATTTTTTACCGCCTTGCGACGGGGGAACTGCCGTTTGTTGCGGATGATATGGTCGCCCTAATCCACGCGCACGTTGCCGTGCCAGCGACATTTTCGGCCGATTCCACCCTCCCCATCCCACTGCAACAACTGATCTTGAAGTTGCTCGCAAAAGCGGGTCAGGATCGCTACCAATCGGCCGCAGGGCTGCTCATCGACCTGCAACGCTGTTGGGAGAGCTGGAATGCGACAGGCGATATCCCCCCATTTACGCTAGGCCAAATGGACATGGCGGACAATCTGCGACTCGAAACGCTGCACGGACGGGCGCAGGAGCAGGAAAAACTGCTCGCCGCGTTACACGATGGCGATATCCAACTGCTACTGATCGGTGGGCGGTCTGGAGTTGGCAAAACGTCGTTGGTGCGCGAATTGCGGGGACCTGTGCATGAGTTAGACGGGATGATGTGGACGCATTCGGCCGAAATGGAGAGCGCAACCGCCCCCTATGCAGCAGTGATTGGCCTGCTCGATAGCTTTGTCCGCCAGTTGCTCACAGGCGAGAAGGCGCGTCTATCCACTTGGCGAGGGCGGCTATCCAGCGCACTGGCTGGTCACGTCACACGGCTCGTCAAGCATATCCCTGCTCTCGCGGCACTACTCGCTGTGCCACCCGACCAGCAAGCCCAAATCGACTACCCGCAACTGATGCTCAAGACGGCAATTCAGGCATTTTTTACCGCCGCTCTAGTAGACATTGCACCGCTGGCCATCGTGCTGGACGACGCACACCATGCCGATGTGGAATCGCTGCACCTTCTCCACGACCTCACCCAAACGACCGCGCCTCAGCTATTGATGATTTGGGTCTATCGCACCGACCAACCGTTGCCAGCGTTGTTGCAAGCACAATCAACCCATCTACTCCTGCGCCCGCTCTCTCTTGCCGACACACACACGATGGTGGCGCAAACGATTTATGCCGATGCAGAGCAGTTACGCGGCTTGTCGCGGCTGGTGTACGATAAAACAAATGGCAACCCAATGTTTGTGCGCGAATTTTTGCAGTTGCTCTATCGGCGCGGACTAATTCGCATTGACTTTACGCAACGTTGCTGGACGTGGGAGCTACCACAAATCGAAGCCGCGCCGATTGCAGACAACGTGGCTGCGCTCGTGCAAAATCGTTTGCAAACGCTGCCAGAGCCGCAACAAAAATTGTTGAAAGTGGCTGCCCATCTCGGCCGACGCTTTGATGTCACGCTGCTGGCGATCGTTATGGGGCAGACGGTAGACGCGACGACGTTGCAAGTGCGCCACTTTCAGAACATGGGAATTGTCCTGCCGCTGTATGCCTCCACGCGGTCGTCGCGCCCTGAAAATAATCCGTGGGCGGACGCGGTTCACGAAATGACGACCCATTTTCGTCGTGCGACCGACGGTGAACCAGCACACACAGCACACGCACCGCTCTATCGTTTTGCCCATGAGCAGATTCACAACGCGGTCTTTTTGTTGCTGCCAGCCGTGACGGATGAGCAAATTCACGTGAGAGTCGGCCGAATGCTATGGGACGGTCTTAGTTCAGTTGAACACAACGCCCATATCTTCCAAATCGTGCGCCACTTCAATCGTCTCTCCATCGACACCCTCACATGGATAGAGCGCGTGACCGTTGCCGAAATCAATCTGGCAGCGGGACGTAAATCGAATGACCTCGCCTCCTTTCACAATGGACACACATTTGCCCAACACGGCATCGACTGTTTGGACGGCGAACGCGGCTGGCGCGAACAGCCCATTTTGATGCGCGATCTACACATGACGATGGCAAACGCGCTGCCCCGCTTCGGCGCGTTTGACCAAACAACCGCCGTCCTAAGTGAGATAGAAAATCGTGCCACATCGCTGCTCGACCGTCTCACCGTCACTGAGGTGCGAATGCCGATGTTGTATTTGCAAGGTCGCTATGAGGAGGCGGTCATCACTGCGCTGGCGGCGTTGCAAAAGCTGGATGTTCGTCTCGTCTATCCCGTCGGCAAGCGGCACATCGCGCACGCCACGACCCGCATCGAGTGGGCGTTGCGTGGTCGCAAGCCTGACGAGTTGGCGCAGTTGCGACCGATGAGCGACCCACAGCAGCGCAAGGCCATCGAACTGATGGCGGCGACGACCATTTCGGCCGCCTCCGTTAGCCCCGAACTACTTCTGCTGCTCGGTCTCGAAATTTTGCAGCGCACGCTGCGTCATGGCGCACATCCGCTGTCGGCGATGGGGTACGCGCTCTATGGCTTGCTGTTGTGTAGCATCGGCCGAATTGAGCGCGGATATATCTTCGGACAGTTGGCGTTACGGGTTGGGGCGCAAATCGAGATCAAAGAGTACGCCATCTTTGTCAAATACTTCGTTCATGCCCACATCTTTCATTGGAAAGACCACATCGAGACGACGCTCCAGCCGATTCGTGACAGCGAGGTGACGGGGGATTACGAGTATTTCGCCGTCGCCGCTGGTCTCTACCCGTACTTCACATGGTTTATCAGCAAGATGGATTTTGCGACGGCCGAGCGTGCGCTTGCGGACAGTATGCAAATCCTTGAGCCGTTTGAGGGGATGTCGATCCACTATCGCTACCAGTTGGGGTGGCAATACTATCGCAATCTACTCGGTATGGCGGACGACCCATGTGAACTGGTCGGCGCGGCTTACAATGAGCGACAGTTACAACCCGTTCACCTGCGCGAAAAAGATTACACAACCCTCTTTTTCGCCGCCTGCCACAAGCTGACGCTTTGCTATCTGTTTGGCGATTTTGAACGCGCTGTGGCGGCCGCGCGGCGGGCGCGGAAATATGCGCGGGGCGGCACGGGGACACCACTGATTCCCGTCCTCAACTTCTATGAGTCGCTGGCGCGGCTGCGGCTGGCCGCGCACTCACCAAAACGGAAGGCAGCGCAACTGCTCGTCGCCGTCGTCGCCAATCAGCGCAAATTGCGCCGCTGGGCAGATCATAGTCCCGAAAACTGCCTCCATCGCTACACGCTGGTCGAGGCGGAGCGAGCGCGGCTTTTCGGCCGAAACACCCAAGCCGCCGACCTCTACGCCACCGCGATTCACAAAGCACAAACACAACGCTTCTTGCCAGAATTAGCCGTTGCCCACGAAGCAGCGGGGCATTTCTATGCGGAAATCGGCCGATCCAAGAGCGCACGCCACCATCTGCAACAAGCACGCGACCATTTCGCAACGTGGGGGGCAATCGGCAAGGTGCGCCAGCTCGATGAGCGTTTGCAGCTGTCTGCCCCTGAGCGCGTCCCCGATCTCTCAACACAGCTAGACCTCAACAGCATCATCAGATTGGGGCAAACGCTCTCCCGCGAAACGGAGTTGCCACGCCTGATCGAAACGCTCTCTGCGATCTTAATCGAAAACGCCCACGCGCAGTACGGGCATTTGCTATTGCCGACCGAGAACGGCTGGCAAATCGTCGGCGCACAAGCCAATGATGCAACGCACGCCATCGACATGGCAATCGTGCAGCAGGTTGCGGAGCGGTTCGAACCTGTGCTGCTCAATGGCGAAGATGGCCCACAGCAGCCAATCGGCCGATCAGACATGTGCTCCATCCTCTGTTTACCGCTGCTGGATCGCGGCGAAGCGGTCGGTGTGTTCTACATGGAAAATCGGCCGACCCAGCACGCTATCGCCTCCGAACGAGTGCCGGTGCTCATGCTATTGGCAAGGCAGGCGGCAATCGCCCTCAAAAACGCCCGCCTCGTCACCCGTCTACAAGAGACGCAGCGGCACATCCAACTCAGCGAACAACGCTTTCGACTGCTGTTTCAAAATGCCCCTGTTGCTATTATGGAAGTCGATTTGGTCAACGATGTGCCGCTGGTGCAGACGGTCAACCGACGGGCGCAGGCGTTGTATGGGATTTCGGCCGAAAAGTTCGCCACAATGCCGCTATCAACATTGATGGACGACAATAGCCAAGCGTTTATCCCCCAAATGCTCAACACAGTACGGGCGGGTCAAAATGCGATCCTCGAAGCGATCAGCTTACGCTCAGACGGCAACCCGTTTCCCGTTCGCATCGTCGCCACGCCCGCACCTGATAAAGATGGGTCGCGCATCATCGTCGTCGTTGAGGATAGAACGGCACGACAGCAACGTCAATCCCAAGTCGAGGCGATTGAGGCCGACAGACAGCGCATCGCGCAGGAAATCCATGATGGCGTGGCGCAAAATCTCGCCTTTCTGCGTCTGCGCCCCGTGCTATGGCGCAGTTGGATGACGGACGCTCCCGCCCTGTTGCAAGCCGACTTTGATCAAACCGAGACGATCCTCGACGAGGCAATCGTCGAACTACGTCGCTCGATCCATGCCCTGCGCCCGCTTGCGCTCGACAGGCTCGGTCTCTACGCGATGCTCCCACGCTACATCGCCGACTTCAACGACCGCCATGATGTCTACGTGTCGCTCCATCTCGCTGAGAAGCCGCCCACTCTGCCCAATAACCTTGAACTACTGCTATTTCGCATTGTGCAAGAGATGCTCAATAACATTGCCAAACACGCCAAGGCGAGCCTCGCCCACGTGGCGTTAACGGCAACAAATGAGACGCTCACCCTAACCGTCAGCGATAACGGTGTCGGATTCGACGCGGTTAACCTGCAAGTGAATGGTCGGAGTGACCGTCTCGGTCTTGTGCAGATGCGTGAGCGCGTCGCTGCGGTCGCGGGTCGGCTCGACATCAGCAGCCGTCCCGGCAGCACTGAAATTCGCGTCGTTCTGCCGCTGACGGTAGAAAACAGTTTGGCATTTGAGTAATTTTTACTCTGGTGCTGCGCTGGCATACTGCTTATACTGAAAAGGGAGAATATCGTATTCTGATTTCAACAAGGAACCAATCATGCGAAACATTCGCATCCTTCTAGCAGATGACCACAATTTGTTTCGGCAGGGATTACGCCAAATCTGCGAATTGAAAGGGGGCTTTCAGGTTGTGGGTGAGGCGGCCGATGGTGAGGCGGCTGTTGCATTGGCGGCCGAGTTGAACCCCGACATCATTCTGATCGACATCAATATGCCGCGTCTGAACGGCATTGATGCGACGACGCAGATCATCGAGAACAATCCTGCCGCAAGAGTCATCATCCTCACCATGTTTCGAGAGGATCAACACCTGTTTAACGCCATCAAGGCGGGCGCACAGGGGTATTTGCTCAAAAATGCGGATGCCCAAGAGTTGATCGACGGAGTACATCAGGTGGTACGCGGTGAGGCGTTGATCGACGCACAAATGACGGCGCGGGTCATGACCGAGTTTCGGCGAATCAGCAAAGATGCAGAGGACAATACAGCCGTCGCGCAATTGACAAGCGGCGAGATGGATGTCCTGCAACTGGCGGCACAGGGGTTGAGCAACAAGAGCATCGCTGACAAGCTCGATCTCTCGCCACAAACGATTGCGAATCGAATGCGTCAGGTCTATCAAAAGCTCGGTGTTGACAACCGCACACAGGCCGCGCTGTATGCGCTACGGATGGGGTGGGTTGAGTTAGGGGCGTAGATGGGAGAGGCGACTAAACATTGTCTTGCATCGTATACTTTTTGGGACGCAGCAAGAAATATGTCTCACACTATGTCCCAAAAACTG
>CAYMGE010000120.1:0-16189 GCA_964389925.1 uncultured Ardenticatenaceae bacterium
CTCAGCCTCGCTCTTCCTTTCGTGACGCTGTTTCTCTTATTTGAATGGTATTGGGTTTAGTGATGCGTTGGCGCGTCATGGGCACAATGCAGCGATTGTGAAAAATGCCCCTACGATTGAAGGCGGGTATCAAGCGGCAAAATGGTTGATCGGCCGCAATCCTCAAGTCACCGCAATCTTCGCCTACAATGACCTAATGGCACTTGGCGCACTGCGTGCTTGCCGCGACATCGGGAAAACGGTTCCCAACGACATCGCTCTCGTCGGCTTTGACGATATTCACTTAACCTCCATCTCCACACCGTCTCTGACGAGTATCCGCGTCGATAAATATACGCTCGGAAGCAAGGCGATGACGCGCTTGCTAGAAATGTTAGCAGAGCCAGACAAACAATTTCTCGATTTAGAAATGCCGATGGAATTGATTCGCCGTGAATCAACTTGACAAATCTAAGAATCGTTTTATAATTCCGTGAACGTTCACGGAACTGTTCACACAGCACTAGAGGAGAAAAACATGAGCTTTGCAAACCCCGCAAAAGGCGGGTCTCCCCCCAAACGTCGAGTTGCCCCAAAAATTAGCCACGAAACATGGGTTGCCTACGCATTTTTGTTGCCGAGTCTAATCGGGTTTGTCGTTTTCTACGCGATTCCCGCTGGGCGCGGCTTTTACATCAGCCTGACTGATTGGGATTTGTTGACTGACCCTAACTTTATTGGTGCCGAAAACTACCGCGATTTGATGTCTGATCGGGCGTTTCGCGGTGCGATGTGGCGCACGTTGAAGTACGTGATTCTCAACATTCCGCTCCAGACAGTAATTGCGACCGTCATCGCGGCGATGATGGATCGCTTGACAAAATCAACGACGGTGCGCGGCATTTTGCTGTTTCCGTGGCTGATGCCAAACGTGATTGTGGCATTGCTCTTTTTGTGGCTGCTCGACCCGACTTTGGGGGTCGTCAATGCGTTTACCGATTGGATCGGCCTCGGCCGATTTGGGTTCTTCGGCAACCCCAACCAAGCACTTGAAGCGATTGTCGGGGTCAACATCTGGCGACACGTCGGCTATACAGCCCTACTGATTTTCGCGGGGCTTCAGACCATTCCGAAATCTCTGTATGAAGCTGCGTCGATAGATGGTGCAACTGAGTTTCAATCGTTCTTCCGAATTACCGTACCATTACTCCGTCCAGTGTTGGCGTTTGTCATGGTCACGTCGGTCATCGGCTCCTTCCAGCTTTTCGACACAGTGGCAGTTGCAACGGGCGGTGGTCCCATCAATGCAACGGAGGTCATCAACTGGTTGATCTATGAGCGTGCTTTTGAGCGGTTTGACATGGGCTATGCGACCGCTGTTTCGATGGTGTTGTTTGTCATTTTGGTGATGGTCAGCCTGATCCAAATGCGCCTGTTCCGTGCCGACGAGTCGGACTTATAAGTAAGGAGAAGTGATAATGGGCAAATTAAGTATCGGCCGAATTTTCATGTGGATTCTACTGGGGATCATTCTCTTTCTAACCTTGTTCCCCATCTACTGGGTATTGCGTACTGCATTGACCAGTCAAGCTCAAATTTTTAACAATCCTAGTTCGCTCCTGCCAGTCGGCTTTACGTTTGACAACTTCCGACGTGTGCTGGGTTTCATTGACGCACGGGAAGCGTTAGCGGCTGGTGGCTCAGGACAAACCTTTGACTTTCCCCTTTTCCTCCGCAACTCGTTTGTCTTTGCAACAGTCGTCACCATCGGGCAAGTAACATTCAGTACGATGGCGGCATATGCGTTTGCGCGGCTAAACTTTCCCGGACGCAACACGCTCTTCACGCTGTTCATCGCCGCGCTGATGATTCCGGGCATCGTGCAGTTGATCCCCAACTTCATTTTGATTCGCAACTTGGGATTACAGAACACCTTTGCGGGCATGTCAGCCCCATTTTTCTTTATGACTCCATTTGCCGTCTTTTTCCTGCGGCAATTCTTTCTCGGCATCAACAAAGAGATCGAGGAGGCGGCGAAAATTGACGGGGCGGGTTACTTTACGATTTTCAGGCAAATCATTCTGCCAGTCAGTCGTCCACCCATCACCACATTGGCGATCATCACGTTCATCACGATGTGGAATGAGTATTTGTGGCCGTCCGTCATTGCGCGTGAGGAGCAGGTGCGACCGCTCACGGTTGCGCTCAATCAGTTCCGCCAGCAAAATCCATCCGGTGTTCCCGACTGGTCGGGCTTGATGGCTGGCACGTTCTTAGCGATTATCCCCGTCGTGATCCTGTACTTGATCGTCGGCCGACGGGTCATCGATTCGATTCAGTTTACGGGCTTCAAGTAGAAGCACAAATTACTCTTATTGGAGAAGAAACAATGAACCTAAAATGGAAACAACTCTTAGTTTGGTCGTTAGTTGCGCTGATGAGCTTTGCCCTCGTCGCGTGTGGCGGTGGGGAAAACGAGCCAGAGGATGCCGTGCCAGACTCTGGTGTTGAGACAGACAACGATGGTGGTGCAGATGTACCAGACGATGAGCCAGAAGCGACGGGCGACACGGTAACGATTCGCTACATCAACTGGGACATCAACCAATTCCCCGCTTACGAAGAATGCGCGGCGAACTTCAATGCTGCAAACCCCAATATCGTCGTCAATGTGGAAAATCTTGGATGGGATGATTACTGGAATGGGTTGCAGACGGAGATGGTTGCGGGTGGTGCGGCTGATGTATTCACCAACCACTTGGCAAAATATCCTGAGTTCGCCAGCAAAGGCCAAATCCTTGACATTCAACCATGGGTTGAGCGTGACAATGTAGACACTAGTATTTACATCGGTTCGCTAGAACAGTTGTGGACTCGTGATGGCGCACGCTATGGGTTGCCAAAAGATTGGGACACAATTGCCGTGATCTTCAACAAGGCAAAGTTGGAAGAGGCAGGCATCAGCGAAGATGCACTTAACAGCGCGACGTGGAATCCAGAAGATGGTGGCACGTTCACCGAAATCGTCAAACAATTGACAATTGATGAAAATGGCAACAACGCGCTCAGTGCTGATTTTGACAAAGATAACGTTGTGACCTATGGCTACGGCACGGACATTCCAGGCGCAGGCGCATACGGACAAACGCAATACAGCCACTTCGCAGCTAGCACAGGCTGGAACTTCGTAGATGGTTTGTATGCGACTGAATACCATTACGACGATCCGCGCTTTATCGCTACCATGGAGTGGTTCCAAACTGGTTTGGAAGAAGGCTGGATCGCACCATATGAAGATATGGCGAGTCTCGGTAACACCGCTCTCTTCTCATCTGGCGCAACGGCGATGACAACGGATGGTTCATGGCAAATCGGTTTCTACTCATCAATTGAAGGTGTCGATGTTGGCTTTGCCCACTTGCCAGAAGGCCCCGAAGGGCGCAAGAGTATGTTCAACGGGTTAGCTGACTCAATCTGGACAGGCACAGAGCATCCAGACGAAGCTTGGGAGTGGGTTAAGTACGCTGCATCACCTGAGTGTGAAGCTCTCGTCGGCACCTATGGCGTTGTCTTCCCCGCGACACAAGAGGGAACAAACAATGCACTTGCCGCATATGAAGAGCGCGGTGTTGATGTATCTGCCTTCACCGAACAAGCATTGGAGCCGGGCGGAACATTCTTGTTCCCTGTGACGGACAACGCTTCTGAAATTGCCGACATCATGAGCGAAGTGATGGACGCGATCTTCCTCAACCAAGCAGAGCCGGCCGACATCTTGCCAGCCGCCAACGAGGAAGTGAACGCGACGTTTGGGGCTGATGCGGGTCAAAGTGGTGAAACGACAGACGCGGCTGGTTTGACAGAAGAAGACACTGGCAGCGATGCGAGCATGTTGGAACCAGCAACGATTCGCTACATCAACTGGGACATCAACCAATTCCCAGCCTACGAAGAGTGTGCGGCTAACTTCATGGCAATTAACCCTAACATTACTGTTGTTGTCGAGAATCTAGGCTGGGATGATTACTGGAACGGCTTGCAGACAGAAATGGTTGCAGGTGGTGCGGCCGATGTGTTCACCAACCACTTAGCGAAATATCCTGAATTTGCTAGCAAAGGCCAAATCCTTGACATTCAACCCTTTGTCGAGCGCGATGGCGTACCGACCGACATCTATATTGGTGAACTAGAACAGTTGTGGACTCGTGATGGCGCACGCTACGGGTTGCCAAAAGATTGGGACACGATTGCCGTGATCTTCAACAAGGCCAAGCTGGAAGAGGCTGGCATCAGCGAAGATGAACTCAATAGCGCAACGTGGAATCCAGAAGATGGTGGCACGTTCACCGAAATCGTCAAGATGCTGACGATTGATGAAAACGGCAACAATGCACTCAGTGCTGATTTTGACAAAGATAACGTTGTGACCTACGGCTATGGCACGGACATTCCGGGCGCAGGCGCATATGGACAAACGCAGTACAGCCACTTCGCGGCTAGCACAGGTTGGAACTTTGTTGATGGCCTTTACGCAACTGAATACCACTACGACGACCCGCGCTTCATCGCCACGATGGAATGGTTCCAAACTGGTTTGGAAGAAGGCTGGATCGCACCATATGAAGATATGGCGAGTCTCGGTAACACCGCTCTCTTCTCATCTGGTGCAACGGCGATGACAACAGATGGCTCATGGCAAATTGGCTTCTATTCGACGATTGAAGGTGTCGATGTCGGCTTCGCCCACTTGCCAGAAGGTCCTGAAGGACGCAAGAGTATGTTCAACGGCTTGGCTGACTCGATTTGGACGGGCACAGAGCATCCCGAACATGCGTGGGAGTGGGTCAAGTATGCGGCTTCACCTGAGTGTGAGGCTCTGGTTGGCACCTATGGCGTTGTCTTCCCCGCAACGGAAGAAGGCACAAACAATGCACTGGCAGTCTATGAAGATCGTGGCATTGATGTGTCTGCCTTCACCGAGCAAGCATTGGAGCCGGGTGGGACGTTCTTATTCCCCGTGACGGACAACGCTTCTGAAATTGCCGACATCATGAGCGAAGTGATGGATGCAATCTTCCTTAGCCAAGCAGAGCCGGCCGACATCTTGCTAGATGCGAATGAGGAAGTAAACAGTACGTTTGACTAAATCGCTTCCGTCTGTCTCGCGGTTTAGGACTTTAGGCAAAAGGTCGCTCAATTGAGAGCGACCTTTTTTCCCCAAATCAAAGATGCAAGAGATAAGAATCAAGTGGGTGAGCGTTTTGCTGCTGTGGTTGCTGATTGGTTGTGGTGGGATGGTGGAAGATTCGGCCGAAAACATCACCATCGACCGAACCTCCACCAATCAACAAGCCGAGTGCCTAATCAGCTTCGGGCTGCACTACCTCGACCACACAACGACCAATCAATATGAGCCAGTCGATATGTACGACAGCAACGGATCGGGGCTTGCGCTCAACGATCTCGATAATGATGGCGACATCGACATCGTGCTGGCGAATCTCGCAGACAACAACGCGATTTTTTGGAACGAAGGGACGTTAACCTTTCGCAAACAGGAACTCGATCACGGCAACTCACGTGCAGTTGCCGTGGTTGATGTCGATGCGGACAGCTTGCTGGACATTGTGTTCACGACTCGCGTCGGCACGCTGATTGTCTGGCGGAATCAAGGCGACGGGCAGTTTACGCAAGGATTGCTTGAAGGGGTCAATGAGAAAGCCTACACGATGGCGTGGGGCGATCTGGACAATGATGGCGACCTCGATCTTGTGACGGGTTCCTACGACACGGCACTAGAAAAAGAGTTGCGCGACTCATTCATGTTTGGACCCGGAGCAGGCGTGTTTGTCTTTACAAATCAGGGCAACGGGACTTTCACGAGTGAGCGGCTTGCGGAAACATCGCAAGTGTTGGCGATCCAACTGCTGGATGTCAACGCAGATGGACGAGATGACATCATTGTGGGCAACGACTTTGCCTCCGTGCGCGACTTTATGTGGGTGCAGACAGACGATGGTTGGGAGCGGGCGGAGCCATTTGCGGCAACGACCGAAAACACGATGAGCTTTGATTTGGGGGATGTCGATAATGATGGATCGGCCGAACTGTTCGCCGCCGACATGAAACCATACAGTCCCGCCAACGAAGCAGACCACATGCCTTTGATGGAAGCGATGATGGCAAATCATACGGTGGTCGAAGGCGATCCGCAGGTGATGGCGAACGTGTTGCAGATGCGGGATGATGAGGGAGGGTTTGTGGAATCGGCCGAGTCGATGGGCTTAGACGGCACTGGCTGGAGTTGGTCAACCAAATTTGGCGACCTCGACAACGACGGCTATCTCGACCTCTACAGCGTCAACGGCATGATCTCGTTTGAAAGCCTGAGCTATCTGCCAAACAATGAGCTTGTCGAAGAAAATCAGGCGTTACGCAACGACGGCTACGGCATGTTCACCCCTATCCCACGCTGGGGCTTAAATCACACTGCCAGCGGTCGCGGCATGAGCATGGCAGACCTCGACAACGACGGCGATCTCGACATCGTTGTAAACAATCTGCTTGACCGTGCCTATTTGCTTGAGAATCGCCTTTGCGAGGGTGGCAGTGTGCAAGTCGAATTGCGCCAGCCCGACACGGCAAACCCGTTCGCAATCGGCGCAGTCGTCACGCTGGATACGTCGCTGGGCGAGATGACCCGCGATGTGCGCGTCATCAGCGGTTATCTTTCGGGTGATCCGACTCGCCTTCACTTTGGCGTGCCGGCCGATGCAAAAATAGACGGTCTGACAATCGAATGGCCGGATGGCGACACGGCAGAAATTAAAACAATTAAAACAAATCAAATCATAACGGTTACGCGAAATTAACCAGTTCAAACGCGACCACAAACATTATTAGCGGAAATTCATTATGCCAAAAATATCTTTTATCGGCGCGGGAAGCACAGTCTTTACGAAGAATTTGATGGGAGACATCCTCCGCTACCCTGCACTAGCCGAAAGCACCATTTCACTTCACGACATCGACCCAGAACGCCTGCGTACTTCAGAAATTGTTGCACGAAAAGTTGCACAAGCGACGGGAAGTAATCCAAAGATTGAAACAACGCTTGACCGACGTGAATCGTTGGATGGCGCAGATCATGCAATTTGTATGATTCAGGTGGGCGGCTACAAACCATCCACTGTGATCGACTTTGAGATTCCCAAAAAGTATGGGCTGCGCCAGACAATTGCGGACACGCTCGGCATTGGTGGAATCATGCGCTCGTTGCGGACGATCCCCGTTCTGCTCGACATGTGCCGCGATATGGAGGAACTTTGCCCCGATGTGCAGTTTTTGAACTATGTCAATCCGATGGTGATGAACTGCTGGGCGATTGACCGGGCGACAAACATCAAAACGGTCGGCCTTTGCCATAGCGTTCCACATACAGCACACGATCTCGCCGACGACATGGGCATTCCGCGTGATGAGCTCAATTATCTCGTCGCGGGAATCAACCATATGGCGTTCTTTCTCAAGCTAGAACACGAGGGGAAGAATATGTATCCCAAGCTGTATGAGACAATGGCTGAGTTTGAGAAAAGCAACAACTGGCCGAAACGTTTCACACGCATGACCGACCACGTCCGCTACGAAATGTTTAAGCGGTTGGGCTACTTTGTGACCGAATCGAGCGAACATTTTAGCGAATACACGCCCTACTTTATCAAGCGTGACATGCCTGAACTGCTTGAACAGTTTGACATCCCACTCGATGAATATATCCTGCGCTGTGAAGCGCAAATTGCCCATTGGGAATATCTGCGCGATGAGTTTGAGGATGAGGGCAAGCCAATTGAGGTTGAGCCAAGTGTCGAGTTTGGCGCGGACATCATCCACGCCATCGAAACGGGCAAGCCAACGCGCATCTACGGCAATGTGCCAAACGATGGAATTATCGACAATCTGCCTGACGGCGTTCCTGTTGAGGTGCCGTGTTTGGTAGACAAAAACGGCGTGCAGCCCGTCAAAGTCGGTGCAATTCCGCCACAGTTAGCGGCATTGATGCAGACGAATATCAACGTGCAGGCGTTGACGGTTGAGGCTGCGTTGACGCAGAAGCGTGAGCATATTTATCATGCGGCGATGTTGGATCCGCACACTTCGGCCGAACTCAATCTCGACCAAATCTGGAACCTCGTTGACGATCTGATCGAAGCACACGGCGATTGGCTGCCTGAATATCATTAGGATGAAGAGGTTCCACCTTTCCAAAAGGTGGAACCTCTGGAAAAGCGGGGTATCCTTATCAGATGCAACTGCTGTTTATTGAAAATTTGCCCCATCGCGTTGGCAAAGGTGCTGTTTATCGTCTACTTTTAGAAGAAGGCCGCTTGCCGAAAGAGGTTATCGGCCGAATTCGCACCACCCACACCACAGCCACCATCGAAATTGACCAAGATGATCTCGGCAAACTCGTCCGCAAACTAGACGGTCTCCTCATCGAATCGCGCCGCATCCACGTTTGGCGACAAGCTCGGCCGGGTGAACAACCCCATTTCGACAACTTATTACGCTGGCTCGATCTCGAAGCTGACGCAGAAAAAGAACAGCTCCAGACACGCATCAAAGACGCGCACAACCTGAGCAATCTCGTCATTCGAGAGGAGACAATTGGCTTAGGTGGGCGCGTCATTTTGCGATTGGGTCTACGCAATGAACAGGCGCGGTTGCCATGGACAAGGCTCAATGTCGGCTCGCCAGTCGTTATGACGACCGAGAATGGCGCATGGCGCGGCGTGGTTGCGCGGCGTAGTCGTCAGACGATTGACGTTGCGTTCTCACAGTCGCCAGAGGTCGCTAGCACTGTGCGGCTTGATTTGGCGCAGGATGAGATTTCACGGCGACGCATGACGCAGGCGATTGGGCGCGTGGCGGCTGCAAAGGGAAATCGACTGGCTCAGTTGCGAGACATTATTTTGGGACGAGAGGCAGCGCAGTTTTCGGCGATCAGGCTGAATACCGAATACCAGACTCTAAATGGGCCTCAACAAAAAGCTATCAAATTGGCACTTTCGGCCGATGACATCGCCCTCATCCACGGCCCGCCCGGCACAGGCAAAACAACGACACTGGTCGAACTTATCATTGCCGCCGTCGCACGTGGTGAGCGCGTCTTGGCGTGTGCGCCGAGCAACTTGGCAGTCGATAATCTCGTCGAGCGACTTGCCCAGACCTCCCTCAACATTGTGCGCGTGGGCGACCCAATTCGCGTTTTATCGGCCGTACAAGATCGCACACTAGATGCGCTCGTAGAACAACATACAGATTATCATGTAGCCAATAAGCTGCGGCGCGAGGCGCAAGCATTGCAGCGGGATGCTGGTCGCTGGAAACGGGCGCGGCCGGACAAAGGGCAGAAAGCGGCAAAACGTGCCGAAGCGGGTAATATGTTTGCCGAGGCACGCGAGTTAGAGCGGGCAGCGGTTGAGCGCGTGCTGGATGCAGCACAGGTCACACTGACGACGTTGACTGGCATCGACAGCACGACATTTGGACAGCGGCAGTACGATTTGTGTGTAATTGATGAAGCGGGGCAAAGCACAGAGGCCGCAACTTGGATTCCCATTGTTCGTTCAAAAAAGATCATCCTAGCAGGCGATCATCAGCAATTACCGCCAACAATTTTGTCCCAGCAGGCACGAGAGGAAGGATTTGGACGCAGCTTGCTAGAACAGTTGATGACACGTGATGGGAGGAAAATCGCACGGCAGTTGATTGTGCAGTATCGGATGAATGAAGAGATTATGGCGTTTAGCTCGGCCGAATTCTATCAGGACAGCTTGGAAGCGGCCGATGTTGTGCGATCCCATCTCCTAACTGATCTTCCCAATGTTCAACCCACCCCGCTGACCACCACCCCACTCACCTTCATCGACACAGCGGGTGCAAGTTATGACGAAGAGCAGACTGAGACGTTTAGTCGTCGCAATCCGCAAGAGGCAGAACTTGTCATGCAGCAGGTCGTTCACCTATTAGACGCTGGTGTGCTTGCCAGTCAGATCGCAATTATCGCGCCCTATTCAGCGCAGGTCGATTGGCTGCGGGAACGGTTGAATGAAGACGAGCTACAAATTGAGGTTGGGTCGGTTGATGGAATGCAGGGGCGCGAACAGGAGGCCGTGATTATCTCGCTGGTGCGCTCAAATTATGCTGGGGAAATTGGATTTTTAAGCGAGACACGACGAATGAATGTCGCATTCACGCGGGCGCGGCGCAAGCTGATTGTGGTGGGGGACAGTGCGACCGTGACGGCCGAGCCATTTTTCGCGCGGTTTGTTGCCTATTGTGAGAAACAGGGTGCATATCAATCGGTTTGGGAGTTGATCGCATAAATACGCAAAAAACAAAAACGCCACCTGTTTTGGCAGCGTTTTTACGATAAGGAGTAGAAATTAAAGTTTAATGGCGGAAGAAATCGCGGTAAATAGTGGTATCTTCCTCATCGGCCGCAAGGACAAATTGCTCTTCTTCTTGTTCAAATTCTTCAGTGATGTTTTCATTCATTTCTTGCTTCATCTGATTTGCTCCTTTCGGCTAGTGAAAGTTTTTGATTTGCTTAAATTCTCGCTTTAGCGAAAATTCGCTAGATGACAGAATTATACAAACAGCTAAATAAATGTCAAACAATGACAATTCGCTTCCAGATGTGCATATGCAATTCTTACTATTTTTCTTGCTAGGGCTGGGGGTGTTGAGCAGACTAAAATCTGCTCAACAATAATGCGCTACCTAATAAAACAACTGTGCGATCAATTCTGAAACTTTTTCTGGTCGTATCAGAAGCACCGTCCCCTCGTTTTCCGTCGCTTGGCTCTGCACATACTCGTAGTCTAACACCGCCATGCTGATGTTGCGTGTGGAGACATGTGTGACAGCTTGAGCGAGCATAACAATGTCATTAGTGGACAGGCTGGTAAAAAAACCGTCACGGAGTTTATCGACAATGGTCGGGGCGAGCGAGAGAAACTCGCCCGCTTCCTGCGCTAATAATCGTTGTCGAAAGGCGAGAAGCACCTGTTGTTGACGCTGTGAACGGTCAAAGTCAGTTCCAGTATGCCGTGACCGCATATATTTTAAGGCTATTTTTCCATCGAGATGTTGCTCGCCCGCTTCGAGATAGAAGGGATCATATCCATAATTGTGGTCTGGGTACTTTGGGTCATCAATCGTTTTCGGCACGCGCACCGTAACCCCACCAACTGAATCGATGATGTTCACTACTGTTTGAAAGTCAAGCAGTGCGTAGTGATCGATTTGAACACCGAGATTTTGCTCGATGGTCTGCATCGCCAAACGCACACCCGCCTCATCCCCCCCTTGTCGTGTGCCTAAAATAAATGCCGCATTGACACGATGAGCGCGAAAGCCGGGTATTTCTACAAGCAGATCGCGTGGGATTGATAAAACAGACACTTTTTCACTGGTTGGGTCTACCGAAACGAGCATGATGCTATCGGTCAACGTATAATCGTTACCACGCTGCCGACGATCTACACCCATTATAAGCGTCGTCATTCGTCGGCCGTCATTAAAGGTCGCAAGCGGCGACACAGCAGATGGTGCAGTGATGTCGATTGCTCGCACTTCAGCAACAAATTCGGAGGAGGGGGTAACAGTTTGACGTGCAGGATTAATCGGCCGATTTCCCATCCACACGATTCCTAAAACACCTACCACCAACAGGACAAAAACAAGTAGGAGTAAACGAATGAGCCAATCTAGCATAACAACGCTACGTGGTAAGTTGTTGCAAACGTATAGCTGTCTCAGCCAACGCTTCGTCTGTCTTGCAAAATGCAAAACGTGCTAGATCGGTTCCTGCATTGGGGGTTGTGTAAAAGAAGCTGGGCGGAATCGGCGTGACACCGACCTCTTTAGTGAGGTAGGTACAAAATGCTCGGTCATCTGTAAAGCCAAGTTGGCGAATGTCTACCATTGCAAAATAGGTTCCTTTGGGCGTAATGACGGGCAGTTTAGCAGCGTTGAGCGCAGCGAGCAGTGTGTCTCGCTTTTTCTGATACATCGTTCGCAATTCGTCATAATAGCCCGTTTCGTCTGCCCATTCGAGCGAGGCTGCGCTCGCTTCCTCAAGCGGCGCGGCTCCTGCAAACGTGATCCACTGGTGGCTGCGAAAAATGGCGGTGCAGATGTCGGCCGAAGCCACCGCCCACCCCACTTTCCAGCCCGTCACGCTAAATGTCTTCCCAATACTGCTAATCGTCACCGTTCGTTCTGCCATGTTGGGCAGTGTTGCAATTGGGATGTGTTTCGCCTCATCAAAAACGATATGTTCATATACCTCATCCGAAATTGCAACTACGTCATGCTGCTGACACAAATTGGCAATCATCTGTAGTTCAGCACGACTGAACAGTTTGCCCGTTGGATTATGGGGCGTGTTGATGAGGATGAGTTTGGTTTTGTCTGAGAAGAGCGCGGCAAGTTTGTCGGGGTTAATCTCCCAGTGGGGCGCTTCAAGCGTGTAATAGACGGGGGTTCCGCCCGCAAACTCGACGCACGGCACATACGTGTCAAAGTATGGCTCAAAGATAATCACTTCATCACCGGGGTCAACGAGCGATTGTATCGTCGCAAAGAGACATTCTGTCGCGCCGTGCATGGCGACGATCTGGGTGTCGGGGTCGATCTCCATTCCGTAATGTCGCGCATATTTGGCGGCGAGGGCGTTGCGTAGGCGCGGTCGGCCGATAGCTGGCGGGTACTGATTGATGTCGGCCGAGATCGCCGCCTGCGCTGCGGTCTTCACAAAATCAGGCGCAGCGAAATTTGGAAATCCCTGCCCCAAATTGACCGCATTATATTCATTTGCCAAATTTGTCATCTCGGTGAAAATCGTCGTGCCGTAATGTCGCACACGCCGTGCCATGTAGCTCATACTCTTCTCCAATTATTTCTCGATCTTCCGGCGGTTATTATACCCATATCGTCATAATTATGGGCAAAGTTGCAGAGGAAAATAAATGCCATAAGATCACGTCATGCCAAAACATGCACCCTTTGCAGCCGTCTTGCTGCTTTACCTGCTCGTTGCCACACTATTTGCCATCCGCACGCCTGCATGGCAGGCACCTGATGAACCCGCCCACTATAACTATGTTCGCCAGCTTGCTGATGGTCATTTCCCTATTATGGAAGCCGAGGATTACGACGAGGCATACAAAAATGCGGCCGTCAGCAGTCGCTTTGCTCCACAGTATCCCATTTTCGACATAGCGTATGAAGATTACCAGCCGCCGCTCTACTATCTGCTTCTCACCCCTGTTCATCGTCTGTTTGATGGCTCGCTGACAGCACTTCGCCTCGCGTCCGTTGTGATCGGCGCAGGCACGATCATCCTAGCCTATCTGATTGCATCACAAATTTTTACACAACAATGGCTTATCCTCACAACGACGGCATTTGTCGCTTTGCTGCCACAACATGTCTCTATTTTAAGCTCTGTCAACAACGATGCGTTAGCCGAGTTGCTTGTTGCGGGCATGTTGTTTGTGCTGGTTAGAAACCGACTTGGCACGCCGCTGGGGATTTGGAAGCCTCGCAATAAGCTGTACCTGTCGATTTTATTGGGACTCGCGTTCTTGACAAAGGTGACCGCATATTTGATGGCGGGGGCAATCGGACTGTTGCTACTCTATCTATTTTGGGGAAAGTGGCGCAACTTGCTGCATGTGGGGCTACAGATATTTGTGCCTGCCCTACTCATTGGGCTGCTGTGGTGGGGGCGAAATGTGATTGTCTATCCGGGTCTTGACTTTTTGGGAACGGTGCGCCACGATGCCATCGTGGTTGGGCAACCTACAACTGCCTCATGGATTGCAGAATATGGCGGTGGTTTTGTTGTGTCGAGTTTTCTCCGCACAACATTTCGCTCATTCTTTGGGCAGTTCGGTTGGATGTGCTGTACGCTGCCAAATTGGACGTATCCGCCACTCTTACTATTGGTTGTTGCAGGTGTGAGCGGCGCAATTTGGCGAGCGCGAAAAGGAATCAATCGCTATTTTGCCGTCCTATTTGGATCACTATTGGGACTCAATCTCCTGTTGCTCATCGTCTATAACTTTCGCTTTGTTCAGCATCAGGGGCGGTATCTATTTGTCTCGCTGATCCCGATTGGGCTTGGCCTGACGATGGGTTGGGGGGCGTGGCTTCGGCCGATAACACAAAGAATCCCACTCACCGGCTGGCTACTGCCCATCACGATCACCGTCGGATTTTTGGGACTCAATCTCTACTTTTTGCGCTTCATCGCACCGTGCATGTCTGTAGCGGGATGCGGCTAACTCCCTGAAAACGAAAAGTGCCGCCCTTGCGAGCGACACCCTTCTCAATCAAATCCCGTAGCACTATTGATCCTGTGGAGGTAGTGCTACGGGACTATTCAAACTTGGTTTAGCCATTTGCACCACCCCCTTTTGTTTAGGGTTGCGGGAGGTATAAATGTTAATGACGGCATTATGGCGTAGGGAAATCGCCGTGTCAATGGGGTATTCAAACGCTCAATCCTTTATGGAACCCCGTAGCTAATGCGATAGATGCTGCCGACAGCGGGTGCATTGATGTTGTATGTCCCAAAGTAAAGCGCACCATCGGGGCCTTCAACGAGCGGCAAAAGCGGGATGTCGGTGCGAAGGAACCATGAACTCTCGGCCGAAAATCCCCCTGCCCCATCATCACTTAACTCAACGCGCTGAATGCCTATTTGCAACGCATATTGCCACGCCCCAAAGTTTGTTGTGTATAGATCGCCGCGATAGAGACGTGGAAAACGTTCTCCCGTGTAGAATGTCAAGCCATTGACAGACGCATGAGCTTGAAATATCTCAGCTGGGGCTTCTGTCCCCTCACAATTTGCGCCGCCCCCATTGCCATAACAGTCAGGCCATCCATAATCTGCCCCTTCGACAATTAAGTTCAACTCCTCCGGCGGCTCGTTTTGGCCTAAATCATCGCGCCCATTTTCAGTTGCAAAAAGCTGACCCGTATCGGGATGAAAGGCAATGTCGAATGGATTGCGTAGCCCAGTTGCGATCACCTCACCTGCACCCGATGTCGGATCAAAACGCATGATCGTTGCAGAACGCGCATCGACCTCTACACAGGCATTGCACGTCGAGCCAACCCCCATGTAGAGCATTCCGTCCGCACCGAATTCGAGGTTATTATTTTTGTGTAGCCCAATTGGCAGATCGCTGACGATTGATTCGTACTCATCGGCCGATAAATCCCCATCTATATCTCGTGCAATCGTGATTTTGCTGTCCTGTGAAATGTAAACATCTCCGTTTTCAGGATGGACGGCAACGCCGAGCGGTATGTTAAACCCAAACGCATACTGCTGCTCAAAATCAGCACGCCCATCGTCATCTGTGTCATCAAAGACCCAAACCTCACCGACGTGATTTGTTGCCCATAGACGACCTTGTGCGTCGAACGTCAAGCCCGTCGGCCGAGGCAACCGCGCATACTCAATCACGCTGAACCCCGGTGGCAGCCGCGCCCCCTCAAGCTCAATAATGACCTCACTTGGCGGGTCTGGCTCAGGTGCAGTCGTCGCGGTTGGAGGAGGCGGTGTATCTGTTGGTGGCAGCGGGATGTCTGTAGGTGGAATCTCTGTGGGCGGTACATCCGTTGATGGCAATGCGGTTTCGTCTGTCAAACTCGTTGGTGCAGCCGTAATTGTCGCTGGCTCAGAGGTTGGAATGTCTGTCGGCGCAGGTTCATCGGTCGGCACAGTCGCCTCCGTTGGAATCGCTGTGTCTCCTTCACACGCAACCAGCCAGACACACAGCATTAGAAAAAAAAGTCGTTTCATGGGTCTAACTCCTTGCCGGGTTTGATAATGAAAAAGCCAATCGCACCAATAATTGGTGCCATCACAATGATGAGAACCCAGAGTATTTTGTCAGTTTCGTTGGGGAACGTGCGCGTTCGCAGTTGCAAGATGGCGATGATTGGCAGAACAAACAGCGCGATGGATACTCCAACAACACAGAGCTGAATGATCAAATAACCAATGTTGATACCGATGGCTTCCATGCGGTGGCTCCTAAAAAATTTGGGTGTGTTTCAAATACTTTGAGAGTGTCATTCCAGCGTATGCAGGAATCCATTCTTCGGGGTGGTTGTTTCGGGAATT
>CAYMGE010000121.1:0-15894 GCA_964389925.1 uncultured Ardenticatenaceae bacterium
TGGATTCCTGCATACGCTGGAATGACACCCTCAAAGTATTTGAAACACACCCAATCCATTTAACCCCTGTTCCAGTTTTTGCGCCAAAATCCGCACGTTCGGCTCATGCAGCAAGGTCGCGTGCGTGCCGGGGACGACATCGACTTTCATTTCACCAGCGGTTAGTTCCGACCAGCGGTTGTGCCACTGTTTGTCCTCGAAGGAGGCGAGTTCGCTGCTACGGAAAACGGTGAGCGTGCCTGTGAAGTCGCAGGGGGCGACGTAGTTCTCGAATGCCTCCTTGTGGACGCGGCGCACCTCTTCGATGCGCTTTGCCTGTGCGCCGCCGAAGCGGGTGACGAACTTGCTCTGGATGTTGAGCTTGTATTGCCAACTAAGCGCGTGGAGCAGTCGCTTGTCGCGCATGTAGTAGAGGGCGCGTCTGGCATAGTAGCGCAGTGGTGTTTTTGTTTCGGGGCGGCGATTGGGGGGTGGGCTGTCTACGATGCCGACAAACTCGGCCGATTCCCCCCCCTGCTCCAACTGCCGCGCCATCTCATACGCAATCCACGCCCCCGCACAGTGACCCGCCAGCAGATAGGGGCCTTCGGGCTGCACCGTTTTCATCTCTTGAATGTAGTGGGTCGCCATCTCTTCGATGGTGTTGTGAATCGGCCGATCCCCGTCCAACCCCTGCGGCTGAATCCCATAGAGCGGACGCGCCGCGTCGAGATGGGGCGTGAGCGCGTGGAAGTTCAACACACTGTCCTGATAGGACGCAATGTAGAATAGCGGACGCTTTGACCCACCCGCCCGAATTGGCACAATCGACGACCAGTTCGGCTCCCATCCCTCATCGCGCACAATCGCGGCGAGTTGGGCAACCGTCGGTGCTTGCAGCAGCGTCGCCAGCGGTAGTTTCTTCCCCGCCACCTTCTCCAACTCGCTAAACAGGCGCACTGCCATCAGCGAATGACCGCCGAGTTCAAAGAAGTTGTCGTGGATGGAAATCGGCCGAACGCCCAATGACCTTTCCCAAGACTGCGCGATCCGCAACTCAAGCGCATCACGCGGCGCGGCGAGCGTTTCGACAGGCTCAACGTGCGTCTCCGTGACAGGTGCGGGCAGCTTTTTGCGGTCGATTTTGCCACTACTCGTCAGCGGGAAGCTGTCGAGCGAGACGATGTGCGTCGGGATCATGTAGCGCGGCAGACGGTTGGAGAGCGCGGGACGCAGCCTGTTTGTGTCCACGTTTGACGGCGTGACGTAGGCGACAAGTCGCTCATCCCCGCTGTCACGGCGCACTAGGACGGCGGCCTCTTTGATGGATGGCTGGTCGATTAAGGCGTGTTCGATTTCGCCTAGCTCGATCCGCAGGCCGCGTAGTTTTACTTGTGTATCGGCTCGGCCGATGTATTGAATCGCGCCACTTGGCAGCCATTTTACCAAGTCGCCTGTACGGTAGAAGGATGAAGGGCAACCTTTGGTTGCGGGAAGGATGAAGGATGAATTCTCATCCACGCAACACGCATCGCGCAACACGTTCGCGCTGATGAATTTTTCGGCAGTTAATTCGGGGCGGTTCCAGTAGCCATCCCCCGTTTGCACACCGCCGATGAGCAGTTCACCGATTACGCCAATTGGTTGCGGTTGGAGGGCGGGATTGACGACTAAGCCTGTCACGTTGTCGTTGAATCGGCCGAGTGGTGTCACGGGCGCACCGTCAACTGTCTCATCGGTGTCCCAAAATGTCACGCCGATTGTCGCTTCCGTCGGGCCATACATGTTGAGTAAGGCTGCATCGGACAGTCCGCGAAAACGTGCGATCAGGTCTTCAGGGAACTTATCCCCGCCGCACATCACATAACGCAACTTATCGCATTGCTCAAATGTGTCATGCTCAAGCAGCATTCGCAATTGGACGGGGACAACAAACAGATGCGTCACGTCTTCCTGTGCTATCAGGTCGATTAGGTAGCGTGCATCGCGTTGACCGCCCGGTTTTGCCAATATGACGCGCCCACCTGTCAGCAGCGGCACCAGTAATTCCCACGTCGCTGCATCAAAGCCGAAGGGAGCTTTTTGGAGCATCGCGTCCTCTCGGCCGATTTGCCAACGGCGACCATACCATTGTGCGTAGTTGCACAGCCCACGATGGGGCAGCATCGCGCCTTTCGGCCGACCCGTTGACCCCGATGTGTAGATCAGACAGGCCAGCGAATCGCCAGTCGTCTTGCTTTCGGGCGTAACGTCAGGGCAGTCGCTGAGTGGCAGCGCGTCTATCGCGTGAATTGGCTTGTCTATTTGGATGGCTAACTGTCGGCGTTGCGTGTGCAGGGTGAGGAGCATATCGGCCGAACAATCCTCCAACACAAACCCGATCCGCTCGGCGGGTGCTTGCGGGTCAATCGGCACATACGCCGCCCCCGCCTTCAACACGCCCAGCACCGCGACCCCCATCTCAAACGAGCGATCCATAAACAGACCAACCCGCGTCCCATCTGTCACCCCTTGACTTTGCAACCAGTGAGCTAACTGATTGGCACGCCGATTTAAGTCGCCGTAACTCATCGTTGTGCCGTCAAAGACGAGAGCAGGTGCGTTTGGTTGTTCGGCGGCGAACGATTCAAATATACCGTTAATCGACTCCAGCGAATCGGCGTATGCGTTGTCGTTCCATGCGTCAAACTGTGCGATGTCTGCATCGGTCAAAATAGGCAACAGGTCGATAGGCGTGTCGCTCGCCGCGATGATGCCAGACAAGAATCGCTCGTAATTTGCCAACCAGCGTTCAATCGTTGTCGCGTCGAATAGGTCACGGTTAAACGTGCATTCGGCGCGTAAGCCGTTCGCCGTCACGACGACATTGAAGAACATGTCGAACGTCTCGTAGCTGCGCGGATTTGATCCTGTTTGGACTTCGAGATCGCCAAAGCTGACGTTGCCCATCGTCGGGTCGAGGTTGAATGCGACGCTGACGAGCGGCAAGCGATCTGCACTGCGCTGGATGTTTAGCTGGCGTAATAGTGCGCCGTAGGTGTATGTCTGATGCTCGAAGCCGTTGAGGACGACGCTGCGCGTTTGCTTGAGCAGGTCGCCAAACGATTGGCTTCCATCCAACTGCACGCGCATCGGCAGCAGGTTTGCGCCGTGCATGACGACGCTTTCGCTGTTGACGAGCGATTGCAGCGCGGCTGCGACACCAAGCGTGATGTCGGTTTGTCCGCTCAGACGATAGGTGAAGGCCTGATAGGTCGCCAGTAGCGTGCCGAAGAGCGTGCTGCCATTTTTTGCGCCGACCTTGCGGAGTTGTTGGGTGAGTTCGGCCGAAATCTCCCGCTCCCGCCGCTCCGCCACATACGTTTTTCGCGCAGGTCGGTTTCTGTCTGTCGGCATCTCCAAATAGGCAGGTTCTTCCGCGAATTGGTCGAGCCAGTATTTTTCGGCCGCCTCATTCGCTGCACTCTCCGCCGTCACCTGCTGCCACGCCACAAAGTCGCGCAACGGCATCGGCGCAGGCAACGCCTCCCCCGCATATAGCAACCCTGCCTCGCGCATCAGCACGCCCGACGACCATCCATCAACGACGATGTGATGTGCTGTCAGCCAAAGCTCATGTTGTTCTGGCGCGAGTCGAATCAAATCGGCACGTATAAGCGGCCCGTTTTCCAAATCAAACGGCGTTGTGACCGCCCGTTCTCGCAATTCAGCAATGTGCTGTTTGCGTTCATCTTCTGACAAAATGGATAGGTCGTGTTCGGTGATGTCGATGTTGAGTTTCGGCCGAATTGTCTGCATCGAGCCATCCGCCGCAAACGTCGCCCGCAGCGCATCATGCCGATTGACCAACTGCTGCACCGCCAATTTCACGCGCATCACGTCCAGCTTGCCACCCAACTTCATCACGTTCGACAAGTTATACGCCGCGTTCGCCTCATCCGACCCTTGCGCCGACAGCCAAATCTCCATTTGTCCTTCTGTCAACCCAATCGAATAGGCGTGTTTTTGTTCGAGGGCAATCGTCTGCGGTGTACCAGCGAGGAACCCAGCCGCTTGCATCTGCTGAATGCTGCGTGTGTAAGCCGCGATCAGCGCGTCAACATCTGCCTCTGTGTGTGCGGTCGAAATATAGGCCGCCCGCCCCTCCGTCACATGCACGCCGTTGTCGCGCAGGAAAAAGTAGAACAGGCTATCAAATTCGGTCGGCTCTTGGAACGTCACCAAGAAGAACGATGCAAAATTTTCCATCCGCACGGGTGCGTTGACCTGTTCGCAATAGGCATTAAACGCATCGACAAAGCGGCGCGTCTTTTTATTGAGATTGGCCTGTAATGCCGACCCTTCTTTGAGCAAATGGCGCATAGAGGCGCGTGCCGCAGCGAGGGCAAATGGATGGCGCACAAATGTCCCAGCAAACCACGTCACGCCCACTTCGGGTGCGCTATTGTCGCCAAATCGCCACATCCCACCGTCGAGCGCGTCGAGATATTTTGGCTGTCCCGCGACCACGCCAATCGGAATCCCGGCCGCAATTGCTTTGCCATAGGTTGCAATGTCGGCGCGAATGCCGAAATGTTCCTGTGCGCCGCCGGGTGCGATGCGGAAGCCCGTAATCATTTCGTCAAAAATGAGCGCGATGTCGGTCTCGTGTGTCAGGGCGCGAAGCTGATGGAGGAAGTCGCGTGGTTGCAAATCGGGATTACGGCTCTGGACTGGCTCGACGATGACGGCGGCGATTTCGTGCGCGTGTTCGCGGATTTTGTCGAGCGATGCGGGATCGTCGTAATCGAGCAGGATGATGTCTTTTGTCTTGTTGTGTGGGATGCCGGGCGCACGCGGAATGATTTTGTCTCGGCCGACACGACGCGCCAGCACCTCATCAAAAATGCCATGATAGTCGTTGATGAAGGTGGCGATTTTCGGCCGATTTGTCACCGTCCGCGCCATGCGAATCGCTGCCAAAACAGCCTCAGACCCCGTGTTGCAAAATGCAACTCGCGGCTGTCCCGTCACCTGCGTAATCAATTCGACCGCCTCACCTGCTATTTTATTTTGCGGCCCCGTTTCGATGCCGTCTTTCATCTGCTCGGCAATCGCCTTCATCAAAAATGGCGGGTTATGTCCATACATCGCCACGCCAAAGCCCATCGCCACGTCGATAAATTTGTTGCCGTCGATGTCCCAAATGTATGCGCCTTGTGAGCGATCTGAAACGACGGGGAAGACGATCTCTTTCCATGCGCGGCGGAATCCTGCGACGGTGCGGGGGTCGGCTAGTTTCGGCCGATATTTCTGCACCCACGCTTTCGTCTTCGGCGCACGGCTCGTAATCCGCTCGATCAACGCATTCAAATGCGTCTCCTGCTGCATCGTCAACGTCGTCGCCCGCGTGTTCAGCGGCTTCCAAGGCCCCTTCACAGGCGCATCTTCCACTTCAACACTGTCGTTCCCGCCTGCCCGGGAATCCATTCTTTTCTCTTCGCCACGCTCGACAGTCGCCGCCTCAACCCCCTGCCCCCGCAAATAGTTCGCCAATGCCGCAACAGAAGGAGCCTCCTCAAACAACTGCCGAAATGTAATTGGCACGCCAAACTTATGCTGCAACGCGCCATTCACCTGCGTCAACAAAAGCGAATCGAAGCCTAGCTCTAAAAAGGTCGCGTCATCGTCCATCTCATCATGCGGAATTCCGCTGAGATCGAAGAGGACATCTTTAATTTGATCGTTTAATGTTTGTGTTGGTGCAATCTCCTCTACCGTTTCGGGAATAGAATTTCCCGAAACATCCGCTCCCTCGCTTCCCACATCACTGTCATTCCCGCCTTCGCGGGAATTCATTCTTCGCGTCTCAACCTCTAGCGGCTCCATCCAGTGTCGCACCTGCTCAAACGGATAAGTCGGCAACGCAACCCGTCGCCGCGTTTGCCCATCGAAAAGCACGTCCCAATCAACATCGACTCCCGCTTGCCACAGTTTCCCAAACGACGATAACATGTGAACATCATCACGAGTCGTCTGGTTTGGATGGCGCAGTGTTGGGAGGACGAGGTGCTGCTTTGTTTTGGCTGGCTGTTTGCGCGTTAGGCTGGTGAGAACTTGGCCGGGGCCGCACTCGATCAGGACGTTGTAACCGTTGAGCAACGTTGCCGCGCCGTCGGCGTAGCGGACTGTTTGGCGCAGATGGCTGACCCAATAAGCAGGTGTCGTCGCCTCATCATCCGTCATCCAATCGCCCGAAACGTTGGAGATGATCGGCTTGTTTGGTGCATGGAACTCAATCCCCTGCAAAAAGTCGTGGAACTCGTCTAAAATCGGTTCGACTAGCGATGAATGGGCAGCGACATCAATTTTTAGCTGGCGCGTCGTGATATTTTTTGCGCTGAACGCTTCCATTGCGGACGTGATTTGCGCCTTTGTGCCAGAGAGGACGCACGCATCGGGCTTATTCACAGCCGCCACATCCAACGCATCCCCCACAACCTTCTGTGCCTCCGCCTCACTCAACGGCACACTCAACATGCCACCTTCTGCTAATGTCTCAAACAATTGCCCACGCTTGACGACGATCCCCAGCGCATCCTCCAGCGAGAAAACCCCCGCCAAGCACGCTGCCGTGTACTCGCCCATGCTGTGACCGATCATCGCGGCTGGCTCAATGCCAAGCTCTGCCCACTGTTGAGCCAGTGCATACTGCACGCTAAACAGTGCGGGTAGCGCAATAGAGGGACGAGTTTCCGTCTCGTCATCTGACAAAACGGAGGGGCAAATGTCGATTTGATAGGTTGCGTTGAGAAAGTTGGCACATTTGGTAAACGACTCACGGAAGATGGGTGCGGTGTGATAGAGATCACGCGCCATGCCTGCATGTTGTGCGCCACCGCCGGCAAAGAGGAAGGCTATTTTTGCATCCTGAATGTAGGTCGTTTTTGCTTTAGCGATCTCTTGGAGTTGCTTGCTCGCGTCGTCGTGTTCGGCCGCAACCACAAAAGCGCGTTCCTCAAAATGATGCCGCCCCTTCGCCAGCGTGTATGCAGCGTCAGCTAATTCAGAACTACTAGAAGGATGTTTCGGGATTTGCAAATCCCGAAACACGCTTTCCTGAGTTGCCAAATGATCGGCTAAGTTCTGCGCTATTTCAGCGACGGTTTTCTTTGTACGTGCGGAGAGCGGGAAAATTTGCACGCCATCCACGTCGTCCGTTGTGAACTGTGCAGGGGCTTCTTCTATTATAACATGTGCGTTTGTGCCACCTAAGCCGAACGAGCTAATGCCAGCCCGTCGCGGTGTATCGCTTTCCCATGCGCGATTTTCTGTCTCGACAAAAAACGGGCTGTTGGCAAAGTCGATTTGTGGGTTGGGGGCAGTGTAGTGCAGCGACGGGACAAATTCGCCGTGCTTGAGCATCAACGCAGCCTTGATTACGCCCGTGACACCAGCGGCCGCATCGAGATGACCCAAATTTGTTTTGACTGAGCCAAGCGCACAGAATTGTGTGTCGGTCGTGTATTCGCCAAAGGCAGCGGTGAGGCCGCTCATCTCGATAGGATCACCGAGCGAGGTGGCGGTTCCATGTGCTTCGATATAGCCGATGGTGCGCGGATCGATGTTAGCGAACGCGATTGCGTCGGCGATCACGTCGGCTTGGCCAGTCGGACTGGGGGCAGTGTAGCCAATTTTTTGCAGGCCGTCGTTGTTGACGGCCGAGCCGCGAATTAGCGCATGAATCGTGTCCCCATCTGCAACTGCATCTTCGTAGCGTTTCAAGACGATGATCGCCACGCCGTTGCCCATGACTGTGCCAGCCGCGTTCTCGTCAAAGGCGCGGCAATGTCCGTCGGGGGACAAAATGCCGTTTTGGACATAGTTGTAGCCAACGGAAGTCGGGACATTGAGGCGTGCGCCGCCAGCGAGTGCCATGTCGCATTCGCCGTTGAGCAAGCTCTGCGCGGCGAGATGGATAGCGACAAGCGAGGTTGAGCAAGCGGTGTTGAGACTGATGACGGGGCCGCGCAGGTCGAGTTTGAAGGCGGCGCGTGTGATGGCAAATTCGCGTTCTCGGCCGATTAGCGCAGGATACCGCCCCAATTTTTCGAGCAACTCATGATGGGTAGCGACGTTGTTGCGATAGTAGCTATTTTCTGCCACGCCACCGAAAACCCCAACAGGCACATCAATTCCCTGTGGGTCATACCCCGCCGCTTCGAGTGCGCTCCATGCACATTGCAAAAAGAGGCGGTGCTGCGGATCGGTCAACGCCGCTTCACGCGGGGTCATGCCGAAAAATTTTGCGTCAAATTTGTCGTAGTCGGCTAGAACGGCTCCCGCATTGACAAAGGTTGGGTCGGCTTGTTGTGCTTCGGTGATGCCAGCGGCGGCGAGTTCTTCAGATGAGAACGGCCGAATTGATTCCACCCCATTTTTCAGATTTTGCCAAAGCTCGTTGACATTGTCTGCGCCCGGAAAACGGCCACTCATGCCGACGATAGCGATTGTGTCTTGGTAGTTCATAGTTGGCTCCCCTCTTTTATCTACGTCGCATCCGCCGCGCACGGCGTGCGTCTCGTCGGTCAGTTGTATAGCCGAGTTCAGCCGCTGTTGCGAACGTCAAGGGGCTTAAATCGGGCGCGTCTTGTTGCCAGCGATTGGCGACGCTTGGATCAATTTTATTGCGCTCCAAAAAGGAGCTATCCCCCATCGGGGTCGAATCAGCGTGAATGCCGTCTACCATTTTGCGCTCGGTGTTTTGGTAAGGTTGCGCCATTTCGGGGTCGTATTGCCAGCCGAAGTGGGTGCAGAGGTCGCGCATGGTATTGGCGGGGTTGGCGACCATCTGCTCGAACTGGATGCGGTGGTATCTTTCGGCCGAAACTCCCCCCAAAAATTCCCGAATCGTGCGATGCGAATGCAGCCAATTTAGCTCACCGAGCGCACGGTCTGAAAAGTTGTGCGGTTCCAAATAGAGGACAGGCGCAATGTGATTCTTGACAAATGACTTAACCATCGCGGCTGGATGACGCACGAGATGGATGTAGAGCGCGTTGTCAAAAATTTGTTCGGCGCGTTGTAATGCGTCGAGTTCAAGCGCATAAGCTGGCGTTTTTTCCACGAGCAGGCGTGGCGCGATCATCGCCTGTAGTTCTGCGTAAAATTCGGCCGTTGAATCATGGCGACTTTCTGCATCTGCCATAATTTCCCACGCCTCCGCCACGCTGACACCCAACGCTTCCATAATGGCGCGAACCGTCCCCTCTTGCCAAAGTGTAAATTTGCTTTGAAAAGCAGCGCGGCGTTCACTCAACGTGTGAAAGTTAAGCAGTTGCAACTCTGCGCTGCTGAATAGCTGCTTGTTGCCTGCCAACATGACGCGCAGGAGGGTTGTGCCAGAGCGCGGGGGGGCGAGGATGAAGACGGCTTGTGTGTTGCGTGGTGCGTGGTGCGTGGTGCGTAGATGGTGGGGGATGATCGACTTAAATTGGTCGAGGGTTTTGGCATTTACGGTGTCGATTTTGGTAGCGGTTTCAGTTGCAACTTGAACGTTGAAATGATGGGCGATGGCGTTTGCGTAGTCGCGGCGTAGCATGGCGGCGTAGGCAGCGATGGTTGGGGCTTCAAAGAGGGAGACGACGTAGATAAATTCGCCGAGTCGTTCCTTGACCTTATTGACGACACGTGCCGCTTGGAGAGATGAACCGCCTAATTCAAAGAAACGGTCATAAATGCCAACTTGGGCGAGATCGAGCGTTTCTTGCCAGAGATTGACGAGATAGATTTCGAGTGCGTCACGGGGTTCGGCAAAGGTCGTTTCGAGGTTGGGGCGTTCGCGGGAGGGGGCCGGCAACGCTTTGCGGTTGCGCTTCCCGTTGGGCGTGAGCGGGATTTCGCAGAGATAGACGAACTGCGATGGGATCATGTAGTCGGGAAGGGTGGGGAAGGATGAAGGATGAAGGATGAGGGATGAAGGGTTATCTACGACGACATAGGCGACGAGGCGTTTGTTGCCAGGGGTGTCTTCGCGCATGAGGACGACGGCATCGCGCACGCCGGGTTGGGCGAGAATGGCGGCTTCGATTTCGCCGAGTTCGATGCGGAAGCCGCGTAGTTTTACTTGGAAGTCGATGCGGCCGAGAAAATCGACTGTGCCATCGGGCAGGATGCGGGCGAGATCACCTGTTTTGTAGAGTTTACCGTAGGGGGTGTCGATGAATTTTTCGGCCGAAAGTTTCGGCCGATTCCAATACCCCCGCGCCACTTGAACACCCCCAATATGCAATTCTCCCGTTTCGCCCACGGGCATTGGATTGAGGTTTTCGTCTAAGATGTGGATGCTGGTGTTGGCGACGGGTCGGCCGATTGGCACAGTATGTCCGCCATCTTCGCGCTTGCACGCCCAATAGGTCACATCAATCGCGGCTTCCGTCGGCCCATACAAGTTGTGCAGATTGGCATTGGGCAATTTCTCGAAAAAGCTGTCCCGATGCGCCGCGCTGAGAGCCTCGCCACTGCAAATCACGTCGCGCAACGAGGTGCAGCGACTCACATCGGGGTCTGCCAAAAAGAGCGAGAGCATCGACGGGACAAAGTGCATCACGGTCACATTTTCGCGGGTGATAATGTCGATCAAGTAGCTGCTATCTTTGTGACCTTCAGGCTTGGCGACGACCATTTTTGCGCCAGTTAGCAAAGGCCAGAAAAATTCCCAAACGGAGACATCAAAGCTGAACGGCGTTTTTTGCAAAACGACATCATCCTCAGTCAGTTTGTATTCATCCTGCATCCAAAGCAGTCGATTGACGATGGCGCGGTGGCTGTTCATTGCCCCTTTAGGTTTGCCCGTGCTGCCAGAGGTATAGATAGTGTAGGCGAGGTGATCGGGAGTCAGATCGGGAATCGCGGGGTTCTCGGTTGAAAACTCTGCAACCTTTTCCCAATCGGCATCCAATCTCAACACTTTTGCGCCGTGCGTCGGCAACTGCGCCACAAGTTTGTCCTGCGTTAATAGAAGGGGCGTGTCTGCGTCTGTAATCATGAACGCCAGACGGTCGGCGGGATAGGTTGGGTCGATTGGCACATAAGCACCGCCAGCCTTCATGATGCCGAGCAAGCCGATCACCATTTCGAGCGAGCGTTCGACGCAGATGCCGACTAGGGTATCGGCCGAAACGCCTTCCCCCCGCAAGTAGTGCGCCAACTGATTGGCACGTTCATTTAACTCACCAAATGCGAGACTATTGTTTTCAAATTTAACTGCTACTCTATTTAGGGTCTCTAAAACCTGTTGCTCGATTAGGCTGTGCAAACAAATTTCGGGGTACGCGATCTCCGCGCCATACAGTGCCGTTTGTTCTTTTACCATGCAGCTTGTGTCCTTATTATCTACAGATACAACACTGCCAATGGTAGTTAGCAATTCTTTCAGATGGCGTTACGAGGGGGTAATACGTGTGCTGACAATGGTACTACGATTGAAATCAGGGAGTTGCGCTAGGAAATCCATTCACGCCGATGAACGTCCTTTACCCGTTGCCTCATCGTTTGGTCTTGCGACCACCTTACCCGTTTGGGAAGACGTACCCTGTTCTGCCTGTTTACCAGCGCGGGTTAGGGCATATTTTCAATACGGCCGCCTCATACGCCGATGGCACAACATCTGCGGTACACATAGTTTGAGTGTATACGCCTGACCGCCTACTTTTTAGTTGCACCGCAGAATACCCCACCGCTTGCGGCGATGGAAAAGCAAAAACCACGCGCTTATCCGGAAATAATCTGTTAGTGGCTCCAGCAGTCGGAGCCACTAACAGATTATTTCCAGTGACAAGTACAACCGTATCACAACTGTTCGCAACAAGTAGTTCCAGCAGTTTTACTACAAGGTGCAACGGGGTCAAGATTTCAACAGCAAATCCGTTTTTCTTGCAAAATCTTGGTCAAGCTCTGGTTGAGGCTTATCCGAAAATATATTGATCTAAAAAGGCGTTGCGGAATTTGCCTGTAGGGTCATATTTTTGCGCCAGTTGCTGAAAGTCCGGGAGTTTTTCATAAGAGGCTTGGATTTCTGCGGCCGGCATCGTAAACAGCTTGCCCCAATGGGGCCGGGGGTTATACGGTCGTAGAGCCTCTTCAACCAGCGGCAACATCTTCTGTACGTTTGCCCAATCCTGTTTGAGGGTGAAATGGATGCCGACACTGTCTTGCTGATAGTTGAGGCTCATCCAGAGATTATCAGCTGCGATAGTACGCATTTCAGTGGTAAACAGCACAGGGGCAACGTGATCTTTTAGCTTCCGCACCGCTGCGATGGCGGCCGGGGCGTGGTGACGTGCAATAATATATTCTGCTTGCAACTCTTGGCCGCGGCTTGGGGTGGCTTCCATACGGAAGTGGGGTAGACGATGCTGCCACGATCCCAGAATTCCATGTGGGGTGTGTCTGTCTCCGGGCGGGAGAGGCTCAGTGCGTAGGATGCCATCATAAAAGGTTGGCGCAGGTTCGGTGGAAAGATCGGCCGTGACTCTTTCTTTAATCAAAACTTTTTCGATATGATCGGTTTGCCATGAGGTAAAGAAGCTAATGCTGTATGCGCTCGACATAATATCATCAAAGTGATTAGCTAAATGGGCAAATGGCAAATTGTTATAGATTTGCTGCATCACATTAAAAGTAGGCTCCAATTGAAGCGTCATTTTTGTGAAGATGCCAAGGGCGCCGAGGCTAACGACTGCACCATCAAATTCTTCTGGGTCTGTTTGGGCGGAGAGGGTAACGAGGCTGCCATCGGCAGTGACCATTTCGATTGCGGTAACGACCGTGGCTAAGTTGCCATTCTCATTTCCTGAACCGTGCGTGGCTGTCATACATGCCCCTGCAACAGAAATATGCGGTAGTGAAGCCAGATTGTGGAGGGCAAAACCCGCATCGTGCAGTTCATTGCAAAACTCGCCATACTTCAAGTGTGCGCTGACAGTCACTTGCTGTTGCTCGGGGTCGATTTCAACCGTCCGAGGCAGTTTCTCAAGTGATACTAGCGTTTCGGTACTGTCGGCGATCTTGTTAAAGGAGTGGCGTGAGCCGATCACTTTTAACTTTGCGCTTTGTTTAACCAGCTCTTGTAGCTGTTCGATTGTTTCTGGATAGTTTATGTTGGTCGTGCTGTATTCGAGATTACCGGCCCAATTTTTCATATATTGCTTTCCTTTTTCCTCGTTGGTTATAAACCAAAGGGATATTTTACTAGTTTCATTTCGATAAACTTTTGAGGCTGCTTAATATAGTAGACATCTGTCAGATAAACAAATTAATGACCCGCTGTCAGATGGGTTTTTTAGGTATCATTGCCAGCTTCTGCCCTGTCTACATGAAGTTGATCAAGGTTCGGAGCCGGTCAACTCTTGCATCACCAGCGCGAAAAAGTAGAAAAAGAAAACCGTCACGCTTAATCGCGTCTGGTGCATGCCGCGCTGCACGACATGGCTACGGGGATTGCGCCCCTTTACCAAAGCGTGGTATTGGTCAGAATTGCGTGATTTTTGCGCTGCGATCTTCGTTGACGAGACTTATCGACTGGAATTAACTGCAAAAAATACATCATTGTACTCATTATATACCATTTTGCGGTCAGTAGACCCATTGCACCTATCATGACCCGACAGCTAGCACCCATTTGCGGCGAGTTGGATGGGCTGGCAGCTCTTCGTGCCGTTGCCGCTACATAGCTCGCATTGATTCGGATGGACTCCACTGCGTTCAATCTCATCAGTGGGGAGTGATCGCGTTCATTTTCACCACTTTTTAGATTAGTTGCCCAAATCCCGCCTCTCGGTCACAATCTAGCGCATGAAAGATGCACGCATACACAAATTACAATCGAAACTAACAGAGCAAGGAATGGACTGGCTCGCCCTTGTCCCCAGTCCGAGTATGGTTTATCTGTCGGGAATTCATTCACATACGAGTGAGCGGCCGATGGTGCTGTTTATTAGCGCGGATGGTGTGGCAGCGGCAATTATGCCCGCATTGGAAGCGATGAAGGGGGAAGCGGCGGGGATTTCGGCCGAAAATATCTTCACCTACACCGATCAGCAAGGCTATCTGCCGGCTTTTCAGAAGGCGGCCGAGTTGCTCCAGCTAAAAGGCCGCCGTATCGGAGTCGAATCGCTCAAGATGCGCGTCTTGGAAGGGGATTTGCTGACCGAAGTAGGTGGCGCATCTGTTGTTCACGCAGATAGCATCATGGACAGCTTGCGTTTGGTTAAAGATGCGGAAGAAATTGCCGCCATGCAAAAAGCGGTCGATGTCGCAGAGGCGGCGATAGACAACTTTTTACCCATCATCTCTGTTGGAATGACAGAACGCGAAGTAGCTGCAAAATTTTCCCAAGCGATTCTCGATGCGGGGGCAGATAGCCTCTCCTTCCCGCCTATCGTCTCGGCCGGTGAAAACACAACCAGCCCTCATGCCGTCCCAACGAACAATCGCTTAGAAGCTGGCGACCTACTCATCCTCGACTGGGGCGCACAAGTTGGCGACTATGTAAGCGACATCACGCGCACGTTTGCACTCGGCAATGTAAGCAAAGAACTCCAACGCATCCACGAAATCGTGCAAGCGTCTAACGCGGCGGGGGTTGCGGCGTGCCGTCCCAATGTGACGGGGGCAGCCATTGATAAAGCCGCACGTGATGTGATCGAAGCGGCCGGCTACGGCGAATTTTTCATCCATCGCACCGGGCATGGATTGGGCATGGAGGCGCATGAATCACCCTCCCTCGTCGAAGGGAACGATGATCCACTGCCTATCGGAGCCGTTTTCACAGTTGAACCCGGCATCTACAAGCCAAAGGTGGGAGGCGCACGCATCGAAGACGATATCGTTCTGACAGAAGATGGCTACCGCTCGCTCACGACCTATCCGCGCAATCTAATCACGATCTCGTAAGCAAGCGAGTCAGGAACCCCGAGCTAAAGCGACGGTGCTTGAAAGAGCCTCGTACCTGACCCGCCTAAGCACTTAGGGTGCTACGTTCGTTCAGAAATAGGTACGTTTGAATGCTTCTCCAGTTCAGACCACTACGGTTCGTTGTTAAAAGCGTTGAGGGTAGGCGCGGTGCAGCGAACGCCAAACCTGAGCAGAACATTGGCTAGGAGATAATTACTGCCGAAAGGCAAGGACATTGTAAAATGCAACAAGTTTTCGTTTTAAGTTCAACAAGGAAACCGCTGATGCCAACGCATCCAGCAAGAGCAAGGAAGTTGCTCAAAAAGGGTCGAGCGGCTGTATACAGGCTGCAACCCTTCACAATCATTTTGAAAGACCGCGAGGATGGCGAGACACAACCGATGGTCTTGAAAGTTGATCCCGGCTCAAAGACAACGGGAGTGGCTCTGCTGAAGATGCAAGGTGATTGCCTGCTACTTTGCTGGGCTGCCAATCTGATTCATCGTGGTTGGCAGATCAAGGAATCGCTGGAAAAACGCCGCGCCATTCGCAGAGGACGACGCAACCGAAAGACCCGCTACCGTCCAGCGCGGTTCAACAACCGCAAGAGGTCGATTGTCAAAGGATGGCTGCCGCCATCGTTGATGTCCAGAGTTAACAACGTGCTGACATGGGCAAGGCGGCTGCAAACGTATGCGCCCATCGCTTGGATTGAATGCGAAACCGTTCGCTTCGACATCCAAAAGATGGAAAACGGCGACATATCTGGTGTCGAGTATCAGCAAGGGGCTTTGCACGGGTACGAAGTCCGCGAATGGTTGCTAGAGAATCGCGGTCGTAAGTGTGCTTACTGTGGAAAGAAGGATACGCCTCTACAGGTTGAGCATATTAGACCCAAATCACGTGGTGGCTCGAATCGACTGAGTAACCTAACGATGGCTTGCCCGACGTGCAATCAGAAGAAAGGCAGCCAGACCGCTG
>CAYMGE010000122.1:0-15687 GCA_964389925.1 uncultured Ardenticatenaceae bacterium
CCGAAGACCCTCACCCCCCAACCCCCTCTCCCAAAGGCTAGAGGGGGAGAAGAGTCTTGCTCCCTCTCCCTGTGGGAGAGGGCTGGGGTGAGGGTTCTTCTGGCTAGGATGAGGGTTCTTCCTAGATGCAATCTGGTCTAAGACAGCAATCGGGTCATTGACAAATTGCTCATTTTGGAGGCGCAGCACTTCGTATCCTAGAGAACACAGGTAGTCATCGCGGATTTTGTCTTTTTGGGCTTGCGCTGGCTCAGAATGAATGCCGCCGTCGAGTTCGATGACGAGACCTAATTCTTTGCAGAAGAAATCGGTGATGTACGTGCCGATTTGGTGCTGCCGTCTAAATTTTAGGCCCGCGACGCGGCGATTACGCACCAGCTCCCACATCATCTTTTCGGCCGATGTTTGTCTCTGCCGCAACTCCCGCGCCCGATCCCGCAGCGCAGAAAACGCCTCCCCTCCACGGTAATTTACTTTTTCTCTTGACTCAAGACCCTCACCCCCCGACCCCCTTCTCCCGCGCAAAGGATATTGCGTTAGGCTAGAGGGGGAGAAGGCACTATCTCTTGCCCCCTCTCCCTGTGGGAGAGGGCTGGGGTGAGGGTTCTTGGGATGAGGGTTCCCCTTCCGCCACGCATAGTAATGATCATACTTCGCAAAAAACGACCCCGCCTTGTTGTTCGCCCCATCGCTGATGACGCAAAAGGCGTTGTACTTGAACAGGTCGGGGATGTCACGGCGATAGCGGTTGGTGATCTGTTCGTAGGCGTTGTGGATGGTCGCGTTTTCGACGATGGCACTTTTGAACTCAAAGACGACGAGCGGCAAGCCGTTGATGTAGAGAACGAGATCGGGGCGGCGCGTGGCCGTGCTGCTGACGATGGTTAGCTGGCTGACGATTTTGAGCAGGTTGCCGCCCGTCGTGTAGGTCGCTTTTTCTTCGGCAATGATGCGCGGGAGATCGCTGGCGGGCGGCCGACGAAAGGCGACCAACGCGCTGTAGTCGATCAGTTCGATGTAGAGGTCTTTTTGGCTGCGGTCTTCGCGCTTGAGCAGGAAGCCGTCGGCGATCAGCTTCATGATCGCCTTGTTGCTGGCATAGAGGTCTGCGCTGGAATACGCCTCTAGCTGGCGAATGACCGCCGTGATTTCGCCCGTCGTGATGCCGTCTTTGGCGTAGCGGCGGGCGAGGAACGTTTGCAGATCGGCCGTGATCAACACCTCATGCGGCTGGCGGTCGAGCGTTTCCCCGACGACGTGTGGATACCCTTCTGCTTCGAGCAGTTCGATGATGGCGGCTTCGAGTTTGGCTTCGGTGAACTTCATACCAGCACCCCCTCAACCAGCTTCTCCGCATCAGGCAGACGCAGTTCTCCAGAGATGAGTTTGGGGAGAAGAGTGTCGCGGAGTTTTGCGAGAGTCTGACTTTCTCTTGATTGTTCGCGTGCTTTTTCAAACATGGGTCGGGTTACTTCCGCAAATCTTTTCAATAAGGTTAGGTCTTTAGAATATGTAATATGAAAGCTATCAAAGCAAGAATTTTGTACTCTCTGTCTTCCTGATGAGCCAACCATGCTTTGTATACAGTGAAGGCGAAATTTTTCTTCTCTGGCTAGACAAGCGATATATGGAAGAGTAATTTTATCGTTGCCCCTGAGAACGATAAATTCTGTAGAGCCAAAACCAACGCTCTTTGAATTTGCGAGAAAGTCCACGATTCCTGTCTTGCCATTTTCTAGGCATGGTGTAATTCTTGCTAGAAGCACATCGTCATTCTGAAATTTTGCTCCTCCCGAATATGCTTTTTCGATCACGCCGTCTATGTTGTAGCCATCAGTTGGTAAAGCTTTCATGTCCGCATAAGGTGCAACAGTTCCTTTGCTAAGTTTGACTCTAGGGTTGATTTGAATAGCTTTGTTTAACGCTACCGCTTTCCAACCTTTGGGAATCCAGCCGAGTTCTTCGGTAAAGTGGAAGGCGGCGGGGAAAGGTTGGGCGGCTTGGCGGTTTGCGCTGCCGTCGGCGAGGGCGGCGCGGCGGGTGGCGGCGCGTTCTGCCAGTGCATCGGGGATCGGGTTGCCAGCGGCGAGGGCGTTGTCGATCACGGGGTCAAAGTCCACAAACCAGCTTTTGAACAACGCCTGCGCCATCCCTTCCAGCGTCTCGTTCATCCGTCGGTTCAACTCGATTTTGTCATCCAACGCCCCCAGCACATGCGCTATAGCCTTCTGAGCCGAAAGCGGTGGGAGCAGAAAAGGTACAGCCGATAGGATACTCGTATTGAGGTTGGGCATAGTTGCCCCTATTGCATGTCGAACAATCCATTCTCTCGCTTTTGGAGACCCCAACTGAAATGAGCCATATTCGGGGTTTACCAATCCGCGATCAAAGCGAACCCTAAGACAGCCTGTTCCACAAAGCCAGCCATCTTCTCGCTCTCGAATTAATGCTCGTCGTTCAACATCCCCTCGGCGACTGTAAACCACATCGCCACTTTTTACCAAATACCGTGACAAACGTTTTGCATCTTCTTCGGAAATTCGCGCAATTCCATCTGTTGTGATTCTGTTGTCACCGATATTAGATGGCATAATTGAGGGAATGCCTTCTATCACATAATCCGATTTATGCAGTTGACTCCCAAATGGGCCTGTTTGTATTTTTACACACACTTCGCCCAGCGTTGTTTGTTTCCATTCACTCCCCATATCCCAAAACCTCCAAACTCTTACGAATTACATCATCCAGCTTGGCAGATTCAGCCATCTGCGCGTAAAGCGTTTGGCTAAATTCCGTCATCTTAGTTTCAAAAGGAATGCCGTCATAGGGCAGCGGAGCCGCGCCGACGTAGCGACCCGGTGTCAGCACGAAGTCGTGCTTGCGGATGTCGGCTAGGGTTGCTGATTTGCAGTAGCCGGGTTGGTCGGTGTAAGCGTCAGAAGAACCCTCACCTCCGCCAGAAGAACCTTCACCCCCGCCTCTCCCAGAAAGACCCTCACCCCCCGACCCCCTCTCCCAAAGGCTAGAGGGGGAGAAGACATCTTTTCTTGCCCCCTCTCCCTCTGGGAGAGGGCTGGGGTGAGGGTTCTTGGAGTGAGGGTTCCTACGCCAAGCATGATACGTCTCCGCAATCGCGGCGATGTCGTTGTCGTCAAGCTCTTTTTGGGTGCGGCTGATCATGGAGCCGATGTTGCGTGCGTCGATGAAAAGGGTTTCGCCCTCACGATTGCGATAGCCGCGCTCGTCGTCCGCCTGTTTGTTTTTGGTGATAAACCAGAGACAGACGGGGATTGGTGTCGTGTAGAACAACTGGCCGGGCAGCGCGATCATGCAGTCGATCAAATCGTTCTCGACCAGTTTTTGGCGAATGTCGCCCTCCCCTCTGGTGCTGGTGGACATCGAGCCGTTCGCCAGCACAAATCCCGCCACGCCCTGCGCCGACAGCTTGGAAACGATGTGCAAAATCCATGCGTAGTTGGCGTTGCTCGTCGGCGGCGTTTCGTACCCATTCCAGCGCGGGTCGTTGGTGAGTTCATCCTTTGCCCGCCACCGCTTCATGTTAAACGGCGGGTTCGCCATGATGTAATCCGCCTTCAAATCGGGGTGCTGATCTTTGAAAAAGGTGTCGGCGGGAACGTCGCCCAAGTTGGCGGAAAGACCGCGCACGGCGAGATTCATCTTGGCTAATTTGTAGGTGGTAGCGGTGTACTCCTGTCCATAGACGGAAATATCTTTGGTGTCGCCGTGGTGGCTGCGGACAAATTTGAGCGACTGCACAAACATGCCGCCCGACCCACAGCACGGGTCATAAATTTTGCCACGAAACGGCTCGATCATTTCGGCAATTAGATTGACGACGCTTTTGGGAGTGTAAAATTCGCCGCCCCCCTTGCCCTCTGAGGCGGCAAATTTGCCGAGAAAGTATTCGTAGACGCGGCCGACGGTATCTTCCGCTTTGTCGGCCACGGTGTCGATGTTGTTAATGGTGTCGATCAGGGCGGCGAGCTTGCTGCCGTCTAGCCCCAGCCGCGAGAAGTAGTTGTCGGGCAGTGCGCCCTTGAGCGACGGGTTGTTCTTTTCAACCTCTGTCAGCGCGGAGTCGATTTTGATGGCGATGTCGCCCTGCTTGGCGTGCTGCTGGATGTGGCTCCAGCGCGACGTTTCGGGCAGGTAGAAAACGTTTTTCATCGTGTAAAACGCGACCATATCGACATATTTCTCTTTGCCCTCCGCGACCAGTTCGGCGCGGCGTTCCTCAAATTTATCGGAGACAAACTTGAGAAAGATGAGGCTGAGAACGACGTGTTTATATTCGGCCGATTCCACGCTCCCGCGCAGTCGGTTGGCGGAGTCCCAAAGTGTTTCTTCAAAGCCTTTTTCTTTTTTCGCGGCTGGTTTTTTCTTCTTTGCCATCGGTGATCCTTCGGTAGATGTTGAGGTTAGGCGCGTGAGGTTCATCCTCCCATAAAGAGCGAAACTTTTAGCGTTAAAATGGTTTGCCTTTATGACATCAAAGCGACAATCGTACTATTGTCGCTTTGTGCATCTAACTCATCTAAGGCAATCCTCAAAGCTGCCTCAATGATGGCAGATCGACTTAGGTCATGACCGCGTTTCCCTGTCAATCGTCGTAGCTTGATTTGCGCCATATCAAGGCGGTCAGCAATCTCCTGTGATAAATAGGTTGTCGTTTTAACGTTTTGCGGTTTTACCGTTTTGACGGTTTGATGGTTTGATGATTCGACGGCTTGATGCTGGTCGGCCGCCTTTGTCTTTGTTGTACTACGAGTAAGAGATACTTGATTTCCACGCCGCTTGCCCATTCTTGGTTTGCCTCCCACAAAGTGTGTTGACACCCTGTGATTAAAGTTTGACGTTTTAACGGTTTAAGGTTTTAGCTTTTTAACGTCAACTATTCGTAATTGAATGTTCTACTGTTCTAAAATAACTTGTGCAACTTTTCTATACTCATTCAAGATGCGGTGGGTAGGGTCATAACGCAAAAGGCTTTCACCAGCCGCGCCAGCTTCAGCCACTCTGATAGATCGGCCGATGCGAGCGGCGAGCACAGGTAATTCGGCACGTTGCATCTCTTCTTCAACTGCACGGTGATGCACCAATCTTGCATCAAAGAAAGTTAGCACAATCCCAACAACAGTTAACTCTGGATTGATCTCTGTTCGCATCTCATCAACTGTATCAAGAAACAACATCAGCCCGTGAACGTCTGCCATTTGTGGAAGGCAGGGTATCAACACAAAATCTGCCGCTGCAAGTGCGTTAATCGTCATCAGCGAGAGTGAGGGGGGGCAGTCAATGAGGCAGTAGTCGTATTGTGATTGAGCTGGCTTGAGTGCTTTTCTGAGTTTATTCTCCCTGCCGATTTTGGTGTAAATTGATGCTTCGGTTTCAGCCAAGCGGCGGTCAGTCGGAATCAAGTCAAACCCATCTTCTGTATGAACAACAGTGCTGTGCAGGGTCGCACCGCCGTTAATTAACTCTGCCAACGTATCGTTCTCTGTTGAAACGTTACATCGTGCGGTCAAGCTAGCTTGTGGGTCAGCATCAACACACAAGACTTTTTGAGCATACTCGGCAGACAAAATTGCGGCTAAATCCTGTGTTAGCTGCGTTTTCATCTGCCCACCTTTTTGTGATCCAATGGCTATTGTTCGCATTTGCAAAATGTAACATTAAAGCGATAAAATGTCAAAGCGTTACGATGTTTTGACATTTTATCGCTTAAATGGCAAAGTGCGTATGTTTTGAGGAGTAACACGGTACGAAAGAGGGTTGATTTAGATACTTTTTAACGCCAAAGCGTTTTGACGGTAAAAAGTATGGCTCACATGAGACATATTACAGTGGTGTCACTGTAGGTTGGGTCATTTTTTATATGCCGCCCAATCTAGGGTTGATGGGGTAGGGGGAGGAGACGGCCAGAGATGAACTAGCGGAATAGCAGACAACCGCGCCAAATCAGGCACAGGCCAGAGGCGTTGTCCCCGCAAGACATGTTTGCGTCCAATTCTGCAAATAACCTGCTCGGCATCCAAAGCCATGACGGCATTGGCATCCAGCACTAAATCTTTACGAAGCTGTTCACTGCGCGTCTCGCCTTTTGTCCCAGCGTCAATCTCAAAGCGTTCCCGACTGCGTTTTCGGCCGAAACTGACATGTTCCTTTAGTTCCGTGCCATACAAGCGTGCCATCCTATCGGCCGTCGTCAAATCAGCGGGTGGATACCACACCTGATGCCGACAGTTCGCCAGCAACGTCTCAACGCCCTCGCGCCCATACATCTGTGTCAACTGCCCATAGGTCTGTGCATACAGCAAAATGGTTACCCCATAACCCCCGACAGTCGCCAGATAGGTCAACAGGTTTCGTAGCCCAACGGCAGGCAGTTCATCAATCGCCACCAATAATGGCACGCCTTGATGATGTTTCATGTGGAACCGCATCATGCCAGCAATGACCGCCGCAATCGCGCCACCAACCCCTGCAAGCTGTCCCAAAGGATAGGTCACATACACCGTGCCATTTTGTGCCGCCCAATCGAGTGGGATAGCCGTGCGTCCTGTACCAGTCGTCAAAGTGGCTAAAGATTGGTAGTAGGTGTAAAGCCTCGTCGTCAACGTCCCCCAAGCCGAACTGACAAACCGATCCTCCAGATTCTTGGGAGGCTGCCCATTTGTAAAGGCACGCACTTCATTCTTGGCGACGGTCTCCAACGCCGTCAGCACAACGCGCATATCGCTATTGCTGGCTTGCAACAGAACACGTAGCGGGTTGAGGTTGTGCGCTTGAGCAAACTGACCCACGGCATCAAATAGCACACGGCTCTTTTCGGCAAAAATGCTGTTGCCCTCAGCCTGTGGCTGAATCAGGTGTCGATGCAGTTCAGTGAGATCATTGCGATTTGCCCAATCATAATAGCTGCACAAATCGACTGAGTGATGCGGCACGTTGTAGACTCGCCCCAACAGTTGACGTGATCCCGCCGTCCGTTCGCACTGCTCTCCCTTTGGATCAATTATCAGCGCGGCGTGTTGCCACTGTTGCAACACGGCCGTCAGATGCAAGCCTTTCCCTGCACGGGTTGGCGCAATTACGGCGGTGTGCCCCATCTCGCGCTGCGCGGACACGCCCACCGTTATCTGCTTGCGTTTCACCTTGACCTGCGCCAATGGCATTCCGTTGATGGTTGCGGGGAGGGGGTAAAGTGTGGCGACTTCATCGGCCGATAGCTGTCCTTGCCCTTGGCGATGCAACGCCTGCTGAACCTTGCTCCATTCCTGAGCAGAAGCTGGCGCACGTCGCCACATTGAATACAGGGTGAATACACTACCCACGATGATCCCTAATGACCCGTACAGTGTCCACCACAACGTTGAAAGAGCGGATTGACCCATTTGCACCCGTAACCACATCGGCGCACCCAGCACGTTCCACAATGGCACGCTCCACACGCCAAAGATCGCCCAGAATGATCTGGGCAGTAGTTTGAGGTCTTGCAGGTGCGGATGCTGGAAAAAGGCATAGAGCGCAAATATGAGCCAAATCAAGATCACGACAATTCGGCCGATAAGCTGACGATTACCCCACCATGTCGCGGGTGAGTTTGCATCAACGTGTTTAGATGCTGCCACACCATCGTGCGGCGCGGCAGAAAGCTCCCGTCGCGCTTGTTGTAAATCGGCGTTGGTAATCATCCCATGTACAGCCCACCGAGATATTCTCGTTGGCGCGTGATGCCTTGTTCGGCTTGTTCCTCTAATCGCTGTTCCTCACGAATCGCCAGCTCATGTTGAATCGCCTGTCGCCACTGCGCCAGTTGTGCTTTCCGCAGCGTCTTGTCACGGAACATGACCAGATGAGCATGATCGTGGTCGCTGTCGCGATGCACCATCATGCGCCAGTCGGTTGGGAAATCTGTTTCTTTCTGTTGTGTCATCATCTGCGTGACGGTTTCAACAAAATCTTCATCCTGCATTGCCGCGTCACGAATTGATAATACAAAGGTGTAGGTGTATTTGTGCTGGCTCGCTTCATCGGCCGCCCAGCCTGTCACCTCATCATGTTCTTGTTCCCCATCTTGGCTATACCACTGACCGCGCTGGAACTGTTTGGGATTTTCAAACTTGTGTCCATAGCCAATGTACTTCACAGATTCCAACGTACGCTTGATTGCTATCTTGCCTGTTTTCTTGGAGCGATTAGGAATATAACGTGCGTTGACAACAGGTAACGTCGTTTGCATTTCGTTCATGCGCCAGCTCCCTCCATGCGTGTCATCAACTTTTGCCATGCGTCCACGTCAATTGCGCTTTTCAACTCACGCACCGCGCGATTGCGTCCGCGTGCCTGTCGCTGTTTGTATAGTTCGTAAAGCGCACTGTGTAACGGGTCGCGGCTATCCAACGCTAACGCTGGCCTCACTTCTGAGGGGTCTTTGAGATCATCGGCGAGTTGACGCAGTTGGACAAAAAAGATTTGCTGTGCCATCTCTTTGGCTTCCGTCGCGGCAAGTACCGTTTGTGTCAGCATTTCAAGGTGACGATTTAGCACACGACTGACGGCCTCTTCAATCATTTTTGCCGTCATCTCATCGCTTTCAACACCCGCCTGTTTTTTGCCCCATTTCGTTACCGTTCCCCACGCTTCCTCATCCAACTCAACCGCTTGCGTTAACTGCTCAACGGCTCGCTTCCGACCCCTCTCCCGACGCTGCTCATACGTCTCATATAACTTCTCATGTAGGGGTTGTCTACTGTGCAGCGTGAGCGCATCATCAACGTCTTCTGCATCGTAGAGATCGTTGCTTAACATGCAGAGTTGGGCAAAGAAAACTTGTTGTGCCATTTCCTTGGCTTCATTGGCTGCAATCACAGTACGGGAAAGTAGTTTGAGATAGCGGTTCAACGCGCGGCTAACGGCTTGGTCAATCACGACGCGCTGAATCTCTACGTCAACTTCAACTGTGTATTCGTTGGCATGGTGCAAGCCCCATTTGATTAGCTGCTCAACCGTGCGCGTAAAGTTGAAGCCGAAATACTCGGCTGTTTTTTCAATCTCTGTGATTGTAGATGGGGCGAGACGCATCGTTTTATGGACACGCTCTTGCTTGGTTGCAGAAGGTGAATTCATGGTGGCTCCTAATAGATTGATGGCTCAAAATCTTAGCATATTCTTGTATTGTTTTGTGAGGGGTAGTGTGACGGTACAGCAAAGTCTAAGAACTATAAACACAGACAAAATACCGCACAGTCCACACACCAGCGTCATCAGCCAAAAACGTTAACAAAACGTATGTTTTGTGACACGGCTTATCCTGCATCGGCCTGTAACCCTGTGTCACAAAGTAAAGTTCACACATCACCGCTGTCCCAGACAGCACACTCAGCGGCTTATGCCGCCTCCACCGAGCGCACGCTGGCGCACCCCCGTTGGGTCATTGCGCTTGCCCACACGTTCACCGATCACTCAGATTCGAGACCCTTGTTGACACATCCAGCAATAACAGGTTGGGACACAGATTCCCGAAAAAAAAGAGGCTTACACGGTTGCCCATGTAAACCCCATTTAACTTAACTATCTACTGCGCTGTCTTTTGCATCCAAACCCGTAGTCCACCCTCATCCGTCGCCTTTGCAAGTCGAACCGTGTAGCCTCCATCGGGCAGCGGTGAACGCTTGGGCAACAGACCAATCAGATGCCCTGTCCGTGCGCTGTGCAGGTAACGACCATTTTGGACAGCCACAGAGTTGACGTGTTGTGCGATGCGTGCGACCTCTTTTAGCGCATGGGCGGTACGGTCTTGCACACACATTTTGGGACGCAGAGCAAGCGGCGTGTTGACGTATTTCAGGTTGTACCAAACGTGGTTGACATCGGCCGCAATCGCCTTGCATCTGTCGCCAACTGCCAGCCAACCGTGTCGGGCTAACTCAGCAATCGCAAGTGGGGCAATGGAACGGTTCCAAACAGCCCGATCAGACTTGCCATTTCGGTACGCATCTGCCAACATATAAAGGACACAACGGTTGGGTTCCAGTGCTGTCATCAGTGCGGCACATAGCACTTTCTGTGCTTCCTGACCTGCGACTTCATGGGCAAGCTGGCAACGACGATCCTCGTCAAAGTTGGTCGTTGTCAGTGCCTCCCATTCCTCACCATACGCCGTCTGATAGGTCGTCTCAAACAACGTATTCAGCCGTTCGCCATGCCCGTGACGGTCTTCCCGATTAAGACAAAGTAACGCCAACGGGGGTGCAACCTGAGCCAGCATCGTCTCCATTTCGTGAGCATAATCCTTGATGTGTAAGCCAATTTGCGTGTGCAATGTATCGATCCAGTGACCCATCTCAGAGCGGATTCGTGGACGGGATTGTTTCGGCACATCGCGCAATAGACCCCAGACTTTGCCACGCAGGTAGTCGGGTATCGGCCGATGTCTGACCATCTGCACCGCCGCCTGTGTTATCCACTCGCGTACCCAAGAAATGTCTTCGCCCGTCTTCACGGTCGCGTCGATGATTCTTTCGAGACGAATCGGCGCGGTGCGAGGAGCGGTGCCATAGACTGCCACAGCAACCATCAGGAGATTGCAAAAACTACCTAATACACCGTCATTCAACGCGGCTGCGTGCATCGTTTCCGTCATCGCTGCAACACTGTACTGCGCTGGAATCATTGGAGATTGTGACGCGGGACGTTCTTCAGGACGTGGCTGTGTGTCAATGCGTGGTGGCAACAAACGGCTGTCGTTGCTGGGTAAACGCACGTTGGACAGCTTGCAGGGATGCAAAATAATGACTTCTCCCCACTGATTCGGCTGACGCCAGATAATCGCTTTTTCATCACCATCTGCGACATCCTCAAAGCAATGCACCAACACGCCATCATCCATATCCGCACCGCCCAACACGTCGGCAATGTAGTCGCGCCAATCTTGGTCGTTGACGATCAGGCTGTCACGAGTCAGTTGATAATGCCCACGCGGAACGGTGCGGTTCATGTTGACATCTGTACAAATATAGCGACGCTGGAAAGACGGCAGCCGCAAATCTGGGTAGCTGTAGTATGTCAACTGTTCCAGCCGACCGCGATATTGCATCCGTCGTAACCCAGCATAGTGACGAGGATCGCCGCCCGCGTTGAGGAATTGGGGGAGGGGAGAGACAGTTAGTTGAGGCTGGTCGTTGATCTGTGGCACGTAGCCATCGAGGTCAATCAGCAGGTCGCGGGTCTCCTCACGTAGGTTGTTGAGTAACCAGTCATGATCCATAAACGGGGTTAGATTGATGAGGCTCTGCTTGTCGATTTCGGCCGAATTCTTGCCATGTACGACATCCAATCCAATGAATGTTTCACCATCATGCTGAGATACTTCACGCTTGATGTTCTGCTGATTGGTCACAATATCCACACCAGCAGGTAGCCCGTTGACGACAACTGCGTGACCTTTAATTTGCCCCAGTGCCGTCATGATCGTGATCTCCACCCGACTGGCTGCCAACAGTTCACGCCGTAGACGAATGGGATCACTTGTGTGTTGTGCTTGCCACTGACATGTGTGGGCGATGCGGTGGAGAAAATCGGCCGAAATCCAACTCATGCCGTCCCACGCCGTATCCTCAGCCTGTGTCTCATCGACGACAATCCCAACCGTCTCGACAGGGCAAAAGGCGAAATAACGAAACGGACGCATCAGGCGAGACAGCCGTTTGGACAGTGTGAACAGTCCTTTTTCAGTAGACAGCCGCAAACAGCGTTGTGACAGAAACTGCGTTGTGGTCATGCCGTCGATGTCAAGATCGACAGCGATATTATCCTTGACATAACGCAAGGTCGTCTCGTCTACATAGGTTTCTGCTTCCGCAACTTGTTCAGCCTCACGCAGCAGCCATGTGCGACGGATGAAGTCGTGATGCGTGGCAGGTTTGTTAGGATGAAACGCCTTAACGAGGTATGGATAGCACGTCTCACGTGGCAGTTGTTCAGCCGCCAGCAGCGACTTGGGATCATTGGGGTCGCTGGCTGGATAGTAGGTTGGCAGGTCGATGGAGATTTCCAAATTTTGGGGCAGTGCGAGATTTAACATTGTAAAGTTCCTTGTGTGTAATGGGGTTGAAAACAAAAATCCCGTCCAAGTAGCGAACTTGAACGGGCAGATGAGGGACGGAGACGAGTTAGCGTTGGGAGAGGACGTGTTGCCCAGCAGCAGATTGCAGCCACATGACAGCCGAGCGAATGACATGACCGTGACATGGGCCAGGCTGCTGACACCAGCAGTACAAACTGACATCTGTTTGCCGCGCCGCTAATGCACACAGCCTGTCCAGCACAGGATTGTGACCGTCGCGCTGCATCTGTGTCCACAGCCACTGACGGTATGCGTCAATTGTGCTGCCGCGTGGACAATTTGCCTGAATACGAAAAGGATTAGCAAGTGGACTGGCAGCGAGAGAGCGGCCTTTGTAAGTTGCGGCGCGGCCGACATGCAGCCATGCCTCACCGTGTTGGACAGCGAGTTCATCGAGCGGATGTCGTCCCATTTGCGGGACAACTTGTTTCAAACTGCGAATAAATAGCGTCATGAGATTGCTCCTTCAAAAAATGCAAAAAGCCCGCCAAACGCTGGGTCTGACGGGCTACTTTGTTGTGAGTGACTCACAATGTATCATGGGTCTGTGGGTAAATGGGGGACGTGTGAAAAGAAGAAAGAGAAAGAAAAAGAGAGTCGCTTCTTTCTCTTTCTCTCCCTTCTTTCTTCTTCCTGAAATAAAAAAGGTCAGCCCGCTGCTGACCGCCAACTCGTTATGCTTACAGCCCAAAGGCTGTTCCCACTCAGAAAAAGAACATGCTGCTCATTACGTCGTCAATCCCGTTATGCACCCACCTCTTGCAATGCTTGTAGTATTTCATAAATAATGAGACTATGTCATAAATAATGAGACTGTGTCAGAAATAATGAGACTCCCCTACCTACAAAACCAAGTCAAGACGACTCAAACAGCTGCAAAACATCGTCGGTACGCAAAGAAGTAGACCAAAGATCATTGCCTACCCATTCGGCAGCAATCTTGCCCTGCAAAACTGCACGCAAGAGCGGGTCAAGAGGAAAGGCTAGAACGTTAACGCAGTGGTGAAGAGAAGAAAGTTGCGACGGATTTTGGGAAACGTAGGGCATTGGCTCTAAAGCGAGTGCAAACGCATCCACAACGTTAAGTGGAACGGTGGTGTTAGCTAGACTAAGAGAGAAGATCAGGCACAAGGTAGTCAATAGGCGTGCATCAAGCTGAAACAACTGAATCAGATCAGGAATTGGAATTCCATGTTGCCAACGGCTGCCAATCCGCTGCAATTCAGTGCGACCGATGACAGGTTTACCTTTGTAGCGGGAGAGTAACTGCGAGCGCATGGCAAACCAGAGTAATGCCCGCGAAATTCCCAATGTCGTGGAGGCGGTGTCATAGGAGACATACGGCAAGCGTTCATGCAAAGTAGAGCGGCGTTTGTAGCGAGCCAACTGCGCCATCTCAAAAGAAGGCGGATAGGTAGCAACCAAATAATCATCAAAGTCAATTTGCAGAAATTCAAGTTCGGGATGTCGCCAGTGACCTTCCAACCATTTGATGTATAAAATGCCAAAGTCTGAGGTGACGCGACCACTTTTTTTCGGGGCAAGCGCATCAAGATAGTCATAGAAGTTGTGCGGCCACTGGCTGAGGAGGTCAGCAGCGCGAGAACGCTTCTCAAGTAACTGCTGAGATGTAGGTAAGCGTGAGCGTGGTGGCAATGCATTGATGAAACCACGTAGCAATTCAAACAAGATCGGGGTTGGTTGTTGTGGCCAACTTGAAGGAGGCGGCAAGCTAGGCTTGCGAAGCCAATCTGTTAAGCGCCGTTGCAATTGCAATTGTGCTTGCGTGACATGGGGTGGTTCAACAGCGGTAAGGTCAGCACGACAGTGAGCGCAAGAGCCAGTCACTAACTGGCGAACCCGTAGCCCTTTGCGACAGTGCCAGCAAGCGGTTTGTAACAAACAACGATGTTTTGAACAGGCTAACACGAATGTCATTTGCCAATGGAGTCGTTCATAATGTGCCGTCTCCAAACAGCGTGGGCAGTAGCGTGCAATCTTCGTGTTGCGCTGGTAACGACGACGGATGCGTTTGTTCAGTGCGGGTCGGGTACGTCGCGCCACATAGGTCGTCTCGACATCCTGCCATGGCAATTGAAGTGCAGGGGCATAAGGGTGACAGGTCGCCAGATAAAGACGCTTGGCAGCAATACCAGTCAGTGCAGCCAATGTGTGCCAACTGGAGGTTTTGTAAGGTTGCCACCATGCGTCATTTTCCCCGCTATGCGTGCGACAAATCCATGCCCACTCACTGGGTTCATAAAGATTGGCAAGCTGGAGGCGTTCCTGCAAAGAAGCCAGAGATTCAGCAGGGTAGAATGAGGTACGGACAGGTAACAAGGCCTCTTTCATAAGTCAACATTACGTGGCAATGCGGTAAATGGGTTGCCCAATGCAACATGTGCCTCCAGCCGTTCGCGGTAAGCAAGTGTCATCAAGGCGAGGGTGAGTGGTTGGCCTTGTTGCGCCATACGTCGTTGGATGCGTTGCGCGTGACGCAAAAGATTCATAATGTTGCTCATCACCCCACGAGTTGCCTGATGAATGAGCGTCAACCAAACTGAGTAGGCAATGTCAGTTGAGAGATGTAACTCAAGCTGCTGCAAAATGAAGGTGATGAGGCGGGCAAACTCTGCTGCATGGTGTTTGTCAGTCGCTTCCCAATGGAAAGGCTGTAACCATACACGCATGAACAAGCGCGACAACTGCGGGTTGGCTTGCATAACCTGTTCCATCTCGCCCTCAATCCCAACGACGAGAAAGACAATTCCGCTGTTCTTAATGAGGACTTTCAGCCATTCAGAAACATCGCGCAGCACACGGTTTGTTTGCTTGTCGATGAGATGATGAAAGTCATCGAGGATAACCAGACGCACCCCACACGCTTGTAGCAGATGTTGCAATCTCGCGTTGAGGAGTGGTTGTGTAGCGCGACGGAATGCAGCAAGGTCACCCAATGCGGCAAGCAAGGCACTCGTCATCCCTTTCACCGTAATGGGATGGGGTGTTTCGAGATAGAGGACAGGCTGCTTGCGACCCGTCTTCAATTCAGTCGGTGGAAAGAGCGCGGCGTAACTGCGAACCGTCGTTGTTTTGCCAACCCCTGTGGCACCGATGAGACACAGACATTGTGGTTCGCCATATTCAGCCGTCGTTTCCAAGCATTCGGTGATGCGAGTGTGTAGGGCAATTAAACGAGGGTGGTGAATGACCAGTTGCGGTAACGGCGCGGCAGTTGGTGTGGCAGGTAGTTGTAGCATAAGCTTAATGCCGTGAAATGTGCCAACCATCGGCCTCAAGCTCTTCTGGGGAGAAAGTCACCTGAATGTCGGGTAATGGCGCGGGTGTTTTGGGTTGAGGTAGCGAGGCGGATTGTGGTTGTGGTGACTCACCTTCCTCCCAACGGGCAATGCGCTGGCGACGCTTGACTTGTTTTTGCCGCGTTTTTGCAGCGCCCACAATGTCACGAATTTTGCGTTTCGCCCACGCCAACTCAGTCGGATTAACTTGGCCACGTTCTTGACGCAGAAAAGTGCGAA
>CAYMGE010000123.1:0-15524 GCA_964389925.1 uncultured Ardenticatenaceae bacterium
CCGCTTGCGGCGACGGTGGATGAAGCAGGTACTTATAGCGTGTTGCACACTTTTGTACACGTTTAAGGTAGCAGTGTGTGTTTCTCAATAAAAATAAAGCGGTGTAAGCTGATGCTTGCACCGCTTTTTTGTTGCCAAAAAGTCAAAATCAGGTAAAATTATAGAACATGCGTTTTGAACAGCATCATCAAAAACGTATAGCAGCAAACCTTCTAACAGGAGAATCAAATAATGACGAAAGCATATCCACATGGCACATTTTCATGGGTTGATTTACAGACGACCGACCTCGCTGGCGCAAAAGCATTCTATGGCGAGCTTTTTGGCTGGGAGTTGACCGACATACCGATGCAGGAAAATAGCGGCGTGTATACAATGGTTAGCCAAGACGGCAAGTCTGTGACAGGCATAGGCGAGTTACCCGGTGGAATGGATGGGATTCCACCACATTGGAACTCGTACATCACCGTTGACGATTTGGAGGCAGCGACAGAAAGGGCGGGTGAACTGGGCGGTACGATCATCGAGCAACCGTTTGAAGTGATGGAGGCGGGGCGTATGTCGGTCATCCAAGACCCAACAGGGGGTATCGTTGCGCTTTGGCAAACGATCAACCATCGCGGTGCGGACATCTTTAATAAGCCGGTCTCGCTTGGCTGGAATGAGCTGCTGACTGGTGACACCGAAAAGGCGAAGGCATTCTATACTGGCCTGCTAGGCTGGACGACGGAAACGGATGAAAGCGGCTATACAATGTGGGCAAACAATGGTCGGCCGAATGGCGGCATGATGGCTCTATCACCAGAAATGGGGCCGGTTCCACCACACTGGATGGTCTATTTCGCCGTTGAGGATGTTGATGCAATTGCAGAGAAGTCGGCCGAGTTGGGTGGAGTCGTGCATAACGGCCCGTTTGACATTGGAGAGGCCGGCCGAATTGCCATCATTGCTGACCCACAGGGTGCAGTGTTCACCGCAATTCAGCTTAAAAACGCTGACGAAGACTTACCCGGCGAGTAGACCAAGCAGTTACGGCCTCTTTTTTTACGACGTATTGCGTAAACTGGATACGCAATACGCAATAGGCTTTATTATCCAAAACGCTCTATCTAAACCCTCGTAATGTAGTCGCCCGTGCGCGTGTCGATTCGGATAATGTTACCGACATCGACAAATAGTGGCGTGCGAACTTGCAGGCCTGTTTCAACTGTGACGAGCTTTGTCGTGCTAGAGGCGGTGTCGCCAGCAATTGCAACCTCGCTGTCTATCACCTCCATATCAGTTGTCACAGGTAGGTTATAATCGAGTACTTCCCCTTCATAATCGAGCAGTTCAAGTTCGGCGTTGTCCTTCATATAAAGGCGATCATCGCCAAATACCTCATACGCGACTTGCTTTTGTGAATAGTCGTTTTGATCCATAAAGACCAAAAATGTTCCATCATCGTATAGATACTGATATTCGCGCTTTTCGAGGCGAATATTCTCCACGCGCTCACCAGAATTAAAGGTGATTTCTGTGCGCGAGCCTGTACGGATATTGAGAACTTTGACGCGAATTGTCGCCTTACCACGCCCCATTTTGCGATGTTCATAATCGAGAACACGCAGCAGTTGCCCATCATGGGTAAACGTCGTTTTACGACGCAGTTCATTGACATCAATCATTTGAGAAAACTCCTAAGTTGCAGCGGCAGTCGTCACTTGCCCTCGACAAATTGCAGCGTGCAACGGTTATTTTTTTATTTCGAAGGGATCAGGGCTGGTGCGCTGATTGAAGCGGATGACAGCATAAGTGAGTCCTGTCAGCATCAATACGCCAAGTAGGAACCAAAGTACATCGCCAAATGAGTTAACTGTGTTGAAGTCGCCTAAATCAATTGCGAGTAATTGTGCCATATCCATGCGATTAGTTTAGCATAAAGCGCATTGTTCGTCAGGTTTGATGAAGCCTCAACGCTCGTAAGCACCGATGTCACAGCCTTTGCCGCGTGCGCGTGGGACACCACGCTGATCGGTGGTGGGGCAGGTGCTTAGATTACCTGCATCAATGGCGGGGCTGTTGGGCAACAGTGGCAAGACACCATCGCTCAGTTGACCCAACAATGGATTTTGCAATGGCATTGATGCGCCACAGTTAGAGCGGTGTAGGGGGTCATCTCCGGTCAAGTATTGGATATTATTTCCCCAATTTTTGAGCGCGTGGGTGCAGTTTTGTTGGAGGTTGAGATACCAATCGGCCGAGTTCCCCCCAATAATCGTATTACGTGCAGTGATATTTTCCCCTACAACACCACCGCCATTAAATCCCGCCCGATTCCCCACGATAGTACTGTTCTCTAGCTGCACGATTGCTTTATGGGCAACCGCAATGCCCCCGCCATTTCCCTTACGCCAATCATCTTTGTTGAGATAAGCTGGGTTAACCGCTGTATTGCCATGAAATGTGCTGTTGCGGATGGTCATTGGCAAGCTTGTCCACACACCACCCCCTTGTGTATCCGCATGGTTGTCGATAAACGCCGTCCGTGCCAACATGAATTTATTGCCTGTCGCTGATCTAACCGACTTACCATACCAAATCGCTCCGCCTGTGCCGCTCGTCTCCATCGAAGCAGCTTTTGTCACACGATTATTGGCAAAGTAAGAGCTGCTGACCTCAACGTGTTCACCTGCGTGAACGCCCACAAATAGCGCACCGCCATGATTATTTGTCGTGTTGTTGGTAAACGTGTTACCGCGTAGCGTGATTAGGTCGGGGCCGCCATCTTGCGGCTTGCGCGTCGCATCGACGTAGACCGCGCCACCACCGCCACAATCACCAAAACGATTGATGCCAGCACTATGCTGCGCGTGATTGTCGTTGAAGTGCGAGTTGACAATCGTCAAGCCACTGCGTAAATTGTTGATTGCACCACCATTCTGAGCGCGGTTGCCTTCAAAGCGACTGGCTGAGATATGGGCAACACTGCCACCACCGATAAAGATCGCGCCACCGCCATCACAAGCCGCATTTTGCTTGTTGGCGATATTATTGTAGAAATTAACGTTGCGAACATTTAGGCTATTCCAATAGCCAAGTCGCAATGCGCCACCCTGTCGATGGGTTTTTCCATTTTGCAGCGTGATGTTTTGTAGCGTGATGTTTAGATGATTTTCAGACGCGAGGAGACCCGTTTTGCGTCCACCATCTAACGTAATTTGGTTGCCTCCATCAATGTTGGTGTCACTCTGCATCACGTGTTGGCGTTTTAGATAGAGTGTATGGGGCTGGGAGCCACAGTTGAAGGTAATCATTCCGCCTGCTTCTAGGGCAGTGGCAAAGCTAGCTTCGGTGCAGCTTTGTGGGCTGCCTGTGCCAACAACGGTTGTGTTTTGGGCTGTTATCGGCCGAATGCCAACAAACAACAGGACAAACAGAAAAAATATGGGGAGCTTTTTCAAAATAACACCTCTTTCCATTTCCAAACGGCGGCGCAGTGTAAAGGTGTTGATACAAATTAGCCACATTTTTTCACAAATTCTCTAAGTTTCCGTATCTTTTGATACCATTTTTTGCCTGAGCCTCTTTCATCTGTTTTCGTTTGGTCAACGTTTTTTGTCGGGGCTGCTAACTTTCCTTTTATCGGCCGATGCTACACTCCACTAAATTTGCCCATAGGATGACAGATGAACTACCTCATAGATGGACACAACTTGATTGGCAAAATGGACGGCATCAAACTGAGCGACCCTGATGACGAGGCAAAGCTCGTTTTACGACTGATAAATTGGGCAGCCGTTGGCAAAAACAGGCGCGTGATTGTTGTCTTTGATGGTGGGACACATGGAACCAACTGGTCGAGTTTTGCCAGTGACCGTCTGCGCGTTGTCTTTGTGCCGCGCGGTCGCACGGCCGATGATTGGCTCATTCGCTTTATGCGTCAAGAGGTCAAAAACGTGCGCGAGTTTCACCTCGTTTCGAGCGACAATCAGATTATCAAGCAGGCTGAGAATCGCCGAATTGCCTTTACGAAGTCTGAGAATTTTGCGGCCGAAATAGAGCAAGAGCGCGGCAAATTGAAAAAAATGGGGGGAGAAGAGCGCAAGCCGCTCGATAAACCCGTTTTGAACGATGCACAGGTGGATGCGTGGCTACATCTGTTTGGCGGGGAGCCTGAACTTGAGATTAAGCCCTATAAACCGCGTTCTGCGGAGCAGCCAGTGGAAGAACCGGCCGAACAACTCTCCACACAACCGGTCGCTCCCGGTCTGTTGTCCCCCAGCGAAGTGTCTGAATGGCTCGAACTTTTTGGTGGAGAGCCGGAGTTGGTAACAACGCGAGCAGCGACGACGCGCTCAAAACGAGTGTTGAGCAGTGAGTCGGCCGAGACTCGCCGCATCGAACGCAACCCCAATACGCCTAAAGTTGACGCGGATTCTCCTGTCTCACAAGATGACGTTGATTTATGGTACTCGCTGTTTGGTGAATAAAGGTAGATGATTAGCTGTTTGGTTGCACACCAATTTTTGCAAAAATTTTGTTCTTGATTTGCCTATCATAAAGTTCCCACTTGGATGCTTGAAATGTCTCATCCTGTTCGCCAGCTAAAAATCCAATGGGAATCCGAAACGCGCCTGCGCCTACTTTTCCCCCTCCATAATAGTTACCTTCGTTGTCTTTCCCAAAAACGTCCTTAATAAAGTCATCAGGGTCAAGCACAACCTTGTTTGTCCGCAAGGAGCCGGACAACATTTCGCTGTTGTCCGACCCTTGTACAATTCCATAAACAATGACCGTGTGCATATTGGCTTCGGTCAGCAAAAAATCGGCCGCTTGTGGCACAGCATCCCGATCTCCCTGCCGCAAATAGCCAACCCCTGCAATCGAATAACCTTCTGCTACCACGCGATCACCCAACGCCTTACGGATAATGTCCATCGTTTGTTTTGAGCGTGCCTGTGTCTGAATCCGCTGTAGTATGTCCGTGTCAGCGAACTGACTCAAAAATCCCGCGGCCCGAAAGTCATACTCATTTGCTTTCAAAAACTGGTTTGTATCTGAAATAATGCCGTGCATCAGCGCGGTCGCTCCAATGCGGTGCGACTTGCTGTCACTGCTCATCTCTAACAAACCAGCCTCGATATACTGGGCTATCTTGGTAGAAACAGAACCCGCAGGGGAGATGTCACTGAATTCGGCCGCAATTCGATCTTGCGGCTCATGATGGTCGATCACAACGCAAATAGGCAGATTATCCTCAACCAGTGACGTGATTGGCTCCGCATTTACCCCTTGCGTATCCAAAAAGGCTGCACAATCATAATTGTCGACCTGAAATCCTTCCCCAAATTTTATCATGTCGATGCCTAACAATTTGACCAGCGCGATATTCTGCTGATGACTGATCTCACCACCATAAACGATGTCTGACTCAATCTCGAATTGTCGGCCGATCAGTTGAAACGCATACGCCGATGCAATTGCATCAGGGTCAGGATAAGCGTGCAGCACAATGAGCTGCCGTTTTCCGCCCTGCTTTTTCAGCAATGTGCTTAATTCCTCTACTCTTTCCTTCAGTTCCCTCATGATGCTTCCGAATAAAACAAATGCTCACAAACCAGAATCACATGCCAGAGAGCCACGCGCAGACAGGGACATCTCTGGTACATTTCATTTCCTATGTGGTTAGTATAACAGTTTTGTCTCGTCCGCCTACAGGCTCGATTGGCAATACAATATCAGAGGCGATGTATTGGTTTTAACCATCTGAGGCAGGTATTTCTGCAATGACGGGAATACCCAGAAGATCAATGCCTTTGCGAGTGCGGATAGTGGGATCGAGCAGTTCAACGATGGCAACGGCAACGAGCGCGACAGCAAGCGCAGTCATAAGACGGGGGAAGATACCCATGAGTGCGTCACGTCGCAAGTCGATTGTTTGGAAGTAGAGTTCTTTATCAATCGGCGAAACCTGAGCGGCCGCCTGTTCGAGTTGAGGGATCTCTAGCTGTGCGACAATGACTGGGTTGCTGAGAAGATCGTGGATGACGGCCGATACTTCTCGCACATTTTCCTCGTTGGTGTCGGAGACAGAGACAATGAGGCGGCTGCGGATGGCGGCCGAAGAGACAATTTGATCGACACGCTCGGTGTCTAGCTCTTCAAAGCCCTTATCGATCAATATATCGCTGATCCGCTCGGCAAAGCGCGTCCCATCAACATAATCCTTGACACCATAGACGATGTATTCAGAAGCGACCCAGTTATAATAACGTTCCTCTTCTCTGTCGTTTGTTGTCGCCAGTGGCGATTGCGCCACGATGAAGCGAATCTCAGAGCGATAGACCATTAAATTCGGCCGATAGTTCATTAACGACCCAACCGCTACCACGACAAATACGATCAAAAATAGTCGCCAGCGTCGCAGAAAACCTTGTAACAACTGTGATAAAAATGCCATCTCAAAAACTCCCCTTTAGACGTTTTATTATATCCACATACCTTAATCTACTTTTTGTCTGTCGCCGGTAAACCGTTGGTGAATTTTTCGTATTCTTACGATTCTGGCTCTTTTGCGCGGGATGAAGCATACCAGTAGCTGACTGCTAGCATGAACATGACGATGATGATAGCGGCCGAGTAAAGACAGTATTGGCACCATGCCCCAATCACAAACGCCTCTAGTGCAGAGAGATAGGCTGTAAATGCCAAGGCACCACCAACGAGTATCAGTAAAATAATATGTAGTTTTTGTTCGATGATCGGCAGCCAATCTCGCAACCAAATGACCCCAAAAATGGCACTATAACCGAGTAGGCCAAGGGTGGCGACAGGAATGCCAAACAGCGTTGAGTATTCACTGTATGTCCCACTTACCTTGCCACAGTCAAAGAGACTATTCACATCACAAGTGAGAAATAGCACACCATCATGAAACAGCTTCAAATAGAAAGCGATAAGGAGGCCAATGACTGAAAGCAGTTGAATGATACGAGGTTGCCATGCTTGCATCACAACATTATCCTCTATTTTGTTTCGGCCGTGTGATTTGGTTGAGCGAACGTTAAAGAAGTGGGAATTGGCGTTAACGTTGGAGGAGGTAACGTAATTTGAAACTTGGGCGGTTGCGGTGGAATAGGCGTTTGCACAAAATTGTCAACGTTACATGCAAGTAGGATCAGGGCAATCATCAAAAGAACAAATAGGTGTGTGGTTCGCTCGGACATGCCTCTATTTTAAAAAAAAGAGGCGATGGTACTGCACGCTCAATCAATGATTAAACGACGAAAACGATTAGGTATTTCTTAGGCGCGAGGGCGTGTTAGATAACCACGCATTCGTTTGAATAGTGATGGCGACAGCTTTTGTTGCTCTGCTGTGCCATTTTGCCCTTTAGGGCGGGGGGGTAACACCATGCCAATGCTCAAAATCCCAATTCCCTCTTTCTCTGAGGGAAAGGCCAATATATTCAAAATGACCTCTTTCCCCTCTGCGTTCTTAAGGGTCATGTTTTCTTGGGCAAACGACTTACGCCACATATTGCCAAATCCCTCTAAAACACGAAAGGAATAATTTACATTAGTTTCTAAGGGGAGGGTAACATCAATCAATTCAATTACACTCAACAAGCGACCACTATGTGCAGAAAATACTTCTTTCTCCATTTTTCTCCTATCTCATCACAGGTTTGTCTAATGATAGCAAACATTGCTCTATTTATCGACATCATGACGAAAGACTCGCATAATAGATCAATGCGCTACTCTTTATTACTTTGTTATTTTCTCATCTTCGTTGGTTGTGTGCCAGCAAATAATGACCTGCCACCACTTATGGAGCCGCTCCAACTGTCATTCTCGGCCGCACCAACAGATGCCCCCACTTCAATAGCTACTCTACAACCCACTCAACTTCTGCCAACGCCAACCCTTATCTTACAACCAACGAAAATTAAATCTCGGCCGACACCAACCCCCCTGCCCTCCCAAACACCGAAAGTGTCAACCGAGTCACAAGGTGACCTTAACATACAAAGCTCCCTCGCTATAGACCACCAAACAGATTTTTTACTGACCGAGGGCGAGGCCGATGTCATCATTGGCGTAGACGAAGGCGTTGGGGTGGGAAGATGGGTTTTTGCCGTTGTTGCGCCCTTTTACACAGTGCGAGATGAGATTACGTTGGGTGAGGTGCAAGCAGCTTGGGAAAGTGGGCGGGTGGTGGTGTCGGCCGATACCCTCCCTTTTCTCACCCCGCGCTGGGGTGCTACCACGCTCATTGTCGAAAGTACTCGTGATCGTCTCTGGGCTGGGGATGCCACCATCGGGATTGTGCCATTTGACCAATTAACGCCAGATTTGAAGGTGCTGCGCGTTGATGGTCAGACACCGTTGGAACGAGAACTCAATTTAGACCACTATCCTTTAGCCATTCCATTAACTGCAACAGGTGACAGTGGCAAAGTAGCTGACTTTCAGGCAAATTTGTCACAGCCAATCACGAACTGGCGATCCGAGAAGATGACGACGATAGCGATGACAGGCGTGACGGCGTTGGTGCGTGCGACGGCGTACAACATGGAGCTAAATGGCTTGCTGTGGGCAGGGGAAGAGGTGAGGGAGGTGTTGAGATCGGCCGATTTCGCCCACATCAGCAACGAGGTCGCCTTTCTCGACAACTGCCCCTACCCCAACCCTGTTGGCGGCACATCATTCTGCTCCAGTACACGTTATTTCACGCTACTCGAAGACATCGGCACAGACATCATTGAGCTAACCGGCAATCACGTGAATGACTACGGCGCAGAGAGTTTTGCCGATGACTTTTCGCTATACGAAGACAGAAATATGAAGACGTTTGGCGGCGGTGAGAACAGCACAACAGCAGCGCGACCTCTTAAGCTCGAACATAATGGCAACCGCATCGCGCTGCTCGGCTGCAACGAAATCGGCCCCGCTTACGCATGGGCAACAGAGACAACAGCTGGCGCACGCCCTTGCGATGGAACGCTCACAACACAAATCAAACAACTTGTCAGCGAAGGCTATGCCACCATTGTCACCTTGCAATATCATGAATTTTATTTTTATGAGCCGACTTACCAGCAGACGCTCGATTTTCGCGCCTATGCTGATGCGGGAGCTATCATCGTCAGCGGCAGTCAAGGCCATCACGCGCAGGGGTTTGATCTGTACGGTGATAGCTTTATCCACTACGGTCTTGGCAATCTCTTTTTCGACCAAATGAATATGCTTGGCACACGCCAAGCATTTGTCGATGAGTATACGTTTTACGACGGTCAACTGCTGAGTGTTGAGCTATGGACGGGTTTAATCGAAAATTACGCCCGACCCCGTCTGATGAGTGACGTTGAGCGTCAACAGCTATTGCAGACGGTTTTCAATGTAAGTTTGCGCGAATAATTGTAACGACTCAAGCGGTCACTCCCGCCTGTGCGGGAATCCACGCTTGTTTTTATACCTGCCTCCGCAGGTCAGTACTTTAGAATGGCCAAAAGATTGGCACGATCAATGCCACAACGACAAGTAGCAACAGATTGAGCCATATCCCAACCTTCACGAAATCAAAAAAGCGATAGTTGCCCGGCCCGTAGATGATAATGTTCGCCTGATGACCAATGGGTAGTAAAAATGAACTAGAGGCGGCAATCACGGTCGTCATGACAAACGGTTGCGGGCTGGCTCCCAACGATATTGCACCACTAATCGCAATTGGGATAAGCAGCACGGCCGCGGCCGCATTTGAAATCACGCTCGTCAAGAGTGTTGTGATGATAAAGAGTGTTATCAACAGCACGACGGCCGACTCACCCCCTGTCAGGCTAATCATGCTGTCTGCAACAAGCTGGGCGGTTCCCGTTGTCTGCATCGCCGAGCCTAGTGGCAGCATACCAGCAATTAGAAAAACTGATTTCCAATCAATGCTTTGATACGCATCTTCCATTGTCAATGCACCGACCAATACCATTCCAATCCCGCCAGCCAGCATCATCGTTGCGACATAATCACGGGGCATTAATAGAATACCAGCAATTGTAAGCAATAGAATTCCCACTGCGTAGGGGGCGCGTTTGGGTTGGCGGTCGCGACGTGTGGGGGTTGGCTCAAGAATGATGAAGTGAGGGTTAGGCTTGAGCGCATTAATGCGGTTGGTTGAAGCCTGTGCCAACAGCACATCCCCTAACTTTAGAGGCACATCGACGAAATGTGACGCGATCTGTTCCCCTTCGTGTCGAATGGCCAAAACGGTGATGCGATAGCGTGAGCGAAATCCGATCTCGCGCAATGTCTTGCCAAGATGGATCGACTTAGGCGAGAGTGCAATTTCGACGATCTGCCCCTGTCCTTCGAGTTCCTTGTCGAGTTCGTCCTGTTGGAGGGCTTTTCGCAAGCGCAGTTTTAGACGCTCACTGATTCGCTCAACGTCTTTGCGCGGGCCTTCTAAGAGAAAAACATCATTTGCCTGCACGCGACGATCAGAGGCTTGCTGTAGCACCTCATCACCGCGTCGCACATAGACAATCGCTACATCATTTTCGAGGCCAAAGCGGATGGCATTAATTTTTTTCCAAACGAGTGGGGATTTATCGGTGACAACGACTTCGGTCAGGTAAGAGCGCACGTCGTAGCTTTCGGCTACTTCGGAGCCGGTCGAGCGTGTGGGGAGGAGATTTCGGCCGAAAACCAGCATATACACCACCCCAACCACCAACACAACGATCCCTGTCGGCGCAAAATCAAAAAAGCCAAATGGCTCAACCCCCGCATCCGCCATCATCTGCGCCGCAATCAAATTGGGCGGCGTGCCAATCAACGTGATGTTGCCGCCCAGCAGCGAAGCGATAGCGAGGGGAATCAGCATCTTTGAGGGGGGAATGTTTTGCTTGCGACAAATGCTCATGACGGCAGGCAGCAAGATGGCAACTGCACCAATGTTGTTCATGAACGCCGACATGACACCGGCCGTTGTCATCATTAAAATGAGCAGCTTTGTTGGATTATCGCCAACCTGCCGAATCATCCACTGCCCGATCTGTTCTGCAACGCCAGTCTTTGTAATACCGCCGCTGATGATAAAAACTGCCCAGACAGTCACAACGGCCGGATCAGCGAAGCCTGCAAACGCCGTGCGTGGATCGACCAGCCCTGTCAACACTGTGACAATCAGGACACCCATCGCCACCACATCCATGCGCGGTTTTTCACGAATAAACAGAAACAACGAGACCGCAAGAATGCCGAGTACGAGCCAGTTTTCGTCAGTCATAATTTTATTGTAGCAGTCTGATCTGAAAGCGGCTTTGCCGCGAAAGCCCTCACCCCCACGCAAAGGATATTGCGTGAGGCTAGAGGGCAGAAGACCCGCCCTTGAGTTACTTAATTCTCATGCCTAAAACATTTAGGCAGCGATGACCTTAACCGTATTGGCAATCTCCATGCAAATCGCGCGGAGATCATCGTAGTCGGGATATTTGATGTGAATCCATGCGTTCGCTTTGAAGCCAGCTTCGATAGATTGTGTTGCCGAGCCAATGGGGGGGAGATAGGCATCAAAAATCCACTGACCGTACTTTGCTTGGGCTTCTTCGACACCCTCATAGCCGACGATGTGACCATCTTGCGTCGGCCGCAACGCCAACTGTGCGGCCGAAAATTGACGCGACAATTTTCCCCATGTGTTGCCATGCACAATGCCATCCGCCCACTCTTTGAACAGGTCGATGTCGTTGGCCGCACAATATAAGTCCCACTGACTGACCCCCGGCGGCCGTGCGCCAATTTCGCTGAATTTGAGGCCTTTTTCGCCGAAAAACCATTCCATGTGTGTGGGGGAGGTGTCGAGTCCAAGACGGCTGATGACCTTGTGACCCATCGACTTGACCTCACTATAGCCCGGTGCATCGTGGCGATTCGTGACGATAATCATGGGGGAAATCCAGCGGTGACGCATCGCCTCCAGCACGCCGGGATAGTAGTGGCTGATGAAGTCGTGACGGATCTCACCATTGACAGTAAGGGTATCGTAGAACCCTTCGTGACCCTCAACAAACTCTTCAACAGCGACAGAGCCACCATGACCAACGCGAGTGTCTTCAAGAGCGGGGCCGAGTTCGTCTTCTGAGTCGATGCGCCACGTTTTGGCGGCTCCCGCGCCGTCGCGGGGTTTGATAATGATGGGGTAGCCGACGGCTCGGCCGAAGTTCACCACCTCCTCAACCGACTCCGTTCCTATCGACGCGGCACAGGGAATGCCATTCTCACGCATAAATTCTTTCATCAGCGGCTTATCGCGGCAGAGCAATGTCTGTTCGTATGTTAAACCGGGAATCTCTGTCGCCTCACGCACCCGTGCGGCGCAGAGCATGTGTGCTTCGATTGTCGCTTCGAGGCGGTCAACCCAGCCACGCGCCTGAATGCGGCGCACGGCATCATAGACCGCACTTTCATCGGTGACAGACCAAACCTGTTCCCAACCATCGAGATGTTGAGCAACATCATAGGGCAGCTCATCAATGTGAGCTTCACCAATACCCGTGACTTTTGCGCCGACTTGTTTGAGCGCACGCGCAAATTTGCGCTGAACTTGTGGAAAGTGGGGGGCTAGATGAATTACGTGCATTTTGAATCGGTTTGTTGATAGCAAACAAGTTGCCAGTTTTTACTATGTTTTTCGCAAGGTAGATTCACGAATGTTGTGCTTGTCATACCTGCCTTCACAGGTACCCATTCTTCTAAAAAAACAAGCGCGGGTTCCCACCTGCGTGGGAATGACAGCTTGGGTCGTTACTATTTTTCGCCATTTTATCTCTGTGTAAGGTAGATGACGACCCAATTGTAAAAATAGGACACTTTCTATACAAGCGTAGGGAAGACGACAGGCAAACAGTAAAGCGGCGTGGAGCGAATTCGGCCGCAATCCCCTATCCTACTATCACTGACTAAAACACTCGATTGCATTTCAAATCAGTAAAACGTGTGGGCAGGGGCTAACGGCTCATGATTTCGAGAAAAGCACAATCCAATGCCGTTTGCCTAGCCCCTACATGTCATATCCCTTCATCTTTTACTCAAATGAAATGCACTAAAAACACTCATATCACATAAATTCGAAATGTGAGTGCAGCAAACAAACGGAGTACCACCATGAAGACCAAACTTTTCCTTTTCCTTGTATTTTCACTTAGCATTTTATTGCTTGGCAAACCTGCCTATGCGGGCGACGGCCCTCTCTTCCTCGACGCAACCCTGCGCGGCCGTGTCACAGATGGCGCGGGCAACCCGATCAGGGGAGTCTATGTCACGTTGATTCCCACCACTGACTTAACGCAATTCGATAGCGGGCATCGCATGGCAACGGATGACAATGGCAATTTTGAGATGACAAAGCTGCCACCCAACAATTATGTCGTTAAGCTGTCAGACCCATATCTTCGACGTTATGCAATGACCTACTATCCCGGTACGCTCGTTCCCGGCGATGCGACCAAATTGACCTTGCGGAATGATGAGGTAGTGACGATCAACCCGACGATGACGCATGGGGGGAAAATCAGCGGTCAAGTACTTTTGGAAGACGGTCGGCCGATCAGCGGTCTCACGCTCTCAGCCTTTCGTCATGTGGAGGGCATCGGCTGGATCAAATTTGACAGTACCTATGCGGATAACGACAATCGCTTTGAGATGGGCGGATTGCCGACCGGCCCCTATCGCGTGTCGGCCTATGGGTATGATAGCCGTGATGGGCAGTGGCTCTCTTTCTATGAATTTTATGGCGGTGAATCCTCTGTCGAAGGAGGCTGGGATGTCTGGGTCAATCAGGCCGAGATAACGACAGTTAATTGGACAATGCGGGACAAGACGCTTCGCCTGAGTGGGCGTGTCGTTGATGCAAATGGGCAGCCTCTCGCCGATATTCGCGTCATGCTCTATGATTTTAATCCATCTGCTTTGCCCGGTGAGGAATGGCTCCATCCCACACGGTCTGCATTGACAGATGCGGACGGTCACTACAGCATGGTCATCTATCAGAACCAGCATTACAAAGTTGGATTTGAGGATTGGCGTGCGGTCTATACGCCTCTCTTTAATGGCAATATGCCCACGTTGGGCGGCGCACCCGTTATTGCCGTTACAGACTCAAATGTGAGCGATGTCGATGTGACCATGAATAAGGGGGGTGGCATTCGCGGGCGGATTGTATCGGCCGACAACACAACCTCCTTCCGAAATGAGCCTTACTTTCACCTCTCACGCTGGAATGAGCATGATGCGTTTTTGCCCGTCTATCAGTATCAGATCGAGCAGGATGACGCAGGCAATTTCACGATTACAGGCTTGACCCCCGGCGACTATCGCTTACACGTGTCGGGAGAGTTCTATCACAACATTGGCTTTAATAGATGGTACGGGGGTGATCGTGCTGAAAATGCAGCTTGGATTCGCGTCGAGCTTGGCGAGGTCACACAGCTAGAGGAGATAGTCGTGGGACAAGATCGCGGTGTCTTGCGCGGGCAGGTCGTGGATGAGGCGACAAATCGGCCGCTTTCCAACATCGAGATCACGCTCTACACCGTTGAAAACGAGCATTTTGTCGCCTATTTTCCCGTTGACAGCAATGGACAGTTTGAAATGCGAAATCTGCCGGCAGGCGAGTACACTGTCTATGTGGCGGATGAAAAGGGACGTTATCTCGATTCGGCCGATAGTGGCTATGAACCCGACACAACCGTGACCATCAGCGAGAATCAAACCTTACATCTCACCATCGCTCTCGTCAAAGGAGGCGAAATCAACGGACAGGTCTGGAAAACGCTCCCTCTGACCTATGTCAGCGTCAGCGCCTATCAGCTCGTTGAAGGCGAATGGCGTTATGCAGGCGGGACGGGCGTTGGTGGCGACGGTTGGTACAAAATTAGCGGACTGCCTGCGGGCGATTACACGCTCTTTTTTCATGGAACAACCCCCTGTTGTGACACGTTCATGATTGCTGAAGAGTTCTATGGCGACGTGACCGACCAAGCGGATGCGACCGTCATTACCTTAGAACAAGGCAGTTATGTCAACGATATTAATACAACACTCGGCAACCATCTCACAGACGGCAATGCGTCCCATGAGCCAAAAGCGTATGGGTCGATCAGCGGGCAAATCAGCGACGACAATCAGCAGCCACTTGCCAATGTCGAAGTTTTCCTCTTCCGTCAGTGGACATCCCCACGTGGGCAAACGGGCTGGGCAGATGCGGCCGCGATGGTCGTGACCGATGCAAATGGCCACTACCGTTTTGATGACATTGGATTAGGCGCGATTTACACAACAGGCAACTTCCGACTCGGCTTTGATGGCGCAAAGGTTGGGTATGAGACGACGTACTATGGGGAAACGACTCAGTTTGATGAGGCCACCGTCATCGTCCTCACCGTCGATGACCCACACACCACCACCACGAACACCACGCTCGCCCACATAGGCTGTCAGATCAGCAGTTGTCGCTGACAAAGAATGTTGGCTCTTTAGGAATTC
>CAYMGE010000124.1:0-15292 GCA_964389925.1 uncultured Ardenticatenaceae bacterium
TTGCCCCGCCTAGCCGTTAGCTAGCACTGCGCCCTGTGGAGTGCGGACTTTCCTCATGCGACACCTTGTGTGGCACGCGACCGTCCGATCAACTTGGTGGTCAAATCGTAACATTTACTGAGTGGTTGTACAAGAGCGAAAGGGAACAGGGTAACATTCGTGGGAATGTTGCTAGTTGCTAGTTGCTAGTTGCTAGTCTCAGATCGATCAATTCTGAAGATATACAAGTTGTTCATTATGCACCTCGCCATTAATGGTTGGTTTTGGAATAAGCCCAATACGGGCAGCGGACAATATACGCGCAATCTCGTCTACTATCTCAATCGGCTCGTCTCCGATTTGGAGATTACGATTATTGCGCCGATGAGCGAAGGAGAGCCGGCCGATGTGCCGCCGAGCGTCAATGTCGAGCGGGTGCAAAATCGGCCGAGTCAAGTTGGAAAAGTTCTTTTTGAACAGCAGCAATTTCCATCTGCCGTGCAGCGGGCCGGCGCAACGGTCGCACATGTGCCGTATTGGGGGTCGCCGCTCAGTTGTGCTGTGCCGGTCGTCGTGACAATTCATGATTTGACGACGGAACTTGTGCGTGAATATCGGCAAGGGGTCAAAGCGCGACTATATAACTCGCTGGTCGTTGCGAGTGCGAAGGCCGCGGCGCATGTCATTACGGACTCGGATGCGAGTAAGCGGGATGTGGTCGAGCATTTGGGAATTTCGGCCGATAAAATCACCACCATCTATCTCGGTGTCGAACACGAAACGTTTAACCCCACCGAAAATATGCTGCTCGATATGGCGGTCAAACAGCAATATGACCTACCCGATTTCTACGTCCTCTATCTCGGCGGCTACGAAATTCACAAAAATGTCTCAACCCTCTTAGCTGCATATCAATATGTCAACAAAGCGGTCGGCGACGACTATCCGCTGCTCCTCGCTGGCAAAAAGCCAACCAAAATCACTGACCGTTTTCCCGACTACGAAAAACTAATCCACGAGTATGAATTGCAAGATGCTGTGCGCTGGCTTGGCTTTGTCGAAGCAGAGCATAAAGCCCTGCTTTATCGAGAGGCGATGACGTTTGTTTTTCCAAGCCGCGCCGAAGGGTTTGGTCTGCCCCCACTCGAAGCGATGGCGGTTGGCACACCTGTTGTGACGACGAATGCTAAATCGTTGCCAGAAGTGGTCGGAGATGCAGCCTTTGCGGTTGAGCCTGACGACGTGCGCGGGATGGGTGGCGCGATTATCGCCACCTTGGTGCAGGATAATCTACGCGCCGAGATGAAGGCTGCGGGGCTTGAACAGGCACAAAAATTCAAATGGGAAAACACGGCAACCGAAACATTGCTCATCTATGACAAAATATCGTCCTGAGCGGCCCGCGTTTCAATGCGCTCGCATAAACGATGATTGCAACAGCCGCAGACCAGCCAAAATTTGACGAATGCGTTCATCTGAAAGCGTGCCGATATACTCCCCTAACTGTGACTTCTGTATAGTAGAGATTTTTGAGACGATGACTGCACTTTGACGAGGCAGATTTGCTTCTCCAACCGTCAGCAGAACATTCCCATAACTGTTGGCATAGCGCGTATTCGTCGATAGCGCACAGACGATCACCGTCTTGATGCGACTGTGGTTGAAGAGATTATCTTGGACGACGACGTAAGGGTGGGGATGGTTGCCCAAAGATGTATCTGCTTCGGCCGATGGCTCGACCCAATAGATGTCACCCTGATTGATCATTCTGCTTGTGTCGCAATCGTATCCAGAAGCTGCCCTGTCCCCGCCAAAATGGTTCCGTTGACATCAAAATATGGTTGTCCGCGAATGCCGCGCTCGCGCCGAATCTGATCGAGTTGCATGACCAAATCGACCGCTTCCCCACTATCATAACACGCCTCAAACGTCGCCTGATCTGCACCGACCTGTACGGCATAGTTGACAAAATCATCTCGCGTTGCAGAGTAGAGACGATTGACATTTTGAAATAGGAGCGGGTGTAGCTGCCAGCCCATCTCAAATGATTGTTGCGCGACACACTCAAACGTCACGGTGGCGGCGACGCTGGGATTGCCATGATTGATGACCGGCCAAAAGACCAGCTGCATCTGGCCCGTTTCCACGTATTGTTGAACGATTTCTGGTTGTAGCGTTAGCACGTAACGCGCACAAGTTGGTCAGAGAAAGTCACTGTAGTCGATTAGCTTGATGTCCGCGTTGGCACGTCCCATGTAGAGTGCGCCTTCGGTGGTTCGGCCGAGCATCGCCACAGGCTCCTCTGTCGCTATAACCGTCGCCGTTGGCTCCAGCGTTGGAACATCAGTCACAGCAATGACTGTCTCAGTTGGCGGCACGTCCGTTGGTACGATTACATCGGTTGGAATAGAAGTTGCTTCGGGTGGCGCAGTCATAGTCGGGGGGATGTCTGTTGCGAGCAGGTGTGTCACTGTTGGTAGCGCGTCCGTCACCTGACTAACTTCAACAGACTCCTCGACCGCACTGCCACAACTAAGCAAAAATAGCAGGGTCATTGCAAGAAATAGTTGTCTCATACGACCTATTTTACATGCAATTGACCCTAACAATGCAAGTCACCTTACATTTGTGTCATCAGCGCGAAATGATCCCACGCTGGACGAGCAGTTCCGCATTCAAGACGGAGCCACTCGCCGCGCCGCGCAATGTATTGTGTGCCAGCGAGACAAACTTCATGTCGAGAACGTTGCACTCGCGCACTTTACCAACTGTCCAAGCCAGCCCTGCGCCCCAATGGCTGTCGAGACGGGGTTGCGGCCGATCTGGTTCATCACGATAGACCATCAGCCGATCTGGGCAACTCGGTAACGCCTGAATCTCCTCTGGGATTTGCCACTCTTTGAATGCTGCAATTGCATCAGCTTCACTTGCTGAATTTGCAAACCCACACGAAACGCTCGCCATGTGTCCGTCAATCACGGCAACGCGATTGGCGTGTGCGCTCAACTTGATGTCCGCAATTTGCAACTTACCATTTTCCACTTTCCCCAATAGTTTCTTCGGCTCATTTTCAAGTTTCCAATCCTCTTTGCCGATGTGTGGCACGACGTTGCCCAAAATGTCGAGTGACGGTACGCCGGGATAGCCCGCGCCCGAAACCGCTTGCATTGTGACCATGTGAGCCGATGTTAGACCAAACGCATCATCCCAAATTTTGAGCGGCAGCATCACTGTCGCCACCGAGCAATTTGTATTGGCGATGATGTAGCCTTTCCAGCCACGCGCCTCCTGCTGGGTTTTGATTAGCTCGACGTGATCGGGATTGACTTCGGGGATCATCAACGGAATATCGAGCGGCATCCGAAACGCGGAGGCGTTGGTTGCCACCACGTAACCCGCATCGGCAAAGGCTGGTTCTAGCTCTCTTGCCTGCGCGGTTGGCAACGCCGAAAAGACGATTTCGACGTCGAGATTGGGTTCGGTTGGCTGCACGATCATGTCGGCAAATTGATCTGGTACATCGCCGTGCAGTTTCCAATTTACGCCATCGCTGTAACGCCCGCCTGCCGTGCGTGATGAGCCGGTCAGTGCTGTGATTTCAAACCACGGATGGTCTGCGAGAAGTTGGATAAAGCGTTGTCCGACTGTGCCGGTTGCGCCAAGAATGCCTACAGGTATTTTTTTCATCATGTTCTCCAATAAAAAATGCCACCGTCCGCAACATGGGACGATGGCATCGTGGTTCCACCCAATTTCAGCAAGCAAAGAGCTTACACTTGGTGATTGGGTAACGGTTATCGGCCGAAAATTCCTACTAACAATTCAGAATTTCACTCACGGGGGGTATTGTTCACCACCTTTGCTGCAAAGGCTTTCAGCCGGTGACCTTCGCTCTCTTTCGCAGACTTGTCAAACAACATGTCCCGCTCAACGTTTTTTTGCGTCAAATTTGACGCGGCTCGATTGTGGCACACATTATAGGAGGAGGAAATGCACTGTCAAGAGGCGTTTTTAATTATCTAAGTTGTCGCGATAGTTCCAGCCTGCTCGAATCAGCAAATTTCTCCCGCCTCAATGGCCTCTGTCGCAATGAGACCACATGCTTTGACCGCTTCGAGCAGACCTGCAAAGCGTACATCTTTTGTATAGCCGAGTTTCCAACGTTGATAAATTTGCTGGACGATGACACCGAGCTTGAATGCACCATACACATAGTAAAAAACGATGTTATCGACACTTCGGCCGCTCTTCTCTGTATATCGGTCAACGATCTGCCGACGTGTCAAATTACCAGGCAGTGTTGTTGGGGAAAGGTTAAGCATTTGAATCGTGGGTGGATCAGTCGCTTCGATCCAATAGCTTAATGAGGTTCCCAAATCCATCAGTGGATCACCAACTGTTGCCATCTCCCAATCGAGAACAGCGATGATGTTGCGCCAATCGGCCGAATCCAGTACAAAATTGTCATACTTGAAATCGTTGTGAATCAGCGTCGCGCCTGTCTCTGGTGGCTGATTGTCCGCCAGCCATTTTGCCGCCTCGTCCATTGCGGGAACCTCATCCGTCATAGAGCGTTGCCAGCGGCGCGTCCAACCTGAGATTTGACGGTTAACGTAGCCTGTGGGTCGGCCGAAATCAGACAATCCCGCTTCATCCAGATCAATCGCGTGTAGTTCGACCAGCGCATCAACGAGCGACTCAGAAATCTGTCGCATTATCCCACGCTCTGGCCGCATCGCTTTTGGCATCGTCGGTCGCAAAATCACGCCACGCACACGTTCCATCAGATAAAACTCTGCCCCGATTATGCTTTCGTCGTCTGTGTAAAGGAGTGGCTTAGGTGCTTTGGCGTACACAGGATTGAGTTTTGACAAAATTGTGTATTCGCGGTTCATATCGTGTGCCGACTTGATGTTTGCGCCGAAAGGCGGCCGACGCAGCACCATCTCATGTTCGCCCATTTGTAACATGTAGGTGAGATTGGAAAATCCACCGGGAAACTGTTTGATTTGCAACTTGCCTTCCAGACTGAGTTGAGCGCGTAGATATGCGCCTAGTTTTTCTGTGTCAAGCTCTTCACCGGTGCGGATGTTTTTCGGCCGATCTTCAAAATCACTCATTTATGCTCCACTTCTAAAAATTTCAGACTAGCTTACCATTGCAAGATGAAATGTCATCGTTTGCCGCTACAATTGTGCCACACCTATTGCAATCATTAAAATTTTCAGAAAACGACTCACTGCAATCAATTCTCAAGTGAATCCTACTTGCAATTTGCAACTTGCAATTTGCCACTATTCAAGGACATTATATGCGCGTACTAATTACAGGCGCAGCCGGCTTTGTCGGCTCCCATCTCTCCGACCGTTATCTCGCTGAAGGTCACGAAGTCATCGGCATGGACAATCTCATCACGGGCAATATGGATAACATCGCCCATTTGTTTGGCAATCCTAACTTCAAATTTGTCAAACACGATGTCAGTAACTACATTTATGTCGAAGGCGATCTCGATGCTGTACTGCACTTTGCCTCCCCTGCCAGCCCCAACGACTATCTCGAACACCCAATCCCAACGATGAAGGTCGGCTCACTCGGCACGCTGAACACACTCGGTCTCGCCAAAGCAAAAGATGCACGCTATTTGCTCGCCAGCACAAGTGAAGTATATGGCGATCCTGAAGTGAACCCACAGCCTGAAACCTACTGGGGCAACGTCAACCCAATCGGGCCGCGCGGTGTTTATGACGAAGCTAAACGATTCTCAGAAGCTCTCACACTGGCTTACCAACGCTATCACGGCGTGAAAGCCCGCATCGTTCGCATCTTTAACACCTACGGCCCGCGGATGCGCCTCCATGATGGGCGTGTTGTGCCAAACTTCATTTATCAAGCCTTAACAGGGCAGCCCCTCACCGTCTACATGGATGGACAGCAAACCCGCTCTTTCCAATATGTCAGCGACCTAGTTGATGGTGTATACAAACTGCTGCTGTCTGATGAACTGCTGCCCACAAATATCGGTAATCCTTATGAAATGACCATTCTGGAGTTCGCTGAGGCGGTAGTTGAACTGACAAACAGCGGCTCCGAGATTACGTTTGTGCAACCCGAAGATGACCGTATCAAGGACGATCCAAAAGTGCGCCGTCCGGACATCACCAAAGCGCGGGAGGTACTTGGATGGGAGCCACAGGTTGACCTCGCTGAAGGCCTCACCAAGACGATTGACTACTTCCGCGACAAAGTGTAATGACACCTTTCTCTTAGAAAAAACATTGCCTCAAGCTAAACTGGCACGTACAATTTATTCATGTTTTTATCTATTCGCACGGTTGACGATTTGATCCGAATACTTCGCTCTAATGACGACATCAGGCGACAGGTTAAACAAGCCTTGTTTCCCGGCATCGATCTGGAAAGCGCATTACAAGAATTAATCGAGCTGAATAAACGCCATGATGAGCGATTGACACGTGTAGAAAAGACCCTTGAGGAAATGCAGGCTGCAAATGCTCAACGCGCAAAGCAAGTTGACAAGCGTTTTGAGCAAATTGACAAGCGTTTTGACAGGCTTGAGCATGATGTCAATTTTATGAAAGGCAAATTGTTCGAGACCGAATATGCTATCAAGGCAGCTAGCATATTTGGATCATTTTTGCGGCGTGGTCGGGATGGTACAAATGATGTGGCAGATCGACTGTATGATATGATCGATCAGGGAAGCGTAACTATAGAGGACATAGATCAGGTTCTGGCGGCCGATCTAATCTGGCAAGGCAAAGCACGTGCAGACGGCAACGATCTCGTCATGATTGTTGAAGCGTCTTGGCTAGCAGAACTTAACGATGTACAGCGTGCTGCCGAACGGGCTGAAATTGTTCGTCGTGTAGGTCTACGCGCTCTTGGCGTGGTCGCAGGCGTTAGCGGTTGGACAGATGAAGCACATCAGGCGGCCGAACGCCTGCATGTCGTCATAGCAAATAATCGACGAGTTGAACGCGAAAGTTTCACAGACGCACTGACGGCAGTAGAAACGTGAGTATTAGAGAAAGCGTTGCCTATTCGTAGTGGCAACGATGGAATAGAGTTGTCATACTTGTAGACCGCGTCGAGTGACGCGGTTTTTTTGTGTTTGGCAAATTCGCTGTAGCTTTGATGAATCTTCTGACGACAGAATCCTCCCTCTTCAACATTCGGCTCGAACGCTGGCAATGGTTGGTAGCAATCGGACTAGGGTTATTGCTGGCTTTCTTTCCGCCCATGCTCGTACTTGGTGGGGCGGTGGCGATTTTGATCGGGATCGCTGTGCTAACGGAGCCATTGGTCGGTGTCGTCTTAGCCCTATTTTTGGGACCCGTTGGTGGCTGGGAAGGGGTTTTCATCGGTGGCCCCATTGCCGAGATCACGACGGGGCAGTTGATGATCTTGTTTACGATTGCCGCTTGGCTCGGCCGAAATGCCATCCGCTCACGCTTTCCCATCCCCCACACGCTCTTTAACTTTACATTACCCGTTTGGCTCATCTTAGGTGCAGCCTCTTTATGGGGGTCAATTTCAATCTTTGACGGCATCACAGAGATGCTGAAGTGGACTGAGGTCTTGTTCATCCTTTGGATCGTGTTGGATTTGACGCGGCGGTGGTCACGTCGTCGCGTAATTTGGGGATTAGTCACCGTATTGTTAGCAGCGGGCATGGTGCAGGCATTTTGGGGCATTTTTCAATTTGCGTTGCGTGGGTCGGGGCCGGGGCATTTTATTATTGTCGGCCGCTTCTACCGCGCCACTGGTTCCTTCATGCAGCCCAATCCTTACGGTGGCTACATTGCTCTCAATGCCTGCCTCGCTATTGGCGTATTCGTCGGGTTGTTTATCTATTTTTGGAATCGACTGCCCGAAAAACATCGCAAATGGGATAATGTTTTGCGCCGTTCGCGGCTCACACTGATCGCTGGTATTGTCGTAGCCACTTTACTGTTTGCACTGATTGGCTCGTGGTCACGCGGAGCATGGCTGAACTTTATTGCTGGATTGACCGTGCTGGCGTTCTTTACCCCAAAAGATAAAACACGGGGCATCACCTTTATTTTTCTGGGCGGGGCAGCTTCATTTCTCGCCTTAAACTTGGGCTTGATCCCAGCCTCAATCCGCAATCGGCTCTTTGGGTTTCTCTCTACATTTCAGTTCCGACGAGTCAGCGAAATCACGTTGACCCCTCAAAATTGGGCTGTTGTTGAGCGACTTGCCCATTGGGAGGCGGCTATAAGCATGGCGGCCGAAAAACCACTATTTGGTGTCGGAATTGGCAACTATGCGGCTGCCTACCCTGACCACATGAACCCGAATTGGCTGGAGCCACTCGGACACGCGCACAATATCTATCTCAATGTTTTTGCAGAGATGGGTGTGTTTGGGCTGATTGGCTATGTGTTGTTCTGGTTGCCTGTTTTCTGGCTGGCTTTTGATCTAGCTAGCAAACTCACGTGGCCGTTGCGTGGCATTCCATTGGGATTGTTTGCCGGCTATGTGGGTCTTAGCGTTCATCATCTGCTCGACAATCTTTATGTGAATAATAACTTAACCTATCTAGGGGTAACATTCGCGCTGCTTATTCTGTTAAAATGGGAGTACGAGAGTAACTCGGAAGGTGAAAGTGAGGAGAATATAGAGTTGATGCAACTGGCGTTTTTCCGCTGGTTGCGCCTGTCGAGATCGACAGATCAATCTGTGGGAAGATATGGTAGCAACAACAGTTGAGACGATGGCGGGGCGGTTTGGGATGAACCCGCGCGAATTGAAGCGGTTTCTCAAATTTGCAGTAGTTGGTGTCATCGGAGCAGTCGTTGATTTTGGGTCACTCAATATCATGTTGGCAATGGGAATTGCCACAGCAACCGCATCGACTATTTCATTTATCCTAGCAATTTGCAGCAATTTTATCTGGAATCGCTATTGGACATACCCAGACTCACGCAGCAAATCACTGAGACGACAGTTTGTACAGTTCTTTGTAGTCAATGTAAGCGGCTTGTTGATCCGCTACCCAATTGTGCATTTTGGCGAAGTGCCGATGCAAAGTCTGGTGCAAACGGTCGGCATTACGGGTAGCGTAAGCTTACGATTGGCGGCTAACTTGATTGTGGCGGTATCGGTTGGGATCGTGATGTTCTGGAACTTTTTTGTCAATCGCTATTGGACGTATGGCGACGTTGAGTAAGGCTGTGCGAATTGGAATTGATGTCACGGCGGCATTGACGCAGGGGGGTGGCATCGGCCGCTACGTCCGCGAACTCACTCGCGCTCTTGCCGCCTCTGACACTGAAACCAACTATAAACTGTTCACTGCCAAACCACCCCCAACCTTTCCCGTCCCTGACCCGCTTCCCCAAACTGCCAATTTCATCCATAAGCCAGCTCGCATTGATGAAAGCTGGCTCTACCGTCTTTGGTATCGCGCCCGCATACCACTCCCCATTCAATTGGTGACGGGGAAAATCGACTTATTTCATTCACCCGACTTTGTATTACCGCCTGTCGCGGGCAACATCCCAACGCTGCTCACTGTTCACGACCTATCGTTTATCCATTATCCACACGTCTACGAGGAAAGTCTGGTCAACTATTTGAAAAAAGTGGTGCCATGGTCAGTGCGTCGAGCGACTCATATCTTGGCTGATTCGCAAGCGACAAAAGATGACCTCATTCAGTTTTATAACACACCCGATGAAAAAGTCACCGTCCTTTATGCGGGGGTCAGCTCAGATTTTCAGCCTGTCAGCTCAGATAAAAAGCTAGCAGCGATTCGTAAAAAATATCATTTGGGAAGCAAGCCGTTTATTTTGACGGTGGGAACGGTGCAGCCGCGCAAAAATTACGAGCTGCTGGTGCGGGCGTTTGCTAAACTCGATGCAGACGTGACGCTGGCGATTGCAGGGGGGAAAGGGTGGTTAGAGCGGGGATTATCGGCCGAGATCGCCACCCACAATCTACAAAAGCGTGTCAAACTGCTCGGTTTTGTCGATGATGCCGATCTGCCCGCGCTCTACAGTGCTGCAACATTATTTGTGATGCCTAGTCTCTATGAAGGATTTGGTATTCCCATTTTGGAGGCGATGGCGTGTGGCGTTCCCGTGATCGCTTCGGATAGTTCAAGTCTACCCGAAGTTGTTGGGAATGCGGGCGTGATGTTGCCGGCCGAGGATGAAACGGCTTGGACAAATGCGATGCAGACCCTCTTGCGCGACTCATCACGCCGCGCTCAAATGGTCGGCATGGGTGCGCTTCGCGCCCACAAGTTCACGTGGCAACGCGCCGCTACCCAACTACAGTCGATCTACGCAAATCTACTCAGCAATTCGCGCTAAGTCGCCATTTGATTTTATGTCTACACTTAATGCAAAAACCCCCGATGAATCTCGTCTCACCCTCTCGCTTGTCATGGGTGTGCAAAACGCCAACAATCTGGGCAATGTACATGGTGGTGTCTTGATGAAGTTGTGTGATGAAGCGGGAGGATTATGTGCGGCAAAACATGCACGGCGCTCCTGTGTCACCGTTGCAGTAGATCGCATGACGTTTAATGCGCCTGTGCATTTGGGCAATGTGGTGACGTTCTCGGCCGTTGTGACATGGGTCGGCCGAACTTCCATCGAAACAGAAATCATCGTCTGCGCCGAGAATGTCGTCAAGGGGGAAGTGACCCATACTAATACGGCTCACTTTGTCTACGTGGCACTCGATGAAAATGGCAAGCCAACCCCTGTTCCACCGCTCAAACTCGCCACTGAAGACGACCACCGCCGTTATGCAGAAGCAGAACAGCGGCAGGCGTTTCGATTGAAGTTACGAGAAAAGAATGGTCAATTATGACCGTCTACGCACCATCATCATGCTTCCCAGTAGGAATACGCTCGCTATTGCCAATAGCCAAATAGATGGTGAAGCATTTGTGCCGACCGCTTTGAGCGTGATAGCTAACGGCGCACGATTACAAGAGGGCGGCGTAACGACATTGCTACTAAGTCCATCGGGGCAAGTCGTGTTATTCCAGATCGCACCACTGTCTTGGCTTGTGCTTAGGCCAATCGCATTAGTCAAATCGGCATTTGTGAAGTTAGCACCTGTCAATGTCGCACCACCCAAGTTTGCGCCTCTTAAATTGCTATTGCTCAAATTCGCATTGGTCAAATTCGCAGCAGCGCGTGTCGTCGCACTAAAATCTGCGTTTTCCAGCGTTGCACCGCTCAGATTTGCACCCGTTAAGTCGCTGTCGGTGAAATCGGCCGAACTCAGATTCAAACCACTCAAATCAAATCCAGCCAGATTATTGCCAGACAGGTTAATCCCGTTTACGTTCGCTGCACTATTCAATTGAGTAGCAGTTAAGCCCGTCACCCCATTTAGATTGGCATTGGACAAGTTGACCCCTGTGAAGCTTAGATTCGTGAGGTTAAAACCGCTTAGGTCAGCACTAGACAGATTCGCATTTTGGAATGAGGTGACCGCTTGCAATTGAGTATCGCTGAGACCCGTCAGATTGGTGAGAGTGCTGCCAGTCAGTGTTGCGCCGCTTACGTTGGCGTTGGTTAGCGTGCTGCCGTTAAAGTTGCTATTTGTCAAGTCGAGATTGGACAGATTGAAGCCAGTCAGGTTGAGATTTGTCAGTTGGATGCCGGTTAGAGCAGCGGCCGATTGCAACTGCGCGTCGGTCAAACCGTTGACCATGTTCATATTTGTATCGGTCAACGTGGCGTTGCTCAAATTGACATTTGTAATTGTCGTATTGACAAACTTTGCGCCTGTGAGATTTTTGGATGAGAGATCGTAACCAGTCAGGTCGTTTGTGCTAACGTCTATGCCCTTGATGTCAGAAGCACTATTTAGCTGTTGATTCGTCAGACCAAGCGTACCCACAAATGCTGCGTTCGTCAGCGTCACATTAGTGAACTCAACATCTGTGATAATGGCTGTCGAGAAAATTGCGCCCGTCGCGTTTGTTCCCTCGTCGATGTCTGCATCCTGTAAATCTGCGCCTGTGAAGTTTGCACCTGTTAAGACAGTTCCATTCCTAAATGACGCTGACCATGTTTCGAAGAAGTCAGCATTATTAAAGTTAACGTTTGCCAAATTACTGTTTTCAAAATCAACACCACAGCAGCTACCATCATTAAATGTCACATCACTTAGGTCTTGTCCGCTCAAGTTGGCATTTATGAAACGCGCCGAACTCAGATTTGCGCCACTAAAATCAACCGTTGTCAAATCTGTATCTGTGAACGTCGCACTGGCGAAGTTCAACCCAGACAGGTTGAAATTGGCAAAGCTGGTGCTGCTGTCATAGCGCGTCCCATTTAGACTGCTAGCAGAACGCAGTTGAGCATCTGTCAGTCCCGTCGCACCATTGAAATTGACCTCCGTTAATCCTGCGCCTGTGAAGTTTACGCCTGTTAAGACGGTTCCATTCCTAAATGATGCTGACCATGTTTCAAAAAAGTTGATGTTGCTGAAATTGACGTTCGTCAAATTACTGTTTTCAAAATCAACACCACAGCAGCTACCATCATTAAATGTCACATCACTTAGGTCTTGTCCGCTCAAGTTGGCATTTATGAAACGCGCCGAACTCAGATTTGCGCCACTAAAATCAACCGTTGTCAAATCTGTATCTGTGAACGTCGCACTGGCGAAGTTCAACCCAGACAGGTTGAAATTGGCAAAGCTGGTGCTGCTGTCATAGCGCGTCCCATTTAGACTGCTAGCAGAACGCAGTTGAGCATCTGTCAGTCCCGTCGCACCATTGAAATTGACCTCCGTTAATCCTGCGCCTGTGAAGTTTACGCCTGTTAAGACGGTTCCATTCCTAAATGATGCTGACCATGTTTCAAAAAAGTTGATGTTGCTGAAATTGACGTTCGTCAAATTACTGTTTTCAAAATCAACACCACAGCAGCTACCATCATTAAATGTCACATCGCTTAGGTCTCGCCCGCTCAAGTTGGCATTTATGAAACGCGCCGAACTCAGATTTGCGCCACTAAAGTTCACCGTTGTTAAATCGCTGTTGCCAAATGTAGCACCACTGAGGTTTGCGTTAGAGAAGTTGGTGTTTGTGAGAACTGCGTCGGTTAGATTTGCGCTTGACAAATCGGCCCCGCTAAAGTCGCAGCCACTCCAGTCAACACCGGGACCAGCCGGGTCGCCGCAAGCGGCATGAGCTTGCTTTGGCAGCGATAACACAAAGCAAAAAACTGCTAGTATGAAAAGTCGTTTTAATAGGTGCGAAATAGTCATCATATATCTCCGTTCTTATATGTGGTTCTGTGATTCAGTGTAGTGTTGCATGGTCAGCAAATCACACCGGGATTTGTAAATCCCAAGACACTATTTTTGTAAGTCCAGATACAGAGTATAGGTATTCTTTAAGGACAAATCAATCGAGACTGTTTAGCTGGCAGGGTTTTTCCAAAGTCATAAAGGGGGAAAAAGAAGCCTTAAGCGGTTATGATTAGGGTTGCAAACAAAAACAAACAACTTGAAGATGGTAAATGGAGCATATCATATTACAGAACATTGAAGAGGTAGGTCAGTTGCTGGACATAACGGTGCTGATGAAGCATTTGGAAAAGGTAGAGGATAAGCGAAAGGCACGCGGAAAAAGGTTCGAGTTTCCACTGCTGCTGACATTGATATTGTTGGCAAAACTAGCAGGGGAGGATAAGCCATCGGGAATAGCCCAATGGATAAGATTGCGTCGGCGCGGTTTGGTGAGGTTGTTGAAGTTGGGAAAAAAGAATGTGCCATCACTTAACACGCTAAGGAGAGCATTGGAAGCGTGTGACCCCCAACAACTGCAACAAGCATATCAGCGATTTTTGCATCAAGAGTATGGAGGTCAGCAAAGCATTGTGGTGGCGATTGATGGGAAAACGTTGCGAGGAACGATTCCAAAAGGGCAAACACAGGGGGTGCATCTGTTGGCAGCGTACCTACCATCAGAAGGGATTGTCTTGATGCAGCTCGCCATCGCTAAGAAAGAGAATGAGATTTCAGCTCCCCCTCGGCTCCTGTCAGCACTTGATTTGAAAGGCAGAATCGTTTGTGGGGATGCAATGTTTACGCAAAGAACCATATCAGTGCAAATTGTTGCCCAAGGCGGGGATTACATTTGGTTTGTCAAAGACAATCAGCCCACCCTCCACGCGGATGTGAAACGCTTTTTTGAACCTGTCCGCCGTGCTGCTGGCTGGCATCGGCCTGACTTGCCCCAAGAGCGTGCCCAAACGGTCGAAATGGCTCACCAACGGTTAGAGAAGCGCACACTCATTGTCATCCCTGACACAACTGGCTATCTCGACTGGCCTACTGTGCGACAAGTTTTCAAGATTGAGCGTGAAACCGTTTGTCAAACCACTGGTAAGACACGCTCTGAAACTGTCTATGGCATCACCAGCTTGTCTCCTGATAAAACATCCGCCGCGCAGTTGATGTCTGACCTTCGTTCCTATTGGGGTATTGAGAATGGTCTTCACCATCGTCGCGATGTCACTTTCCGTGAAGATTACACTCGCTTTTCCATCCCTCGTATGGCTGAGACTATGGCTGTTTTTAACAATTTCATCATCGGTCTCGCTTCCAAGTTGGGCTTCGACAACCATGCTTACGCTCGTCGCCTCTTTGATGCTAGCATTTCTGATGCTTTTATTCCCCCTGACTGACTTTGGAATAACCCTGCTAAACAGTTTCCTGTGATGATCTTGTCAACAAGTTGTCTCATAATTTATCCTCCGTAATCGCTTCTTCAATTTTGAACACTTCATCAAGAATTACTGGTAAATCATCGTTCAGATTTCCATTATATGACTCAAATGGAATGCCTAAATTGTTCAAAACAGTTGCAAAACGTTTGTACCCTTTCGTCTGTCGCAATTCGACCCACTCAACACCCAAGCTATCCAGTTGTAATTTATTGCGATCAGACAGTTTATCAGCAACGAAAACGGAACTATCGCGTGCAATCACAGCATCGGCACTCTCAGGATTGCCCTTACCCATCAGCTTCATTTCGCATTTGTGTTGTTTGCCGTTGGGATCGATCAAGTAGAAATCGACCTCTCGAAATGCTTTTTTGCCTTTGAGTGCGTAAGTGTAATTCGCTTCAGGGACTTGGTGTAAGCGGCAAAGAGCGTGCATCAACGGTTCTTCTACACGCTTACCCGCTGTACTGCTACCTTAAACGTGTGCAAAAGTGTGCAACACGCGATAAGTACCTGCTTCATCCACCGTCGCCGCAAGCGGTCTTACATGGTGTCCACAG
>CAYMGE010000125.1:0-15288 GCA_964389925.1 uncultured Ardenticatenaceae bacterium
CAACAATTCCCGAAACAACCACCCCGAAGCATGGATTCCTGCATACGCTGGAATGACACCCTCAAAGTATTTGAAACACACCCATTTCTTTTTCTTTCTCTTTCTTCTTTTTACTTTAGTAAGGAGAACAGATGAAAATAGGTCTTGTAACAGACAGTTTAGGACATCTTCCGTTTGATGAGTTGCTGGAAACGGCGGCGAATGCGGGGGTTGAGATGCTCGAATTTCCGTGTGGGGGGTGGTCACAGGCTCCCCATCTCAATTTGGAGGAGATGCTGGAAAGCGCAGCGGCACGCACTGAATTTATGGCGAAAGTCCGCGATCATGGGTTTGAGATCAGCGCGTTGAACTGCTCAGGCAATCAGCTTGCGCCCAACGAACGCGGTCAAAAAGATGAAGCGGTGGTGCGCGGCACGATGCGATTGGCGAAACTGTTGGGCATCAAGCGCGTCGTGATGATGTCGGGGTTGCCCGGCGGTGGCCCCGGTGCAAAGTATGCTAACTGGATCACGACCGCATGGCCGCCCGAAGTGTTGGAGACGCTACGTTACCAGTGGGAGGATGTCGCCATTCCCTATTGGCGCGAGTTAGCCGACTTTGCCAAAGAGCAGGGCATCGAAAAAATCTGCATCGAACAGCACGCCAGCCAGCTTGTCTACAATACGAAGACGATTTTGAAATTGCGCGATGCGGTTGGTGAAATTGTCGGGGTCAATCTCGATCCGAGCCATGCGCTGTGGATGGGTGGTGATCCGCTGTTTGCGATTCGTCATTTGCGCGGCGCGATCTATCACGTCCACGCCAAAGATACGCTTATCGACCCGCAAAATGCCGCGCTCAACACCGTCTTGCTGACCGAGACGATTGAGGATATTGCAGATCGGTCGTGGAACTATGTGACGCTCGGCTATGGTCACGGCGAGTCGTGGTGGCGCGAATTTGTCACGCAATTGCGATTGAACGGGTATGATGATGTGTTGAGCATCGAGCATGAGGATTTCAATTTGCCGCCTGTGGTGGGGGTGGAGAAGTCGGTGGCGTTGTTGCGGAATGTGATTTAGAAAGAAAAAAGAAGAGAGAAAAAGAAAAAGAACCCTTCTTTTTCTTTGTTCTTTTTCTACTTACTTTATGAGTGAAATGAACCAAGTTCGCGTTGGAATAATTGGGACGAGTTGGTGGGCAGAGGCGATGTATATGCCCGCTTTGGAGGGGCATCCGAATGCGGTGATGACGGCGGCGTGTGGGCGCAATCCAGAGCGGACGGCGGCGTTTGCGGAGAAGCACGGGATCGCGCATCACTTTACCGATTATCGGGCGATGTTTGCGAGTGGCGAGATCGATGCGGTCATCATTTCGACAGTCAACAAGACGCACTATCCGATGACGATGGACGCGCTGGCGGCGGGGCTGCATGTGTTGTGCGAGAAGCCTCTGGCGTTGACGGTGGCGGAATCGGCCGAAATGACCCAAAAAGCCCAAGAAACGGGTCTCAAATGTATGGTTCCGTTCACCTACCGCTTTATGCCGACCAATCGCACCATTAAACAACTGATCAACGACGGGTATATCGGCAAGCCCTACCATCTCAACTTGCGCTACTACACGGGGTATGCCCGCGATGGTCAATACCTGTGGCGCATGAACAAGGCTGAGGCGGGAGCGGGGCCAATTGGCGACATCGGCTCCCACTTCATCTATTTGGCTGTCTGGTTCTTTGGCAAAGTCGAGTCGGTCATCTGTCAGCTTCATCAGATGATTGAACGCGACCCGATGCCCGACGGCTCCGACTACGAGCGCACCGATGACGGCGGGCAAATTTTGCTGCAATTCAAAAACGGGGCGCAAGGCGTGATCGTCGCATCGGCACTTTGCTATGAAGAGACCCCATTCGGGCAGACGCATCACGGCGAGTTTCACGGCAGCGATGGCACGCTCTACAGCTTCATCGACTGGGACACGATTCAACAGGTGCGAGGCGCACGGGTTGGCGAAGGCATGATCGCTGAGTTGCCGATTCCCGATGAGATATGGGGGTCGGCGCGGCGCGACACCGTTCACAACACCTACAAAGACACCTTCCGCGAACAGGATGTGATGGCACGCGGCTGGATCACGTCGATTGTCGAGGACACGGAGCCAGAACCGTCATTTGCGGAAGGGCTATACGTGCAGCGAGTTTTGGAGGCGTGTTTGTTGAGCGCGAAAGAGGATCGGCGGGTGTTGATGACGGAAGTTTAAAGGGTATTCGGTAGGTCGGTAATCGGTATTCGGTAAACCGACCCCACCGAATACCGAACACCGAATACCTAGATGCACCTAACCCGCCTCGTGACGCTCACGTTACTACTGCTGTTCGCGTTGACGCTGCGGCGAGATCGGCCGAAGCCACCCGCCCTGTTAGTCATCGACTCATCGATTGCCAGCGATTTTAATGTGGTGATGCGGGAGACGTGGCAGATGTTTATCGAGGTATTTGATGCGCGGCGCGACTGTTTTGGGCCGGTGCGCGTCAAGGCGACAAAGGAGATGACGGATCGGGCAAAATACGATGCGAAAACGGCGACCGTGTGGGTGCAGGTGCCAGCGCGGATCGAGGTTTTGCGCGGCGCATTGGTGCATGAGTGGGCGCACCATATTGAGCGGCAATGTCCGCAACATGAGCAATTGCGAGAGGCGTTTTTAGAGGCTCAAGGAATTTCGGCCGATACGAGATGGTACGCCCAAGCGGGGTCGCTCAATTTGGACATAGAAAGCTGGTCGCAAATTCCATCGGAGCAGTATGCGGAGGCGGTCGTTATGCTCGTGCTGGGCAGACAACTGCGTGCGCCAAGCCTTCGCATCACAGATGAAAGTATTGACGTGGTACGCCAATGGGCAACCGAAGAATAAGCTGAAATTTCTTGACGCTGTAGCCTTTTCAACTACTATCTACCCGTGTTGTCTACGGGCGTAGACAACACGGGTAGATAGACGATGAGGCGCAGCAAGCATTGACTTGTGTGAGCGAAGGAACAAGGTATTTGTGGAAACAAAACGAGTAACACGTAAGGACGTAGCAGCACACGCTGGCGTGTCGGTAGCGGTTGTTTCCTACGTCGTCAACGACGGTCCACGTCCCGTTGCGGCCGCAACAAAAGCGAGAGTCGAAAAGGCAATCGAAGAGTTAGGCTACTTTCCCAATGAACTAGCACGTAGCCTCAGCCGCAAGCAAACATCGACCATCGGCTTGCTGATTCCCAGCTTGGTCAATCCCTATTACGGTGAGGTCGCAGAGACGCTCACAGAGGTGTGTTGGGAGAAGGGGTATCAGCTGATGCTTGGTGGCACAAGCCGCAACCAGAAGCAAGAGATCGAACTGGCAAAAATGCTGCGTGCCAATCAGGTCGACGGGATTATTGTGATTCCGAGTCAGTCACCGAACAAGGTGCTGGAACCGCTACAACAAGCGCATATACCAACCGTCGTTTTAGAACATGATCTCTTTGACGTGCATTGTGTTGCGCTCGACGAATCGCTCGGCGCACGCTTGGCAATGGAGCATTTGCTCTCGCTCGGACATCGGCGGATTGGAATGCTCAAGTTAAAGCCGACAAGTGCGTTGAGCAATCAGCGTTATGAGATATATCGGGAGACGCTGGAATCGGCCGAAATTCCGCTCGATCCAACAATAGTCGTTGAATGCTCGATGCACCAAAACGATGGTTTCGTGGCGATGCAGAAGTTGTTGCGCCTACCTGAACCACCGACGGCTGTTTTCTCGCACAATGATGTATTGGCAATGGGGGCAATGCGGGCAATCTACACGGCGGGGCTTGCTGTCCCAGATGACATTTCAATTGTCGGTTATGACAACATTACCTCTTCAGAATTTTGTAATCCGCCATTGACGACGATCAATGTGCCGATTGCCGAAATGGGCAAACTGGCGGGTGAGCTGCTCATTCGGTTGATCGAGGATAAGGACGTGCCGCCCCCTGAAACGACTATATTACCCGTTGAATTAGTGATTCGCTCGTCCACGCGACGATTGAACAGAACATCCGATTAGCACAACTAAAGTTACAGTTTCTAAGGAGAATTATTATGGCACACCCAGATGCAACTTATGAACCATTGGAAAAAGTACGCAAAGAGTTAAAGGTGAGGTGGATTCGGCCGAAAATCGACCGCGAAAAACTGCGCGAATTCAACCAACGCAGTGACGCACAGGGCTGGATTCAGGCTGGCGGACATCTCGCCATTTGGTTATTGACAGGCGCGATCACCTTCTATTTCTGGTCGCAACAGAGTTGGATCCTCTTTCTGATTGCGCTGTTCTTTCACGGCACAGTTGCCAGCTTCTTTACGGGCATTGCCCCCCATGAGTTGGGGCATGGAACCGTGTTCAAAACCAAAAAGCTCAACACCATCTTTCTCTACATCTTTAGCATCTTAGGCTGGTGGAACCATTACGACTATGCCGCCAGCCACACCTATCACCATCGCTACACCCTGCACCCCGAAGGCGACCGTGAAAACTTGTTGCCGATTTCTCCAATGGTCGGCCCTTTCTTCTTGGTGCAGTTGCTTACCATCAACGCATTCACTCAACCCGGACGCACCTTCGGTAAAGGTGGCTTTATTTCCACCATCTACGTGACGATTTTGGGTGCGCTTGGGCTGTTTGGCAACATCAAAATTCCGCACCACGAATGGTTACGCGCCCTGCATGAAGATCAGCCAGAAATGCGGCAAGAAGCGATTCGCTGGAATCGTATCCTCTTGCTGTTTCATGGGATCGTCATCGTAGCGTCGCTTGTGACTGGCTACTGGGTCTTCATCTTTCTTATTTCGTTGTCGGCGTTCATCGCCAACTGGCTCGTTTATGCGTTGGGAATGACCCAGCACACGGGGCTAAAGGAGAACGACAATGATTTCCGCAAAGCGACGCGCTCAGTTAAGACAAACCCACTGTTTGAGTTCCTGTATTGGCGCATGAATTGGCACTGCGAACACCACATGTATGCGGGGATTCCCTGCTACAACTTGAAACCACTGGCTCAAGAAATCGCTGACCAAATGCCAGAGCCGCGCACGCTATTGCAAGCGTGGCAAGAGATGCGCGATACGTGGAACAAGCAACAAGAAGACCCTGACTACTACTTTGACACCACCGTTCCACCCGTTCAGCAACGGACACGCAAATCATCCAGTTCAAAAGCTGTCGATGATATTGAAAGCTCAATCGGAGATTTAGCACCGAAAGGATTACAGTAATTATGGACATCTATCACAATCGGCCGACAGTCGGCGACATCCGCAAAATGAAGGCCAACGGCGAAAAAATTTCAATGCTCTACGTCAGCACGTTGGAGGAGGCCGAAGCGGCCGCAACGGCTGGCATCCACATGCTTTCTATTGAAGGCAAGTTCATGTCGCACGCGATGCGTGAGGCGGCGGGTGACTGCTTTATTCAGGTTGGCTTGCCCTACGGCCCATTTGGCAACTTGATTAACGCAGACGACTATCTGCGTGCCGCCTTCCACTTTATGGAGATGGGCGGCGATAGCTTCTACTGCTCTGCCTCGCTCGACATCCAAAAAGTGTTGTGTGACAATGCCATTCCAATCGTCGCACACGTCGGCTTGATTCCGTCGCAATGTACGTGGACGGGTGGTTTTAAGGCGGTTGGTAAAACGGCCGATAGTGCAAAAGCGGTCTACGATCACGTCAAGCGACTCGAAGCGATTGGCGCATTTGGAGCCGAACTTGAAGTCGTGCCAGATCGCGTCGCCGAGTACATCACCAAAAACACGACGATGATTATGTTGGGCATGGGTGCGGGGCCGCACGCCGACGCGCAGTATGTCTTCGCTGAGGATGTCTTGGGCTACACGCCCGGCCATAAACCACGCCACGCCAAGACATACCGCAACTTCCGCGCTGAATTTGATCGTCTGCAAGAAGAGCGCATCGCGGCGTTCCAAGAGTTCAAGGCAGATGTCAACAGTGGTGCGTATCCTGCAAAGCAGCACACGGTTGGCATTAAAGATGCTGAGTTTGCGGCGTTTTTGGAGCAGGTCGGCGTATAATACACCTCACTAACCAGGCGAATGCGAAGGCGCAAAGACACTAAGGAAAAAGAGTTGGTGTCTTTGCGCTTTTGTGTGAGTTTTGCCTGACTTGCTTACAAACAAAAATTTAGCATATTCGTTTATGACAGAACAATTTAACTATACCGTTTTTGGTGTGGGGCGCATCGGCCGAGTTCACGCCGCAATTGTCCAAGAGCAAGGTCACACCATCGTTGCCCTTGGGGATGAGGCGAACGGCGCAATCGAGGTGGCGCGTACAGAGTTAAACCTACCCGATGTTCCCGCATTCAACACGCCTGAAGCGATGGTCGCGGCGATGGCAGACGAGATCGACGCGGTCATCATTGCCTCGCACACGAAAGACCATGCGCGGCACGCGCTGCCATTTGTGCAAGCGGGCAAGCCGATCTATCTCGAAAAGCCGCTAACTGATGGGCTGGAGGAGGCGTTTGATTTTGTGGAGCAGATCGGTCGAACCGCAGGGGGGCGTTCAGCCACATCCAACCACCTGATCCAAATCGGCCTCCAACGCCGCTATGACCCCGCCCTTTTGCACACCAAAAAGCTCATCGAAGATGGGTTGATCGGTGACATCCGCGAAATTCGCTGTATCCTGCGCGACCAATTCCCACCGCCAGAGACATACAGCAGTCGCGGCTTGGTGATCGACATGGGCATTCACGTCGCCGACGAAGCGTTGTTCTTCCTTGAGGAGTTCCCCAACGCAGTCTGGGCGACCGTCCACAACACGATTGGTTACGACAGCCCAATTGATGAAGGGGGCGACACGGCGTTTGTTGGATTTACGACTCCGTCGGGGGTTATCGGCCGACTCGATCTTAGCCGTACCCACTCCTCTGGCTACAACAACGAGACGTACATCATCGGCACAAAAGGCACGATCCACACGGGACGTTTCGCGGGCTATCCGGGGCCGATTCACGTTGAACTATGGCAAGCGGACGGCACGCTCGACCAACACAACACGCGCATCTTCGAGATGTCCTATCTGACGGGCGACTACCCCGAATTCCTGCCGCGCTTTGAAAACGCTTACCGCATCGCGCACAAACAGTTCGTGGCAGATGTCGCCAACGGGGACGAATTTGCCGTTACGCAAAACGATGTGCTGGATGCACAGGTCTTTGTCGAAGCGGCGCACCGTTCAGCACAAGCAGGCGGCAAACCTTACACGACCGTTCATCACGACGATTTAGCAGCGTATCGGGCGGCGTGTGTTGAGAATGGATTGATGGAAAGATGATAATGAAAAAGAAGGAAGAAAAAGAAAAAGAGGTGAACGGCTCTTCTTTTTCTTTTTCTTCCTTCTTAAAACAACGATGACCGCCAGCGAAACCCAAACCATCCGCAGCTTCGTGCAGGCCGTCTTAGCCGATGGGGTCGATAACTCACATCTCGATGCGCGGATGGAACGATTCCTCTCCATCGCGCACATTGAGGCGTTCACCGCTGGCGCGACGTTGGTGCAACATCACGCGCTGGCAGACGACATCCACTTTCTTGCCGAAGGGAGGGTGCGCTATCGTCATTTAGTCAGTGATGACACGCACGGGGAAAGCATCTCGCATGAGCGCACGCCTTGGATGCCGATGGGTTGGAGCAGTTTTAACTTCCGTCGCTATCGCGTGACCATCGTAGCCGAGAGTGATGGCTGCTTGCTGACGCTGCCGCTCGCAGCATGGCAAACGCTACAAACAGATGAGCCAAAGTTGTGGGCGTATCTGTCGGCGTTTATGTTTCGCACGGCGACCCAGCTTTTGTGGGAAGCTCGCGGATTAGAACAGGCCGAGCCGATAAATGGGATGGGTAGCGAACCCGATCTCGTTCCAGTGTCCAATCTTGAAGCGGACAAGCTGGAGGAGATGTATCGTCAATCGCCCTGTTTCTCAGTTCTGCCCGCCGCCTGTCGTCGCTGGATGGCGGAGAATAGTCAGCTTTTTCAATTTGCGGAGCGCACACAGATTGTGAAGGAAGGCGAGGCAAGTCAAGGCCTCTGGCTGCTCAACGGGGGGCGAGTTGCCTTGCGCTTCCGCATGATGACGGAGACGGGCGTAAAAACGGCTGTGCGCTATGCGGCGCGACCCGGCACGCTGCTCTGTTGGGCGACGATTGGCAATATGCTGTCTGCACCTTATCAAATTGAGGTGACTCGGCCGACGCAACTCGCCTTTTTGCCCCGTGAAGCCCTCAACACCCTATTGACCGAAAATCCGCAATGGCTCGGCGCGATCTTTCAGCAACAGCTATGGCAAACGCGCCGCTACTTGCGGACGACGCGCACCCAATACACCGATGTCGATAGCGATGGCGGTATTCGCGCATTGAGCAATCTGATCGAAGATAGCAGCCCCGCGTTGCCAGTCGATTCGTTGCTTTATGGTGTTCCTTATCTGCTACAAAATCGTTTGACGCGAGAGGAAGGGTTTCAACGGCTCTACCACACGCACCATCGCGGGACGGATGTGGAGCGGTCGGTTGCTAGTTTGGCTCTTGATATTTTGCTTGATTTCGAGCGGGCGCATCGCTTCTTTACCAGTCTGCAAGCGATCTACGCTGCCGTCATCCGCAATCGCCATCTCCCCCCCGCCGCCCTGCGAAAAGTTGTCACCAGCCGCTATCGGGATGCGCTAGCACATGTTCCCTATGTGATTCAGGGGTGGGAAAATCTGCCCGACGATCCGAACTGCATCTTTATCTACAACCACATGGCTTACGGCGAAGATACGCCGCTTGCCAACGGGTTCTACTTCAATCCCGACTCGCACTTTTTGAGCGGCATGATTTTGGAGCCAAAGTACGGGGATGGCATTCGCGTCGCCCGCTCGAATGACAAAACGGAGTTCTGGCGTGCCGACTATTACGAACGGCTGGGGCATATCTCTGTAACCACACCTGAATCGGGTTGGCTGAATGAGACGGCCGCAGAAAAGCAGCGGCGCAAAGAGAAGTTCTACGCCGATTGCCAAGCGGTTTTAGCGAGTGGGCAGCCGTTCATCATTGCGCCTGAAGGAACGATTACGGAGGAGCAAAGCGTGACCGAACGCACACCGGGACCGATGCGGCCGGGTGCGTTTCTGATGAGCGGTCGTTTTCCGAGCAAGCCGAAAATCGTCCCCGTCGCCTTTGCCAATTTCGATAAGCCGATTTACCGCACGCTGTATGCGGTCGTCATCAAACCCGCCTTCACAATGGAGGAGCGCGGCGTTGACATCAATGATCGCGCCGCGATGGGGCAGTTTTTGCAAGCGTATCGGGAGGAATTTCGCGGTTACGTCGAAGAAGCGATTGCGCTGGCAAAACAGGTGGAAGCACCGGGAGCCGATCTGTCCAATTTAATCACCAATGTCGGGCAGGTTGGGACGGTCTACGAAGAGTTTGAACACGATGTGCGGGCGTTGGAAATCCAGTTGTCGCAGTGGCGACGGGCAGAGGCGGCGACGGTGTTCTATGGGTCATCGACGCTGCGTTTATGGGATACGCTGGCGGAGGATATGGGGATGCCCGATGCGATCAATTTGGGGTTTGGCGGTTCGACGTTGGAGGCGTGTCGGCTCTATTTTGAGCGGCTGGTCTTGCCGCTGCGACCGTCCCACCTGATTTTCTACGGCGGTGAGAACGATATTGGGGTGGGGAAATCGGCCGAATTTGTCCTCGATCAATTCCGTCGCTTTGCCGATGTCGTGCAGGGGCATCTGCCCGACATTCGCTGTTGGTTTATTTCGCTCAAGCCCAGCCCAAGCCGTCTTGAATACCTAGCGGAAATCGAGCGCACCAATACCCTGATTGCCGACGCGATCAGCCAGCATTCACAGTGGCAATACGTCGATTTTTACAGCTATCTGCTCGATGCAGATGGTCAACCCAATGCCCGTCTCTTTTCACCCGATCAATTACATCTCAACATTGCCGCCTACGGCATCCTCGCAAAGCTGTTGCGACAAGAGCTGCAAACGAGAGCAATCAGTTGATGGAAGGATAAAGGTATTCGGTATTCAGTATTCGGTGTTTCATGACCGAATACCGAATACCGACCTACCGAACACTACATATGTTAAAGACACTCGGCCGACACCGCGCCCTCCAAACCGCCTCAAACGAACGGGGCGTATTTACAATTCTCGCCGTCGATCACCGCGACGCGATGCGCGGGATGATCAACCCCGACCAACCCGACAGTGTGCCAGCCAGCCAGCTAACAGAGATCAAGCTGTCCGTCGTGCGCGAGATTGCGGACAAGGCGACGGCGGTGCTGATAGACCCCATCTACAGCGTCGGGCAGAGCATCGCACAACGCGCCCTGCCAGCCCGCACAGCGTTTCTCTCCGCAATTGAGGATCAGGGATATTTGGGCGACCCATTTAGCCGCGAAACACCAATGCTTGATGGATGGGGGATCGAGAAGGCGAAGCTTGTCGGGGCGAGCGGGGTCAAGGTGTTGCTGCTTTACAATCCAGAGAGTGAGGCGGCGGAACGACAAGACAAGTTGGTTGCCAGCTTATTGGAACAGTGCGCTCAGTTTGAGATTCCGCTATTTTTGGAGCCGATTGTGTATTCGCTGGATCGGGGGGTTGAGAAGGGATCGGCCGAATTTGCCCCCCACCGCCGCCGCCTCGTCATTGAATCCGCCCGTCGGCTCGGCGCACTCCACCCCGACATCCTAAAACTCGAATTCCCGCTCGATTGCAAACACAACACAGACGAAGCCGAATGGCAGGATGCGTGCGCCGAATTGAACGAAACATCATCCGTCCCATGGACACTGCTCTCTGGTGGTGACCCGTTCGATGTCTTCCAGAAACAACTCAAAATCGCCTGTCAAAATGGGTGTTCGGGCTTTCTTGTCGGCCGCGCACTCTGGCGTGAAGCAGTCTATTTGCAAGGGGAAGAACGCACCACTTTCTTGCGTGGCGAAGCGATGCAACGTTGGCAAACCCTCCGCACCATCGCTGAAACATACGGCACGCCGTGGTTTGAACGGTATGCACCGCCGCAGGTTGATGAGGGGTGGTATAAGCAATACAAAAAGAAGGGAGAAAAAGAAAAAGAGGGGTAGAGAGTTTCTTTTTCTTTCTTCTTTTTCTTTTTAGAGTATGACAACAACAAGACTAACGATGGCACAAGCCGTCATCACATTTTTGAAAAATCAATACGTCGAGCGGGATGGTGTGGAGCAGCCGTTTTTCGCGGGGTGCTTTGGCATTTTCGGGCATGGCAACGTGGCGGGAGTGGGTCAGGCATTGCAGGAAAACACCGATTTCCGCTACTACCAGACGCGCAACGAGCAGGCGATGGTGCATACGGCGGCGGCTTATGCCAAGATGAAAAATCGGCTGGCGACGTTTGCCTGCACGACTTCAATCGGTCCTGGTGCGACCAACATGATTACAGCAGCAGCAGGGGCGACGATCAACCGCTTGCCCGTTTTGCTGCTGCCTGGTGATATTTTTGCGCGGCGTAACGTTGCGCCTGTTTTGCAGCAGTTGGAATCGGAACACAGCCAAGATTTTTCGGTCAACGACTGCTTTAAGCCAATTTCGCGCTATTGGGATCGCATCAACCGTCCCGACCAGATCATCACGGCGTTGCCCGAAGCGATGCGCGTGCTGACCAGCCCCGTCGATACAGGCGCGGTTACGCTTTCATTGCCGCAGGACGTTCAGGCGGAGGCGTTCGACTATCCGACGGCGTTATTTGAGAAGCGGGTTTGGCGGGTTGGTCGCAATCGGCCGGATCGCGGCAGTGTGGGACAGGCGGCCGAATGGATTCGCAACGCCAAAAAGCCGCTCATCGTTGCGGGTGGCGGGGTCATCTACAGCGAGGCGACCGAGACATTACGCCAATTTGTCGAACAGACAGGCATTCCCGTCGGTGAGACGATGGCGGGGAAAGGCAGCTTGCGCTACGACCATCCGCTGTGCGCGGGCGCAGTCGGCGCGACGGGAACACTCGCCGCCAACCGCCTCGCCAAAGATGCTGATCTCATCATCGGCATTGGCACGCGCTACAGCGACTTCACGACCGCCAGCAAAACGGCGTTCCAAAACCCCAATGTGCGCTTTATCAACATCAACGTCGCCGAATTCGATGCGTACAAACACAACGCGCTGCCGCTGGTTGGTGATGCAAAGGTGACGCTGGAAGAGCTGGCGCAAGCGTTGAGTGATTATCATGTCGCTGATGAATATAAGGCGAACGCGAAAACGTTGCATGATGAATGGGAAACGGAAGTGCAGCGCATTTACGACATTCGGCATGAGCCACTTGTCAGTCAAGGTGAGTTGATCGGTGCGGTTAACGATTTGGGTGATCCAGAGGCGGTGATGGTCTGCGCGGCGGGTAGTTTGCCCGGCGATCTGCACAAGCTATGGCGTAGTCGTCATCCGAAGCAGTATCACCTCGAATATGGATACTCTTGTATGGGGTATGAGATCGCGGGTGGGTTAGGCGTGAAGATGGCTGACCCTGACCGTGAGGTATATGTGATGGTTGGGGATGGTAGCTTTCTGATGTTATCGGCCGATATTGTCACCTCTGTGCAAGAAGGGTACAAGCTAACCATCATCCTAATCGACAACGATGGCTACAAAAGCATCGGTGCATTGAGCCGCTCGGTTGGCAGCGATGGATTTGGGACGCGCTTTGTCTATCCCGAAAACGGCGTGCTGGGGAACGACGCATCGGAGTCGGTGCGGACGCTTCCCGTCGATCTGGCTGGCAACGCCCGCACGCTCGGCGCACACGTCATCGAATGCAGCAGCCGCGACGACTTTGTGACCGCCCTCGAAACAGCCAAGACAATCGACAAAACGACCGTCATCTACATCCAAAACGACCGCTACGTCGGCGTTCCCGGCTATGAAAGCTGGTGGGATGTCCCTGTTGCCGAAGTCAGCACCATTGCATCTGTGCAGGAAGCGCGGGTGGAGTGGGAAGAGAATCGGCCGAAAGAACGTTACTACTTATAAAAAGAAGGGAGAAAAAGAAAAAGAAGGAAGAGGATTTCTTTTTCTTTCTTCTTTTTCTTTCTACAAAACACATGATTAACGGACAACTCCTCAACTACGTCGATGGACAATGGACACGCTCATCGGCCAGCGACTATTTAGATGTCATCAACCCTGCGACGGCGCAAGCGATCACGACTGTGCCGCTCAGTCCCGGCGCAGAAGTGGACGCAGCGGTGCAGAAAGCACAGACCGCCTTTCACGAATGGCGACGTACCCCAGTTGGCACACGTATTCAATATCTTTTCAAGCTCAAGGTTCTGCTTGACGAGAACCGCGAGGATTTAGCTCGCATCATCACGAATGAGTGCGGCAAGACATTTAACGAGAGTATTGGCGAAATCCAGCGCGGCATTGAGAATGTCGAGACGGCGTGTGGAATGCCATTTATGATGCAGGGTGTCAACAACGAAGACATCGCACGCGGCATTGATGAACACATGATTCGCCAGCCGCTCGGTGTCGTCACGGCGATTACGCCCTTTAACTTCCCCGCCATGATCCCGCTGTGGTTCCTGCCTTACGCGGTGGCGACGGGTAACTGCTTTATTCTCAAGCCCAGCGAGAAAGTGCCGATGTCGAGCCACAAGCTGTTTGAGTTGATTGAGCAGGCGGGCTTCCCGAAAGGGGTATTGCAGTTGGTGCATGGTGGTAAAGATACGGTCAACGCATTGCTCGATCATCCGCTCGTCCGCGCCGTCAGCTTTGTCGGGTCAACCCCTGTTGCTAAATACATCTACCAACGCGCCGCCGCCAACGGCAAACGGGCGCAATGTCAAGGTGGCGCGAAAAACCCCGTCGTCGTCATGCCAGATGCTGATTTGGAAATGACGACGCGCATCATGGCGGATTCGGCGTTTGGCTGTGCGGGGCAACGCTGTCTCGCCGCGTCGGTCGCCATTGCCGTTGGAGATGCTCAGGAGAAGTTTATCGAGAGCATCGCGGATGCTGCTGCATCGCGTCAGGTCGGTTATGGTTTGGACAACGGTGTGCAGATGGGGCCAGTCATTGACAACGGCAGCAAGGATCGCATCGAAATGTTGATCGGCAAGGGTGAGCAAGAAGGGGCAAAGTTGGTTGTCGATGGGCGTAATCAACAGGTTGGCGGCTATGAAGATGGGTATTTTGTCTTCCCAACCGTGTTGGATCACGTCAATCCTGCGGGTGAAATCGCGCATACGGAAATTTTCGGCCCCGTTCTCAGCGTGATGCGTGCCGATACGGTTGATGATGCGATTCGCATTGTCAATGAGCGTGCCTTTGGCAATATGGCGTGTATGTTTACCAGCAGCGGTGCGGCGGCACGCAAATTCCGTTACGAGGCGGATGCAGGTAACATCGGTATCAACATCGGTGTTGCCGCTCCAATGGCGTACTTCCCGTTCAGCGGTTGGAACGACAGCTTCTTCGGAACACTGCACGCGCAAGGGGCGCATGGGGTTGAGTTTTATACACAAACCAAAGTTGTTGTAGAACGCTGGCCTCGTGAGTGGTCGCGGCAATTCTAACGAAAAAGAAGAAAGAGAAAGAAAAAGAAGGTCGCTTTGGTAAGCGTTGAGCGATCTGGGAGGAGAGTGGTGTGGACAAGGGAAAGAAGGAACGAGCGCAGTTTTTTAAGTTTGAGCGGATGGATGTCTGGAAGCGTGCGATAGATTGGGCGAATGACGTTTACGATGTGTGTGATGGACTGCCGCAAAAATATCAGTTCTCATTGGGTGAGCAGTTGCGGCGAGCATCGCTTTCTGTGCCGACTAACATTGCCGAGGGTATTGGGCGCGAGAAAGTAAAGGAGCGTCACTATTTCTATCGCATTGCTAAAGGTTCGATTTATGAGGTGGTTAGTTTGCTGGTCATGTGTGGCAAGCGAGGTCATTTAGAACGCGAAACGTATCGAAAACTGTACGCAGAGGCAAATGAACTTGCGGCAATCCTCACCTCAATATCAAAACAACGCACTCCGTTGTCTTCCTTCTTTTTCTTTCTTTCTTCTTTCTCTTTTTAGGTAACATGATTTCATCAATGGACAAAACTATTAACATCGCCAACGCCCCGTGTTCGTGGGGCGTGATCGAGAATACGGAGGGTGAGCGGTACGACGGCATGGTGTTCGATACAGGTCATGCGATGCTTGGGCAAGCTGATCCTGTTGAATTACTGCGTAAACATTACGACCGTATCTGGCACGTTCA
>CAYMGE010000126.1:0-15235 GCA_964389925.1 uncultured Ardenticatenaceae bacterium
GAAGTATTGCCAACTTATTCAAAGTGCCGATGGATACGAATATACATTTGTGTAACAATAATATGCTAAAGCACGTGAGTTTCCTCCCCGCCCTAAAGCGACGGGGTTTCCACGGGCTAAAGCCCAAAGAGCTATGAAACGAGTCTTATTACTCCTAACGCCTGTTCTATTTGCTGCTCTGTTCTTTGCTTTGACGCAGCAGACGCTTCACGCTCGCTCTAATGGCTATACCGGTCGCACCCAAACCGGTTGCATTAGTTGTCATCAGGGAGGAACTACGCCGGAGGTTGCGCTCGTTGGCGCACAGCACATCGTGCCAAACAGCACAACGACCTATCAACTGCTCATCACAAGTACCGCGCCCTCGATGCAAACACACGCTGGCTTTGATCTCACTGTGTTGGATGCTGATGGAACACAAATCGGAACATTGCAGACAAACGACGTGGATGCTCAAATTAGCGACGAGTTCACAAATGGGTCAGTTGCAGGCGAGTTAACGCACCGTCAACCGAAACAAAACGTCGATGGTGTCGCAACCGTGCAGTTTCAATGGACGGCTCCCATCACTGAGGGTGTATACACCGTTTACTTTGTTGGTAATTCGGTCAATATGAATGGGGGGACAAGTGGTGATGCTTGGGCGGCGGGTTCGGCCGAGATTCAAGTCGGCCCTGCATTGGCAATTACACTACGTCACAGCAGCACAATAGTCACAGCAAGCCCTCTCATCGTGGCCTCCTTTCTACTTCTCACGACATCTTACCTTCTTGTAAAACGAAAACGCCAACCATAAAGGCTGGCGTTTTATCACCAATACATACCGTAACAGGCTCCTCTACCCTTCAGGCAGAGCGAAGTACTTAAACAGTACCGTTACAAATTGTTCACTACGGGGTAGTTACTGCGGGGTTGAATCAGCAAACAAGTGGATTCGCAGCTTGCTGATTTATTGAACGCTTCATTCACATTTTATTCACACACGCTTTATTTGTAAAGCAGTTTACAACTATCTTAATGTTCTTGATTTGCTTCCGTCAACTCTTTGCCAATTCATCGTGAAAAAGGAAATCATATGTCAACTAATATCGCCTACACAATGACGATTCGCTGTCAACTCAATAATTCACCCGGCACGTTAGGTCGGCTCGCAACCGCAATTGGCGATGCAGGTAGCAACATCGGCGCTATCGACATTGTACGTGCCAATCGCGCTGAGATGGTGCGCGACATTACGGTGCAGGTTTTAGATGAGGCGCACGGTGCTAGCCTCGTCGCCATTATTGATAACCTAGAGGGTATAACAGTCCAAAACGTCAGTGACCGTATCTTTCTCGCCCACCTAGGCGGAAAAATTGCCATCCACAGCAAAATTCCGCTTAAAACCCGCGCTGATCTCTCTATAGCCTACACGCCGGGGGTGGCGCGGGTATGTAGCGCAATTGCTGCCGATCCCGACAAAGTGTATGCGTTGACTGCCAAACGCAACACTGTCGCCATCGTCACAGATGGGAGCGCGGTGTTGGGCTTAGGCAACATCGGCCCCGAAGCATCACTGCCAGTGATGGAGGGCAAAGCGATTCTATTTAAGGAGTTGGCAGACATCGACGCATTTCCTATCGCGTTACGTAGCCAAGACCCTGATATCATCATTCAAACGATTGAGCAAATTTCGCCCGTTTTTGGTGGGATCAACTTAGAGGATATTGCTGCACCACAATGTTTTGAGATTGAGCGTAAGCTGTCGGAGAGGCTGGACATGCCCGTGATGCACGATGACCAACATGGAACAGCCGTGGTCGCAACGGCCGCCCTACTAAATGCGCTGCGTGTGGTCGGCAAACGCATTCAAGATGTGCGTGTGGTCGTCAATGGCGTTGGCGCAGCAGGGAGCGCGATCATACGGATGTTGCTTTCGGCCGAAGTCGGCGAAGTCACGCCCGTCGACCAACATGGCATTCTCACGGCCGACAATGCAACCAATCCTTCCCATCTTGAAACGGCGCAATTGACGAATCAAAGTGGACGGAGCGGCGATCTAGTGACTGCGCTTATAGGAGCAGATGTCTTTATTGGCGTGTCTGTGGGGAATATCCTTTCGGCCGAACACGTTAAAATAATGGCACAAGATGCCATCGTCTTTGCCCTTGCCAACCCCATTCCCGAAGGCGACCCCGACGAACTACAGGCTTATGCCCGTATCGTCGCCACGGGTCGTTCAGACTACCCCAACCAGATCAACAACGTTCTCAGCTTTCCCGGCATCTTTCGCGGCGCGCTCAATGTCCAAGCCCGCGCTATCACGCTTAACATGCGCTTGGCAGCGGCAGCAGCCCTCGCTAACCTGATCCCTCCAAGCGTATTGAGCGAAGATTATATTATTCCAAGTGTCTTTAATCGGGATTTGGTTCCAACAGTGGCTGAAGCTGTCTCAAGAGCAGCAATTGAGGACGGAACAGCACGGCGCATTCCATCTAATGTCGAGCAGATTATTTAGCGGCAGCTCGGTCTCTTTGAGAAGTCGCGTGGTGGTGGTGGGAAATCCAATTTCCGGTACAGGCCTTATTTAAGGCATAAAGCGTATTGCGTAAACTGGGCACGCAATACGCTTTATGTTTAACCTTAGCTTAGAGAGTTGCAAATCACACCGCAACAGCTGCAACTGCTTCGGCCGCTGCTTGCTCAACAATCTCATCGACCGTCTCTTCATCATCCTCGTCGAGATTTGTGTATTTGCCTTCTCGAATGACGGCAATGGAGGCCACCGTGTCCCCATCACGCACGTGCATCACGCGCACACCTTGTGTGCTGCGTCCCTGCTGGGAGATATTTTCAACAGGGGTGCGTAACATAATGCCATTGGCTGAAATACAGGTCACTTCATCTTCATGGTTAACGACCCGCGCTCCGATGACGTGATCACCTTTACGACGCAAGATCATCGTTCGCACACCAGAGCCATGGCGATTTTGCGTACGATATTCACCAATGCGAGTCTGTTTACCATAGCCAAATTTTGTGACGATGAGCAGGTTGTCATCATCTTGCTGGATGACATCTGCTCCTGCCAGCCTATCGCCGTCGGCTAACTTCATTGCCAAGACACCGGCCGCTGTGCGTCCCATCGGCCGAACATCTTCCTCATTAAAGCGAATTGCCTGACCGTGTTCACTGGCTAAGATAACGTCTTGACCGCCATGCGTCAGCTTGACCCACTTGAGTTCGTCATCATCATCTAGCCCAATGGCGATAATGCCAGTTGAGCGCACGTTTGAAAATGCGCTCAACTCTGTGCGCTTGATGCGGCCGTTTCTGGTCACCTGAATGATGTAATCTGCATCGTCAAAGTCGGTGACGGGTAGTGCAGCGGTCACTTTTTCACCTGATTGCAGTGGCAGCAGGTTCATAATCGACGTACCGCGTCCTGTGCGCGTTGCTTCAGGGATTTTGTACGCCTTGAGTTCATACACCTTGCCACGATCCGTAAAGAACAAAATCGCATTTTTCGCACCAGCAGCAAATAGATTTTCAAGCGAATCTTCCTCACGGGTCGTCATCCCGATCAGGCCTTTGCCACCACGACCCTGAACGCGATAGGCGCGTGCAGGCGTGCGTTTGATGTAGCCACGCTGCGTAATTGAGATCAGCACATCCTCATCTGTCACCAAGTCTTCAATGTCAAACTCAAAATCGCCGGGAATGATTTCAGTGCGTCGCTCATCACCGTATTTGTCGCGGATCTCGACCAGTTCAGCGCGGATGATGGCGAGGATTTTCGGCCGATTTGCCAATAAATCTCGATATTGTGCAATTTGCGCCGTAATATCCTTATATTCATCCTCAATTTTCTGGCGTTCCAATGCTGCCAAACGGCGCAATTGCATGTCAAGAATCGCCTGTGCCTGCACCTCGCTCAACTCAAATCGCGCCATCAATTGAGACCGTGCATCATCCGCGCTGTCTGCGCTGCGAATTGTCTTAATGACCTCATCCAAATTTGAGAGCGCAATCCGTAACCCTTCCAGAATATGCTGACGACGCAAGGCCTTCTCAAGCTCAAAGTTAATGCGGCGCGTAGTCACTTCAACACGGTGGTCGATATAGACCTGTAGCGAACGCTTGAGCGAAAGTAGGCGCGGCTGGCGATTTACTAGGGCGAGCATCTGTACACCAAAGGTGCTTTGCAGCGCAGTGTGGCGATACAGTTGGTTGAGAACGGCCTGCGGTTGCGAGGCGCGTTTTAGGTCAACAACGATGCGAATTCCTTCACGTCCGCTCTCCTCACGCAAGTCAGCGATTTCATTGAGAACGCCCTTATTGACTAGCTCAGCAATGTGACGTACCAAATTTGCTTTATTGACTTGGAAAGGAAGCTCGGTAATGATAATTTGCTGACGACCAGTGCGGGACTCGGTAACTTCCGCCCTAGCACGCATGATAACGCGGCCGCGACCGGTCGCATACGCCGCTCGAATGCCTGAAATCCCGACAACGGTTGCACCCGTTGGGAAATCTGGCCCTTTGACATACTGCATCAAATCATTGAGCGTGATCTCGTCTGCACGATTTTCATTGTCAATCAGATAAATGGTTGCGTCGAGCAGTTCATTGAGATTATGGGGTGGGATGCTCGTTGCCATACCAACCGCAATGCCATTTGTGCCATTGAGCAGCAAGTGGGGCAATCGCGCAGGTAACACCATCGGCTGCATCTCTCGATCATCAAAATTTGGCTCAAAATCGACGGTATTTTTCTCAATGTCAGCCAGCAGCTCACCAGCCACTCGTGTCATTCGCGCTTCGGTATAGCGCATTGCGGCCGCACCATCACCGTCAATGCTGCCAAAGTTCCCCTGTCCATCGACCAACGGATAGCGCATCGAAAAATCCTGCGCCATGCGAACCATCGAGTCATAGACTGCTCCATCACCATGCGGATGGTATTTACCCAACACCTCGCCGACAATACGTGCCGATTTGCGATGGGAGCTATTTGCACGCAAACCCATGTCGTGCATAGCGTAAAGAATACGGCGATGCACGGGCTTAAGGCCATCACGCGCATCAGGTAACGCACGTGATACGATCACGCTCATGGCATAGTCGAGAAACGAACTTCGCATCTCTTCATTGATGTCTATTTGGTTTATATTTCCGATGTTTTCTGTCATGAAAGTTACTGGTTACTCGTGAGCGGATAGCTAGTGGGAGGCTCGCTCTAGGATTTATATTATCGTTTTTACACGCTTAGTTGCTGATAACTGCAACAATTAATTATACCAAATTTTACCCTTAAACGGTAATTTTCCTCGAATGTAGGGGGGTAGCGTTTATGGGGTTTATTCCAGCAGCGCGGCATTTTTTGGGGAATACGGTTTCACCAAAGTTATGATGACTGCAATGGCAGGATTTTTATGAACACTGAGCTTGATGTGTAAACTGGCACGACAATTTATAAGTCTCAGCAGTTGAAATGGGCAAACAAGAAAGTAGCTTCGCCACAAATTCGCACGGTAATCGTAATCGTTCAATTATCACGGTTGTATCATTTAATTTCAAAATCGAAGGTATAGGAGGCAGGTCGATCTGCCGTTTTGAAGAAGAAGTTGATATTGTGGATGGGATCGTAGAGGCCAATGCTGAGTGTGTATGTGCCGGTGGGCCACTCAGCAGAAATTGGGATCGCAACCCGCTCCACAAGTACATCTCCAACCTGTACCCTGTAACCCCAAAGGCCGTGTTCACCCACATTTGCAAGTTTGTGACTCTCTGAATTAAATACTTGATAGAAAGTTGTCATATACCATTCAGCATGACCTTCAGGAAGTGCCTCAATTTGCCAATAAGTGGTCATTAACATCTGCTCCGAGTTTTGTTCAGAATCATATCCAAGTAACGTCCAACCAGACTCATTTTTCCAGTTGACATTGGTTTCGGGAAGTGTTTGTATGGAGCTATCTGTCAATTGGCGTGAGCGCAAAAATGAAATGGCTGCGCCATCCCTTTTTTGAAATGTGCTTTCTGGAATCTGTTCAAACAGGTTCAGTTGATAGTCAAGAACCTCTGATTCAGCAGCAACTGTATAATAGAGCGGATCGTTTTTAGGAATCAAGACAAAGTCTGGATAACTAATTCCTTCAACAAATTCTATCGCGTGATCGACAGTGATCGTTTTGAAAGGCGAGGGCGAAGGGGAAACTAGGTACAGTGGCATATCTGGCGCCACCTGAAGGTTTGACAAAAAGGAGCCAAGCCGCTTCGATTCATCGGGCTGCCACGGTGGTGGACAAATATCGACGATTCTAAGCGTTGGGTTGCTAAATGCGTACGATTTATATTCGGGACGTACCTCTGTGTAAGGGTAGGCGAAAAAATCCAGATAGCCCTTTGCAAAGGCATGAACCAATGGGTCTTGATCTTTTAGCGAACTGCCAAACAGGTAGCGATCATACATAAAGCTGCTCAAAACGAGGGTACACGCATTTTCCCCGTTCGGCCCAGTGTCAAATCCAGCCAGTGATTTAGTAAGTGCTTTCCCGACCGTTGTATAAGCTTCGTACACAACTGGGTCTTGCTTGGTCGCAACGATAGCAGGCAGTTGGCTACGAGAATCGCGATTTAGAAAATAGTCAAATTTAATGCTGCTAATGAGCGGGAATATGATCACAATAGCAGTTAATGCGTTTGTGCTAATCGTGCGAAATTGTGGCGGTACACGCTCAACTATGAGCCGGATTGTCTGGAAACAGGCATAGGCCAAAAGTGGCATCAGAATCACAACGTATCGGACATAGCCTGGGTACGGTTTAAGGGGTGATGTTTCTATCACAAGATAAAAAATGATAACAAACGAAGTTAGAAATCGATCACGCCAGTCCGCTTTGCGCCAGAAAACAACTGTATAAACCAGAAAAAATAGAGCTGCTGTCAGTGGAACTAAAGTGAATGACGGCAGAATTCCGTTTCGAAGATGGAATGTAAAGAATTGTTCTAGGGGGCGAATCTGAATTTCACTATGTCCATTCAATGAGTGCGCGAATTCGAATTGGAGGCCACCAATAAAGGTAGAAAAGTTGTGAAAAAGTGGCAAATTGACAAGGAGAAAGGTTATGAATCCGATTACAAATGCACTAAACAACCCCTTGAAGTAAATAAACTTTCTCAGTTTGGCAACATACGCGGGTGTAAGTACACAGGCGAACAGTACGATGGCAGCCTGATATTTTGCAGAGACTGTGAGACCAATCGCTATTCCAAGCATGGTCAGTTGATGCCAAGGCAACTTATCCTCGCTATCAGGTTTTTCTCGCATTAGCTGATCCGCGAAGCCAAAGAAATGGTAAAAGGAAAGTAGGGTTGTGCAAGCAAACGCAATATCTTCTTTCAGATAGTGACTGTGAACGACCATACCAGGTGTAACTGCTGTTAAGAATGCGGCGCCAAGAGCAAACTGGGTGGCAAGGCGTTGTTTTGCTAATTTGAAAATGAACAGGACTGTCAGCGTTCCAAAAATAGCCGTCGTAATACGGCCGAGAACAACGAGCTGCTGCTCAGACTCAAATTGTGTGATGATATTTGCCAAACGAACAACCTGTAGGATAAGAATAGGAACACGGAAGTCCTGGGTGTCGTTGAGGATAAAGAGGATATTCCCCGGCTCATCAGCATGATAGCCTAGGGGGAAGTTGTTGCCGTATAGGTTGAGCCCCAATGAAAGAAATAGGATAAAAAACAGGACACCCTTGACTCGTTTGTTACACATTAGGCATTATCCAAATAAGGGTAGTATAAAAAGGCTGTAAAACAAGCCTTGGACAAAAACAAAAAGAGGTGCTACCCGATGTTATCGTACAACAAATTGAAAGAGAAACCGAAAATGCTACGAGCGTTCACAGGATTGGATAAAGGGGAGTTTTTGCAAGCGTTTGAAAAAGTAATGAGACTATATCGGTGAAAAATCGCCCAAGCACACTTAAGCTGGGTGCGACCGAAAATAGTATCGAGACTGTAAGCGGTGATTTAAGGTGAGGGTGGCATACTCTCAAGTGTAGCAGATAAATAGACAAGTCAAGAGGAAAACACCATGTTAGGATTCAGCACACGCCAAAAAGTAGACGCTCAATATCCAAAAGCCCCTAAAGCAACTTCACGCCACAATCCAGCGCATCAAAATGGATTTAGGCAGGCAACGTTGTCTCTTTTAGCCGAACTCATCATCGAAATGCCGAACGGCGACGGGCGACGTGTCATTGTTGACCAACCTGCGATGATTATCGGCCGATCAAAATCAGTAGACATCACGCTCGATGCACCCGTCGTTTCACGTCAACACGCTCGTTTGGAGCGCGTCGGGGACGAATATTGGATTACTGACTTGGGCAGCAGCAATGGCACGCTCGTCAATGGCGGTGCAATTGGCTCCGTCCGCATCCAAAATGGCGACCTTATCACGCTGGGCTACAACTCAGCTTATCCAATCAGCATCATTTTTCGGGTGAGCGCAACAGGCAACCCAAGCTGGTTGAACTAAATTTGTAACTCCTCTTCTTACGTCTTGAATGGGCGTGTGAACCAAAAGACCACACCAAATTTGGTGTGGTCTTTTCTTATCTCCACAAGTTGACGCTACAATTCATCCGTGAACACGAGACAAATGTTGGAAGCAGATCGACGACTTTCTCGCGCGTTGATTTGGCAAAAGCAACGCGGCTATTTTCTGCACAACAGGATGGCAGCATTGAGCGCGTGGGATGCCAAACTATTCAAAAATTGTTGTGAAAGGCTGATTGAGCAGATAGTCGATGATCCAGCTTGGTTTGGCGATACTGTGATGGCATTGAAAGCGATTGAGGGACAGTATTTGCCACTCGAAGTGGATGATAGGGTCGTGGCTATGCTCGACGAACTCCACTGGCCGTGACTGAACAGCAGATGTTATGTCGTTTCCCAACCACCTGCTTTGACCAAATGGCTCAATCGCTGACCGCTATATTCCGCTTCAATCTGGGCGACAAGTGCATCGAGAAACGCATTTGCATTCCCTTCGATTGGTTGCCACTCTGAGGTGCGCCATTGGGCGAGATAGTCGTCGGTGTCGGTGTCGCCAGACTGCATGGCGGCCGCGTCTATGACCTGCATAAAGCGATCATGAAGCGGTTTGGAGAGGCGTTTACGGCCGATCTTTGCCTTGATTTGTGACGGAATATCCCGCCAGTAGATGATTTGGTATTTTCCACTCATAGTTGAGAAGTGTAGCGATAAAACGTAAAACGTAAAGCCCTCTTGAATGCTCGCTAAAGATGTTTCCGCATCTCTTGGGGGTTGGGAATACCATAAGCACCCGCTTTAAGCACCTTTAAGCAGAGCAAGGCGCACTTCATCCGTGCCATGCTTAGGGGAATGCCAAGCAGTTCGAGTAACTCCTGTTTATCGTAGTTTCTGAGTTCATCGAGCGTTTTGCCCATGATGTCGTCTGTGAGCAACGAGGCAGCAACTTGGCTGACCGCACATCCGTCGCCGCTCCAACGCACGTCAGCGACACGCCCATTCTCCCCCATCAACACATCCATCTTAATAACATCACCACATAGCGGATTGTCTTCCTCATAAGAAAAGCTGTGTGGATCGAGTTCTCCATAGTTCATTGGGCTACGGTAAAGCTCAATCATCTGTTCGCGGTACATTTCTACGCTCATGAAAAAAGTTGCAAATTGCAAGCTGCAAGTTGCTAATATCCAAAGATTTTGCGTGCTTTATTTAGGCTAACGACAAGTGCATCGATCTCGGCCGTCGTCGTGTGAACATAAAAACTTGCGCGAGCGGTCGCCGTGATGCCCATTTGCTTATGCAGGGGCATCGCACAGTGATGACCCGCACGGACGGCGATCCCATCACTGTCGAGCATCTGAGCAATGTCGTGGGGATGCAACCCCTCCACCGTAAAGGCGGCGACTCCTGCGCGTTGGTTGGCTGGTGGGCCGATGACTTTTAGCCCCTCAACCTCGCTCAATGCCTCTAGTGCATAGTTGGTAATAAATGTTTCGTGGGCATGAATGTTTTCCATGCCAAGCTCGCTCAAATAGTCAACCGCCGCGCCCAGCCCAATGCCTTCCGCAATGCTGGGTGTTCCCGCCTCAAATTTATAGGGCAGTTCGTTCCAAGTTGAGCCTGCTAGCGTAACGCGGCGGATCATGTCACCACCACCCATGAAGGGCGGCATGGCAGCCAGCAGTTCACGCTTGCCATAGAGAATGCCAATTCCCGTGGGGCCGCACATTTTGTGGCTGGAAAACGCCATAAAGTCACAGTCCCACGCTTTGACATCGACGGGCTTGTGTGGGACAGCCTGTGCGCCATCAACGACGGCAATTGCGCCGACGGCATGAGCGGCATCGACTAGCTCGCGCACGGGCGTGATTGTGCCAAAGACGTTCGAGACGGCCGTAAAAGCAAAAATTTTAGTGCGCTCATTTAGATAGTTCGGCAACTCATCGAGAATCAGCGTGCCGTCATCGTGATTGAAAGGGAGATAGCGTACGGTCGCGCCGGTCATCTCGGCGATCATTTGCCACGGCACAATGTTGGCATGATGCTCCATCGCGGTCGTGAGAATTTCATCGCCAGCTTGCAGATTTGCACGTCCCCACGTGTAGGCGATGAGGTTGATGCTTTCGGTCGCGTTGCGGGTGAAAATTGTCTCTTCGTAAGCGGCGTTGATAAATCGGCCGATTCTCCCCCTAGCCTCCTCATACGCATTGGTCGCATCCTCGCTCAAGCGATGAATGCCGCGATGGACATTTGCGTTATACTCACGATAGTAGCGGTTCATCGCCTCGATCACGGCGGTTGGCTTCTGTGATGACGCAGCACTATCGAGATAGATCAGCGGCACACCAGCGTGTGCTTCGACATCTAAAATGGGGAAATCACGGCGGACTTGTTCTACATTTAACATGTTATTTTTACTCTCAAGCAACGGCGGATTTAGACATCGGCCGAATTCCTGCCCGCATCATACCACCGTAATTAAACAGTGGCGAAAATTTTGTGAGGGTTCCTACAAACGTCAAAAGTAACAAAAATTTGTATGCTATAATCAACTCGTCAATCTAGCTATTATCGGAGAAGAAACAATGGCAAAACTCACTAAAAAGAAAAGTACGAGACGGCGCAGATCAACATCAGAGAAAATCTGGATTGTCATCGCCATTTTGCTGGCTGTAAGCATGGTGCTGACCAGCGTTATCTCTTTATTTTCGTAGCCGACAGTGGCAAAAACCGAAGAAAAAGACCGAGCTTCTGAACAGAAACTCGGTCTTTTTGGTTTGGAACGCTCTGTACAATCCCTTGTCATTTCTTTTTGCCGTTCTATTTTTGATCATTGCGTGGATTGATTGGCGCAAACGGATTATTTGGCACGCGCTGACTGCGCCGAGTATGGGGGGCGCGATTTTGTTGAGCAGAGCGTTGCCGGCCGAGAGATGGCAATTGAGCGTGATTGGCCTGATTGGGTGTGGGGGAGTTGTGTTTTGCATTTGGTTGTTTTCGCGTTGGTGGTTTGGTCTCGGCCGATTTGGGTTTGGCGACGTGATGCTTGCGAGCTTAATTGGAGCCGTATTTGGTCTAGTGACCGGCCTCTGGGTCATCGTCGTCGGGATGCTCGCAGCCGGAGGCTATGCAGGCATAAAACTATGGCGAGGCACCAGTCGATTTCATATTTTTGGCTATGGTACATTTCTCGCATTGGTCGCCGCAGGCTGGCTTCTAACTTGACCAGAAAAAAGCGGTAATTTCCCAAAATTAGGACTATTTTCCCAGACGTATATTTTTTTTTGGGTATAGTTGTAGGTGGGTGCGTGACGGCAGCAGTACAAGGGAGCCACTCCATCCCATAACGACAATTTAATCGTGTGAATGCACGTGATTTTGGATTGGTAAATGCGCTCAATCTAAAACACTCCATCCAAAATCAAGTTGCAAACGAGAGAGGAGACAAATGGACTGGACAATGGGTGTCTGGTTTGTTGTTGGCGTGCTGCTGGGAATCAGTGTAGGGGCGATTGTCTGGCGACGAAAACGACAAAAATCAGTTGAACGCAGTGAACAAAAAATCACCGTTGATGAAGCATCCTATGGAGCGCAAGTTGAGCGATTGGAACACGCGCTCTCAAAAGCAGAACAGTTGGTACACGAGAAGTCACAGCGGCTGCACTCGGCCGAATCCCAGCGTTCTGCTCTTCACGCTCAGTTTGAGGTAACCCATGCGCGGATGACTCAGTTTCGTGAGCTATTAGCGGAGGCAACGAGCAAGTTAAAGCTAGAACATAGCGCACGTCGTGCTGCTGAGGAACAGGTGCGCGGCTTAGATGGGTTGGTGCAGGCAGTTCAAGCGCAGCTTGTGCGGATGGAAAACGAGCGCAAACAGCTTTCAGTCGCCCTCGCTGCTGATGATAAGCCACAACCTGCTAGAGTACAGGAGATTAGACCAGAGTCTGATTGGGAACAGCGTGTTTACCTGCTCAAAACAGCTATAAAAGAGTTAAAGCAAGCGAATGAAGAGCTTGCCCATAAACTGGCTCTGACAGAGAACAAGTTGATGAGTCGAACGTTTGAACTGCGGGCGGCCGAGGAAAAGGTGCGTTCATTCCAATTGTCTGCCAGTAATGCGTACTAATACTGACGGCAACAGCCAGATGCCCAACAGGTCGGACGTGAGATCATACAAGTCAAACGTCCGATGGGTTAGCCAAAGCTGACTAATCTCTTCAAGCAGCATCACAACAGCGACAAGCAAGCTGCCTAACAACAGATGTGTGGAGACCTTACGCCAACCTAGACTGAGATTGATAAAGTATGCTAGCGTCCCAACAAGAAAAAAGTGGCCGATTTTATCGCCATAAGGGACAGTACGTATAAATCGAAAGACAAACGCCTCACTGCCTTGATTGGCAAGAATGCTAATTATGATGATAAAAACGACAAACGTCGCTGTGTAGAGATGTTTTTGCATGGAGATAAGATGTCATTTTTTGAGTTGTCGGGCAAGCACTTGGGTGTGTCTGCTCACAAATACTGTCAGCATGAAGATGGCACAAACGATTTGTATAGTAGGTTGCAAATGGAAGGTTGCCATGCTACGTTTCTCCAGTATTTCTAAAATTTCACATGGGCTTGCAACGAAGTAGTTCGTTGCGAGCTGAAGGGCAATGAAACAACAAATCCCTGTTTGGGTTGGTCTAACATTTTTAATGATCTTTTTGGTCATTTTTTCGGGGTTTATTTTTGCGTTACAAGGGCGGGATGAGCTGCGCGAAGAGGTCGCAACGCTGGAATTGAGCATTGAGGAATCGGCCGATTCCCTCAATGCGCTTGCTGTCACCGCCACGGCCGAGGCAGCATTGGGCGCGGATGCGATGGCGACGCGGGATGCTTTGTCGGCCGAACTCAGTACAAACCAAATCGCCCTAGAAACGGCTCAGAGCAAGCCAGTTATTACGCCAACACCTATCATCAGCGAAAGCACGGATGATCGACCCACGATTGCCATCTTCTCACCCGAATCTGATGTCACCATCGATATAAGTGAGACGATTGAGCTGCTTGTCAGCGTCAGCGATCCGCAAGGGGTCGCGCAAATCCAACTGTTGCTCAACGATGCTCCCCTTCTTACGTCCAATGCAGAGCGCGAAACACTCTATTCAATCAAGGAAAGTTGGCAGTCAGACACAGAAGGAACATACCAATTTGCTGTTTCAGCTATCAACACGCAGGGCGCAACGAGCGATATACTGACCAGAACCGTCACTGTGGTAGATCGAGAAGCACGTTTACGCAATGTTGTGAGCGAGGTGCAAGCATCCGTCGAACAGTTGCGTGGCATCACCGCAACGGTGCCGATCACGCTGACCTTCTTCACGCGAGAGGAGCTACGGACCGATCTTGAAGAGCTACTTCTCGCTGAACTCTCGGAAGAAGAGACACGCCGTGACGTAATTAAACTGTATGCCTTTGACTTTGTACCGCTTGATTATGACCTTTACAACGTTCTGCTCGACTTTTACAGCAGTTCCGTCTTGGGCTTTTATGACCCTGATACAAAAGAGTTGGTCGTCGTCAGCGACGATGCCGAACTGAGTCCCTATGAAGAGTTGACACTTGCCCACGAAATTGTCCATGCGCTGCAAGATCAAGCGTTTGGGCTTGACCTTGTGCTTGAAGATTCAGAGGCGGCTCTTGCAAGACGCGCCTTAGCAGAGGGGGACGCACGATTTTTAGAATCTCTCTACATATCGGAAGGGTTTCTAACTGACGCAGAATTAGCGGCCGCGTTCATTGAAGCAAATGCTGAGTTGCCACCTGATTTTAGTCATATTCCGTCAATTATTCTTGAGCAGAACACCTTTCCCTATGTGGCGGGTCGTCAATTTGTCGAAGCGTTATTTGCGGCCGATGGCTACACCAGCGTCAATGCCGCTTGGGAAGATCTCCCCGTCAGCAGCGAACAAATAATCCACCCCGAACGCTACCTCGCTGACGACACACCTGAGCTAATTTCACTTCTGCCACTAACTGAAACACTGGGGCTAGGTTGGGCGTTTATCAGCGAGGATACGCTCGGTGAATTTGCAATTTCCGTCTATTTTGAGCAGCAGCTAGGAGAGCAAATTAGCAGTGAAGCGGCCGCGGGTTGGGGTGGTGATCGTTACACTGTCTATTGGAACGAAACGGCTCAGGATGTTGCGATGGTTCTAGCGACGGCGTGGGACACAGAGGATGATGCAGCTGAATTTCGACAGGCTTCGGCCGACTACCTTGCCGCCAAATATAACACCCAGCCTGAAGAGCAAGAGGATAGCAGCCAATGTTATCGCGGCGACGACGTGACTTGTATCTATGAGCGGGATGACCGAATCACGCTAATTCGTGCGCCCAGCAGTCGATTGGCCTCTGAGATTGCGCGGGATATTCGCTGAGACCCTACACCCACGTCTCACCAAAGATTGTCTTTGCCAAGTTCTGCATATTACCCGCTGTCTCATGATCCAGACCGGTCGTTTCCCAATATAGGCTGAGTAACTCTTCAGGGGTCATCTCTTCAATCGTAACCGCATTGCCCAGACGGGCGCGGTTGTCGTCAAGGCGGTGTTTGGCGATCTGGAGGGAGAAGGCGGGGCGTAGTTGTCGGCCGATTTCCCCCTCATCCAGTAGCGGCTCAAACTCACGCGGGTAGGTCAAC
>CAYMGE010000127.1:0-14972 GCA_964389925.1 uncultured Ardenticatenaceae bacterium
AAATTTCTGGGTCACAAAACGCCTTTTTGAAGACGACTCCGTAACGTAGTGAGGCAACCTCTCTCATTGTTATTCTCCTGAAAATAAGGATGAAAGTCGGAGCGACATCCTGTTATTTTCATCTTCGCTCTTGTAGGCAAATAGGTGAAAAAGAAGAAAGAGAAAGAAAAAGAACTGTCTTTACCTCTTTTTCTTTTTCTTCCTTCTTTTCTATTTTACCTTGTTTCCCACATGAGCGTTCATCTTTTTAGGCAACCGCAAAATCGGTGTATTGACGCATATCGGGTGGGTTGATTGCCAATACAATATCGTGATTTGGCACACCTGCCTTGAGCAACATCTCTGCAATGCTCGATTCTGTCCAATCATCCTCAATCCAGAATTTGCCGTTCTTTAAGCGAACATGCAACCAAGGCGTATTGATGCGCTCATGTCCCTCCCAGCCAAGCGTATAAATCTGATAAACACCATGTCGGTCATCCATCACCACAACTTGTTCAACCGACTCGTCATCGCTTATTCCATAGCGTTCGGCCGATTTTGCGATCAGGCGATGAAGAATTGTTTGATAATTGCTCAATCGATCCATTCGATAATCTCCTCTTGTGATAAATCAACCACAACAATTGACATCTGTATCTTCTGAACGACAAAATCTATTCCACCCCGTTGAAAGAATGTTCGATAGGTGAAATCACTCACAGCTAGATAGAGTTTACGAGCTGGTTCGAGTTCTTCAAGGTAAATCCGATAGAGAATGTATTGTCCGAGTGCGCGTTGAAAGTCGTAAATACCAGAGCGGCTAAGAAAGCTCTTGATTTCTACCGCGATTTTTTGATCTGCTTTTTCCGCTGCAAACGGTTTGTTGGCTGCTAGGTCAATCTCGACATTGACTCGACGGAATTCTAATTCCAGCGGATCGTGTGAGATGTTCCAGCCATCTTTGATAAAGGCGTTTTTAATTGCGTAGTGGATTTTGTCGCGTGCCATGTTTAGAGTATATGAAAGTTGCCACCTTTTGGAAAGGTGGCAACTTTAGGCGATGCGCTCATACAGAGAGTAGGATCGGCTGGATTGTTTTAGCTGATAAGGCAAAACAACCGTTTTCAACAATCGGCCGTTCGCCTTATTCAAACCAAGCGTTTTCTTACTATAAATATCCGCATGGGCAAACGTCATCTTTGTGCCGCAATCATCTAATATCTGTAATGTTCCGTTGAGTGCAAAGGTGTTCGTACTGACAGGATTAAGCAGCGTGAAATCAGTCGCTTCGGCCATTTCTACAACCCCTTGCAACTGCATGAACCCGCCGCGCTTGCCGAGATAGTGGATGTTCGCTAGCAGTTGTGTGAATGGGATTTTTGAGAGGGTTTTCGGCCGAATTCCAACCCGCAAATCACCCGCAAACTGCACCATCTCCCGATAGGCAACCGTGTTGCCCATCGGCCCTGCCAATCCTGTTCCATTCGTATCCTTCGCCCCACTTTTATGCGGTCGCAGAATCTTGATAAAACTCTTGACCACCATCAAATGCTGCGGCAACTGTACCGCGACATCTAAATCACGGATGGCGGGAAACCACACCTCTGCTTGGCTTTTGCCATAAACGCGAATCGCTGCGTCGAGCAGTGCCATCTTGAAGGCAAACGGAGTCGGCGTAAGAAGCGTCTTGCCGCCGCTGGTTGTCGCGTTGGCAGGACGCAAACTAAACAAGGAAGTCGGTTGATAAGTTGCAATCAACCACATAGCAACCTCCTATGCCGCCACCCGCATTTCTAGTGGCGTTGTCGATTGTGCCAGCGAGGTCAAAATCTCTGTCAACTCACCAACTGTCTCAAATGCGTGTACCTCAATAACTTCGCTGCCGTGCAGTTTGTTGAGCGCCTTTTTTGTACGTTCTATATCTGTCGCAAACGATTTGTTGAGCGGGCTGACCGTTGGCGCAGGCGCAACCCCATGACTGACAGAAACAACGCCGTGCAGGGCAACGAGATGGGGCATTTGAGTGCTTCGCATTGCGCCGTTCATCTCGATAAATGTGTATGCCATGCTCTCAACGAGCGCGGCATACCGTTCACTGCGCTGGTCGTTGTCAAGCGTGTACTGCTGGGCGATGTCATTGTAGCCGATGCGTGCCGCTTCCAAGTTGGAGACAATCGCATACGCGCCGCTGCTGGCGGGACGGTGAAAAATGTTTTGCCCCAAATTGCCTTCGCGCCCATCTTTATCCTCTGGTGTCTCGCGGCGATCTGGTACATATTTCGCATGAAAGTACTGTTCGGTCGTCACCGCTTCGGGAACCCCGACCACCCAGCCAAACTCGACCACACTTTTGCGCGGCACAGACGATCCGCCTTCGGTGATTAGGTTGCCTTCCATATCATCAACCGTGCAGGTCAGAAGGCGATCTAAAATTTGGACGGGCGTGCGCTTTTCTTTGCCCTTCTGATTGACCCATTCGCGGAAATCTGGGTCAGCACTCATGCGATTGGCATCAAACCGTTGACACGCCTTGCAAAGCGGCAACCCTTTGGCAGTGGCGATGCGCTGCAAATGTTCGGCCTGAATATGTTTGAACATATCCCCGCTGATTGCGTTGACGTTGGCATGTAGTGGCACACGCTGGTCGTCGTTTTCATCGTAGTAGACGATATCGACCATGCGCGTTTGGATTTGGTTGCCCTCACCCCCTTCATTGTTGAGGCTGTGCAGATTGAGAATGGCACGGGCTGAGATTGAGATTGAATAGACGGGTTGCATGATATTTACTCCTGTTCTTCTGTTTTGTCAGATGAGTTGGTCGCGTACCCAAATGCGACAAGTAAGCTGGCGACTGTTTCTGATCCATACTGATCGATCAGCGTAATAATTTGACCTAAATCTTCGGCGCGAATTTGGGTGCGACGGACGGGCGGATTACCTTTGTAACGCTCATTGATGCGCCCGTTTTCCTGCATATACGATTGCGTGAATTTACTCAATGCAGCGACAAACTTTTTAGGATAGCTGGCGTTGCGCATTAAATCTTGCCCCAACCCATAGCGAATTTCGTAGGGGCCGGCTTTGCCAACAGACTTAAAGTATTGTGGCGTTACGGTGCTGGCGCGGATGGCGGACGCGATCCGTTGAAATCCGCCCGTTTCCATAATCGGTGTCAGTTTGTCTGACTGTGGATGATTGCTCATCAAAACCTCCAAATTAGTGGTGGTGAATCGTTTCGGCCGATTCCCATTCACATATTCACTCATCACATAACTGCCATAGCGTCGGCAGAACTCGAAAAATGCCTTTAGCTCGCGCCCCGACAAAAAGCGACGATAGAGTTGCAACAGCTTATGCGAGTCGCCTTGATTCTCCTTGAGCGGATAGACGACGCGCTGGTGTTCTTCCAAAATGCCCAAAAACTGATTGGCTTCTTGTTTGGTCGTGACCGCTTTTGTCCAGTCAGGGAGAACGATGGTGCTGAGGTTGAGCGTCGCGTGTGCGCTGCCGAGATATTTGTAGAAGATCGTCTCAATTGCGGCGACGTGATCGCTTGGCTTGCCGCTTTTGTAGCGCGAAATGCTTTCACCCGCCTGACCATCACGCCACTGTTCGGTAAATATCTGGCAGTAGCGCAGGACGGCGAGAATGTCCATTTTGATCGCAGAGGAAGCGTATAGATTAGTCTGGAATGTTTGGAACGTCGTTATATGCTGTTGAAAGCTAAGTCGCTTGGGCATAATCACATACGTCTTGCGATCTTTTTCGCCGCTGACAACACGTGGCAAGGCGGCGCGATAAAGCCCTGCAAACTTGAGATATTCGAGCAGCCAAAACCCTTTCAGCCCGCCAATGCTGAGGCGAGTCGCCTTGGTGCTGTTGCCGCCTTTGCCCATGCCGGGATTGGTAACCTGTAATTTTGGGAGGGCGGTCGTGCTGATGTCGTGTTGTTTGGCGAGCTTTTTCCAGTCAGCTTCTGCGCTGCTAATCGAATTCGGCCGATTGCCAAACATCTGCACTACAATCGTCATCAACTCGCCAAAGCAATTTTCATGAGCGTCCCACAAGGCCAACAGCTTGTGATAGCTGTCGATGGCTGACATCTGATTGATAATCGCCCAAATCGGCCAGTCGCGTGCAGGGGGATTGATCCCTTGCTCCCGTAGCGTATCGCTGTCTTCCCCTTTTTTCAGAGCCTCATAAAACAAACTGTTGTTTTTCTGATGCTCCAAGTAGTTCACTTGATAAGGGATCGGCGACTGCTTTTTAGCGGTATTCAATCCCGGCATGATGCGCTGAAAGTTGGCTTGGGTCGGCCAGTTGGCATCGGCCGAAATCTCAATCCAATACCTGTCGCCTACATCCTCCAAAACAGGCCGCGCCCCATCCAAAACGGTGTTGAACATATCGGCAAGCCCAAACGCTAAAAGCGTGTCGGCGGGTGTGCCTGTCTCTTTTTCTACGACGTAACTAATCATAATCGTATTCCATAGCTAACTGAACGGATTGGTGCGGCTGTGTAATATAGATTCGTTGGTGTGGGAAGTGTGTGAAACAAAAGCTCATCACGCTGCCTAATTCAGAGAATGGGATTTCCCAACCCCGATTCGGTTCCCACTTCGCTCCACGAACTGTGTTACGAAGTCGTCTCACCAATTGACTAAAATCCAGTGGTGGCTTAATATTCTCAAAACGCAAACAAATAGTGTCTGTATCTTTCATCACTTTGACGCTTACACTGTTTTTCATAATAATCACCTGCATTACTTACCGGTACTATTAGGGATAAGGTTTAGTGATTTTAGAAAATCCTTGCTATAATGTCAAGGGCGACTTGTGTTTTGGGTTAGGTTCAACGAGAATACTGTAATTAAACTTACCGCTAAGTGCTTTCGGCACATTCGATTCGCCTGAACCTAACTCGACTTTTCCTCTTATGTCTGCGAACGCTGATCCGCCAATCTCAACACACGCACCAACAAGCTGTACAGTAGAATCGCATCGACGTTATCTCGCGTAAACGGCACGATCCAATCAGATAGCGGTTCATCGCCTGTACCGTTCCACAAAATGTCGTTGACGTGATCGGCCGATAACCCCACCTCACCCAACGCTTCCTGAAAAGCGGCTTGCGCTTCAGCATGAAACACAAACGGCGTGTAAGATCGCGTCCCTGCGCTGTGATGGCGTGCAATCGCGGTCAGTGCGGCCTTCATCACATAATCCACGTCGCCATCACTCAACCGACCAAACAAATCGATAGCGACAATTGCGCTCTCGCCCGCGTGGTGGGGGCGTTTTCCTAGCGCGAATTGCGCTTTTTTCTGTTCGTCTGTCGGCCGATAATCAGTGTGCGCCGCCATGTATGTCGGGTCAAGGCGCGTGTCATGCTCAAAAAACACATTCGCTTTTGCTTGCCAACGATGCGCCCACCGTTGCCACCCCACGCTCAACTTGCCCAAATCATGCGCCGCAAACAGCGCACGAATCACGCGGTCAAGCGTGCCAGTTACCAACTGCTGACGTTGTTCGATGCGCTGTGCGACAAACGCAATTTCATCGCGCAACGGCAAAAACGCACGCCGCGACACATCATCACGAATGACGGTCGTATACGCTCGGTGCAAACCACGAATATGTTCAGCGTAGCTTTCGAGATGATAGCTGTAGGGTGGGCGGCGTTTCTTGCGGGGGCGTTTTTGCAGTGCGGTTTCGTCGCGCTCCGAAAATTCAAACCGAAAGCCCAACTCGGTGTCATACTGTGCGCTGGCAGGATGGACGGCGATGGCGGGATACCAGCGAAATGCGTCTTTTGCCTCTGTGATGGGGTATTGCCATTTGTAGACGGTTTTCGGCCGATGCTCTGGCAACTCCTCGTCTGCCCACCCCCCTTCCTCATTTTCCGCAGGTGTTGCGCCGCGCATCTCCCAATCGACACCTTCCTCCTCAAACTGCTTGATCGCCCGAAAGATGGTGCTATCGTACAGTCCAAATCCATCATAATGCCACGGATTTGTGACCAGCTTTTCATCAGTGTGTGGGCTGGGATGGATGATGACGTAATGGTTCTGCACGTTACGGATTAGCTGCATCGCCATGCCGCGATCTTGCGTCGCCATCGTTTGCAACATATCCTCACGCCGCTTTACTGTCGATTTGGCAATGTCATCCAAAATCTGTGCGTCAATCGGCGTATGCACACGGTCGATCAACGCCTGTTCCAGACGAAAGTTCATCACCTTCCCGCTAAACTGGTCATCCCGCAAAGCCTCCCACGTCTCATCACATAGCTGCAACATACGCGGTGTTTTGTCGGCCTTGTCCTTCATGACATAGGGCGTGTAATTTGGCGTGCCGTCATCGTGACGCGGCAGATAGACATACACATTGCCCGCCTCATGCTCACGTCGCGCACAGCGTCCTGCCCGTTGCAGCAGCGCATTGGCTGGCGCAAGCTGCGTGTGCATCACGTCGCACGTCGCGTCAACGCCGACCTCAATCACTTGGGTTGCGATCAAAATCAGCGGCTGGCCTGTGTATTTTGCTTGTGGAATGCCAAACTGTTCACGAATCCATGTCTCTTTAGCGTCGCGGTCTTGCTTGTAAAAGCGCGAATGCAGTAGTTCGACGTGGGTTGCATCGTCGCCGCGTGCCTTCAACAGTGCGCGGATGTCCTGATAGAGCGTTTGCGCGGCGTGGACGGTGTTGCAGATGCATATGGTGCGTTTGGCGTTGTGGCTTAGGACGATTTCGGCCGAAATATCCGCGTCAACCGTATAAAACCGCCGATCTTTGCCTACTTGCGCCCCAATCTTCTCCATCCCAATTCGCGCCTTTTTATCTTCTGGCACAACAACCGCGCCCAACAAGTTGCCCAATCGCTGTAGCATGTTCGATGAAAACGTCGCCGTCATCACGATAAACGGCGTGATCCCCCGCAACATCTGCAACATCTCAAGCACCGTCGGCAGCATAATGTCAGGATCGTAAAGGTGAAACTCGTCAAACACCAAATAGCTCGACACAATCGCCCCTGCGTTGAGGTTGGCAGAGCTTGACCCCAGTGCATAAGGGATGTTGAGAAAGTTGCTCAACGTTTGATCGCTAGTGGTGAATATCAGGTTGCTTTCTAGCTTTGGATCGTCTTGGCGGTCGCCTGTTTGGATATTGACATGGAGGCCATCTTCCCAACCGAAGCGACGGATAACTTTTCGATATTCCGCTTCAAACTGATTTGCCAAGACTTTCATCGGAACAGAATAAACACATTTTCGGGGAAAGTGATGAGCTTGCCAATGCTGCTGTGCATGTAGAAATGGGAGTAATGATGCAACCGTTTTCCCCGCACCTGTTGGGGCTTGCAAAATGACGTTATTACCCTGCAAAACCTGTTCCGCGACAAATTCTTGATAAGGGTACGGTTTTTTGAATGCTTTCAACTATCACCTCCAAAAAAATCTTGAAATGTTTGACTGATTGAAGGCTTGGCATTGTCATCTATTGTGCGATGCGTTTTCCACCCATAAAGCTGTGCGATTCGCCTTGCCTCACCCATCAACGTCTCACGCAACTCAACAGGCTCCAACACCTCACAATCCGCCCCCCACCCGCGAATCCAGTTAAGCATCTCCGTCGGCTCGTCGATTTGCGCCTCCCAGATGACATAGCTCTCTTTGTCGATGATTGGCTCTTTTTGTGAAGAGTGCCACTTCGTTTCACAGACGCGCTTGGCGACGCTGGGATGAAAGCGCAGCTTGACCGTCTGCGGTTCCTTGTCGGTGTACCAGATGCCCCACGCATTTTTGAGCTTGTCGCGGGGGTCGAAGTCGTCGGGGATGGTGTAAGTGTCGTCGAGCAGGTCAATCGTCTGGATGCGTTCGACTTTGAACGTGCGAATTTGGTTGAGCGGTTCGCGGAAGCCGATAACATGGACAGTTCGGCCGATTGCATACGGCTCAATGTAGTAAGGCGAAAACGTGTACTCAAACACACGCCCATCGTCCAACTCATGCGTCAACGCCACTTTCTGCCCTTGCGACCATGCGCGGGTCAGCGTCTCCAGAATTTCGAGAAAGCGCGGAGCTTTGCGGCGGTCTTTGCCGTCGAGGACATCGGCCGAAAGTTGAATATGACGGCTGACTTGTGGCGATAGCTCACCAATCGCCTCCCCCAACTTACGGAGCGATGAGGCGGCAGCCGGATAATGTTTGTCGGTGCGCGTCGTCAGCAAGCGACTCGCCAAATGTAACGCCATCGCCTCATGCTGTGTGACCGAGATTTCAACCTCGTACAAATCACGGTCAATAGTGAAGTGGCTGGGTGTAATCTCGATGATCGGCAAGGGGCCGTGTGGGAGTGCGAAGTCAAGAATATAATCACCCGCTGTTGAGCGATCAATCTGTAGATGACGGGCGATATCTGCTTTACGTAGCCCTTGCGGATTTGCCAGAAGAAGTTGTTTGAACGCCTCAAAGCGGCGCAGTTTTGCATCAAATCGTTTGCTCATTCGGTTGCCCTCTGTATCTGTTTTGCCAACACTGTTGGAACTCGCAGCTATCTTACCATACGGCTTGCGAGAATAACGGGACAAAATGGAAGGAAATGTATCGGGATTTGGAAATCCCGATACAAATCTACAAATGGTCACCAATCAACAGGATAGAGGCCACCACTATCGTCTTCATAGTAGTAGTGACCCTCATCATTGAGTGTGGTTAAGTGTCGGGCGACCTTTTCACGTCGCCAACCAAACAGCCGCGCCCAAAAGCTGGGTCGTTGTCCTGGTTGTTGGTGTATGCCTGTGTTTAGGTCATCTAATTCGTCGTAATTTGGTTTTCTTGCCATCTTGCAAACTCCTTTGTTTTGAATTTGCAAGCACGATAAATGGAGGTTGTTGGGAGTTGCCCAACAACGTTGTACCGATTTTGAAATTGGTCTATGAAAATACGGGATATGCTATACTGACGCTATGATGCAAATACTCCCGATTCAATTGGCTGAAAATGGTGTTTTGATCCCGCTGGACTATTTTGGCGATGAAAGAGATTTGGAAATTGTGGTTCAAGATAACTTTGCATACGTGCGTGCGAAGACAAAAGCAAAGCAGCTACCCCGTGTACCAGGTTCAGCCATTGGACAAATTACACTCTCTCCTTCGTTCTTTGATCCGCTTCCAGATGAGCTACTTACACTATTTGAGTCATGAGATTACTACTCGATACACATGCCTTTCTCTGGTGGGTCTTAGATGACCCACAGCTTGTGCAAACCGCACGCACCGCTATTTCAGACCCAAATAATCAACTGTTCTTTAGTGCGGTCTCAAGTTGGGAAATCAGCATCAAGGCGAGTTTGGGGAAACTAAAACTGCCACGGCAGCCACAGCAATTCTTTCAACAACAACTGACCGATAATCGCTTTGAGTTGTTACCGATAACCGTTGAGCATACTGTTGCCATCTACCATTTGCCGCACCATCATCGTGATCCGTTTGATCGTTTGCTGATCGCACAATGTCACGTTGAGAATCTGTCTTTGATCACAAATGACAGCCTCATTCAACAATATGCTGTGCGGATTGTCTGGTGATCTGTCCCGTTATTCTGCAACTGAATATGGTAGGCTTTTCGCAAATAGCGTGATTTGCGGGTGAGACGCTCACTCCCAAATCACAAGGAGCGAACCATGCCTATCATTCAAAATTTAGTCGCCGACACATTCGGCAGCCACATTGGAAAATATCAGGGACGATTAAAAGTCACACAGGGTGGCGAGACGCTGGCGCAAGCTCCCATCATGCACCTTGAGCGGGTGCTGGTGACGAATAAGGGGGTTAGCGTCTCGGCCGAAACCATCCGCGCCTGCACCGAAAAGGGCATCCCCATCCACTTCATGAGCAGTCACGGCACGCCGTATGCCAGCCTCTACAGCGCGGGGCTGACGGGGACAGTCTCGACACGCCGCGCTCAGTTGACGGCGTTTGACTCACCGCGTGGCGTTGAACTGGCACTGGCAATTGTGCTGGCGAAAATCCAGAATCAGGGCAATTTTTTGAAATATGTCGGCAAATACCGCAAGGAGAAACAGCCCGATGTGCACAAAGAACTGCACTGGCTGGCGGGGGAAGTTCTCGACCATTGCGAGGAAATTTGCACGCTCGACTTTCTCGCCAAGCATGAGGATTACAGCGTGGACGATGTGCGCGGGCAGTTGCTGTCGATTGAGGGGCGAGCGGCACAGAAGTATTGGGCGGGCTTTAAGCAGGTGTTATCGGCCGATCTCAACTGGCCCGGCCGCGAACGACGCGGCGCAAAAGACCCCTTCAACGCCGCCCTCAACTACGGCTACGGCATCCTCTACGGCGAAATCGAGAAAGCACTCGTCTTGGCTGGACTCGACCCGTATGCAGGCTTTATCCACGTAGACCGACCCGGCAAACCGTCGCTCGTTCTCGACTTTATCGAAGAGTTCCGCACCGCCGTGATCGACCGCACCGTATTGGGCTTGGTCAACAAGGGCATGAAAATCGCGCAAGACGAACGCGGAATGCTGACGGAGAAAACCCGTCAACAACTCGCCGACAAAATCCTCAAACGCCTCGATGCAAAATCCTCCTACGAAGGCAAAAGCTATCCACTGCGCGTCATCATCCAACGCCAAGCCCGTCACATCGCCACATTCCTGCGCGGCGAACGCGATCAGTATGACGGCTTTGCGCTCAGTTGGTGAAGAAAAGGATGAAGGATGAAGGATGAAGGCGGAAATTCATCCTTCATCCTTCCGCCTTCATCCTTTCTTATGCACTGTCTCCTCCTCTACGACATTCCACATGATGGGACGCGCACCAAAATTGCGGATGCGTGTCTTGATTATGGGCTGGATCGCATTCAGTATAGTGCGTTTGTGGGCAATATCTCGCGCAATTTGCAGGAGGAGCTTGTGTTGAAGATTCGGAAGCTGCTTGGCAAGCGCGATGGGCGCGTGCTGCTGTTGCCGATTTGTCGCAAGGATTGGAAGGGTCAGGTGGTGATTGAGCAGGGGGCTTCCCTGTGACTGAAGCCATAGGTCAGGTTAGGAAGCACGCTGGAGGTGATTCGATGATTTTACAGACAGAGTTATTGCGGGTGGTTGATTTGAAGCAGTATGTTTACTGTCCGCGAGTCTATTACTATGCAGCGGTATTGCCAGCCATTCGGCCGATCACTTACAAGATGGAAGCTGGCATTGCCGCCCATCATTCGGCCGAAAAGCGCGAAAAGCGTCGCCAGTTGCGAACATATCGTCTGCAAAATGGTCAACGTCACTTTAATGTTGCGATTGTCGATCAGACGTTGGGCGTGACAGGCGAGATTGACATGGTGATCGAAACGGCCGATGAGGTGATTCCCGTCGATTACAAACTGTCGAAGAAGGAGGGCAAACATTTCCGCTTGCAAGTGATGGTGTATGGATTGTTGCTGGAGTCACAACAGACAAAACCAGTGAAACGTGGATTCCTCTATCTCATTCCGCAACGCAAGGCGGTTGAGGTACGCTTCACGCCCCATCTGCGACGTAAGGCGATGGCAGCGATCACGGCGATGCGCGAAATGGTGTTGTCTCAGCGGATGCCCAACGCAACGACACAACGAGGGAAATGTGTTGACTGTGAGTTTCGGCGGTTTTGCAACGATGTTTTGTGAAGGATGAAGGCGGAAGGATGAAGGATGAATTTTTGTCTTCATTGTTTCGCAAATCGGCGGGGTTTTTGTGCAAAAATCGATTTGCGAAGATAGGTAGGCAAATGCCAAATTTTTCGAGCGACATGACAAAAATAGACCGTCGAGAATGGCCTGTAAGCGATTTTTTGGGGTTGCTAGGTCATCTTTGTCGGATACAATTGGGTTTGACGGATGCGGTTTCGGCCGATTTCGACTCGTAGAGAGTACTGAAACGTCGCACAAAAAAAACGACATGACAACACTCTCAGCGTTTCGGCCGATTTCGACTCGTAGAGAGTACTGAAACTTCCGCTGGGAACCACAAATTTGAGCCGATTTGCATGTTTCGGCCGATTTCGACTCGTAGAGAGTACTGAAACGTGCTTTCAGCACTTGAACGTACAGCAGTCCAAAAAGTTTCGGCCGATTTCGACTCGTAGAGAGTACTGAAACACCCTCACCATAGAAATCATCGGCGTACCGCCGTGGTTTCGGCCGATTTCGACTCGTAGAGAGTACTGAAACGCGTCTGCACACAACGCTCCAGTGATTTCGCCATCGTTTCGGCCGATTTCGACTCGTAGAGAGTACTGAAACTTGCAGAATTGGAGTCTCTGCTTGTGAAACTCGACAGTTTCGGCCGATTTCGACTCGTAGAGAGTACTGAAACCTGGCACATTGCTATCCGCTGTTTTCGTTGGTAATGTTTCGGCCGATTTCGACTCGTAGAGAGTACTGAAACATGCGCCGATGTTCAAATCCGACAAATTGTCGGATTGTTTCGGCCGATTTCGACTCGTAGAGAGTACTGAAACGGCCATCATTAACATGTCCACTGGTCGCAAAATTCAGGTTTCGGCCGATTTCGACTCGTAGAGAGTACTGAAACTGACTAAGTAATCATTCCAGCTTGTGGCAACGCTTGGAGTTTCGGCCGATTTCGACTCGTAGAGAGTACTGAAACTTCGTACAAATTGCGATACCCCTCGCCTTCGATAGCGGAGTTTCGGCCGATTTCGACTCGTAGAGAGTACTGAAACATTGAACATCAATGATCCGCGCATATCGGACACACGTTTCGGCCGATTTCGACTCGTAGAGAGTACTGAAACGCGACATACCAAAGCACGTCGCCTAACTCCTTTGAGCGCATGTCAAATCAGTAAAACGTGTGGGTAGGGGCTAGGCAAACGGTCACATCTGAACCAACTATTGTAAAGCCCCGCACTACAACAAAACTTTTTCAACGTCGATTGTGGTTGAAAACAGTGTGATTTGGTGCTTCCCATCTGTTTTCATCGGCCGATTGTGACCTATCAAGCCTCAAAACGGAGCATGGGTCAGGGCAAGTCCTGCGGCTATCGGTCAAAAAAGCAGGTAAACCGATTTAAGCATCTCGTCAAGGGCGCGATTGGAGCGATATTTTGCCCGAGAAAACGCTCAAAAACGCCTAAAACACAATTGTTGTAAAGCGGGGCACTACATTAGTTGGTACAAATGGGGTGGACGAAAATCATCTCGCGCCATACATCGACTTTCGCCTTGAACAGGCACAGCGCGTCCATGTTGATCTCTTGCCCAGCGAATTGGGTGCGTTGCTCTGGGATGCGCTTGAGTGCGCCGTTGAGCGAGTACGTCCAGTTGTGATAAGGGCAGATGATACTTTTCTCGGAGCGCCCTTTGACACGCAGCAGTTGCGTGCCGCGATGACGGCAGATGTTGTGGAAGGCACGTAGGCGATGGTCATGTCCACGCACAACGAAAATGGGATGCACGCCGACCTGCACCGTCATGTAGTCGCCGGGATTGGCGAGGTCATCGATCATGCCCGCGAAGTGCCAGTTGCCTCCCCACAGTTGCGCCATCTCCCAATCAAACCACGCCTGTGACGTGTAGGCGGCAATGGTGTTGAGGTGTGATTCGCATGATGATTACTCAAACCAGTTCGCACAGTTGTCTGGCGCACTATCGCCAGCGATGTTGAACTGGTCACAGGAAACAAAGTAGGGGTGGTTGGAGCCGACAAAGTAGCCGAGCAGGGCGATGATGAACACAACAGCGATGAGGCGGTTGCGATAGGCGGAAGAGAGTTCCAGCGCGTCCGTCTCCACCAGTTGAAAGAGGATATAGAGGATGTAGGGGATGGTGAGCGCGAAGGTCGCCAGTGCGAGGAGCCATGTTAGTTCATCGATCCATGAGGGGTTGACGGCCGATGTTGCCGAGTTGACAAAAAACCAGATGGTCGGCGTGGAAAGTGCAAAGATGCCCCACCGATTGAGGAAGCGGTCGCGCTTTGGCACGATCAGGGCGATCAGTAAAATGGCGGTTGCGCTGACCCAGAGGGTGAACAATTTGTTGTAAAAGATCGTGCCGTGAACGCCAAGCCAAAACGCGACATCCCACACGGCGACGGACGCGCCAATTGCGGTGACGAGTAACGTTCGCAATTCAACACCAGTTGATTCGTTTACTTCTTGCATTTGCTATCCACTCGAGGTTGTAGGAGCGGACTTCAGGCCGCTCAACATTGCATCGGCCGATTCCCGCGCCCAATCATGACGACTTGCCTCGAACCCAAGCCAGCGCATCGTCGCGTGACCGACCCATAGGCTTAGAATGAGATAGGCGACGCGCCGACAGCTTACATCATCTGCTGATGGCACGGCGCGGCGAATTTCGTCGTAAAACATCTCGTCAAACGATTGGTAAAGCGCGTGTAGCTGTTGCTTGACCTTTTCATCGCGGTCACTCAAGGCGAGTAGTTCGGTGAGGATGATGGTGTCTTTCGGCCGATAAAACACGCCCACATCCGAAAAGTAAAACGCCAACACTTGCTCTAGCCGATTAGTCACTGGCAACGATTGTAACCAGTTCAATGTTTCCTGCTGATAGTTGGTGATAAACCGCTCGATCATCGCCGCGACCAACGTTTCCCGCTTGCCGATGTAGTGGTCGATGATGCTCAACTTCACTTCCGCACGATCCGCCACACGCTGGAGCGTCGCGCCGTCGAGACCGTATTCGACGATGCACGCCTCGAATGCGTCGAGAATTTGTTGTGTGCGTTCTTTGGCGAGGCTTTTGCGTCCCATGGTCTGTTATTGATTGAAAAACTAATCAATCTATTTTACAAGGATTTTCAGATGTTGCACTATTTTGATTGAAACTGTTTTCAATTTAGGCTAAATTCAACCGTCCAAACGATTCTATCGACACAATCATGACCTAAATGAAACGGGTGTGTTTCAAATACTTTGAGGGTGTCATTCCAGCGTATGCAGGAATCCATTC
>CAYMGE010000128.1:0-14873 GCA_964389925.1 uncultured Ardenticatenaceae bacterium
AATGGGACGTTGGAGTACATCGGCCGAAAAGATCACCAAATCCAACTGCGCGGCGTTCGCATCGAGTTGGGCGAAATCGAGACGCAGCTAGAGGTCGCGGACGGGGTGCGTCATGCAGTCGTCGTGTTGCGCGATGAGATGTTGGTCGCTTATTTTGTGGGATCGGCCGATGTCGCCACGCTCCGCACCCATCTGCGCCGCACGCTAACCGACCAAATGATCCCCAATCAGTTTGTGCGTCTCGACAGGATGCCACAAACGCCGAATGGGAAAATTGACCGTCTTGCATTGCAGCGACGCGATGTGCGCGTTGAGATGACCGCGATTGTGCCACCGCGCACGGACGACGAACGCAAACTGGCTGAGATTTGGCGGGCGGTGTTGGCAACAGACCAATTTGGCATTCACGACAACTTCTTTGGGTTGGGCGGTCATAGCCTCAAGCTGATGCAGGTCGTCTCGCGCATTCATCAGACGTTTGATGTGAAGCTGTCGCTGCGCGATTGTTTTGATGCGCCAACGATTGCGGAACAGGCGATGTTGGTGAAATCGGCCGAAACCGCCCACTTCACCAACATCCAACCCGCCCCTGCTCAACCCCATTACGCGCTGTCCCACGCCCAAAAGCGACTGTGGCTGCAACACCAGCTCGATCAGGCGGCGGCGTATAACATGCCCGAAGCGATCATGATCGAGGACAGACTGGATGTGGCGGCGTTGGAGCAGGCGTTGCAGTTGATTATCGGCCGACATGAGGCACTGCGGACAGCCTTTGTCTTGGTCGATGGGGAACCCGTGCAGCGCATTTTGGCAGATGTGCCGTTTGCGTTGCGTCGATTGACGGCGGCTGACGAGGCGGAAGCGCGGCAGATCGCCGATGCAGAAGCGGTGGTGCGCTTTGACTTGGCAGAGCCGCCGTTGCTGCGTGCGACGATCATCACATTGACAGAACGGCGGCATTTGCTGTTGTTGACCGTACATCACATCATCGGGGATGGCTGGTCAGGCGTGGTGCTACATCAGGAGATTTTGACGCTGTATGGGGCGTTGCGTGAGAACAAACCCAACCCGCTGCCCCCACTACGGATTCATTACAAAGATTTTGCTGTCTGGCAAAACGAACGTGGCTTTGCGACGGAGGAGGCGTACTGGCTCAAGGCCATGGCGGGGGTTCCCGACCAGTTGCGTTTGCCCTATGATTTTGCGCCGATGGGGGGACGTGATTTTCGTGGCGGGATGGCGGAGGGGATGATTTCGGCCGAAACAACCACCGCCCTCCAAGCCATCGCCCAACGCCACAACACGACGCTCTCCAATGTCGTGCTGGCATTATTTAAGCTGCTGCTCTACCAACTGACCAAGCAGGAAGATATGTGTATCGGGGTCGCCTTTGCCAACCGCGATCACCCCGACTTGGAAAACCTACTCGGCTTTTTTGTCAATGTGCTGCCGATTCGCACCCAGCTTGGAGATAATCTCGACTTTGATGGACTGGTCGCGCAGGTCGCGGAACGCAGCAAGACGGCATTTGAGCATCAATCGTACCCGCTCGATTTGCTGGTTGAAAAGCTCAACCCTGTGCGTGTCGCCAATCGTCAGCCGATTGTCAATGTGATTTATGGCTTTCAGGGGTTTACCGATGTGCGCGTCGAGATCGGTGCAGAGGCGACGCAACAGGGTGATGGACAGTTGGCAGGGTTTGATTTCTCGTTTGAGACGGCGAAATTTGATTTGACGCTGTTTGTCGTGATGGAAGATGATGAGTTGGTCTTGTCATTGGAGTATGATAGTGGGTTGTTTCGGCCGAAAACCGCCCAAAGATATGTCGCAGCACTCGTTCGCTTTGCGAATGCGGTTGCCAGATAACGCATGAAACTCGCAGATTTTTCGCTTTTTGACGACGATGTAGATGACGTGCTAGACACGCAGTTTAATGACACTAAAACGCTCTATCCGCGTGACAAAACGGTGCATCAGCTGTTTGCCGAGCAAACTGCCCAAACCCCCGACGCAACTGCCGTCATCTTTGGGGACGAACGATTGACCTATGCTGAACTAGACAAACAGGCCAATCAGTTCGCCCATTTTTTGCTGGCGACGGGCGCGGTGCAGCCAGAATCGTACATTGGGTTGCTGCTGGATCGGTCATTGGACGTGATCGTGGCGATGTTGGGCTGTCTCAAGGCGGGTTGTGCTTATTTGCCACTCAACACCGACTTCCCACTCGCACGCATCAAATACATGTTGAACGATACCCGTGCGCCGATTTTGGTCAGCGACCGCCAACACATTCGCACGCTCAACCGCTTACAGTGGGAGTGCAAGCATCTCGGCGTGGTGTTGTGTATCGACAGCGATGATATTTACGGCGAAATCGAGGGCGAAACGGAGATGATGGATCGCTCGATGTGGGCGTATATCGCGGACACGGCGGCCGATGACATTATGGGGGGCGGTTGGAAAAGCAGCTATACGGGTGACTGGTTGAGCCGCGAGGTGATGGACGGGTATGGCGACAACATCCGTGACAAGCTCGCGCCGCACGTCAACGTGGAGAGCCGCCTGTTGGAAATTGGGTGTGCGTCAGGGATCAGCATGTTTCGGTTGGCTCCACTGGTCGGCCGATACGTCGGCGTAGACTTGTCGCAGGGGATCATCGACTGGGCGCGAAATGAGCGTGACCAGCGCGGACTCGATCAGGTCGATTTGCACTGCTTGGCGGCGCATGAAATTGAGCAACTCGACGCACCAGCGTTTGACGGCGTGATTATCAACAGCGTCATCCAGAGCTTTCCCGGACATAACTACCTGCGCGACGTGATCCGTCAGTCGATTGAGAAGCTGGGCGAAACGGGTTGGCTATTTCTGGGCAATTTGTGGGATCAAGATCGCAAAGATGCGTTTGTTGAGTCGCTGATCGCCTATCAAAAGGCGCACCCAGAGGCGCAGACAAAGATAGATCGAACGGGGGAACTATTCGTCTCACGCAGCTATTTGGAGGATTTACAGCACGATTTTCCCGAAATAGTCGAATTCAACTACTCGGAGATGCTGGGGGATGCGGAGAGCGAACTCTCCGAATTCGGCTTTGACGCGCTGATTCGCGTCGATAAAAGCGCAACGGGCAACACGCAGCAATCGCGCAACAAACGACAATTTGACCGCCGTGCCTTGCAGAGCCAGCCGACAAACGACCCCGCCACGCCTGCCAGTGTAGGGCAGTTGGCCTACTTGATGTACACATCGGGTTCGACGGGACAGCCAAAGGGGGTGATGGTGGAACATCGGCCGATCGTCCGCCTCGTTCGCAACACCAACTACATCACGCTCGACAGCGACACGGTCATTTTGCAAACGGGGTCGCTGGCGTTTGATGCGGCGACGCTTGAGATTTGGGGCGCGTTGCTCAACGGCGGCAAGCTGTGTCTCGCGCCACCACACGCCATCCTCGACTATCGGCAGCTAGGGTCACTGATCGCTCAACACGGCGTGACGACCTTGTGGTTGACAGCCAGTCTGTTTAACCAACTTGTCTCAACTGAAATCGGCGTTTTTGCAGGGTTGCAGACGCTCTTGATCGGGGGTGAAAAGCTCTCTGTGCCACATGTCAATCAGGTGCGCCGCGCCTATCCGCAGTTGCAATTGATCAACGGGTATGGGCCGACGGAGAACACGACCTTTACGACGTGTCATGAGATCGCGGAAGTGCAACATGGGGATGTGCCGATTGGTCGGCCGATTGCCAACACGACCGTCCACATTTTGGACAGCCAGCTCCGCCCCGTTCCCGTCGGCACAGTGGGCGAATTGTGCGCGGGTGGCGATGGGCTGGCGCGTGGCTATCTCAATGATGCGACGTTGACGGCCGCGCGATTTACGACCTGTGACGTTGACGGCGAACAGGTTCGTATCTATCGCACGGGGGATTTGGCGCGTTGGCAGCCCGATGGCACGGTCATCTTTATGGGACGCAAAGATGATCAGGTCAAAATTCGCGGTTTCCGCATCGAGCCAGATGAGATCGCGGTTCGCTTGTTACAGTATGACAAGGTGCAGACGGCGGTTGTCTTGACCAAGCTGTTGCGCGGGGAGAAAACGTTGGTGGCGTATGTGGTGGGGGATGTTTCGGCCGAAAATCTACGCGCCCACCTCCGCATCACGCTGCCCGACTATATGCTGCCCTCGCACTTCGTTTTGCTCGATAGTTTGCCGCTCAATCAAAATGGCAAGGCAGATCGCCACGCGCTGCCCGACCCCGTGCTGGCAGAAACGGCCGTTCACCTGCCACAAACAGAGACAGAAAAACAGATCGCGGCGATTTGGGCAGAGATACTTGAGCGCAAACAGGTCGGCGTGCAGGAAAACTTTTTTGACGCGGGCGGGCATAGCCTCAAAGTGACGCGCCTGATCGCCTTGATCGAACAGCGGTTGCAGGTCACTATCCCGCTGGCGACCGTGTTCAACTATCCAACCGTGCGTGAACAGGCGCAAATTGTTCTCGACGCGCTGCAATTTGGCGATCAGTTGGTCGATCAGTCGATGGTTTTGCTCAACGCCGACGCGACCCGCACGCGACCTGCATTGTTCGCCTTTCCACCCGGCACAGGGGACGTATTGGGCTATATCCAATTGGCAGAATTAGCCAACGATGTCGATTTCTATGCTTTCAACTTCATCACCGATGCTGGGCGGGTACACGTTTATGCCGACAGCATTATGGCGACAAGCGCAGCCCCGTACACGCTGTTTGGCTATTCGTCGGGTGGCAACTTGGCATTTCACGTCGCGCAAGAGCTAGAACGGCGCGGCAAGCGGGTCGCCAAAATCATCATGATCGATTCGAGCCGCCGTTTGCGCCCATATCGTGCTAGCGATGCGGAAATTGCGGAGGTGACGGCGCAGTACATGGCGCATGAAAGCGTGCAGCCCTATTTGACGAGTGCGCTACTGCGTGAGAAACAGGCGCAGATCATTCGGGCGAGTTTTGAGTGGATTGGACAGGTGGTGGATGGGGGGGGGATTTCGGCCGATATTCACGTCCTCACGGCCGAAAATGAACCCCTGACAGCACACGACGAAGCTGGCAACGTCATTGCTGCTGTGTCCGCATGGGCTGATGTGACGACGGGAAACGTGACGATTGAACAAGGGCATGGCACACATAATGAGATGCTTTACCCACCGCATCTGGAGGAGAATTATCGCTTGTTTGTGTCTTAGCGATTGTTGACTTCGTTGACGAAATAAGTTGAGAATTCATCATGAGCCAATTGCTAAGACTCCAATTTTTCTGACTGGGATTCTCAGAATTCTGTTATAGTTGTGTCGTCTTGTAAAAACCTTTCAGGTTGTGATGAAAGAGAAAAGGATACTATTGAACGCTTCGAGACTATCCTTTCAGTAAACAAATCCACTATATAGGCTTGGCAGATTTCATCTGTTCGTTTGTGTTTGCACTTAGCTGCTGATAACTAAGTTTAGCGGAAGATATATTTCAACCTCACCGTATGAGAAGGGCAGTGACGCGCTCAGATCACTTTGCAGCGCGGCAAAGCCCGTCGCCATATCGAATAGCGCAGGGTGAAGGGTGAAATGTTGCAAATCGGCCGAAAACCTATCCCCCAAAGCCAACCGCGCCATGCCCGTCCCATCCTCCCGAAATGCAACGCGCTCAACACACTGCCAGCGGTCGCCAAACGGAATCGCAAAGTCCAGCGGCTCTGCTTCTTGAAAAGCCGCGCTTCTGTCAGATGTTTGGAGCGCAGCCACTTCGATTTCTGAGATCGATCCGCGTGCATGTTCCAGCCAAGCATCATTGCCGCCACGACTGACGATATGAAAATCGCCGTTCGTCTGCAACACAACGCATACCTCAACCGTCGTGCCATCCACAATGGTCAACGGCGCGAGAAAATAGACATCACGCAAACGCAGTTGGGTCGCGCCCGTGTGGTCGGCAAAGGCAGCGCGTGCCAGTTCGAGATAGGCTGTTCCGGGCAGTGTTGCCACGCCATCCAAGCGATGTTCATCGACGACCCAATGTTCGGCCGACTTGAGCAACAGTGTGTAAACGACATCATCGCCCGACATCTGACTGTGCGAAAACAGCGGATGATTGACAGGGTTGCGAACTGATTCGGGCGTGATGATGAGGCGGGCGGGTGATTCGGCCGATAACACACGCGCAAACGCATCAACCCCCGCTTGCCCTTGCCCTTTGGCGCGAACCTCTTCCATGATGGCGGCCTTTTGTGCGGCGGGCATTTCGGCCGATTCCACCATCCCCAATTCCTGCCAAAATCCCCAATCCAAACATGTCGCTGGCACACCGTCGTTCCGCAACTGTGCTGCCAACGCCGCCATAAACGCATTCGCCGCGCAGTAATCGACCTGCCCTGCAATCGGCGCAATCGCAGCCATCGAACCGCACAACAATAGAAAGTCGAGTGGATCGTCGCGCAGCAGATCTGTTAAAACCAGCGATCCCTGCACTTTAGGCGCAAACACTGCCTCAACCATCGCTCGCGTTTTGTGGCGCATCAGCCCTTGTCCCAACACACCCGCCGTGTGAACGACACCGCGAATTGTGCCGAACCGGGCGCGTATGTCGGCGAGCGCGGCGGTCATTTGGGCGTGGTCAGAGAGGTCGGCTTGGATGTAGTTGGGGAGTTCAGGGTGTGGGGATCGGCCGATTCGCACCACCGTTCCCGCCCCATTTTGCGCCAAATGGTCGGCAAACGCGCTGCCCATCGACCCCGCGCCACCCGTGACGACATAAACGCCATCGTCGCGTAATGTCGGTGTGGCATCAGGCAGTGGGTTTGGCACGAGCGTCGGGACAAAGCGTTCGCCGTCACAATAGCGAACAGATGGCTCCTGCCCCGCGACCAATTCAGAGATTCCATATTTTGAAAATATGGAATCTCTCAGGTCACCAACCGCGATGTGGCGACAGTAGATTGTGGGATATTCCAGCGGGATGACGCGCAAAATGCCACTGACGAGCGCATTGTACGGGCTATCTCCCTGCGTGATTGCGGTAAGGGCGATATTGTCTGCCCAGCCTTTTTGGTCGAGGGTTTGGATAAGGGCGAGGAGATCGTAGAAGGTGTTTTCGGCCGATTCCGCACAATAAACAATATGCTCTGGTTTCCGCTCCAAAGTTGCCAACTGTTCCCATAGCGCTGTCGGCAACTTTTCCACTAGGATCCGACTTTCACCCGCTAGCGCAAATTGGCAACGCTCGATTGGCGGAACATTGGGCAAAGGAGAACGCTTCCAATCAAGCCGATAAAACCAATCTGTCACATCCGCTCTCTCAACAGTCGTTGTTTCCGTCGGAATGTCTTCTTTGACGCGCTGTGTTCCCTTTGGCGCATCGATCCAATACCGCTGCCGCTGAAACGGATAGGTCGGCAATGGCACACGTCGCCGCGCCTGCTCTGCATAATAGACAGTCCAATCAACCGCAACGCCCGTCGCCCACAAATCGCCCAACGTCTGCCGCGCAAAGGCGACATCTGTTCCCACGTTGCGTTCGGGTGGCAATGAAGCGTAAACATGCTTGCTGTCATCGTGCTTGACAGCCAATTTTGCCAACGTCGTTCCAACGCCAACTTCGAGAAAATGAGTGTAATCGGCAAGTTGTTGCAGTCCGTCAGCAAAACGCACGGTCTGGCGCAAATGGTGTGTCCAGTAGTCGGGGTTGGTCGCTTGATCGGCCGACAACCACTCCCCAGTCACATTTGAGACAATCGGAATCTGCGGCGCACGACGCGCAATTTGCGCCACCTTCTGACGAAACAGCGGCAACGCGCTCTCCATCAGCGGCGAGTGAAAGGCATGTTTTGTCGCCAAACGGTGGCAGTGAATCTCATTTTGTTCGAGTGTTGCGAGAACGGCGTTGAGGGCGGGGTCTGCGCCAGAGATGACGCATTGATCGGCCGAATTAACCGCCGCCAGCACAACCTGCGAATTGAGATAAGGTACAAGCGTTTGCTCATCGCAGCGCACTGCCGCCATGCCACCCGCCTCACATGCCTGCATCACGCGCCCACGTTCCGTCACCAACCACAGTGCATCCTCCAGCGAGAAAACACCCGCCAAACACGCCGCGACATATTCACCCAAACTATGCCCGATCAAGGCGGCTGGCTGCACGCCCCACGCTTGCCACATCTGCGCCAGTGCGTATTCGATGGCGAACAAGATCGGTTGGGCATGGCGAGTTTGGGTGAGCAGTTCGGCCGAAATTCCCCGCACGCCCAGCAATCCAAAACAGCGATTCAGCGTCTCGCGGAAAACAGGTTCAGCCGCGTACAACGCCTCTGCCATGCCAGCGTACTGACTGCCCTGCCCTGAAAACATAAAGACGACTTGTGGATTGGCGATTGCCACTGCATCAGCCTGTCGTCGCAATGCCGCAATCGCTTCCGTATGCGTCTGGGCAACGACAGCACGCCGACGCGCAAAGTGGTGTCGTCCTTGCGCCAACGTCTGCGCGATGTCTGCCAGTGTGTGCGGCGTTTTTTGCAAATGCACGCTCAGATTATCCGTCGCCTCTGCCAGCGCACCGCTCGTTTTTGCCGATAGCAAGATGATCTGAGCCTCACGCCTATCATTCTGTGCGAGAGGGGTCGGTGGCTCTTCTAAAACAACATGCGCGTTCGTTCCCCCGATCCCAAACGAGCTGACCCCCGCTCGACGGGGCTGCCCATTGCGCCGCCACGTTTGCAAATCAGCATTGACGTAAAATGGCGACGTTTCCAGCTTCAAGCGTGGATTGGGCGCACTAAAATGCAAGCTCGGCGGCAACTCCCCTTCGCGCAACGCCAAAATAGTCTTGATTAGCCCCGCAACGCCCGCTGCCTCATCGAGATGTCCAAAGTTGCTCTTGACCGATCCGATGCCACAATAGCCAACGCGCTGTGTTTGCTCGCGGAAAACTTGGGTCAGGGCGGCGATTTCGATGGGGTCGCCCAACGCGGTTGCCGTGCCGTGCGCTTCGATGTAGGAGATCGAATCGGCCGAAACCTCCGCCCTTGCCATCGCCTCCGCGATCACCTGTGCCTGCCCATTGACGCTCGGCGCGGTAAAACCAACCTTGTCCGCCCCATCATTATTGATCGCCGTCCCCAAAATGACGGCGTGAACGGTGTCCCCATCTTCGAGGGCATCTTCCAACCGCTTGAGAACGACGACCCCCGCCCCGCTGCCGTTGATCGTCCCTTGTGCGGACACGTCAAACGGGCGACAGTGACCGTCGGCCGAAACAATCCCGCCGCTTTCATATAAGTAGCCGCGTGTCTGGGGCGTTTGAATGCCGACCCCACCCGCCAGCGCGACATCACACTCGAAGTCGATCAACCCTTGACAGGCGAGATGCACGGCGACGAGCGAAGTCGAACAGGCCGTGTTGACGTTGACGCTGGCTCCCTGCAAATCGAGTTTGTAGGAAACTCGCGTCGGCACAAAATCTTTGTTGTTGCCAACGAGTAGCTGGAAATCGCTGACGGGCAGTTTCTCGCGCTGTGGTGACAAATTGTTGAGCAAGTAGCTGCTCAACCCTGCACCCGCATACACGCTGACCCCTTCTCCATCAATGTGACCCGCATCTTCCAACGCTGACCACGCGCATTCCAAAAAGACGCGATGTTGTGGGTCGGTGATTTCCGCTTCACGCGGTGAGAGGCCAAAAAAGTTGGCATCAAATTGGTCGATGTCGTCGAGAACACCGTTGGCGGGGACGTAGTTGGGCTGGTCGATCAGGTCGGTGGGGAGGCCAGCGGCTAGGAGTTCGGATCGGCCGAAAAAGCGCACCGATTCCACCCCATCACGCAAATTACGCCAAAATTGCGCCACATTTTCCGCACCCGGAAAGCGACATGCCATGCCGATCACGGCGATTTTTTCCACACTCATGCTCGTCTCCGTTTGCGTCGTTCGCGTGCCGCCTTTTGCTTGGCGACGCGATCTTGTGCCGCCGTCGTCACGTTGCGCGTCGTCGTCTGCTCCAACTGCTCGGCAAGCGTGGCAATCGTCGGGAATTGGAACAACATCACCACGTCGATGTCGCGTTCCAATGCCGTCGCCAACTGCTGTTGTACCTGAATAATTCGCAGCGAATCGCCGCCGCTGTCAAAGAAGTTGTCATCAATGCCAACGCTAGCAACCCCTAAAACGTCTTGCCAAATCGCGCTGATCTGCTGTTGTAGGGCAGTCGTCGGCTTGGCCTGTGTGCTTGTCGTTGTCGGTTCAGGCAGGGCGCGGCGATCCAGCTTGCCATTTGCCGTCAGTGGCAATTCGGGCAGCGAGATGATGTGCGCGGGTCGCATGTAGTCGGGCAGTTGGCGCGTCGCACGCTGGCGCAAATCGGCGACGATCTCGGCCGACTGCGTTACAACATACGCGACCAACTGCGTTCCATACGCATCTTTGCGCGTCACGACAATCGCCGTCTCAATCGCCTCATGCGCCGCCAGCACTGCCTCAATCTCCCCCAACTCAATCCGAAAACCGCGTATTTTCACCTGCGTGTCAATCCGTCCAAGATAGGCAATATCTCCGTTGGGCAACCAGCAAGCCAAGTCGCCCGTTCGGTATTCGGCGTTGATGAAACGTTGCGCCGTTAGTTCAGGGCGATTCCAGTAGCCATTAGCGACACCTGCACCGCCGACATACAGTTCGCCCGAAACGCCAATCGGAACAGGGCGGCGATTTTTGTCGAGAATGGCGAGGGTGAGATCGGGGATCGGTTTGCCGATCACGCTGTCGCGGTTGGCGAGGTCGGTGTGGGTAATCGGCCGATAAGTCACATGCACCGTCGTCTCCGTAATTCCATACATGTTGACCAACTGCGGTCGCTCATCACCATGCCGCTCGATCCAGCCTTTCAACGATGGAATATCCAACGCCTCGCCGCCAAAGATGACATATCGTAGCGCGTGTTGCGTGTTGCGTGTTGCGTCTTCGCGCATTAGTTGGGCAAACGCGGATGGAGTCTGGTTGAGAACTGTCACACTTTCATTTTGCAATAAACTGTAGAACGCGGCTGGGTTGCGGCTGACCTCGTGCGGGACAACGACGAGACGACCCCCGTAGAGCAACGCACCCCACAGTTCCCACACTGAAAAATCGAAGGCGTAGGAGTGGAACAGCGTCCACACATCGCGCTCGTTGAAGCCGTACCAGTGGTCGGTCGCCGTGAACAGGCGCGACACGTTGCCGTGCGTCACCAGCACGCCCTTTGGTTTGCCCGTCGAACCCGACGTATAAATCATGTACGCCAAATTATCAGGCGTGAGTGCAACAGCAGGATCATGCGTCGGCTGTTCGGCAACATCTGTGAGGCATAGCGTTTGCACATCCTCCAAGTTCATCGCCAAATCGGGTTGCGTCACGACCCACTCGGCCGCCGCATCTTGCAGCATAAAAGCAGCCCGCTCTCGCGGCACATGCGGGTCAATCGGCAGATACGCGCCTCCCGCTTTGAGAATGCCGAGAATCGCAACGACGAGATCGAGGGAGCGATCCAGATGAAGGCCGACGAGCGTGTTGGGCGTAACGCCGCGTTCGATCAGGCCATGCGCCAAACGATTGGCTCGGCGGTTTAGCTCGGCATAGCTGATCGTGTTGTCGCCAAAAGTGACGGCAGGTGCGTCTGAAAGGTGCTGGGCAAAGAGCGCAGTCAGCGTGTTGCGCGGATAGGTGATGGGTGGTGGGTTGAAGCTGGCGATTTGGGCGCGTTCGGCCGATGGCAGAATGTTGAGTTGGTCAATCGGCCGATCTACCCCAACACTCTGCACCAACGTCGCAAAATGGGTCGCCAATCGTTCGATCCGCTCACGGCGATACAGATCAGTGTTGTAAATGATGTCGAGCCGCAATGTATCAGCGTGTGGCTCAAACGTAAAGCTCAAGTCGAACTTGCTGCCCTCGTATTCGGTGACAAACGGCGTGATTTGCGCGTCTGAAAAAGCGGCTTCCGCTGGCTCCAAACTTTGATAGACAATCGCCACGTCAAACGCAGGGTTGCGGCTGACATCGCGGCTTAGATTGAGTTCCTGCACCAGCCGATCAAACGGGTATGCTTGATGGTCAAACGCTTCCGTTGTCGTCGCCTTGACCGCTGCCAAAAAGTCGCTAAACGACATCTCCCCATCCACTTCTGAGCGTAGCAACAGCGTGTTGATGTAAAAGCCGATTTGGTCGGCGAGGTCGGGATGGTCGCGCCCATGCACGGGTGTGCCGAGAATTAGATCGGTTTGCCCCGTATAGCGATAGAGCAGCACTTTGACCAACGCCGTCAGCGTCATAAACTGCGTCGCGTCATGTTGACGGCTTAGTTTGGTCAGTTCTGTCGCATCGAGTTCAACCGTCACCGCTGCGCCGTTGTACGTTTTAACGGGTGGGCGTGGGAAATCGCTGGGGAAGTCTAGCAGTGGGAGTTCGCCAGCGAGGGTTTTGCGCCAGAATTGGCGGTGAGTATCGGCCGATTCACTTCCCAAAAACCCATTCTGCCACACCGCATAATCCCGATAATGCAGCGGCAATGCGGGTAGCGATGTCGGTTTTCCAGAGCGCAACCTATCGTACAACTGCGTCAATTCGCGCACCAGCACCATCTCGCTCCACGCATCGCTGACGATGTGGTGAATGTTGAAGACGACGATGTGTGAGTCATGTGCGAGGCGCAAAATGCTGACACGCAAAAGTGAGCCACGCGACAGATCAAACGGGGCGGTCGCATCAGCCAACGCCATCGCCTTCGCTTGTTCGCCGGAATCGACAACGACTTCGCGCCACTGTAATGGCAAGTCGGCATGAACGCGCTGACGTGGTTCCCCATTGACGACCGCAAACGTCGTGCGGAGCGACTCATGCCGCGCAATCAGCATTTCAAACGCCGTTCGCAGCGCGACGACATCCAGCACACCATCCCAACGCAACGCCATCGGCATGTTGTAGGCGGTCAGGCCATCCCCCATTTGCGACAAAATCCAGAGGCGATGTTGCGCGTGCGAGAGAGGATAGTCGGCCGCGTCGGGGGTGCGTGGAATGGGGGCGAAGGAGGCGGTTTGTGTGTCGAGGTCAGCGGCTAGGTCGGCGATATTCGGCCGATTAAACAATACCCGCAGCGGTAACGCCACATCTAGCGTGCGCTGAATGCGACTGACCAACTGCGTTGCCTTGAGACTATGACCACCCAAATCGAAGAAATTGTCAAGAATGCCAACCTGTGCCACGCCCAAAACGTCCTGCCAAATCGTGCAAAGCGTCTCCTCAAGCGGCGTGCGCGGCGCGACATAGCCCGTCGTCGTGATGCGGCGCGTCGTGTCGGGGATGGGCAGATTGTTGCGGTCGATCTTGCCGTTGGGAGTCAGTGGCATCTCATCCAACAGCACAAACTGGCTTGGCACGATGTGGCTCGGCACGCGCTGCTTGAGAAATTCGCGCCAAGCGGGAACCAACTGACGAGCCAGCTTTTCGCGCAATGGGTTGTTGGCATATTGCCACCACGTCTGGTGTGTCGCTGGCAATGGCATCTGGTACACGCCCGCTTGTGGCACAAACAGCGCATCGTAACAGCCCGTCGCATCGCTACACGCCATGCTCAACGTGACGTGATAGCCGTGCTGTTCAGCGAGTCGCCAGAGTTCTTCGGGTTCGATTGCAGGGGTGAGCTGTGGTTGAAAATGACCGACCGTTTCGGCCGCCGATCCCGCCGCCAACCACGCCAGCACTGACTGCTCTTGCGCGACGCGCTGATTAGCGATGCGCGTCAGGCCAAACGTTTCGCCGCGTTCGAGTGCGCTGGTGATATTTTCTAGCGACCATTTTTCGGCCGACCAAGCCGCCCACTCACACGCAACCGTTTGCGGCGCAACACCGCCAACATACAGCAGCACATCATAGCGGAAGCGCGTCATCTCATTGGGCAGCCAACCCCGTTTAGGCAAAATCTCGACGTGTGAAATGCGCGGCAACGCCTCACCCGCCGCGATAAAAAAGGCGGGGTCGAGAGCCATCTCTTGCTCGTTTTGTAACTGTTGCCACACGCGCTGCTTGAGCATCGCCGCGCTCGTCTCTTCGTCAGCCTTAAAATGTTGCACCGACGCATGGAACATTTCCAGCAGCGGCAAACTTCGCACATCGCCGACGTAAATCGTGCCACCGTCGTCCACCAATTCGCTCAATCCCGTCAGCACGGTCAGCAGGTACTCTGCGCTGGGAAAGTATTGGACGACAGAGGGCAACATGGCGAGATCGACGGGGGAGAGGTTGGTGAAATTTTCGGCCGATCTCACCTCAAACCGCGCCTCAGCCGCCTTTGGATAACGTGCCAGCACGTCATCACGTCGTTGCAACGCTTCCAATTGGCGAATGGCGACCTCCGCGACATCTGTGCCGCGATAATCGACAACCTGCTCGATTAGGGGAAAGGCGAGCATCCCCGTGCCGCAGCCAATTTCCAGCACCCGCGCAGGCTGCAATGCCAATGCCCGTCCAATCGTGCCGTCAATGTATTCGCGCAATTCGGCCGATGACAGCGGTGCATTTGTATAGTTGCTGTCCCACCCAATCACGTTGACCGTCGGATCATCATCGAGATAGAGTGTGTCGGTGTAGCTTTGATCGTGTAGGGTTTCCCACAGCTCGACTTGTTCGGTTTGCAGGGTATCGCTGGAAATTCGGCCGATAGTCACATAAGCGACCAGCCGCTTATCCCCAGTCGTATCGCTGTGAATCGCGGCGACACTCTTTTCGACCGCCTCGTGCTGATCCAGCAGCCCTTCGATCTCGCCCAACTCAATGCGGAAACCGCGTAGCTTGACTTGTTGATCGATTCGGCCGAGATATTCGAGTGTCCCATC
>CAYMGE010000129.1:0-14715 GCA_964389925.1 uncultured Ardenticatenaceae bacterium
AGAAAAGTTGATCATTTGATTTTGTTGGTTGGTGGGAATCCGTTGCCGAATGCGGTGGCGGGGCGGTTGTTGGTGAAGGATGGTGGGAAGGTGACGTTGGTGCATTCGGCCGAAACCGCCAAAACTGCCCAACGTATCGACACGTGGTTAAACTCAGACATCAAATACAAGGTTGCGTACAAGGAAATTGAAGAGAGCAACCCGACCAATATCGTTCTAGCGTTGGAAGGTATATTGAAGACTCAAACAGGCAAAGTGGGGTTGCATTACACGGGCGGGACAAAAATCATGTCGGTTCATGCCCATCGTGTTGCGAGAGCGTACAAAGGTGGTTGTGTTTTGAGCTATTTAGATGCCCGAACATTAGAACTGGTAATCGATGCGGATAGTCCAGAAACAGGGCAAAAGTCGGAGCGAGGGTATGTCGGCCGACATCACAAAGTCAATCTAAAAATAGATGATTTGCTTGAACTTCATGGCCTATCTGTCAAAAAAATTGATCGTTCTGTGTCGATGCCAACGTTGGTTCCGTTATTAGGAACAAAATATGATGTGTGGCAAACATGGCAACAAACAGAAATTACAGCCAATTGTCGGAGAGAAGATGATGAGCGGAAATGGAAAACATCTAGCCAGTTGGAAACAGTTCAAATCAATTGGCCGCGAGATGCAGAATTGTCTCAAGCATTGAAGACAGATTTAGACCAAACTGGTGAATATTTAACATTGCCCTCAACCCGTAAAAAGCGTGAATCGTTGCTCAAATGGCTTGAGGGTGGTTATTGGTTAGACGAATACACATTTGATATTTTGAACAAGCAAGTGAAAGCAGTATGCTCGCTCAATGATTTAGCAACTAGCATTGAATCTCAGTTTGGTATCGGCAATGATGACAATTTTGAGATCGATGTGATAGCCATGCGAGGCTATCAGTGTTTTGCTATCTCTTGCACCACAGATACAAGCAAAAAACTTTGCAAATCAAAGTTGTTGGAAGCATATATTCGAGCGAAGCAATTAGGCGGCGATGAAGCGCGTGTTGCTCTTATTTGTTTCCATCCCAACCCAGAACAAATCGAAAAGGAAATTGACTTTTGGGATTCAAATATCCGTGTGTTTGGTCGTGACGATTTGCCTACTTTAGGTGAACAGTTACACGCATGGATTGAAGACGCATGTCAGGAGAAAAAGGCTTTATGCAGTTGGTTATAGTTGATAGCACACAAATTCAAAAGTACATTTTTAATAGCAACCGTTTGCGTGAAAACATTGGAGCATCTCATTTAGTTGCCTGTGCTACCCGCGACTGGGCACTTGCTCTATTGCCCACACCACATAACATCATCTCATATAACCAAACAGAGGTTGTATATGATGAGACAGAAATCGAGCGTGGTCAATTAAAAGCCGAACTACTCTATGCAGGCGGAGGAAATTTGGTCATTTTGTTTCAAGATGATACGTTTAGCAGTGCCTTTGTGAGAGCTTTGTCCCGAAAAGTGTTATGTACAGCCCCCAATTTACAGTTGTTAATCGAGTCACGTCCATTTGATTGGCAAACATCGTTGGCAAAGGCTATCGTCTCAGGCTTTAAAGGGTTGGCACAACAGAAACAGGTTCGGCGGCTACATACACAGCCTCTATTGGGATTGGGGGTAAGTGCGCCATGCCTCTCGACAGGAATGCCAGCTTATGGGTTGACCCCCAAGATTAAAGATGATGAAGATAGCCAAAAATTAGCATCGGCCGAAATCCTTGCCAAACATGCTGCCATCAATGATGCCAAAGATCGGATGAGGCTCTATTTGCCTACCCCAGATGGGTACGATTATGGACTAGATGTCGATGATCTCGGCCGCACGATGGGCGAACATAGCTACATGGCAGTTGTTCATGCGGATGGGGATGGCATCGGCAAACGATTCCAAGCAGTACGGGAAGAGTATGACCATCCATCACAAAACCGACAGTACATTCAAGCAGTTCGTCAATTATCAGTGGATGTGGAGCATATTGCCCATAAATCTTTTGAGGGTGTTCTGAAGAAAATAATGCAGCGATTGAAAAATGAGCCTGATGCGATTCGACAAGAAATTGATGGTAAGTACTCAATTGATGTGGTGCTAAAGAAAAAAGAGGGAAAGTGGATACTTCCTTTTCGGCCGATTGTATTCGGTGGGGACGACATCACTTTTATTTGTGATGGTCGGCTGGCAATCTCGCTGGCAACCTTATTTTTGCAAGCGTTTGAGCAGGCTTCTCAAGACATTCTTGGCACCCCCGTCACTGCCTGTGCTGGCATTGCAATCGTCAAGACCCATCACCCCTTTGCCCGTGCTTATATGCTAGCAGATTCTTTATGTTCATCAGCTAAAACCTATCGCGCTAGAAACGAACTTGCCGCACCTTGTTTTGATTGGCATATGGGTATCAGTGGCAATCTTGAGTTGATTCGTGAGCGCGAGTATAAGACCTCCGAGGGAACCCTAACGCTACGACCCGTTACACTTAGGAACAATACCAAAGCACAACAGCACGCTTGGCCTGTTGTCAAAAGAGGAGTAAAGGCGTTCCAAAGTAAAAGATGGTTCAGTAAACGCAATAAAGTAAAAGCTCTACGAGAAACCTTAAGAGAAGGCGGCGAAGCTGTTGTGCAATTCCGTACAAAATACCATCAAACCCTACCCGATTTATCTGTGGGCGACTACCAAACAACAGGATGGTGGTCGAAGACATGCGGTTATTTTGATGCAATTGAGATGATGGATTGGTTTATTGATTTAGAGCCAGAGGAGGAAACCGCATGATTTTGCCTTTGACATTTACGCTAAAGAGCGATGCGACCTTTGGGCGTGGTACACTTGTTTCAGGTTTAGTTGATAGCGAAATTGAATATGATGTTGCAACGGGTTTACCATTTTTACGCGGGCGCACTTTGCGGGGTATGTTGGTCGAAGAATGTGCCAATATCCATTACGCGATAGGAACGCACGCTGAACTAGAAAGATGCGCGGCTTATTTGTTTGGTCAACCAGGGAGTACGTTAACTGATAAAGGGCATTTGCGTGTGGGAGCCGCAACATTGCCAAAACAACTTTGTGATGCTGTGAGAGCTGACATAAAAGCAGGTCGATTAACATCGTCCGCTGTTTTGGAGTCGTTGACGACGGTTCGTCGCCAAAGTTCGATTTCTCCAGATGGAACCCCTGAGCATAAAAGTTTGCGTGCGATGCGTGTGTTGGTGCGTGAGATCATATTTTCGGCCGAACTTGTCTTCGATCCACCATCTAACTCTACAGACAAAGAAAATGCTCTTTCATTACTAACCGCTTGTGTGATGGCATGGCGGCGTGGCGGTACCGCACGCAATCGTGGACGAGGACGACTATGTGCATCACTGGGGACACCCACAGAGCAAGCACAACGAATGGGGCATTTTAAGAGATGGATAGAGGGTGAACTCACATGACCATTATCACATATCAAATCAAACTCTTGCAACCTGTCCTCGTTACCTCGCTTGAGGGAGATCCAAACAATGCTGTCTCTTTCGACTTTTTGCCAGGTTCTGTTTTGCGTGGTGCATTGATTGGGCGTTGGCTGCATCATAATCCATCAAAAACGCCACTAGAAGACCCAACTATAATGCGATTATTTTTTTCTGGTCAAACGCGGTACTTGAATGGGTATTTATATCAGAACCAAAGACGACTACTGCCAGTTCCACGATCATGGTTACAAGAAAAAGAGGAGCAACGGCGTGGCAATGCGACAACTGCAACAGATTTTGCGATTGAGCCTGTAGAAAGCGATCAGCAATGGAAATCTATCTCTGGATTTAGGGCGGGTCGCTATGACATTATCAATCCTGAACGTCAGGTGGCTTTTCATATGACACGGGATCGTATTTTCGGCCGATCTCGTGGTAGCGAAGATGGTGTGTATCAATATGAGGCTCTTTCACCAGGGCAAGACTTTGCTGCGGCTATCTTATGCTCTAACTTAGAAGATGCAAAAATGCTCAAAAACTTGCTTGAAAAAACGCATATTTCACTAGGAAATGCACGTAATTCAGGTTATGGGCGTGTTGCTATTGAGCAAGTTACGTTACATGAATCATGGCGAGAGGTACCAGACGATATTGAGGTTGAATCGGGAGATGGCAAATGGATTATCACCTTGCTCAGCGATTTGCTCATTCGCAATCCTCTACATGGACACCATAGCACAGAGCTTCATGTTATTGAACAATACTTGACAAATTGGGTCGGCACACCTGTCAAATTAGCTCGCGAATGTTCTTTTATCACGCCGCGCACGCTAGGTGGGTTTAGTCGTAAGTGGGGATTGCCACTGCCACAAGTGCAAACGGTTAAGATGGGGTCTGTGCTTGTTTTTGACGCACCTGATTTAGAAGAGGATGTAATCGAAGCATTAGAATGGGTTGGTATAGGTGAACGTCAAGAAGATGGATTTGGGCGTGTGGCGATTAATTGGCAACAAGAAGAGGTCGTTAGCCTTATATCCAGAGATAAGAGGCATCATAAGGTTGTCAACTTGATTGAGACAGACAGCCACACAATGGCGCAACGTATGACTATTCAGATGTTGCGAACACAACTGGAACACACGCTGATTAAGGATGCAAATCTGCTAGAAAAATTTATTCATACGCCTACACCAAGTCAGCTATCACGTTTGCGCTTGGTTATTTTGGATGCGCTAACACAAACGGAACCAGCAGGGCGTGAGCGGTTGCAAGCCTATTTAGATAAGATTGAATCGCGGCCTCGAATTAAACGCAAGTTTTCGGCCGATACTATCCAAAACAAACCGCTTCTCGCTTGGCTTTCTGATAGTTTCTCCAACGAAAAACTAAGCCTGTCACTCGGAAAACGACCCAAAATCGGAAATGTAGAAGCACCACTATCTCCCAAACTTATCTATCATTACAACCTTCGCCTTGTCGAATTGGTATTACATCTTGCCGCCAAGCGGAAACAAAAAGAGGAGAATGCTCATGGGAAGTAGCGCATATTGGTCAAAAGAAAGATCGCGGCGAATTGCAAAACGCATTGTCATTGAAGGCGATCTTATTCTGCAAACACCCACCCACTTTGGCGACGGAGATAGCAGTGATGAATCGGATATGCCGTTACTCCTAGATGCGTATGATGGGAGTCCGTTATTGACAGGTAGTTCATTAGCAGGTGCATTACGAAGCTACTTGCGTTCTTATGAGAAAGGCAACCGTGTCTCTTACCCTAATCGAGATGATACAGACGATGTGTATAAAGCTACCTTAACAAGAGAACGGGAAAGTCTTGCAGCAAAACTATTTGGCGGTTTTCGGATGGATGATGAGGGACGGCAAAGCCCGTTGATTGTCGAAGATAGTTTTGGAAAAGCGGGTAGTGATACCCTCATCGGGCTACGCAATGGAGTCAAGCTCAATTCAGAGACACGCACGGCCGAAGATAAGGCACTGTACAATATGCAGGTCTGGCAAGCTGGGACGATTTTTCCTTTGCGTTTGGAGTTGTTGGTTTGCGATCCACATCCCGACCCTGCTAAAAATGCAGGCTGGGCTGATGAAGCCTCTTTGCGACAAGCATTAGCCGTCGCGTTAGATGGGCTGTCAAACGGTGAGATTATGATGGGGACGAGAAAGCGGCGCGGATTCGGCCAAATTCGTGTTCCTACTTGGCACGTCAAAACCTTCAACATGAAACAACCAGCACATCTATTTGGTTGGCTGGAAAATGGGGCTTCTTCGCTTACCGAGCAATCTAATATACTAAGTGGCACAAATATATTCACTCTCTTAAACACAAAGAAATTTGTAGACAATCGTGAGTGGTTTGCGATGAATGTAACGTTGGGGCTATCTGGTTCGCTGCTTATTCGTTCAGGGGGAGGACAAGATGATTTGAATGCTGACATGGTACATCTCACCAACCACAAAGGCGACCCCATCCTCTCTGGCACAACCGTCGCTGGCGCACTGCGCCAACGAGCGCGACGTATTCTAAACATCGTGCGCCCAACCGATGACCAATTCCTAGATGACCTATTTGGTCATGAAGAAACAGGCGACAATGCAAAAGCCAGCCGCTTGATCGTTGAGGAAACTGAAATCAAAGAACCACAATTTGATCTCGTGCAAAACCGCGTCGCCATCGACCGTTTTACGGGTGGCGCATTAGATTCAGCCCTGTTCAACGAGCAACCTGTCTTTGGTAACCCACAAACCCGCCTATTCGTCAATTTGCGCGTGATTAACCCGATTGATGCCGATATTGGTCTGCTCTTGCTTCTGCTCAAAGATTTGTGGACAGAGGATTTACCATTAGGCGGTGAAATTAGCGTGGGGCGCGGTCGCTTAAAAGGAGATAGCGCCACCCTGCAACTCAAACGACAAGGAAGCGAATTGCAGAAATGGGCGATCAGGCAAGAAGGCGATCAACTTGCCATTGATAATGCTCACGAACTGGAAGAATTTGTAGAGGCATTGTGGTCGCAGGAGGACAAAGCATGAGCATTCGACCTATCTACAAAATAAAAGATTGCCACACGAGTTGCCAAGAGATCGACACGGTTACCAATCTCGACAGTTGGCTGGAAGATGAGGCTGCCCAACATGAACAAATTGGTCTCGAATATCTCATTGCATTTGCTTTGGATGGTCTATTCTGGGGGCATTTAGATGATGGCAAGTGGGCTAAAAAGTCAGCTTCAACAGAGTGGAATGAAGAATATGTCCAAGAGGTTCGTCTCTTCGGTGAAGATGACGAGATTCACCTTTGGCGCGTCGGTGACCAGTGGCACGGTCGGCGCATTGATGACAGAAGTGGTGACGACTTTCTTGAAATGATCGATGACCAATACATTTTATGGGGCGATACGGCCGAAAAGCAGGAAGATGGATTCACTCTGTTAGCTGATGGGCAACAGGGGCTGCGTCATTGGCTGCCTGAATTGATAGCGACGGAACATCTTGCCTCGTTACGATTGACTGTCCGCCATTACCTTGCTGCTGAGAATGTCGCACATATCATTGCTAGTCGTCTTGTCACGCTGCAATTTATTAAGGGGAATAATAATGTCACTCACACATCGTAACCCAAATTCGGCCGATGCTGCCTCCGCTGCTTACAATTTTGTTCCGCTTCACGACAAGGTGACAGATGGAGGACTATTGGCAGATCACAGCCGCTATCACTCCGACAGAATGAGCGGCGTTGTCAAATGCAAGCTAACGACAAAATCACCTGTTTACATTGCGGGTGAGGATGAGGGCGAGGAAAAACGGTTCTTCCATCACGGTGATCCAAACCAACCAGTCATTCCTGGAAGTAGTCTGCGGGGTATGCTGCGGAGTTTAGTTGAGATCATTTCCTATAGTAAACTCAAGCCGATTACGACAAATAAACTCTTCTTCCGTGACATTCGTAACAGGAACTATCAATTACGTTTCATGTCACAAGGTCATAAATCAGATGGTACACCAGTCTACTGGACAAATGTAAAAGCTGGGTTTTTGCGAGAAAAGGGAGGCAACTTTTCAATAGAACCGTGTGAATTGACAAGGATTGATCGCAATAATAATCGACTACTGCCAAACAACTTGTATCAGCGTGTTCCTGGTGGGCGACAGACTGTTCCAAGGTGGAACTATCAAAATAAAGATGTTTGGGTCGAAGTAGAGGAAATGGATGATCATTTTTTTAAGGAACAGCGGAACCGACACGGAAGAGTGAGACACCCAGATTTGTATTTGCGATTTCGTAAAGTTACTCGGTTAAGTTGGCAGCAACGCTCTGACCTTCAAAAGGGAACTTTGGTCATTACAGGTGATATGCAGCATAAACATCTCGAATTCGTCTTCTTACATAAAAAGGATGCAATGCTTATTGAAGGTGATGAGATCGACTTAATTGTTGAGCGATTCAATAGCGATGATCAAATTTCGCGTTGGCAGGAGCGAGCATTCCCAAACGATGAGCCACAATGGGCAGACACAAATCGTGGTGGTGATGGTAAATTACGTGATGGGGAACCGATTTTCTATCTGGAAGATAACTCAGGGAAAGTGGAGTTTTTCGGCCGAGCGCAACTGTTTCGCCTACCATTCGGCTCTCCACCAAGTGAACTATTGCCTGATGAGCATAAGAAGAAACAACAAATAGATTTCGCTGAAGCACTTTTTGGATTTGTTGATAAGCCTAAACCGAATGGTAAAAAGCACACAGCAGCAGGGAGGGTTTTTGTTGGCGACGCAGTGATGCCAGCATATCCAGCAGATGTTTGGTTGGACAATGAATCCCCCACATTCAAAGCCAAAAACCTCGCTTCACCTAAACCAACCGCCTATAGAAATTATCTTGTGCAACCAGACCAATATCGGGAGAGAGGCGGTTCACGTACCTATCAAAGTGCGGATGGCTTAATTCGTGGTCACAAGCTGTATTGGCATCAGGGAAAATATGATTCCAAACGTAACCCCGTGCCATTGGAAAGGCGTGACATCGCGCACCCTAATCAGGATAGTCAGACGACGCAAGATGTTTGGATTCGGCCGATTCGCACCAATCTCACATTCACATTTGATATCCACTTCGAGAATCTCTCCAAAGCTGAACTGGGTGCGCTTCTCTGGGCAATCTCGCCACCATTTGAAAGTGACAGCTATGAAATCTGTCACAAAATCGGCATGGGCAAGCCACTCGGCATGGGTAGCGTTCACATCGAAATTGAAAGCGTCAGCCGTGTCAATCATGAGAAAAGGTACACAACGCTATTCAAGAATAAGGAATGGGTGTCTGGACATGAAACGGTTTCAGTTGTTGAGTCTATTGAATCATTTGAGAAGGCAATAGCAAGTCAGTTGAGGCTATCTGACAGTTTCCGCAAACAATCACGTATTATGGCTTTGGTTGACATGATGAAATTCCCTGGCGTTTTACGCGATGCGGTCGCTTATCCATCGCTTGATGATCGCGGTGAGTGGGTCAAGCGATTGCCAACACCTAGTATGGTTTATCAGGCTCATCGGTTAATCAAACCTCAGCAAACACAACAAAGTGCGCTAGTACAACCGCAAAGGAAGGACGATATTAAAGCAGGCATGTACCTAGAAGGAAAAGTCGTTAAGGTGACTGAAGATCATGTTTTGCTTGATATTGGTGTAGGCGTAGGCAAGTTAACGTCTAATAATCTATCTAAACAGCTACAACGCGAACTGGATCGCTTCTATTTGGATGAGTTGCCAGAATTACAGGTTGGAAAAACCATGAAATTATGGGTGAGGCGGATCAACAAGAAGGGAAACATCCAACTGACGATGAAATCGCCTAACTGACATTTCCTAATTAGTTTCAGATGCTCTGTCTGCTCCTACAAAAATTGTGTGTTAGAAACACAATTGCTGTCAACTGACAAAACCGTTTCTAAAATGGCTCTCCAGATGGCTTTTTCTCTGATACAGATAAACGATGCAAGCAACCTACTCAATCTTTCAAGCACGCAACAACTTCGCCACGCTCGTGCGTGACGCGGAAGAGAGCGGCAAACCCGTGGAAGTGACGCGACGTGGGCAGCCGGTGGCGGTTACTCTGTCGATTGCAGAATACGAACGCTTAACGCGGCGACCTGATTTTGTGACACGCTATGCAGCATGGCGAACAGATTGGGCGGTCGATACGTGGGAAGACAGCGATATATGGGAAACGGTGACTTACCAATGAAAATCGACTACCAAGAAATCGAAATGGCAATGAGCTTCAACGACCCTTACAGTTTAGGTCTGCATTACCTCGACAAACAAACAGGCGACATATTGCTAGTCAGCGATTGGGCGCAAAATGAGGCACGAAAATTCGACGATCCTGCCACCATTGCCGACGAATCGATCCGTCTGGCGTGGTATTTGCTCTGGTACGATGGCGAAGTAGGCTCCGAACTACCAGAGGCACAAGAAAAAGATATGGTAAAGCAGGTGGACAATTACCTCGCACGTTTTCTGACTATCCCCCAAGCGAGTTCTCGCGAAGCATATCGGGATATGGTCGATTTTGCCGACACCATTGTCAATTCACACCTGAGCAATTTGCTGGATGTGGCACTCAACGGACGGGGAGCCTTTCGCCGCTTCAAAGATGTTCTGCGTGGCTATCCTGAGGAGCGCGAACGCTGGTTCATCTTCAGTGCCGCCTGCTGGCGCAAGCGGATCGATGCATGGTTGCAGACTGAGGGTGTGTTAATCAATGGATAGCGTAGTTGAGCACATTTTTTACAAACTCATCGAAAAATGTTGTGTAGGGGCAATGTAATGTCAAGCGTTTTGTCTTCAACATCGCCAATTGCAAAAGATTGCAACTGATTTGGTGCAGCGTAAACAGTGATGGTGTGTGCTGTAGGGTAGACGATTTTCGCCAATCACAAATCATACGGTTTTGCAAGCCCTAAATTCACAACAATCGAGTTACATACGCTCAGGCGCAGACATCCCCATCAGAGCCAGAACACGCGCAAACAACAGTTTGGCAGCACGATAGAGGCGCAAACGTGCGCGGGCGAGGTCATCGCTTACGCCATCGCCCATGACGCGGGCGGCATCATACATCGGGTGGAAGGCAGCGGCCAGATCATAGGCGTAGAAAGCGATATGGTGCGGCTCGAAATTTTCGGCCGAAAATTCCACCACATCCGATAACTCCAACGCCTTCAACAAAAACGCCTGCTCCAGCGGATGTGTCAACAAGCTCAGATCAGCCTCTGCATCCGCATTCGGATCATGCCCCTCTTCTTCCCACTTGCGGAAAATCCCCGCACAACGTACATACGCGTTCTGAATATAAAAAACAGGGTTCTTGTCTGAGCGTTCGAGCGCGAGATCGAGGTCAAAGTTGACGTGGCTGTTAGCTGACCGCGAAATCATGAAATAGCGCACGGGGTCAGGCCCCACCTCATCGACTAGCTCATCTAGCGTCACATACACACCGCGCCGCGTACTCATTTTGAGCTGCTCGCCATCGCGGATCAGCGTCACAATTTGATGCAGGAGCGTGTGAACAAATGCCGTGTCATACCCCAACATCTGGACACCCATGAGAACCTGCGGCGCGACGGCGTGATGATCGGGGCCGAAAATATCGACGACGACATCAAATCCGCGCTCCGCTTTATTCTTGTGATAGGCGATATCGGGAACCCGATAGGTTGGCAATCCATCACTTGAGCGAATAGCAACGCGATCTTTGTCATCACCAAATGCGGTTGTCTTGAGCCATTGGGAGCCATCTTCTTTGGCGTAAAGATAGCCATTTTGGTGCAGGGTTTCGAGGGCGGTTGTCAAGCTACCATCTTTGTACAGTTCCGCTTCATTGAAATAGCGGTCATGTGTGATGCCGATACGTTCGAGGCTTGCCTTTTGCTGAACGCTGATCTGTGCTTTAGCATCGTCGCCGAACCAATCGCTCGGCGCATCCGCTTTGCTATCACCGTGTTTTCTGACAAGCTCTTTGGCGATGTCGATCAGATAGTCACCTTGATAGTGATCGTCGTTTAGCACGGCCTCTCGGCCGATTTGCTGCAAATAGCGAATTTTAGCCGCCTCGCCCAACAGTTGGATTTGTCGCCCAGCGTCGTTGTAATAGTATTCGAGTTCGACGTGATAGCCAGCGGCACGCATCAGACGAGCCAGCGTGTCGCCAATAACACCACCGCGTGTTCGGCCGATGGTGATCGGCCCCGTCGGATTGGCACTAACACACTCAATCTGCGCCCGTTTACCCTGCCCAAGCGTCACATTTCCAAACGTCTGCGCGTTGCCCATGATGTCATCCACGATACTCGCCACAAACGCCGCGCTCAGACGAAAATTCATGAAGCCGGGACCGGCCAGCGTCGTTTCGCTGATAAATGATGGCGCGGCAAAGTGTGCCACAATTTGTTCAGCTATTTTGCGCGGAGCCATGCGTGCAGGTCGCGCTAACTGCATGGCGACGGGGCTGGCAAAGTCGCCGTGCGTCGTGTCGCGGGGACGCTCGACAGGAACGTTTGGTATCTCAAATAGGGGGAGCAGGTCGGCCTTTTGCGCCGCTTTGATGGCAGCGGCGAGGGCGACTGAAATCTGTTGTGTCAATTGCATAAGGTTCTTTGTCCACAAAGGTCACGAAGGACTCGACGTAGGATGCGTTCAATTTTATACAATTGTAGCATGTGGAAATGAGGTATGCGATTTGGGTATTTTGTTGACGCTTTTTGTCAGTTCTCTTTCACATAAACCATCATTTGCAGTTTTTTGGCACATATCTTGTAGCGCAATTACCTGTTGCCAGCTTCCTCCCAAACACGATTAAACTCATCCACAAAGTGGGTCGCAAATTCCTCATCACGCACGATCATGATGTTTTCGTCGTTGCTATCATTCGCATTGTTGCTGAAATTGAAGGAACCAAAAATAACGGTATCGCCATCAATGATAAATAGTTTTTCGTGCATAATGCGCGAGTTTCCATCTTTTCGCACTTGTAGATTGGGCAGGTTTTCAGCAACAAACTTGCCGTAGTAACTGTATTGGGTATCGGAGCCAATTGACTCAAACACACCAGCAACATCGACACCTTTGTAGGCACGGTCGATAACGTTCTGACCGATTCCATCAAAGGTGAAGGAAAAGGCTAGAAAGAGAATCTCTTCATCTGCTTGGGCAACTTCTTGGGCGATGATCGGGGCGACTTCTACTTCGGGGGCAAAGTGATTTTCAACATAAATGCCGTCGATGACAAGGCTATCCGTTGTGTTGTAAGGAGAGCGAGGGCCAAAAGAGCGGTCATCATACATTTCCGCCATTTCAATCAGATAGTTTTCGGCGAGTTCGGCCGAGTCCCACCGAACCACCACATTGTTGTTACAAAAAACGCCGTTACTCGTAAAGTTGAGCGATCCCATCCAAACGATATGTTCATCAATCACGATAAACTTGTTGTGCATTAAGGCACTGCGTTTGTCTTCAACAACGCTAATCCCATTGCGACGCAGGCGATTTGTAACCACTTCAGGGTTGTGCGAGTCGTCTGTCACAAGACGAACTGTCAACTCGCGCCGCTCTGCTTCGATCAAAGCGTCAATGATGGCGGGAGAATCTAGGTCAAACGTTGCGATTTCGATGGAGAATTGCGCGTTCAAAATATCGGCCGCAATAATCTCATCCACGCCCCCAACGCGCTCCTCCCCATCTGGGCAAGTTGGTTCCGTGAAATAAACTTCATAGGGCAGGCCATCACTAAAGCCGCTCGTTGTCGGTCTCGCTACCGGCTCATTTGAGGGCGGCCGAGTGGCGACCGCTGACGGCTCATCCAGCAGTTCAGTCAGATCAATACCAAAAAAAGCCAGCACAAGAATGACAATAATCGTTAGAACAAGGGTGACACCACTTTGTTTGCCGCGCATGATAGAGGTGTTTCGGGATTCGCAAATCCCGAAACGAGAACTATTTACATCTTTTCGATCGTTACTTTTCGCATTTGGTCGCCCTGTCGAATCGTGTCAACGACATCGGCACCTTCAATGACCTTTCCAAAAACGGTGTGACGATTGTTGAGGTGCGGTTGTGGGCTATGGGTGATAAAGAATTGGCTGCCGTTTGTGCCGGGGCCAGCGTTTGCCATCGACATCACTTTTGCCTCGTGGCGCAATGGGTTGCCGGTAAATTCATCTTGGAATGTATAGCCGGGGCCTCCGCGTCCTGTGCCAGTTGGGTCGCCGCCTTGAATCATAAAGTTAGGGATGACGCGATGGAAAATGATGCCATCGTAGTAGCCATCGCGTGCAAGTGAGACGAAGTTGTTAACCGTGACGGGCGCATACTCTGGATAAAATTCTACAACAATGTCGCCGCGATTGGTCGTGATGGTGGCCTTGTAATGCTTATCTGTGTCGATCTGCATTGCAGGCGGTTGTTTCGTGTTCTTTCTACCGAACATGGAAGGACTCCTATTACTAAATATGCTCATTACGAGCAGGGTTTTACTAAGTTTGATTGAATGATACGTCGCGCAATGTGGTGCGACCACCCGAATTCACGCCTACCAAACCAACCTTTACACTTTGAACACTGAACCACTCTGCACTAAAGTGCAGAGTGGTTCAGTTCCGCGATGTACTCACAGCCTGCCAACATGCTCACCATTATCTGTTCGAGCTTCTGTGCTAACGTAAAATCGCCACTTTTCCCACTTTCTTTCACTGCTTCTCTAGAGGGTGCTAATGTTTACACAAATCAACTAGGAGACCTATAGTGGGCTAACAACGCCGCCAATGGTGCATATTTTGTGTTGGTCAATTCTTGCGTCACTCCAAACTCTATTTCCATGATGTTGTTCCTCTCAGCTAAGTCAAATCAACTTTTTCCACCATCATCGCACATCTCCCTCATTTCGTCTATTCGACCCTCATTTCCTCAATAGAAATGCCCTCTGTTTGCACCGCCTTGCCTCATTTTTATAGAAACCGCTTCTGTTTGCACCTTTTCGCGCAAAAACAAGGTGTCTACAAAAACTTAAGTAGAATTCTAAAACAAAAAGGCGTACCCATAAGGTACGCCTTTTTGTTTTCCTTACGGCTGTCTGAGCTTGTCAACTTGTGTACTGAAAACGCTGGAAAAGGCGGTCAAGTGGCAAAGGCTAAAATATCATCCCATTCATGGTCAGA
>CAYMGE010000130.1:0-14434 GCA_964389925.1 uncultured Ardenticatenaceae bacterium
CGGTCACCCTGCCTCCTCTTAATCTTCTTTTCCCCTGTTTTTTGGGAAGATACCTACCAATTACAAAATTTCTCGTACAAAAACAAACATTTCATTGATTAGGTACTAATGTGCGCCTGTATACGCGCAACGAAAACCAAGATAGGGTGCGTACTCGTTAGAAAGTGCAGGGATTGCTCTGGAAAGATGCGGTGCATCCTCTGGCACTAGTTGATCTTTAAAAGAACGCCCCACGATAAAAAAACCTGAAACGGTCTTGTCTACGTTATCCCATGTCTTACATTGATAGGTTGTTTCAAATCGCTGAAATTCATCATGTGGACAATCGGCCACGAGCGTTCGTGTCCACTCACTGGCATTGCCAATCAAATGCCATACGCCTTTATCTGTAACACCATCTGCATAACGAAGGTCTTGCACGTGGGCGAGTTGACGGAGCGATGGTGTCCGATCTGCAATGTTATATATAGGGATGTTGGCATAGTTGTTAGCTGGGTCATCTTTGCCCCACGGCCAACGCCGATAATAGGTATCACGCACGGCGTATTCCCACTCGGCCGAACTCGGCAACTGCCCACCCTGCCAAGCACAGTAAGCCGCTGCTTCAAAGGCGGTCACATTGACCATCGGCAAAGACTCTGTTTCTGGCAACAATTCAATTGTCGCGTAGTTGGGTATATTGGCTGGTTCATCGCATCCCCCTGCTCGATAACAGAGGTGATACTGCCTAGCCGACACTTCATGTTTGTCGAGGTGAAATGCCTCAACATGAATGGGCGTTTGGTCTGCGCCGAGAAGGACAGTTGCGCTGGGGAATTCGGCTGGCTTCACTTGTGCCCATTGCTTTAATAACTGTTTATAAATCCCGTTTCCAACAAGAGAGAAGGCTCCAATCATCACGATGACACTTGCTATCAGGCGCAACTGCTTCCATCTTTGCCACTGCACACTGGCATTTAGAAAGGTGACGATCTCATTGCGAATGTCGATCTGCTGCTCTTTTTGCGCCTGCCATGCGAGTGCATGTTTGAGTTGTTCCCCGCGATAGAGATATGCGGAATTGCCACCTTCATGCAGCCAGCGCTGAACGTCGAACAAAATGGCTAACATCTTTGGATCGGTTGGCAACTGCGGATCACTATAAGTTGTCAGCACAAATTCGCCGCGTTCGTCATGGTGAAACGTGCCGAAATCGGGCATTTGCCGCTTTGGAAACATCTTCCGAAATTCAAACTGGACAAATGCGCCTAATTCGAGCAAGTTAATTTTGCCATCTCGATCAAAGTCTGCTTGTAGATACGCAGGATGCAGTTCAGTTTGCTCATTAACGGGCGAAAAAGCCTTGAGCAGAATCGTTGTGAATGGCGAGTGCGTTTGTGGTTTGCCATCAGAAGCAAGTTGGTCAGCACGCGCAGATGTTAAAACACGACGTGTGGCAGCGCGACCGCTGTCGCCAGATTTGACCTGACGGGCAAATGTCCCGCCGAGTGCAAAGCCGCTGAAGCAGGTGTCGATGATGACGAGGATGTGGAGGGGGGGAAGTCGGCCGATTTCATCCAACAACTCATCAATCCGCACATAACTACTCCACTCATTTTCCTTCGCGTCAACAGGGGCTAAAAACCCTATCGCACCACCTCGCGTGTCATCTCGCGTCGCCCCATGTCCAGCAAAAAAGAAGATAAGTATGTCGTCCGACTTCAATTCTTGGCGCAAGCGATCTTGTACGAGCCGATTGATGGCTTGTTTTGTCGCTTTCCCGTTAACCAATGAGGTATCTGGCAGGATGGTATATTCCAATTTATCAGCAAATAGTCGCTGCACGCCTTGTGCATCATTGACAGCATTCCGCAGCGGGGTCAAGTGCTGATAGTCGTCAATCCCGATGGTGACGACGATTTTGCGGCCTGTTTCCCGCATTTTGGGCGATGGTCGCAATCGGCCGCCGCGTGTTACTTCTTGCTTTAGCATCTTTATAGGTAAATTCGTCAATAACTATTACCACACATTAGATTGTCTGCTAATGTTGCTTGATTCTGTTCAATCGCATAAATCACACTTGAAGGAATAGGCAAATCGCTACATGTACATCGATATGGTTCATCGCCCACATACAATTCCCATTCACTCCATATCAGGTTGCGTGTGACACGTTGACATGCCGCATCAACGTAATCTGAGATATTTGTGAAGTATTGTCGGTATAAAACATTCATTGGACTGCTCTCTGAAGAAATCAAAATTTGGGATGGGGTTGTTAAAGGGATAGGAGGCATTTCAGAAGTATAAGAATCTTCTAGCAGCATTTCGCCTGTGTGAGCATCCCAAATACGAAAGAAAATAGGCAAATAAAGGTGCAACTCTGGCAGTTCCGTCGTGATGATTCGTTGGTTGTCTAAACTCCAAACCGTATGATTGATAACAAAATTGTGTGGCAGATCAAACAAATGATTTCCGTCTTTACCCCATATTTTGACAATTGATCCATGGTTTGTAGCAAATTGCGACGCATCTGAATTCCAAGAAAACTTTTCAGGATTCATATCTCCTGCAAGTGTTATCATTGATTGATTTGTGTCGACATTCCACAATGAAATTCCTTCATCAGTTGAATACGCAATCACATTCTTATTTGGTAGCCACCAAGAGTTCCAGACTGCATCGTGCTCATATTTGATGTCACCTGAATTATTGTCCATTACAATGATACGGTTGTTTCTAGCCGTTAAAATAATATGTGAGTTGTTATAGCTCCAAACAGACTCATCATATAAGTAGAGAGAGTTACCAAAATACTGATACTCAGACGGAATATGCTCTAAGATGGTGACATTGTCATAATCAATTGATGTTAAAACCCTTTGAAAAGTTCCGTCTGCTTGCATTTGTTCGTGGATAACTAAAATCTGACCATCAATATCGTTGATCGTAGTATCAGAGGCTTTTTCAATCTGCGCTAATTTTGCTCCGCTGATCGCATCAAAAACAGATACATCATATAAATATGATTGTATGACGACAGTGCGTCCATGACTTGCCCAGTTGACCTTGTATGCGTCTATATCCTTATGCCATAATACTTCCTCCCTAACAGCGTTTACTAGATAGATTGTGTCATCGAACGTGGTAATAGCTAACTTAGTATCATCATCACTCCAATAAACATTATATAAGCGTGACAGAGGATAATCTACGATTTTTTCTTTCGTTATTGCATCCCAAATGCTTATCCCAAAAACATTTGTTACAAAGAATTTATTTCCTCTTGTGTTCCAACCTGTTTGAGTTGTGTTATCTGCCTCTATCGTTGTCAAGAGTGGTGTTAAATTATCATTGTCTCGCAAAGTGACAGAACCAGCATAGGGAACAGTAATCACCATACTTCCATCTGCATTCCACATAACCGATTGTGTACCCTCTTCAAAGGAAAAAGGCGGTGACATTGCGTGCCAAATAGCTATTTCATTATCAGTTATCTCCAGAAATTGTTGGTTTTTATAGTTAGGAATCATCTGTCTTCCCACATCTGTCAATGTTAGGATGACCTTTCCCGTACTCATGCTCCAAACCAACATATCCCTAGCGCGATTCTCCAAAGAGGAGCGTTCAAAGTTTCTGTCATCAGTTCGTGTTGTAAAAAGAAGTTCTCCATTAGCACTCCATCGCGCATTACCTGTCCCACCAGGATGATAAATCTCATGTTGGAGAGGCTCATTTTCTTCCCATATTCGAACCTTTCTATCCGTCCCGATAAGAAGCAACCGCATACCATCAGGAGACCAATGATAGTCTGTCTGCAATAGGTATGTTTCAAGATCAAATACCTGACCACTGTTGAGATTAGCGATCTGGTATTGTTGGTTGCGTGCAACAAAATCGAGAACGACATAGGCACCTGAAGGACTTAGATCAAGATTTAGACAATATGGGCATTCAAAAATGATCTGTCCTTCTGAAATATCTTGTACCTCAAAACCTCTTTCTTGACTTTGAATGATAAGTCGGTTTGCATCGTTACTCCATTCGACAAGTTGAGAACCACTAGTTAATTCAATCTCCGTAATGATTTCTGTTGAATCCACATCATAGATTAAAAAACGGTCTTCAGAGCTAATTGCGATCTGATTGCTTGTCAAAATCCAGTTAGCTTGACGGATACTTGATTCACTCTCTATCTCAAGCAATGGAAGGTCAGAATAAATGTTCCAGACAGATATTTTCTTGTCGTGGGTTGTTAATAGTCGCTTCTCATCTGTATGCAAAGAGAAATTTTTTATTTCCAAGTCCGTCTCAATTGATAGAACTTTCTCCCCTCTTTTTGCATTCCAAACAACAATCTCCGAACCGCTTGCAGCGAAAATTTTGCTATCATCATAACTCCATTTAACCAAACTGATCGATCCTGCTGTTTGAAGAGACATTGTTCGTGCAGCTCGTCGAAACACAATGGTGTTTAGAGCCTTGTATCCTAATGAAGTTTCTGAAAGTTTTCCTGATTCTGCGGCTAGCAAAAGTGCTAAAGTTGGATTATTTTCAGCATTTGTAAGTGATTGTTCAGCAAACCGCTGTGCCTGTGATTCATGAAGTGCTTGTATCGCTTCAGCCTCTGCCGCTGTTCTCGTTTGAACCTCAATTGCAAGCTCCGCTTGACGTTTTTCCAAATTATCATTTGCAATATTGAGATTTGTATTGAGATTTATGACTTCTACTTGGCGTGTCTGAAGGTCATTTGCACGTTCGGATGCTTGATCCTCAAAGAAAATGGAGACAACAGCCAATGAAAAAATAGCTAAAAATGCAAGAGAGACCGCAGTCCAAATACGCCTCGTATCACGCCAACGACGTTGGACACTTTGCCAAGTGAAATCTATTTCGAGCGCGTTAAGCCAGCGTTCTTCGTCGGGTGGCGCAGAGCTTAATCTCAATCTGTCTACCATCTGAACCGCTCGATCTACAAATTGCCGTAAGCTCGATACTTCTTTGTTGATGTCAGTTGGCAATAGTCTCGCAACGATAGGCAAACGTGAGTCGTCGTGCCAGAGCAGCCCCGCTTTTTGGGTTTCATCGGGTTCGTTATGCCAATCTTCGGCCGATAACGCCACCCGCCGCTGCAACGGCAGATAGGTCATCGCTTGCAACTGCCACTGATACAACACCTCCCACGACACCAACGCATCATGCGCTGGCTCGATATAACGATTGCCATCTTGATCCCCATCGACGACGAGCAAACGTGCTTGTTCTAATTGCGACACCAGTTGATTGATGCGCTCATTCTCCTTTTTATCTCGATAGACCAACTCCTGTCGTTTCACGCGGCGGCGTGTCATTCTGTCGAGTGCGATCATTCGGAGCAGGATGTGTTTGAGGTCTTGTTTGTTTTCGGCCGAAAATCCCTCATACATCTGCTCGGCATGAGTTTGCAAAACCCCTGAAACCCCGCCTAGCTCATCATAATCTTCTCGTCGCAACGCCCGATCTCCGCGCTTTTTTTCGAGAGACCGACGGTAAAGCTCACTCAGCGTCAGCGAGAGAAATGATAATGCCCCTGGCATTTGCCAGACTGAACTGATTAACACATCTACCAAATCGCTCGGCTCAAAGTAAAGCGCATACTCGGCTGCAGGTCGCACAATCACCTCGCGCAACTCAGTCTGACTCATGGGTGGCACGACAAAGCGCACGCCCTCCTGCCACAACGCACCAAACATCCCCGAAAATTGAGATTCAAACTCACTTCGCAACGTTATCACGAGATGCAAAAAGTCAGCCTCGCGCAGTAGTTGTCCGAGCGTTTGTACAAAGCTATTTTTCTCACTTTCATCGTCGCATTTCGTAATCAACTCCTCGAATTGATCGATAACGAGCAACAGCTTTTTGCCCGCATTGTGCTGTCGCCAACGCGCAAGTAGACCACGCAATGAAATGCTGCTGGGGATAGGTTGCACAAACGTCAACCCAGAACGCAATGCATCATCCAAGGCTTGGGCGGGATGAGCCGTTGGGTGCAGTGGCTTGAGGATGTGATACCCTGCTTTGCGTAGATAAGGCAGCAACCCAGCCTTGACCAAGCTCGATTTCCCCGTTCCCGATGCGCCCAAAACCACAGTGAGCGAAGACCGATCAACTTGTTCCGCCAGTTGCAAAATCAACTCGCTACGCCCAAAAAATAGCTCTTTGTGTTGCTCATTATACGCTTCCAGCCCACGATAAGGATTGTTGGCAAAGGTCAGGGATGGTGCTGGTTTCAGCTTCATCTCCCCATTTGGATCGAGAAAGATAAACTCCCCTTTGTCATACTCCCGACGCAACGGCCATAAGCCCGGTGTTTGGTTGTGATAATGTGCAACGCCGCGTTCCACTTGGTCGCGCATAAACACGAATAGTTCTGTCGCCGTGATGATGCCATCACCACCATCGACGGGAATCACATCCGCTTTGCCTTCTAGCGCATCAAACAAGGCCAATGCGAATGGAGAATGGGGTTGCTGTTCGGCCGTCTGATCCCGCACACTAATCTTCCCCACGACCGTATCGAGAGCCTTCTGATCATACGCTGTTGAGGTCAATACCTGCCACGCAGGTTCGCGCACAAATCGTTTATATGTCTCCTTGTAAATGACACTTGGCAAGCGCGTCACATCTCGTGTACTCGCCCAGCGAAATGTCCCAGCAAAACAGCAATCCAAAATCACCAGCAAATGCCGACAGTTTAACCCCGCCAGCCACTCATTTATCTTGCTCATCGCAAGGAATGTGTCGCTATCTTCGGGTTTAGCATCCTGTGGCAGCAGATACCCTTGAGGGCTGTCCTCTGCTTCAAGCGCAATGCCATGTCCCGCAAAGTAAATGAGGACGCGATCATGTTTCTGAATCAGGGCAGGCAACGTTTTACTAAAAAGCGTTTGTAGTGCCGCTTTTGTGACCGTTTCAACAAAGAGCTGGGTGATATAGTTGTGCTTTTCCGTCAATAGCTCTGCCAAGCGTCGCGCATCATTCTCTGCGCTCCGCAAGGCTGGCACACCATTGCTGTACTCATTGATCCCAATGATAAAAGCGTAACTATTTTGAAACTCGTTCTTTGTTCTGGGCGATGGTCTTATCTTGCCTGCCACAACACCTCACTCCTGTATAAGTACGGATGAAGGATGAAGGATGAAGGATGAAAGAAGAGAACATCCTGTCATTTTCATTCCTTCGTGGTGCGCTCCGCGCATGGTGTCTACTTCGCCCGCCCCAAAAGCATCCCCAGCTTATGCGTGGCGACATACTGATCGTTGTTTCCACTGCCCGGAACATCGACGAGATCAATATACCCAAAGAAATCACCACTGTTGACATTGCCAAACTTTTTGTATTGGGTCGCAGAACTGTAACCAACAAACAGATCGCCCCGAACTTGGTCAGCGTGCCACAGATTCAAGGTGTCTTTGACCAACTGACCGGCCTCCCAACTGTGATGAAATTTGTGGTACAGCGCAAACACCTTTTCTTGGGTCATTGTTTGGGCAAACTCATTTGACAATTTGAGCAATCCATCATTGCGCTGTTTGAAAAATGGGGGTTGGTAATGTAAATCGAGTCCTCCTTCGTAGGCGAAGAGGTGCAGCGGATGTTTGCGCTGAACGCTGTCATTCAGTCGATCCACGAGTTTGCGGTGCGCTTCAAAAGCAGAGCGAATTTCCCCACCGATAGAGCGACCTTGACGATCCTTTGTGCCTAAGATGTAGTTGCGGATGTTGTGGTAGAGACGCTGAACGGCATCGGCCGAGTCAGGCATAATCCAGCTCTCATTTTCCAAGTCGATCAACGGATGGAACCCGCGTGGCAAAATTTCGGCCAGCGACCAGCTTGAGACGACTTGGCGCATCGGCCCATAGTAAGGGGCAATTGCCAACGCATCCACATCGGGGGAGAGCGCAACCTCTGGATTGAACAGCAACGCCTCAGCGACGGTGGGATCATTACATTGCGCTCCAATCACCACCAATCCACGCTTCCCAACATGCGCCTTAATCAAATTGGTGCAGTGAATTTGATGGGCTAGAGCAGCCGCACGACTCTCGCCTTTTGCATGGTCATTTTTCCGCTTTTCCGCCAGCTCCCACTCATTTAGTGGTTTATTATGCGTTATTTTGTACAAAACATCATCAGGTAACTTGTGGCGAAACGTTGTCCAACGCCCAAGTCGATGATTGGCGATCTCGATTTGCTGTTCAAATCGGCCGCCATTCCACACCTCATTTGAATACTCAAAAATTGGTGTCAACCCTGTCCCTACCAAAGCTCGCAACGTTGTATCGACGATCTCGTGCATCAGCTCCTCAAACTCTTCTTGAGACCTGCCATGAGGAATACAAATCCACGGGTGTGAGTTTGTTTCTTTGGCAACACGTAGGCAAATTCTCAGGGGAACACCAGTGCTTTCTGACCATTTGCCTTCCAAAGAAGATTTGGGCGCGGGTGGGTGTCGCCAGTCGTCGTTATCCTCCCATTCTAAAAATTTATCGAGGTTGATGGGCGGGACGTGAAACTCTGGCTTTAGACCCACTTTCCAAATAGGATTGACGTTGGTTTTTTGCCAATTCATAAAGCGTAAAACGTTAAACTTTGTCAAAATGTCACACATCGGTTCCGCATATTTAACTGGAATTGGATTGATTTTCCCTTGATCGTTCAATAAATCGAGATCAAATTCGTAGTGACTAAATGTCATACCAATACTTTGCTTCTTCAAACGTGTGTTGTTTATTGTTGTCTCCATTAGGTTTGGTCCTTCATTAATTCCATTTCTCACATAGTAAAATGCTTGCACAAAAAACGAGGGCTTCTGGTTTATTGAGTTAGAAAATCGGCCGATAACAACGCTTCATCTGTCAATATCTCAACATCTGACAACTCGTCATCTGCCAACCCCTTCACATCGTCAACCCCCTTTAATCCCTCTAAAAAGCCGCTGCCCGCTCGCGCATCCCGAATCGCCTTGACTCGCCGCTGTGTCAGCGTGATGATGGCACTGCGATCTCGCCAGCTTAGATCGCTGCTGCCCATAATCGTGCCGCTAAAGGTCACATAGGCATCTTTGACTTGCTGCACGTCGGCTGCTTCGGCCGCGATTTTCAACAAGCTCTGCCACAAATGCCCGTACCCCAGCGATTGCCAGTCAGAACGGCTTTCGCTCACCTCTATCGCCAAAACGATATAGTCGTGCGCCGTGTAAATATCTCCCTGCTGTGTCAGCAATTCGCCATCCTCAACGACGAGCTTACTCTGGTCGATCTGATTATCAGGCGCGGCAATCATGACAAGATGACCGGGAGCTAGCCATTCATGTTCCTTCAACTCCTTGTCCAACCCTAACCTGAGCGAGACACCGTCCCCCAGCAATGTGCCTTCGACCGCTTTTTTCACGCTGCTCGCAACGGAAATTACCGTCGAAAGCGGTGCATTAAGCGTCACCTGACTGATTGCCTCTGCCAGACCGATAAAACGCTGCGCCCAATCATCGGCCGGAGCCGCATACAAGCCCAACAGCAAATCAAGGTCACCCCCACGATACAAAATGGGGCCGAGTAATGTCTGGTCGAGTACGACAATTTGATCCAGATTGCGCGTATTCTCGTCGCCAGACATCTCTGGGCGAGCAATAAAATGCGTCTCTACGATGCCATCGATCCCTGCAAACCGCAGTGATGTATGCACGACAGGGTATTTTGTCCGAAACCAGTCACGCTGATTCTGTAAAAACATGCGTGTCAAACGTAACCGCAGATAGGTCTCTTCTGTCTCCAATTTTTCAGGAACCGCGTGTTGATCGGCAAAAAAGTAGGGTCTTAAAATCTGCTGTTCTGTGTGAATTGCTTTGTTGAATAAAGCGCGAAATATGTTTGTCATTTCTTTTCTCCTGCGTTTTTGGGATTAGGCGTGGTACGTGGTGCGTGGTACGTGACGACCTCTGGACACGCACGACGCACCACGATGCGAAAACCACACGAATTCCTAAAGAGCCAAGTTATTTTTGTACTTGTAATGTCACCTGCGCCGTTGTCCATTGGCGACCTGCTGTCGAACGCAAGCGTCCTGCACGCATAGAAGGGGCAATGTCGATGAGTTGTGCGAGTAGCTGCTCTAGCTCACTGTCTCTGCTGGGCGAACGCATTTCAGATTTCATCAGCGGCTCATCAAGCGATGGAAGTTCCAGCATGTGGAAATTTGTTCCCTTAATTGTCGCAAACAACTTGTAAATGGTTGATTCGGCCGCAGCATCACCCGAAAGAAACACATCAATTTCGAGTGTTTCCGCCTCGCCGGGAGCGAAAGTATAGGTGTCAACGCCCTGTTCAGGGTAAATTTGCTTAATTTGCCAACTCTCGTCTAGCTCCAACATAGCGATTTCAACATCATGCGCGGAGTCATTGCGAACCAATAAGTGTGCGACATCGCCCTCTGTAAAAACATGATCTGGATGTACGCCAACCCATTCAAACGTCACGCTAGGTGCGCCGCGTGTGCGTGAGTCATTGTTGGCGAGGCGTTGAACGTTGCGATAGCGCGTTAGGTGGATCAAGCGGTCGATTACTTTCGCTGGAGCTGTCTCATCAGTGAGTGCTAATGGTGGATTGACGAATGGAATCGCCTCACCCGTCGCATCCCAAATTTCATAGTGACCCTTGTTGGCGGCGACAATAAAATCAACCTCACCCTCTTCAACCCACTCAATAAACCCGCCAAACTGTGCCGCCGCATGTGCTGACTTAAGAGCTGCCTGTGCCTGCGTGGGCAATGCCCATTGCCCCTCTGTCTGTAACTGTGCGAACCCACGCAGTTTGACCGACGCAGGATTGATTAAGACCGCTTGTGCGCCTAACTCTATTGGTGCGCTTTGCTCATCTATCGTCGCCTTCGACTCAGTTGCACCATCCCTAAAGACGGTCACTCGCGCTACAGCTTGGCTGAAATCGTTTAGCTCCGTTGCATTTAGCGGGAAAATAGCAAATTGCGCCCCACGTCGAATGCCCTGAGCGATTCCCGCATTGAGCGTCACTTCGCTGCGTCGTTCGCTGTATTTGAGAACGGGAACAGCAAATTGTGCATCAATTCGCGCCTGTCCGAATACAGCGCGTTTGCCATCGCCATACAATTGTGGGCGTTGGTATGAGAATTTTGATTGAATTCGGCCGACCAACCGCTGATGTACCTGCTTATACGAGAGAGACAAACTCCCATTGAGCGTGTCCATCAGCCAGTAGGTCAGTGCGCCCCTTCGTTCACCATCCACCGTGTACTCAAAGGCGGACTCTTGCGGCCGACAAGCCGCAATGACCACCCAATTATCACTGGCGGGTAGTCCACCACTATTGAGTGAACCAGAACGAGCAACACTATCCGTGAGCGATTGCCATGTCGCCACTGCATCTGCATCACTTGTTTCTGCAGGACGCACAGCGTTATCAATATCAGCACTGCCTCGTGTAACTGCGTCACCCCGTGTCATGCCCCCTGAGTGACAGCAATCTAAAACGACCGTTGTCGTTACCCCTTTGTCGCTAAACTTTTGCAACCAGTAGACAAGTTGTAGATCGCGCAGATAACGCCCTTCGTCTGTGCCGATGTCGGTGGGGGCGAAGGCCTCGTCAAAGCCGGCGGGTTTGATGGCGGCCGAATAAATAGACTTCGCCCGTCCACCATGCCCAGAATAGTGAATCACCACCTGATCCCCAGCCTGCGCCACATCATGTAACTGCTGAAAACCGGCGATGATATTGTCATAAGTCGGCCAAACAGATTTATCCTCAGTTGGCTTGCTCTTATCTGCCTCATTATGTGAAGCGGTCAGCTTGATGATTTGGGAATCCGCGACTCCCAAACGTGTCTTCAAAAACGACTCCATCGCCTCCACATCGCGCACACAGCCGTGCAGATGCCCATAGCTGGTTCCGCCATCCAACCGATTTGGAAAGTAATAGTTGACACCGATTAAAAGTGCATAGAGATTGTGATTTTTGCTTGTCATCATGTCTCCTTTGGTAGAATTTATGCCTGTGGAGGTTTTTGATAAGGCGCGTGTGCAATTGGTGTTAGCGGGCGGCTGCCTATTGAATGAACCTCACTAACCCCACTCTGTTGTGGTGTATGTGGGTCGTGATGTTCACGCGCCCAACCGACGAGGCCACGATCACGGGCGTAATAGTATTTTTCGCCCCCATCCCAACCGAGCTTGATCACATCTTTGATTTTTACGCCATTGACAAACGCCATCTCAGGGTAGTGGGCGTAAAATTTAATCCGATTGCGCCATCGGCCGCTATTTGCCGCGCTCATCTGCCCACTATTGATGTGGTAAAACTGCACCCAATGTTCTCGCGGGGCTTCCCACTTCTCGCCAATGCTCATATAGCGCGGACACCACGGGCTGCCTTCTCGGCCGTCGAGCCAAACGGTATACATGCGTCCATTGCCCGGCGATGTGTCCAGCCCACGCCAGATGTATGGCTCTCCCTGCCAATCTTCAAGCCAAATCGTCTCAAAAACACCGTTTTTGACAAATAGCTTTCTGCCATTGCGGTCAATCGTCGTCACCGTTTCATTATGTTCGTTACCCGCGCTGTCATGACTGCGAACGCCGTGTGCAAAGCCCGGCTTGCCGACGATATATGCCCAAACGTCGAATTTCTTGACACCAGGTGGTTTGGGGCGCGGCTCTGGTTTGGGTGGTTGGGTCGTCAGTGGTTCTGGCTTGTTTTTCGGCCGATCAATGACAACCTGTTCTCCCGCCAACCAGTCGCGCAACTGCTCAAACGCATCCCACACCTCCGGCTTGCCAATCCCGCTTCTATCGAGAATTCCGCCCTGCGATTCCTCCATCGTGCCGCTAAAGTCTGACCACGGGAACCAGAAAACTTTTGCCACGTTCGGATGATAAAGCGCGAAATCATACACGGTTGCCCGCATATAGTTGGCAATTGTCATGCTCGTTGTTGGCTGACGCAGTTTGGGGCCGATCTCCGTCACCCAAATCGGGAAATCATCCCCCTTGACTCGCGCTGCAAACGCGCCGACATTGCTGAGAGCCTGCTCAAAAGACCACGAGTGAGCAAAGTTGGCAAAAGAAAACTCGTCTTTGAAGCCACGCGGCCGACAGTCATAAGGATGGACGGCGAGGGCATCGACATGCGCCAGACAGTCCTCATTCGCCTGATACATATTTTCAAGATAGATGGCCGCGGGTTGTTTACCCGATGCGAGTCCCATTGCTACGACGGTTGCATTGGGATTTTGTCGTTTTATGGCGGCGGCGGCCGATGGCAATAGCTTGGCGTACTGTTTCTCCCCAATTGGCAGCGTATAGGCATCTTCCAGCGTCTTGTTACGCGCCTTCACCTTACGCAGCGCATTGCTCATGCTCTCGTCACCTTCGTTCCAAATTTGGAAAGCGACGCTGCCGGGTCGTCTGTCATTTGCCCATTTGAAGCTGCCCGCGATCTGTCCCACGATTTTTGCAAACTGCTGCACATACTCATCCCAGTGGCTTTCTGTCCAGCGGTTGAGCCAGCCCCATTGCGACCATCCCGCTGCTGGCACAACCGTCTCCTGATTGAGAACAAACAGGACGTTGATGCCGGCCGCGTTGTACGCGCTCACCAGCTTTTGATACGCCCTGACCGTTGACCACAGCTCACGCTTGACTCGTCGTTCACGCTCAAATAGCTTAAAGACAATTCGCACCGTCGAGACACCTTTGAGCAGATTCGGGTCGGCATGGGCTTGAGGATCATCGGGATTGATGTTCATGCCTAGCTGCAACGGGCTTTCCAAGAAGGGGTAAGGGGGCATCGGAACCGTGCCACGCTCTACCGACTTTTCGATCTTAAGACCCTCTGGCACCTTGATTCGCACAAAGACGGGATAGCCGACATCATTTTGGTCAGCATCGCGCAGTTGCCAATGGCAGACAAACTCGCCCTGCTCCTCTGGCGCAATCATCGAAACTGTAAAGTCAACGGTGTCATTTGGTGCAACGTGCGCCTGATCGGTTAAAGTATCCCACGCTAGCCGCCGCGCTGCACCCATCGTATGTGGGGTGGCTCGTTTGTTGAAGCCATACACGTCACCTGTTTGAAAGAGCGTGTACGTTTTGTCCCACGTTGTTTCTCCACGATTGGTAAAACGCCATGTTACCTCAAATGGTTCCCCCGCACTCAATGTTTTTGCAAGAATGCTGATTCGTTTTCCTCGCGCATCATTGCGGCGGTTTACTTTCTCACTCATTGTATTTTCTCCTATAATGTTGGTCATCTCAAAAATTTCGCTCGAATCATAGCTCTTTGGGCTTTAGCCCGTGGAAACCCCGTCCCTTTAGGGCGGGGAGGAAACTCACGCGCTTTAGCATATTATTTTTACACAAATGTATATTCGTATCCATCGGCACTTTGAA
>CAYMGE010000131.1:0-14235 GCA_964389925.1 uncultured Ardenticatenaceae bacterium
CATAAAAAGTGAGATTGTCTATTTCATCTGATTGAGATTGCCCTACTTCATTTTGAAGTATTGTCGTTTTGATGTTGTAAGCAAATTGCATGATTGCTCTTACCTTGCTGCCAAAATGCACTCTGCTCACATTTGACAGGAAATTGTACCATTGGGTTATGTGGGCGCAAAAAATCAGTTTAATAAAGTCGTGAACTAAAAACCCGTATTTTGACCGCACTATATGCCCGTTTCGTGATTATCTTTCGTAGCTCTACGTCCTGCTTCCTTCACAATTTGCAAGACTATTTTTCTAACACGACGAACAATTTTCTCAAAATCATCAAGTTTGAAATAAACGACAGTATGGGCAGTTGGCTGTAAAGGGATGTTGTGTTGCGCCATGTATTCCACAAACTCTGCCAAATGCTCTTTTCCCAGCGAGAGAATTGGTACTTCTACTCGGTTAACACCATCTGCTTTCCTCACCTTAATGGCCTCAACGATGTTCGACAAAGCATAGGGGATCAAGGTATCGTTGTATGGAAATGGCGTTACTTTATAAACATTGTCAACGTAGCCCCGCATGTCAACATAGCTCTGGATTATTCGATACTCCCCAAATTGTTTCATCCAGTCTTGGAATGCCTCTTCATCCTCAAATGTGGCTGCGAAATTCCGAAAGTCATCGTATCCATACAGCTCTTTGTTTAACCAAAAATCATATTTTGTCTGACTTGTCTGATCACAGAGAATAGAAACAAGCGATAAGACATAAGGTAGTTGGGTTATATCTCCATGCAAATTGTCTTGAATCTTCTCGATCAGTTTTTCTATTTTATCCTCGCTTGCAGTGTATTTCGGGGAAATCTTATGGAAGAACTCAACAACGTCGTTCAGGATAGCGAAGAATCCGAAGACTCCGACCAGAGAGGCGAAAAAAAGTATACCTGCGCGATTGTACTCTGGTGGGAGAATGGGCTGTACAAAGTAGCTGATTAGCCAAATCACAATGACTATAAAGCTAATGAGTAACGCCAGATAACCAAAGTTTTTCTGCATTTTGACCTATATTGCAGAGGCGAACGAAAAAGTGTCTAACCACTGTGATACCGTGAATGACTTGCTTGCCAGTTTGTTGAAAAAACGTTCAATCGCAGAAGTGTCAAAAATCAACTCAGATAAAGTCGCATACTTGATAAAATTGCAGCACAATTCCTCATTTACTTTAGCTGTTGGTTCATCATCGGCCGATTCCGACAAAAACTGATTGAACGCTTTCGCTAGTTCAAGGTTGTGTTGATAGAGAATAGCAATTGCCAACAAACGGTAGTACGTCTCTATATTCGGTTCTCTGTCACCTAAAGACATGATGTAGAACGCCCGAAATACGCCGTATGACAAAACAACTTTTTTGAGGTTGCGCGGATTATGCCCCATGTTTGGAAGCAAAAAGAGTAACTCGTCAGCAAATGTTCCTGCAAAATTCGTGCCGTCGAAATCAGCTATTGAATCACCCAAGTTCCGAGATGAAGCCATGATCTTATACGCATCGTTGCGGGTTAAACGTGGCACAGGATAGGAAAGGCGTACAATTTTATTCATGTACTGACGCTTTTCCTCACTGTTTCGGCCGATTCCAAACTTGCTTTCAAGCCCTCTTGCCACAACCTCTAAATCTGCTCCAATAATAAAAACGGAGTGTGGAACATCCAAGAACAGCTTGAGCTTTTCAGTGATTTGCAATGCGTTACTGGGTGGCAAACGATCAAGGTCATCAATCACGACAACAAGCCGTGTATCATCATAATCGGCAAACAAGTCAAGATCACGAACCTGTTCTACTAAAGCCAAAAAGTCATCGCGCAATGAACCAATTGAGCGAAAAGCCTCAACGAATGCCTTTGAACTAAGTCGTTTCTGTCCTGCGTTGCCAGCCTTATCAAGTCCTTTCCCTATTACCCAACTAGCAACTCCAGCAAGCGGAACACCAAATTCAGAAAGCACGTCTCCCCCAAATCCGACTAGCTGACTTGCCTTTTCACTGTAATCAACAAATTTCTGTAGCGTACTGTCTTTTGCACTAGGCTCTTTACCCGTTTGGGCGGCAATAAAATCTTCCAACACTGCAATGAGGTACAACACGACATTCATACCACTTAACGGCAAATTGCTCATTAACCAGCTATCGAACGTAATTGTGAAAGTCGCTACCTCATCACTTGCTCGAACCACGACTTTACGTGCGAGTGCAATATGTTTTTTATAGGATAATTCTACGACCTCACCCAAGTTATCAAGTATCAGATTGATGAAGCTCGTTTTACCACTCCCCCAATCGCCTTGTACACCAATCGTTAAACCTGTGCGTGAAACGTCGTAATCTAATATCTCTTTTGCCAATACATCCGCTTTGCTATTCCAATCAAATAGATCGCCTGTTGCGACATCAAGCGGGAAATCTGTCAAATTTGTCATCGTACACCGACCCTTTTTCTCTTTTTTGCTTGCCCAACAGTTGAGTTGACAATTTCTGCAATATACTTTGTTTCATCATCCCTATCTGGCAAAAAATAGACCTGATGCTTTCTATTGATAGTTGATTCATCCTTTTCCCACTCGGCCGATAACGTGCCTCGAATCTTGTTAAATGACTTCGGTGAAATGATAAATGAGTTAAGGAAATAGGTATATGGCTTACTATCGTTTATTGCCTTTGTCCATTCACCTTTCAGTGATTCAAACAATCGCACCTTGAAGCTACTTGGTGTTTCACGTCCCATCCCATGCGGATCGATGAAGGTAATAAATTGCTTGTCGTCTTGCAATATCCAGAGAATGAAATCAGGGAAAAAGCTACCCCCTTCATTCTCATCAAAAAAGCTGATCCCACGACGTAACGTGAGATTGCGGAGTAGAACGAAACGGCATGTTTGTAAATCGTCAGGCAAATTCTCTGTGAAATGTGCTAGCTGTTTGACAAAGCGTGCTTCACCCCCATTAAGACCAGCGGGAGTAATTTTGACTTGGTTTGCTTCAAGAAGCAGAGGTGCATAGATGTGTCGATCAAAGTAAATACGTGGCAATTTGTCTGCTTCGTGAGCTTGCCACCCATTATTCCATGCTTTAATCTCATCCTGCGCCTGTACTACCAGCGTTTCAATCGCCTCGGCCGCATCGACCGTCACACGTAGTTTGTAGCTGTCCCAATCGAGATTCGTGTCATCGACGGTTAAGCGTTGCAAGCTGGCTACGCTATTACACCACTGCTTCTCAATTATCGCGTATTGCTGTTGAATGTGTTTACGGAGAAGCGTTGTCGCAATTTGCTGCGCTGGCATTCGGCCGAAACGATCTAGTACCCGTATCTGCTCATCCGTGCAATAGAGGATGAATCCCCCTTTATAAAAAATTGTCTGCAAATCAGCTTGTGTGAAGATGAGATTTTGCATTTTCCATTGCTGAATAAAGCGCACGATGTCTAAATAGATTGTTTGCCAATCAAAGAACAAAGCTCGCTCACGCAACTTGTCCATTTGGTTAACTTCACCCACTTGTTTTTGAACACGTTTGCCTGTCTCGGTGTCGAGTTCGACTTTCGGCCGAATATCATAAATAACTTGCTTCACCGTTTGTGGTAGCTGTGCAGCATGATCGCGCAAAAACAGCTTATCAGGCGGTACACGAAATACCTGTAGCGGCTCTGCAAGTAACTGTCGATTGTATTGGATTGGTAAATAGATGTCCCGATACGGGGTTGTACTGGCTCCTTCAGCCTCCAGATACTCACGGAACTTTGCCATATAGTCAGCGCGAATCCCGAAGATACGCAATGTTTCAAGTAAATCAATATAGGCAGGTCTTTCCAGTGTTCCCAATTGTCTCGCACTCAGTTCATCGCTACGCTTGAGAGAATATCCTAATCCACGTAGTCGCACACCGCGCCCAAATAGCTGAATAATTTGTGACCCTTCACTGCGCCCTACATTGATTAGCCCCATGCACGACACACGGTAGCAATCCCATCCCTCAATAAACATCTTCGCGCCAATCAGGATGTTGATCGAAGAATTTGCCGCGTTGATGCCATCAAACAAAGAGTATGATAACTCCTCCGTCAAAATCTCCAACCCGTCTACCTTACGGAAGCGTTCTAGTAATAGTTTTGTGTTCGAGACACGAATTACACCGAAATAGGGATTATCTGCCCCCACTTGTAATCCAATTTCGCTTTCTTCCCCTCGTAACTGAACAACGCGCAGTGATCTTCCTGTTTCGCCATGCAAAACAGTTTGCACAATCGCGTTGTACATTTCTGCATAATCATCACCCCCTCTGAGCGTTGGGAACAGACCTGTAAACAGAGTAGAGTTGGTCAGCAACTCGTCAATTTGTTGCACCCACTTCGCCTTGTGCTTGAGGAAATCAGCAAAAAACTGAACGACCCGCTGTACATCTGTTGCCGCCTGTTTTGCGTTTTTGCTCCCTCCGACAACGCTTGTTCCAACAAACACCCATAACGGAGCCTCGATATTAAACGGTTGCAACACATCTTTACGCTCTCGATACAGTTTCACCTGTTCGTAAAATGTCAGCAGATTGCCTAGCATCAATGTGTTGGTCAGGTCGCGGGTTTGCTCACCAACGTTGAGAATCCAATAATCTTTACCGTATCCGTCTCCGTGGAAGTGGCGATAAGAATAATCAAATAAAATCGCCTTGCCGTACTCTGGTAGAAGCTCTTTATGTTTCTGCTTTGACGCACCATTGACGACCTGTCCAAACGTCGCGCTATATTCAAATGTGAATCCATTTAATCCTAGCGTGTCCCGAATTTCGCGCCATGTGTCTCCTGTGTTCCCTCGGTGTCCTTCATCGACAAAAATCAGTTGACTATCTTGCTCCTCAAACTCGCTGATGTCGATGCTCGCCCCCTTGCCCCTTTTATTCTTCTTTAGCTTCGTAATCTCGATATATGCGATACCTTCTTGAAACAGGGTGCGTCGGCCGTCATTACCATAACGGAAGTTGTTAATCCCGCTGTAACTCAACTCTCGGCTGTGTTGTTCCGATAGCTTTTCGTTTGGTGTAATCAGCAAGATGTTGTCAGGCAGATGGTTATTCCGTTCTGCATAGTAATGATATTGCCAATAGTTGATGTGCATGAGCAGCGTTTTGCCGCTACCTGTTGCCATCCAGTAGGCAACTTTGTTGAGGTCATTCTGCGCTGCATCACACTTTACAGATGGAAACGGGGTTGCACCTTTCGGCAATCCCGCATTAAGCAGGTCAGCATAAAGATTGATCGCATCACGTAGCTGGTCACGGTTGGTAAAGTATTGGTCAAGATACAGTTCTGTCAGCAACAATGCTAGATATTGATAGTAGCGCAAGGAGATAGTTGGCTCACCGACACGCTCCCGACTGGCATTAAGACGCGCTACATACAGTTTGATATTTTCGTCATAACCGCGCAGCTTCGGCTTGATTTTTGTAGGCGTGGTTTCCGCTTGTTCAATCAGATATTGGGCAAAAGTGCTAATCCCTTCGGCCGAATATCCCTCCCTGACTTTCTGTAATTGTTCTTGCAATACAGTCGGATTATCGCTACCAATCTGCGCGTACAAATAGCGATTGAGCAACAGCCGTTCTTGTAACTTCGTTTTCATGCAAACATCGCCTCTTGAAAAATCGGGTCGAGCGATTCAGCTGTAACGGGTTGCTTGACTTGTGGCACAGGGACAGGCAGTGCTGCATGATTAACAAGCAAACGAACAGGACTGAGAGCTGGTGCATAAAAAGCGGGGATGACGATTTCGCCAATAAACTGTGCATCCGCTTGTCGTTCTTCAACCAAATCATCTGCTACTAACGGAACATCTCGCCATACAATTAGCGTATCTTGCCCAGCCCATTCACCACGTATCGCAACATATCGCCTACCTTCTCGTTCAAACGCTTTGCGTTGCCGCACCACTAGACCGATCAGGTAGTTGAAAGTCGTAATTAAGTCAACTGATACCTGTTCCGCGTCTAGTCCATTATGTACGTTGAGCGTGTATGAAAACGGTGCGGTTAACTGTTGTACATTTAACAAACTGTTGCTGTCACGACTCTCTATGTCAAGCATATAGCGCAGTAAATAGGCGTGTTCATCGCGCAATATCAAATCAAGTTGTGGCTGATTTTGTGGCGTGTTTGGCAATGTCAACGGTTGTAGTTCCAATGAATTGAGCGTATCTTCATACTGCTCCAATGTATGATACTGGATAATATGACTGCCTGTTTGGTTATGCGTTTGTGGCAACCCATCCTTCCACTCTGCGCTTAACACGACCTTCCGCAGTCGCGGCAATAGCACGGTGTAAAAGTGATTGCCCATCTCAACCAAGACGTATTTACGCTGCCCTTTATCCTGACGATTTAGTGAAATCACAGATTCTCCGCTGGTTCCAGACCCAGCAAAAAAATCTAATAAGAAGGTTGAAGAGCCTCCTGCAATTTTCAAAGTGTGTTCTATTAACTTCGGTGGTTTTGGCGTACCAAAGTTACTTGTCTGAAATAACGCCTTTAATCTTTCTTGCGCCTCGTGGGTTGAGCCAACTTGGTCATACTTCCATATAGTTTCAGGAGGGCGTGAATTTGATGTTTTTGCATATTGACGAACATAAGGTTGCAGGCCATTCCCTTTATCTAGCCAATCTAGTTGCTCGTATTTGCTCTCAACAGTAGATTTTTGCCATCGCCAACAACTTTCTCTACCGTCTGGTTTTATTGGATAAATGATCTCCCCAGTGGGTGCGGTGATGGGGAAAAACAGATTTGGGCGATCATCTCTCAAAGAGTTTTTTCCCCACTTGCGGAGCGGGTCACTTCGATAAACTTCTCCGTCTTCGTCTGTATGTGGAAACTGAGTAAGGTCTGGGTTGATTGTTAACTGATTTGGACTCCATTCATTATCACGGGCTAAAACTACTACAGTGTCATGTGATGTGGAAAATTGTTTCGCATCCATCCGAGGGCTATAAACTTTTTCCCAAATGACATTATTAACAAAGCGCAATCCCGTCAAAGAACTGTGTGCAAGCATCTGCAAATTGCTAACTTCAATATCACTTATTGTTATCCACACTGAGCCATTCGGGGTCAGCAAATCATGTGTCAAACTCAATCGATCAGCCATCATCGAAATCCATGAGGAGTGTTGATAGTTATCAATATATAGAAAATCATCACCACCTATATTGTAGGGAGGATCAATAAATACACATTCGATGGTTCGTGCGTATTTTGCCAACAATAGATTGAGAGCTTGCCAGTTGTCACTATGAATGCAAGTTCCATTGATTGCATTTTCTAGGTTATCAATAGAGGCAAGCAGCTTATCTTTGAAAATTTCATCAAAATAGCGCGTGTCAATGGTCAGTGTCGGATGTCGGCGCAGAAAATCATTGTTTAGTTCGCTAAACATACCGTCACTGGATTGTAAATGCTCTAGCCCTAACATATCACGCCACTCTGCAAGCTGTGCCGTGTTTTCCAGCACTTCCTCCCACAGTTCCTCTGGCACATGATCCATTGTGACAACATACTCAGTGCGCGTGACAAACTTTTTCTTCTCGTAAAGACGTTTCTGAAAATCCTCAATTTGCGCCAGCAGGTCAATGATATGATTTCCAATGGTGTGGATAGTGCGACCACGTTGAATCTCTAGTTGCGTAATTTGCCCTCCATTTAGCAATTCGTGCAGCGACAAAACGGCATTGCGAATGTAGTAGTTGAGTTCACTTCTTAAAAACCCACCTAAATCTTTGTGGATGAAAAAGTCCGTTGTATTACGTGCTGTAAAGCGTGCTAGGTGGTAAATCAACAATGGACGTTGCCCTACTCCATGTTCTTTCTGCAAATACGCCTTGACCGTTTTATCTCCGACAGATTTCACTACGGCGGCGTAGGTACGTTCATTCAACTCGCTTTGGCTTGGTTTAGCAGGATTGCCACTTTTAGTTTTACCAAAGCTGTTTTCCTCCTTTTCGTTTAGTAGGCGATATTGCAACTGAATAATGACCTCATCCTCTTTTTCTTCTATCATCTCAAAAACGAAATATCGCTTGCTTTTATTGTTGTTCTGCGCGGTACTAGCCGAAGTCACTATAAAGCGCACAACGACCGCGTTTGGTAGTTTGAAGCGGTAGTTGGTGAAATGCTCGCTCGTTTTTATGTAATACTGGTCTTTGTTCGCCCAGTGAAAAACCACCTCCTGACCATCATATGGGATACTGTACTTGTCTTCCCTGCTACTTCGTCTGCGTTTGGCGATATAATCACCGTCCTGATAATAACGTCTAAAAAACGTGATTAAACTGCTGTATACATCGCTTATCGCCTCCTCGCTGGCATTGAGGGTTGCAAGTTGGGCGCGTTTCTCCATATAGGCTTTTCCGTAATCAGTTGAGAGTAAATTCGCTTGAATCAAAACGCCATTTTCATCATAGATTGGCTCACTGATTTTCACACCAGCCTGTGTCAGAAATTCTTTGCCTGCTTCTATTTGTTTTTTCAATTCTTCAAGTTGAGTCTGGAGAATTGGCTTTTTCATCCCTGCCAGTGCCGTGAAGCTCTCCCGCACAATCTGATCGAGATCGTGTTCTAAGAACCGCGCAATCTCTCGTCTCCGTTGACGCAAAATGCGATACACGCCAAAATCAAGATCGGCATGGTCAAACTGAAAAATTTCAGATAATAGGGTGACAAACTCAGCGTGTTTTTTGGAAAGTCGATTGTTCATAGAAGTAGAATTGTAGAATAATTTTTCTAATTCTACCGCTATCTACTTTTGTTCACGAATCAAGAATGCTAGGCTGAGTGACTACCAATCACGATGAAATCTCCGTCGGGATCACTTGTCAGCAAATCAACGCAGACGCGCCTCTGCACGCTCTGCCCGACGTTCAGCCTCAAGCCGCCCCTGCTTCTCAGTCTCCAATTCTCGCTTCATCTGGCTCAAATTAGCGTGTAAATCGTCAACTTGCGTGCGTAACGTCGCTACAGTTTGGAGCATTTCCGAAATAATCTCCTCGATAAACCCTTCCGTCAACTCTCGTTTTCGTAGTTTAGCCAGTTGGGGGAGGGAGAGATCAGGCAATAGAGTCTTGCCGTTGTCGAGCGTAGCGCGGATGTCTTCAAAGGATTGCCCCTGTTTTCTCAACGTAGCGATGGTGTGCAAAATGGATACGTCATGCTCCGTGAACAGCCGATGACGACGATTGCCCTTCCCCGCAGCATCCGTACTGAAATGATCCTCATACTCACCAACCCAATTGCTAACGGTTGACTTGCTGACACCCAACATCTGTACAACATCACCAATCTTGATCATGTCGTGACGGTAACAGTCAGATTTTAATACTGCCAGATTAACCAATGGACACTTTTTGCCTTTTTTGTCCATTGATCGCACAATTGATTGCATAGAAAGGAGAACGTAGATGAAAATACGATTGTCGATTTTATTGTTCCTGATGTTCACTCTCGCTTGTGGTTCGGCCGAAACGCCAACAGAATCTGCTCAAAACACTGAGCCACAAGCAGATGACACCGCACTTGCACAAGCAACACAGCCTACTCTAGTAGATGTTACTACACAACCGCCAACGACTGAACCGCCAACCGCAGTGCCACCAACCACTGCCCCCACACCAATCCCACCTACGCCAACGCCTGCTGCGATTTGGACAATGGAATGGCAAGTAGATGTTGGTAGTGTTGGCTCATTCTACGTTTTCGAGGATGGTTCTTTTGTGGGCTATGCAAAAATTGACGAGAATACAACACGTCATGTCCAGTTTGCGTCGGATGGATCAGTAACAACTACAACTGACATTGTGCCACCATGTAGCCAGCGGACGCATGTATTACAAGATGGCGTGATGGTTTGCACAGACCTGAGTAACTACGACGGCGGTGGGATGGTGCGGGCGGTCATCATCAGCCCAGATGGGACGTACAGTGAATCTGAGTTTATGCAACATTCAGCCACGTCGTTGCTAGAAGCCGTAACAAATCAAGGCTACGTGTTTACCCATACAAGAGTTACGCTCGCACCAAATCACTTTGGATTGCGCTCGTTACTCGACTCAAGCGTAGGTGTTGAGTACGACCAGCCAAACAGCCGCGATCTTGTTGTCAGTAAATACGGCATGGCGTGGATCAATCCTGACAATAACCGTATCACGCTTATTGGTGCAGACGGCGAACAGGTATTTGAAGGGCCAATCGCTGGCATCACTTATGATATGCAGTTTCATCAAGCGCGTGTAACACCATTTGGCGATCTATGGTTGAGCTACGACGCGGTGGACGCAATCGGCAACATCACTGGCCGCGAGATCATGCGGATTAACAACACCAGTAGCAACGAGGAGAGCTTAATCGGTAAGATTTCGGCCGATGGACGCGCTGATAACTTGCTTCCAAGCGAGTACAGTTCAGACTTTTTCACTGGCAGGATGACACGCTTTGGCGACGAGGTGTGGTGTGTCTGCAAACATCAGTTGCTCATCCTTGACCGCGATTTGAATGTTTTGGAAGCTATCGAGTTTGACATGGGACGTGACGGTGATCCCACTTACAACAACCGCATCGGCTTTATCGGGCAAGACCGCAACCTGTACGTCTACAGCAATGGGGCTTTGACGAAATATAGCCGTTAACCTAACAATCCTCCCGCCAAACACATCATGCTCCGAGCCAATTGGCTCGGAAAGACGAAGGATTATCGTAGGCAAACAAATTTTGCTCGTTGTGGTAAAATCCCAGCGCATCTCGTAAACGCAAAACAGGTCACTTGGTACAAAATGATAAAAAAACAAGGCAAATTTGTCGCTGTTTTGTGTATCGAGTGGCTGTTGGAGGAATAATGAACCGTATTATTTTCCTATGTTTAGTTACATTTCTATTTGCCTGTTCACCTACGGCGGAACCTGTAGTGAGTAATACCCCCACCACATCACAGGCTCTCGAACCAGTAGAATCCAGTGCAGAAAACGCACAGCCAACTCCACAACAGCCTATTGCACAAGCGACCGACCCATATCCTGCGCCGACTCCTACAAGCGACGGCGATAGAAATGCTGATGGCGGTTATCCTGCACCGCATTACACACCTCCTCCTGCGAATACAGAAGCAGTTAATGATTGTGGATTTACGGAGACGACACCCTCTGGCATCCCTGTAAATTTACAAAACTTACAAATGTCGGCTCCAAGTCTCGTCCTTGATCCTGATGGGTCTACCACAATTTGGGATTGGATGTCAGCCGATAAATTACTTCTAGTACAGCCATACCAACAGGGTCAGCATATCCTGCAAACATTTTCAATATCTACACAGAATGTTGTGACCGAAGCCGTCTCGACCTCTCCAATCACTCCTGTTTGGTATACAGATGGACAACCAATCGTTTACAACACTTGGATTGATAATACGGATGGATCATCTGATGAAGTCATAATGATGGGTGGGAGCAATCATACGCCAGAGGTGCTTGTTGATGAAACTCTTCGATATAGTTTCGGCTCATCTATCGGTGACATTTATTACTTCGACAGCTACGAAAGCGAAACCATTCAGAAATACAGTATGACTAGCCGTACTTCTACTGCTACGTCAATTAAGCCAAGTGAATGGGTTTCGGCCGATTATTACCACGATCTGCGACAATATGGTGGATTTGATGCAACAGGCTACCACCTATATTTGAATGCAACAGGCGATAAAGCTGTTGTCAAACAATTCCCGCTAATGTTTCTGTATGACTTGTCAAATGAAACCGTGTGCGAAATTCGACTAGGTAAAACGTCCAATGCCATCAATGCGCCCTTGCAAGTGAAATGGAGTCCCGATGGCAGATACATCGCCTTTGAGAATGCGCCACGCAACTATGTTGATAAATGGGGAGCAGTTTCTATCGGCATGATCGATCTTCAAACAAACACTTACTATTTCGTGCAGCCTTCACCAAATAACTATGTTGCTGATTTTGATTGGTCGCCCGATAGTCGTTACATCGCTACTCTAGGTGAACGTAGTGATAATGAGATGGGACTGTTTGTTATTGAAGCTGAATCAGGAGCATCACAAGAATTTTTATCCAACGAATTGCTTGGACAAGGAGCAACTATACGCAATCATGCTTGGTCGCCTGACGGGACAAAAATAGCAATTGAATGCCCTGCGACAATCGAGACAGTTCACGATTCACGAATTTGTACCATTGATGTTCAAGGGGGAAACTAAGATGAAAAAGATTGCACTTGCCTCTGTGTTTTCCACATTTCTTTTGCTGTTTATGTTGGAACCAGTAGCGGCGCAAGGCGTGAGTCAGTGTGAACAAACGGCTGGCGATTACGTTGCACCATCAGCAATCACAGTTACTATGTACGCATTAACTGATAACGGTCGGATTCGTACTCAGTGTCAAGTTGGCTCAAATGATAGGAGATATGGATGTACTGCCTATTGTCAAGATGGTGATGTAGTACCCGAAAAGTGTCAAACAAAGGTGATGAGAGACCCCATTCCATACCCCTATGACGTTAATCCCGTCATTTTTGACGCTGGACAAATCGAAGGTGACTATCTCCCCGACGTACTAAGCGAGGAAATGATACTTGAAGCACACCATCCCGATGCAATAGTCGCTCAAGGATATGCAGCACGCTCATATCTGTACTTTTTTCAAGATACTGTCCCAAATGACATAGACAATAGTGCATCACGGCAGGTCTTCCTGCCATATTCGCAAGACTCGTTTGGTTTTCTCTACGGTGATACAGATACAGATGTTTGCGCTTCGGATACTTCCAAGAACACCTTGCAAGATCGTGTTTGTAACGGCTTGCGAAATAAAGAATATATTGCTTACAATGCGACGGGTAGTGATCCAACATGCCCTTCGCGCACTGAATTTTCCAGTGATACAAGCATCCCCCCACATACCCAGACTGTAACTGGATTTGTCGCAGCTGGCGTTCCTTATCCTTATCTGCTGAGTGTAGAAGAACCGATCACAATGGAACCAGATGTTCAACCGCTTGGGCATGGACGTGGAATGAGCCAAAATGGAGCAAGTCGTTGGTCATGGGGATCAGAAACCTACAATCGCAACGAGCTTGCAAATGCAGAACAGTGGAGTACCGCTTTCTTACGTCCTGTGCAATCCGTCGTACATTACTATACAGGTGTTCACTTGCGACAGGTGGATGATCCTAGCGTTATCACAACTTCTCAATTTCGCTGGAACGCACTCCAAATAAGTTGGGATCAACCTTCGATTTATCAAGGGCGCGTTCTTCGTTTGGCTCCCAATACAACTTATTCAGGGTCAATACTGGTTCAAAACACAAGCACAGACATTGATGGTTGGGAGTGCAGTGCCATTGAAGATTACAGATTAGTTTACACACTCGAATTAGATGGGAACCCTGTCACTGTGAACTCCCATTCTGTTTGTGATCTAGGGCGAACGAAATCAAGGGAAGTGCCAATTTCATTCACAACGCCTGCTCAAGAGGACGTATACTCACTTCGCTTTGATGTCCATATCATCCTCAACAACACAATTGTGCAACGTTTCAGTGAAGATGACCCTAATGGAAACAATTGGTTCAGGTATGGTATTTTTACTCAGGTAGGAGATGTTACAGAAGGTGTTTTCCTTCCTATGGTGACTTTTGATGGAACAACACGTACCGATGGCGTGCCTACGGCAATTACGCTCCAATCAGCATCAGTCGAAAAAACGAACATAGTGATTGTTGCAATTCTTTTGGGTGCTATTCTTTCCCTCGTTGCATGGTGTCGCAGAGAAAAACTTAAATCTTGACAACCCTCGTTAAGCTAGGGAGAGTTTCTCGTCAGCCATAAAACATAGTGGCAGAACATCGTGTCAAGCGGATAAATCCTTCGTACAAACTGCGCGATGGCGTAACAAATCAATCACTCCTTGCGTCGCACCCATTTCGAGTAATAGCTCAATGTCATCAAGTTGGTGTTGTACCTCTGCCTCTACAGTCGGTGTATCAACTTCCCAATCGTCGGGGTTGCCCATCTTTTCGGGGATTTTTGTCGGCAAGGTGCGCCACCAAACAAATTGCTCTACTGTAATCACAGACCATCGGCCGACATCCATCAACATTTGTTGCTTATCAATACATTTTGTCGGCTGATTTGTCAGCAAGTCGATGTATACCAAA
>CAYMGE010000132.1:0-13953 GCA_964389925.1 uncultured Ardenticatenaceae bacterium
GGCTACAGCGGCGTAACGCCTGTGGACACCATGTAAGACCGCTTGCGGCGACGGTAGATGAAGCAGGTACTTATAGCGTGTTGCACACTTTTGCACACTTTTAAGGTAGCAGGGATGATAAAGCGTGTTGCGTATTCAGTTTACGCAATACGTCTAAACTTATGGCGAAGACTTCATAAAATCGTAAATAAGAGCGGCAATTATCGTTGACCGACTAACTTCGCAATGCCACGATCTAGCCAGACCTGATTTGCCAGCGCGGGGTCGCTCGATGAGGCGACAAAAAATGTGACTCCCTTGACGCGATGTCGAATTTGCAGCGCGTGCCAGCACTGTAGATATTGCTCTGCCTGTTCGCGTGGCGTGATGTTGGGGTCGGTGTTGACCGCTTTAGTCACATACACGGGGAGGGGTTCACCCGTTTGGCGAGTCATTGGGAAGCGGGCAAGCAGGTCGTCGAGCGCGGCGAGGGCATTTGGAAGCGGGTAGTGAGTTGACCAGTGGAGATGAACGGCGAGCGCATCGGCCGATTCCACCGCTTCCCGACTCTGCTCCATAAATAAGATATGGTCTTGCTGTTGGTGCTGAATTGTTCCACCCAGTGCAACGCCGGGATAGATAAACGGCACATCGGGCAGCTCGTGCCGATATGTCTGCACTACGTCTAACCACCATGAGCTAAAAGCTGTTCCATCATTCCATGAAGCTCCCCAACCGTTCCGCGCACTGTTTTGCTCTTCGTGTAGCGAGACGAGTGAGAATTTGCCATCCAAAATAGAGAGCTTCTCGCGCACGTTCGCCAGTGTTGCGTCGATAAATTGGCTTGGCGACACGTTTTGACCATTAAATTCGTGGTGGGCGCGGATGATCCAGTGGGCAGAGCGATGTTGTTGGCACAGTTGTTCAACCGCCTCATTATCATGCAGAGAGGATATTTTGAGAATTCCCGGTCGTAATCGTTTGAACAAGGCAATTTCATCGTCTGAGATGCTCATGTCCGTGGAGGCGGTCAGGCCAATTCGTACCTGTGCTGAGAACGTGATTGGGTGAATTGGTTCATCGGCCGTTTGATTCCAATCGCGTCGCCAGATGATTTGCTTGTCATTGACACGGACAGGCGTAAATTCACCTTCTGCCTGACTAACGACAAATAGCTCTGCATGAGGTTCTGCCTGCGCGAGGATGGGGGCATCACGGTGGGGGAGTGTGTGCAGTGAAGCGGGAAATGAGCCTGTCGTGCCTTCGGCGATCTCGGCCGTCAACATCCAGCCCGGCGTGGTGTCATGGTGGGGTTTCGGCCGAATATCTTGCAACCCATCTGGCAACCCGTCTGGTGCCTGTACCAGCGGGAGCGGCTCAACCATGCCAAACACGTCCTCTCGACGTGCCAAAATCGGCGTAAACTTCCCTTTGTCAGCCCCTGCTCGCGTGACTTGAGCAAACCCTTTGACCCGTGCATAAAGCAGCGTTCGCTTCATTGGTTCGGGATACAATGCTGCGCCATAACGATAATCTACTTGGGCGTATATGCCCTGTTTCTTCAAAATTGCGCTACGAACCCAACCGAGCAGGAGTGTACTGTCATCATGCGGTTCGGTTGGCAAGGTCTCGATGTCGTTGGGAAGGGGTGGAAGTTGTGGCAGATTGAGTGCGCCGTCGATATCAGAGAGTAGGACACGCATCGGCCGATACCCTTCCTTTGCCTCTCCCAGCAGGCGTACCGTGCTGCCAATTCGCACAAAGCCGGTATTTGTTGACCGCACATCGGCCGATTGTCGCAGGTTAACCCCCGGTGGATTGATGAGCGCGTATTCATCCTCAATGGCAAGAAACCGTTCCCAACCCCAGCCATCTACTGTTGCGACCGTTGGCTGGGGCAGCAAATCTGGTTTCTGAGGCACTTCATCAGGGGTCAACCCCAACGCCGCCAGCGTCACGCGCACCAACACATAGCCGCTTTTTTCCTCACCCGTTAACTCGACAATCGTATTGCCCGGCACAAGCTGCCACTTATCCGTGCCAATCCACACCCTTGCGCCACCGATGTGGACTTGCCCCATATCTACATTACGCAAGAGCGAGCTTTCTAACATCCAACCAGTCAGCGTTTCACCCTGTGGTTGCGCCCAGTTAAGCAGCGGCAACAAAAACGGTGTTGGATCGATCAAGTTATACGGCCAATTGCTATAGGTCGCGCCGAGCTTTTTGAGCGCGAGATGCAGATGTGCGCCGTGTGCATTGCCCGTTTCGCCAGCCAGCCCCAACAGTTGCCCCGCTGTGACTGTCTGGCCAACCGCCACCATCACCTCGCTAAGATGAGCATACGTCGTTTGAAAGTTGTCAATATGGCGAACGCGCACATAGTTGCCGAGATTTCGGCCGACATCCACCTCATCGACCGTCCCTGCCGCCACGCTAAAAATGGAGGTTCCTGTGCGTGCGCGAATGTCGATACCATCATGACCGGGCAGCCCAAACACCCCGTACACGTTTGGTCGTGCGCCAAAATCTTGCGTAATCACGCGGTATTCCGTCGGCCAAGCTTCAAACCGAAATTGCGTCACTAAGTTCTCCCTTTCAGATATACATATAGATAGATTGTTGAACTGCGTTATGCTATCGGGAGTGTAAGGGATGGGAGGTGTATACGCAAGCATCCAGCAATCCCGCGCAGATTGACCCCGCAAACATAGGCTAATTTGTGAAATCGAATCGTGTACGCTCGCTTGCCATTTTAGAGGTGAAGTTGCTCAACGCTTGGGGGAACTGCTCTTTCATCTATCCTAAATCGATCTTGCCATGAGTTGATACCCAATCATTGCTCCAACAACAGGCATCAGCATACCTATAAATCCCCAAGCGATTGGAATTAACAAGAATGCTGCTCCAATCGCGCTGCCAATCAATACGCCGATAGCTAGTCGTGTGGTGATCGCGTTACCTGTCAAGCGTCCACCAAGTAGCGCAGCGATTGTGCAGGCGATTGGCATGGCTATCAGTTCCCAGCCGTTCCCAATGCCGGCAAAATAAACGAGCATTACGGCGACTAGGCCAAGTACAAATTGTGCGATGATGGTTATAATTTTGTTGATTACCATGATGTTCCCAATATCCCATGGGTAAGTTTTATAGTAAGAAAGCCAAGTGCCAATCCTACATCGACCAAAATCAATGTTAAATCGGTTTTAAAGGATGTTCTGCGAGGCGTTCCAGTGCTTCCAACATCGGCCGAGCCGGATACCAGTAACCCCTAGCCTCACCAACTAGATAGATCGAGCCAGTGATAATGAAAATATCCTCCTCAGCCAGCCCGCTCAGTGTCTCCTCAACTGCAGCCAGAATATCTGCATTGACCGCGACAGGTACATCTGGCGCAACCTCGCGTAATTTCTCAGCCAAGACGGTTGCTGGCGTGGGCATTTTTCCATAGACATGTGGCTGTGAGGCGACAAATCGTGCCGCAATCGGCCGCAGTGCTTCCAGCATCTCGCGCCCGTCCTTCGTTGCCAACTTGCCAATCATGATCGTTGCCCGACGATTCGGATACGCCTGTTGAACACTCTCGACAAAAGCCCGCATTTTGGCAGGGTTGTGCGCCCCATCGAGAATGACGGTTGGCCTTTCTTGGATCACCTCAAATCGCCCCGCGTAGACTAGGTTGTTAAACGCCTGCTCGATGGCTTGCTCGGTCAGTTCAAACCCGTGCTGATGGGCGAGGATATCGACCGTCGTAATGGCCGTTGCCGCGTTGATAAACTGGAACTTGCCGTGTAGATTCGGCCGATTGGCCACAATCTCCCGCAAAGGTGTCTGCACAACTAATTTATCATCCACATCGAGATGCCAATCGATTTTATACAGGGCTGCATTTTTTTCGGCCGCTTCTCGCCGCAAAATATCCAAGATGTGTGGTTTGGTTTCGGCCGTGACAGCCGGTTTGTTGTGACGAATAATGCCCGCCTTGTGCCACGCGATGCTCTCCAACGACGGCCCTAATGCCTTCACATGATCGTAATCCACATTCGTAATGACCGCGATCTCGGCCGGCAATAGGTTTGAGTTGGAAAATCGCCCGCCCATACTCGTTTCATACACGCCCCAATTGACCTGCGCGTACTTGAACCACAAAAATGTCAGCGCCGCCCACGCTTGTCCATAGCGCAACATATTTCCCTGCGCTCGCCAACGCTCAATAAGTTCGCGTAACTGACCAATCAGGTGACCAAACTCTGATGGTGCAATCATGCGCCCATCGACCCGCAACTTTTCTGCTGGCAGTTGCAAAAATGGGCTTGTATGGTCTCCTGTTCGTTGTCCACAAGCTGATAGTAGTGCGGAAATCATCACCGTGACTGATCCCTTTCCGCTTGTCCCCGTCACATGCACCGAGCGAAAATCAGCTTCGGGATTATTGGCAAACGCTAGAAATGCCTGCATATTTGCCAGCCGCTCTCGAAATTCAACCAGCCGCTCATCGCGTCCCAATTCTCGTGTCTCGACCTTGCCTGAAGGGTCTTGAATTAACCCCAGCAGCCAACGGTAAGCACTGTCATACTCGCGCAAAATTTGCTCTACATCTCTATTCATATCAAGTTTAGATTTGGTTTGATCGTCTTTCTTTACAATATCTATGAAAGAACGTTAGTCTCATTCGTTACTGTAAAGCGTTCAACGTATCTTTGACATTGGCACGACGACCAATTCAACAGAATCCCCATTGCTACCTCTTTTCATAAAGTACAGTGAATCTGTTTCCGCGATATAGGTTAGAGGCCCTCTAAGCCCAATCAAGCTAAAAGCAGGCGAGAGTGGCTCCGTTGAAACGGATGTCAGCGTCCAAGCATTGCGTGTGAGCAGGCGCTCATGAAAAGTTTCCGTCTGATAGTTATAAATATTGCCGATCTCCAGCAGTTGACCACGCTTTGTATCGAGCGCAAAGCCATAGCCTTGATTCAACTTGTCACCATTTGGTTTGGCAACGACCTTGCCATTCTCAACGCGCCAGTAGTCGGTAAACTGATGTTTATTGCTCGTCCCGACGATCAGACTGCGGCCGAATGGAATCAGTTTATACCCGCCTGCCAAATCAAGTCGTTCACCGATCTCTTTACCCGTTCGCACATCGTGTGTTAGGAGCGCGAGGCTGTACCAGCCAGTCGTTGCATAATCGAGAAAGACGAGATGTAGATGGTGTGTCAACGGATTATAGAGTGCATCCTCAATGCTGCTAAGACAGGTCTGTTGTGGGCAGTAACCTTGATAGGAGACCTTGTAGCTGTGGGAGCCGATGTGGTGTAGGGTGTCGGCCGCATACGCCTCAATCGTGTTCGCGCGGAAAATATAAATTTGCCCGCGCTGCGGATCATATTGCGGCGCAGCACGTGTCGTCAGCTTGATGTCATTATGCCCTCTAAAGCCTGCAACGGGGCTTGAGTTGATGACCTTTCCATTGTCGGGATTGACGCGCTGTAGATTACCGCTCGTGGAGTCAAAGAGGAGTTGATTGAGTTCGGCCGAATAATTAAATCGACCTTCTCCCACTAACAGCGCATACTGTTTTTGACCCCACAGATCTGTGACGATAATCGCTGGTTGCTCGTTTAGCGTGCCACCAATAAAAAACCGACGATGTGCGGTGTCGGCAACTAGGCCAGCGCGGAACAACGTGACGCGATCTGTTGACTTAATTGCGACGCGCGGAGTGTCATTTGCGGTAGTTATGCCACCACCTATACCTAAAAATAATAAGAAAAGAGAGAAAAGCAGCAGTCGTTTCATTTTTACTCCAGATTGATGATGCTTCATTACATCATTTGCACCATTATAGTTGGTTACGAAGAACTGCACATTACAAATCCTCTACGATGTGGGGGTGGGCAACGGTCGAATAGTCATTCATCAGCGTTTTCCCTTCACGCGGATGATAAAAGACGCGCTGTGTTGAATAGGCGAAATCCATATCATCTCGGTTGGCAAATAGCTCTAAAATCGCTTCCCAAATTTTCTGTTCGCTACCGCGACGGCGACGGGGTGGGCACAGATAGCGCAACGTTAGCACAACGCCACTTGATTCAACTTTTGTGTACACAACGGGCGTGATGCGTGGGGTGCGGATATTTGAGCGTTTGGCAGTGCGGTGAATCTCCGCAGCCTCTTCTTGCGTGGGCTGTAATGAGTAGGTGACCGCTATCTCCTCTAAGAGCGTTTTTGCCGCACGCCAGTCGCTTTCAAATGTGACTTCGACAGGAATTTCGTTCCAGATGAACTGGATACCGCTTGTGTAGTTGGCGACGGGTTGGCTAAAGACAAAGCGATTTGGCACGCGAATCAGACGGCCGGTACTTTGTTCTGCATCGACCCAATTGCCAATTTCCAACATGCTGATTTGAAAGTAGCGAATATCGATCACGTCTCCTGAAACATCGCCAATCTGAATGCGGTCACCGACTTCAAACGGCCGACGAGCCACAATAAACACCCAACCGATAAAGTTTGTCAATGGGTCTTGGAGGGCGATGGCGATACCGGCCGAGAGGAGGCCAAGATAGGTTGTGACCGACTGTAAGCCATCCCCATCGCCGAGCCAGATAATGGCAATGGCAAGCACACCAATCACCATGCTGATAAACTCTATCGTCTTCCGCCATGAGTAGATCAGCTCTGCATCATCGGTGCGCTGATAGACAACACGCAGAATCAGCCGTCGCACTGACCATAAACCAGCAAGGACGAGAACAGTTCTTATGATGTGCGCGACGAGATTACCGCCTAGAAAATTTTCTATTTGCTCAATCATGGTAAAAATATGTTACAAATTGGAACGACAAAAGCGCGACCAAAGGCCGCGCTCTCATAATAAAATAGGCTTTAACTTGTTCGTCTGAGCTAGCCCAAGCCAAGCAGTAGGCCAAGCAACCCGAAGCCACCGCCGATTGCGGCCGTCAAGCCAGCCAAAACGACTGAAACGACCGACATCAACTTGATGAGAATGTTGAGCGATGGGCCAGAGGTGTCCTTAAACGGATCGCCAACTGTGTCGCCAACAACGGTTGCCTTGTGATTCTCGCTACCTTTGCCACCGAGATTGCCCGCTTCGATATATTTCTTGGCGTTATCCCATGCACCACCCGCGTTTGCCATCATGACAGCGAGCGAGAACCCTGTCCCCAATGCGCCCGCAAGTAGGCCGAGAACGCCGGGAACACCAAACAAAATACCCACAACCAATGGGACGACGATTGCCAAAACGGATGGAACGACCATCTCTTTTAAGGCGGCTTGGGTGCTGATTTCAACACAGGCTGCATAATCTGGCTTGGCTTTGTATTCCATGATGCCGGGAATTTCGCGGAATTGTCGGCGCACCTCATCGACCATTGCGCCGGCTGATCGGCCGACAGCACTCATTGTCAGCGCACAGAAATAGAAAGAGACCATCCCACCGATCAAAATACCAAATAGGAACATCGGATTGAGTGGTGTCACGCTGTAGAGATCGACGATTTCGTTGAGCGATTTAGGCGAGTCAGGATTGAGGCTAACGGCGATTTGTTGTAGGTAGGCTGCCAAAAGCGCGAGCGCGGTGAGGGCGGCCGAGCCAATTGCAAACCCTTTCCCAATTGCCGCCGTTGTATTGCCAAGCGCGTCGAGTTGGTCGGTGCGTTCGCGGACTTGTGGGGGGAGTTCTGCCATTTCAGCGTTGCCACCCGCATTGTCAGCGACAGGGCCGTAAGCATCGGTCGCCAACGTCAGGCCAAGCGTCGAGAGCATCCCAACGGCTGCCATCCCGACACCAAACAAACCCTGTAGCAACGCTGTTCCGTCCAAGCCACCGCCTGATGCGAAGAATGCGACAGCAGAGCCAATAATCACGATAATGACAGGGAAGCCAGTTGATTCCATCCCGACCGCGAGACCCTGAATGATGACGGTTGCGGGGCCGGTTGCAGCTTGTTCAGCGATGTGTTGGGTTGGTTTGTAATCGGCCGATGTGTAGTATTCTGTCACTCGTCCAATCGCCATACCAGAGGCTAAACCAGCGATAATTGCAATCCAAATACCGATTGGCTTTGGAATACCAAGTGCAAATAACAGACCCAAAGAGGCGAGTGCAATCAAAATACCCGCTAGCTGAGTTGACCCCTCAAGCGCGTGCAAAAGCTGCTTCATCGATGCGCCTTCCTCAGCTTTCACGCGGAAAACACCCAGAATTGAAATCAAAACACCCACACCAGCTAACATGAACGGAGCCGCCACGTAAAGCAACTGCATTGCTTCATCATTGCCAAACGCGCTGGTGGCATACGCAACACCGAGCGCGGCCGTCGACAAAATTGACGCGAGATAGCTTTCGTAAAGGTCAGCACCCATCCCAGCGACATCGCCGACATTATCGCCAACGTTGTCGGCAATAGTGGCGGGGTTGCGTGGGTCATCTTCGGGGATACCGGCTTCGACTTTACCAACGAGGTCTGCGCCGACATCGGCCGCCTTTGTGTAGATGCCACCACCGACGCGGCCGAAAAGTGCCATTGTCGATGCACCAACCGCGGCACTCAACATCACCGATGTGATCTGCGCGAGGCTCAAATCTGCCACATACGTCAAAAGAAGATACCAGATGCTTGTGTCGAGCAGAATGAAACCGACAACGCTCAACCCCATCACCGCACCTGCACGGAAGGCGACGCGCAAGCCATCATTGAGGCTTTTCTGGGCGGCATTTGCGGTACGCGCCGACGCATTGGTCGCTGTCCGCATCCCGACATAGCCAGCCATGCCTGAGAAGAAACCTGCTGTCAGGAATCCACCAAGCATCCAGCCGCTTTGCAAGCCGAACAGAGACATGAGACCGAAGATCACGAGTAACGAGCCGAATACCACGACGACCACACGGTATTGGGCGCGGAGATAGGCCATTGCGCCTTCACGGACGGCGGCCGCAATTTCGACCATCGTTTCATTGCCCTCGCTCTCCTTCATGATGTCTGTGTAGAAGTAGTAGGCGAAGCCAAGCGCAACAATTGCGCCAAGTGGAGCAAGCCACCAAAGTAACGCTGGCGAACTAGCCAGCAGGGGAGCCATCAGGCTCGATGCAAAAACGTTCATATTTTGAACCTCCAAACGGTATTATATTGGGCGAAAAGATGGAAAATTAGAACCTATCGACAACCTAAACGGCTGTAATCTAAAGAGCGCCCACTATTTACTTTCTCTCAACCCTGACATAGAAAAAAGCGGGAAGCAACCCGCTCTCTTGTGTTAAAAACTGTGTGTTAAACTTTCCATAACGTCGTAAAATACTAGCTGGCGATTTTAACGTTTCGTCTAATCAAAGTCAAACAGGGGAAAGATGCAAGGGGTAAGTTGCAGGTCAGCTTTTACCTGCAACTTACAACTTACAACTTGCACCCATGAAATGGGAACGCGGTATGCTAAATAAGTACAGTAGTCGTCTTACACAAGTGAAATCTCAGGGTGCGTCGCAGGCGATGCTCTATGGAACGGGGCTAAGTACGGCCGATATGGAAAAGCCATTTGTTGGCATTGCCAGCATGTGGTATGAGGGAAATACGTGCAACATGCACCTAAACGACTTCGCGGCACAGGTGAAGAAGGGAGTCGTGGCGGCGGGTGCGGTCGGGATGCGCTTCAACACAATTGGGGTTAGCGATGGCATCAGCATGGGAACAGATGGGATGAGCTACTCGCTGCAATCGCGTGATTTGATCGCGGATAGCATCGAGACGACGATGGGGGCGCATTTTTATGATGGCCTGATCGCTATTCCGGGCTGTGACAAAAATATGCCCGGCTGCGTGATGGCAATGGGTCGGCTCAATCGGCCGGGGCTCATCATCTACGGCGGCACCATTCGCGCCGGCTATTGGAAAAAGGAAAAGCTCGATGTCGTGAGCGCATTTCAAAGTTATGGTGCGTATTTGGCAGGAAAAATAACCGAAGAGGAGCGTGTTCACATCATCAAAAATAGCTGTCCGGGTGCGGGTGCGTGCGGTGGGATGTACACGGCAAATACGATGGGTACGGCGATTGAGGCATTGGGGTTGAGCTTACCCTATTCGGCGAGTGCGCCGGCTGATTCGGCCGAGAAAGCGGCCGAATGTCTGGCTGCTGGAGCGGCTGTCTACAACCTGCTCCAACTCGACCTCAAGCCACGCGACATCGTGACCCGCGCCAGTTTCGACAATGCCATCACGACCATCATGACGCTGGGCGGTAGCACAAACGCCGTCCTCCATACCCTTGCAATTGCACGCTCATTTGACATTTCGCTGACAATTGATGACTTCCAAGCGATTAGCGACAGAACGCCATTGTTGGCCGATCTTAAGCCAAGCGGTCGCTACGTGCAGGAAGATTTACACGCCGTTGGCGGAACCCCCGCCGTCATGAAATACCTGCTTAACAACGACATGCTTGACGGCAGCGCGATGACGGTGACAGGCAAGACGCTGGCGGAAAATCTCGCAGATGTGCGCGGCCTAGACGAAAATCAAGCCGTCTTTGGCACGCTCGATAAGCCGATCAAAGCGATAGGCCATCTACAAATTTTGCGCGGCAATCTTGCGACAGAAGGGGCGGTCGCCAAAATTACGGGCAAAGAGGGCGAGCTGTTTGAAGGCGTTGCCAACGTCTACGATTCAGAAGAGGAGATGTTGACGGGGTTTGAAAATGGCGAAATTGAGGCGGGACAAGTGATCGTGATCCGCTATGAAGGGCCGAAGGGCGGGCCGGGAATGCCCGAAATGCTTACCCCTACCAGCACAATCATGGGTGCAGGGCTTGGTAAAGAGGTGGCACTCATCACCGATGGTCGCTTTAGCGGCGGCTCACATGGCTTTATCGTTGGGCATATCACACCAGAGGCGCAAGAGGGAGGTGCTATCGCGCTTGTCCAGAACGGGGACAAAATCACGCTTGATGCGGTCAACAATACGATTGATGTACACGTCAGCGATGATGCACTCGCCGCACGCCGTGCCGAATGGGTTGCCCCCGCCTATAAAGCGCGGCGTGGAACGCTTTACAAATATATCAAGAATGTCAAATCGGCTTCAGAAGGATGTGTGACGGACGAGTAGTGTTTTTGTGGGGAGTGAGAAGTAAGTAGAAGGCATACCTATTTGCTTTTTACTTCTCTACCTGCTGCATTGGGAACGCCAATTCTTGATACTAATTCAAGCCACATCCTGAAGAATGTGGCGACAGGCAAAAAGCGTGCTAAACAGCTTCACACAGTGCGCTTTAGCGTGCTTTTCCTTGCTAACTTGGGTTACTGTCCAATTAAGCCCTTTCTCAAGGTTGCAGTTTTCGGCCGATCCTTGTGAGATAATCGCCCTATGATCGACACGCAAATCATTGATCTTGGTATTCTCGTGCTGGCTGGGTTGTTCCTACTGGTCGGTCTAATTCTGTTTTTTCGTGGCTTTGTCAACCGTGACCCAGCGTCGCTATATGGTGTGCAGCGACAGGTGGCGCGACGGGCTGCCTACATTCGATTATTGCAAGGTGTGGCACTGATCGGCATTGCGGGCATTCTGTTTTTTGCCTATCTCGGCTTTCAGAACATCAATACAGCACTCCCCGCCAGCCCAGATGAAACGCTTCCAACTGCGACAGCTTCGCGCCCGCCAATCCAATCTCAGGAGGTTGTGCGAACGATTCCGATTGAGGAACCTAAACTAATCGCAACGCAAGAAATCGTGATGCCACAAGTGACAGTGATTTTGCCAACTGAAACACCACTGCCACCGCCTACAGAGAATGTGGTGGTTGAGGAAGCACCAACAGCAGAGCCGACGATTGAAGAACCGACGGCCGAGCCAACCGCGATTCCAACCGAAACACTGTTGCCCTATGATGCTGTCGTCAGCGTGATTGGCGGCCTAAATTTGCGTGATGCACCAGATGGAAATTTGGTCGTTCTACTTGAGGACGGGCAACCAGTTAATTTGCTCGAAGGGCGCGAAACCGCAGGCTTGTATATGTGGCAACGGATTGAAACACTCGACGGAACGTCAGGCTGGGTCGTCGAAGAGTTTTTGGTCTTGTCAGAGTAAAACCTGCTTTGATAGTCGCCTAGCTTTCACAATGAATACACTGCACGTAAATCGGAAAGAAGGGCGAGGGCGTGGCGGATGAGGGCTTTGTTCTCGGCCGAATTTGTCCACAAGCTCGCCCCACTCGGATGAGGCAGCGGCACGATGTAATATCCCATCTCCTCCTGAATAGCCCACACTCGTTCTGACCCGGCCAAACTGAAATTTAGGCGATTCTGCGCTGTCTGCTCGTGAAAGAATTGCGCCGAGCCAATCACATCGCGTAGCCGCGTTTTTGATGGATAAAATTGTTTGATCGCCAGACCACCCACCAAAATTAGCACGCGCGGATTGACGGCCGCTAGCTCTTTTGTGAGATACGGCCGACACAGTTTTTGCTCTGCCTTTGTCGGCACACGATCCCCTTTACCGCTTTTGTGGCGACCCGGATAACATTTTGTCACCGCACTCATGTAATGACGCTCTCGAAACGCGCTCTCTTCCCAACCCGCTTCTGTCAGCCAGCGAAAGAGCCGTGTGCCGCTTGTCCCATTGAAAGGTCGCTTGACCTGTTGTTCGGTAATGCCGGGTGCTTGCCCGATCAGAAATACTTCTGCCCGCGCGTCGCCCGAAAAAACAGCACCCGGCACGATGTCATAGCCTGCTTCTAAACAGAGCTGACACCCGCGCATCTGTGCCTGCATTGAGGCCAACGGCGCGTTATTCACTGTCAACTTGGCTAACGGTCACGGCCGCTACCGCGTCTGCTCGTAATGTCATACAGTTTACGCCTTGTACAACGCCGGTCTTTGATGGGATTTCATCGGCCGAAAAACGAATCATTTTCCCCATTTGCGACACAATAAACACGTCGTTGCCACTTTCCACTGACTGCACACCGACTAGCCTATCCGTTTTTAACGCGACCTTGCCACCTGCCCCCGGTGCTTTATTTTTGCGAAAGCCTTTCATCAGTCGAATAGACCCTTTTCCATCATGCCCAATGACTAATATGCCACCATCTTCACTAGTCGTCGCAATCGCAATGGTGCTATCGTCGGGCGCGACGCGCATTCCCAGCACGCCCGTGTTTGGCACTTGTTTTTCACTAAAGCGAATCCCCAGCCCGTTGCGCGTCGCAATGAACAGATCGTCGCCCCCGCTCGACCAACACGCACTCGTTACATATCCGCCCTCGCTGATGTTATGATAGCGAATGCCTTGCGTCATTGATGGGCTGAGGTACGTTTTGCGGATGTGCCGCACGCGACCGCGCTCGCTGATGAGATTGACATAGAGGCCACCATCGGCCGGCAACAGAGCGACGACACGCTCGCTTGGCTTAAGTCGAATCAGATCACCAACCGCCGCGCCGCGTTCACGCCTGTCTACTTCACTTATCTTTGCAACGGGGATGCGGAAGATGCGCCCTTCCTCGCTGACAATCAAAATGTCGTCATTTGCATCAGCTTCGCACAAAACAATAGGTTGGGTCTCTTCATCTGTTTCTACGTCGAGTACACCGATGCCGCTACGTCGTTGACGAATATAGAGGTGACGCGGGGTGCGTTTTATGTTGAGATCGGCCGAGAGTGTAATGATGTTGATCGTCGTTTCAGGCTCGCTCGGCTCAAGCGTTGGGCGTGTTTCTGCTGGCTTACGCGCCCTGCCCGACAAAAGCCGCCCTTCTAAATACTCGATATAGCCACGAATTTTATCGTCTACGTTGTCTAAATTTGGTCTTTCCACGCTGAACTCCAACTAATTTGGGCAAATCAAATCCAACGACATAGTATGAGGTGGATCGCCGCCAGCGTCAACAACGCTCCCGATTTGCTTTCTAGTACAGAGCGGCGTAAATAGCTGACATAATTAGGCGGTGAGAGCCTTGCCG